>JBDHCV010000003.1:0-174154 GCA_039591855.1 Gemmatimonadota bacterium | reverse complement strand
GGACCGGGCGCCGCCCCTGGACTACCGGGCCAGCGTGATGAACGAGGACGGCGCGGGAGGGAACTGACCGGCCCTTCCAGGTGCCGGGGCGCAGCCGGGACGGGCGCGCCATCCCCGAAAAGCCGAGGGGGCCGAACGGCGCGATGCCGTCGGCCCCCTCTTTTCGCGTCCCCCGGCGGCGGGCACCGGGGCGAGCGCGCGGACGGGTGGCCCTGAACCGGGCCTGGCCGCCCGTTGACCCGGTGACCCGGGTCCGGCGGGTCAGCTCATCGGCGGATCAGCCGCACTCGCTGTACCCGCACACGTGGCACTTCATGCATCCCTCCTCGTAGGCCAGTTGCCCGGCGCCGCACTCGGGGCACGCCCCCAGGAAGTTGGCCTTGCCCCCGGACCCGGACTGGGCCAGCGGGGCGGGCTGGGCTCCGGCCGCGGTGGCCGGCGCGGGCACTTCCATGAGCAGATCGGCCTGCACGCCCTCCTTCTCCTCCAGGTAGCGCTCGATGGCCTGCCCGATGGCGTCCGGCGCGGAGAGGACCTTGTTCGGTCCCACGCCCACGGCCCGGTCGCAGGAGATCCCCCGCAGCTGCTCCTTGACCCGGGTGATGGGGATCCCGGAGCGCAGGGCCATGGAAGCCAGACGGCCGATGGCCTCGGCGTCGGCGGTGGCCGCGCCCCCGGCCTTGCCCAGGGTCACGAAGACCTCGAAGGGCCGCCCCTTCTCGTCCTCGTTGATGGTGACGTACATGTCGCCCAGGGGGGAGTTCATGCGCACCGTGCGTCCCTTGAGCATGGCCGGACGCTGCCGCTTGTGGCGCTGGGCCGCGGCGCTCAGGTCCCGGTCCAGGGCCTTGGACTCCCACTCCTCCAGCTCGCCCCGGAGCGCGTGGATCTTCTCCCGGGCGTCGGCCAGGGCCACTTCCAGCTCCCCGACCCGAGCCACATCGGCGGGATCCGCGGCGGCGTCCGCGACGGTCTGGGCGGTCTTCCCGGTGGAGAGGACCTGTCCCTCACGGGATCCGTCCCGGTAGACCGTCACGCCCTTGGCGCCGAGCTGATAAGCCAACTCGTAGATCTCCCGGACGTCCTCCTCCTTGGCCTCCCTGGGGAAGTTGGTGGTCTTGGAGATGGCCGAGTCGGTGTGCTCCTGGAAGGCCCCCTGCATGCGCACGTGCCACTCCGGCGTGATGTCGTGGGCCGTGACGAAGGTGGCCTGGACCTCGTCCGGCACCTCGTCGAAGTGGATGTGGCCCTCGGCGGCGATCCGCTCCATGAGGTCTTCGGAGTACCAGCCCTGGTCCTTGGCCAGCGCCACGAAGTCGGGGTTCACGTCGGGCATGAGGGCCCCGGCCTGGTTGCGCATGAAGGCCACGGCGAAGAGGGGCTCGATGCCGCTGGAGCACCCGGCGAAGATGGAGATGGTCCCCGTGGGCGCCACGGTGGTGAGGTTGCAGTTGCGCAGCGCCCGCGCCTCCCGGACCCGGCTTCCGTCGGGGCGGGTGGCGGCCTTGCCCTCGGGTCCCCAGATGGACGCCTCCCACGCCGGGAAGGTGCCCCGGGTCTCGGCCAGCTTCTCCGAAGCGTTACGGGACTCCTCGTTCACGAACTCCATGACCCTGCGGCCCAGGGCCACCCCCTCCTCGGTGTTGTAGGGCACGCCCAGGCGAATGAGCATGTCGGCCCAGCCCATGACCCCCAGCCCGATGCGGCGGATGTTGTGGGCCAGCTCGTGGATCTCCGCCAGGGGATACCGGTTGGCGTCGATCACGTTGTCCAGGAAGTGGGTGGAGAGGTGGACCACCTTCCGGAGCTCGTCCCAGTCGATGCGCTCCTCCACGGGGAGCGCGCGGTCCGCCTCGGCGTCCACGAACTTGCCCAGGTTGATGCTTCCCAGGTTGCAGACGTCGTAGGGAAGGAGGGGCTGCTCCCCGCACGGATTCGTCGCCTCGTAGCTGCCCAGCTTCGGGACCGGGTTGTACTCGTTGGCCCGGTCGATGAAGAAGACCCCGGGCTCCCCGGTCTTCCACGCGCCGTGGACGATCATGTCGAAGATCTCACGGGCGTCCTCCTGCCCGGTGACCTCGCCGTTCTTGGGGTTGACCAGGTCGTAGGTGCCGCCCTCCGCCACCGCGTCCATGAAGGCGTCGGTGATGGCGACGGAGATGTTGAAGTTGGTGACCTGGGTCGTGTCGTCCTTGCAGGTGATGAACGACCGGATGTCCGGGTGGTCCACCCGCAGGATCCCCATGTTGGCGCCCCGGCGGGTGCCGCCCTGCTTCACCACCTCGGTGGAGGCGTCGTAGAGCTTCATGAAGGACACCGGGCCCGAGGCCACGCCCATGGTGGAGCGGACCACCGAGTCGGTGGGCCGGAGCCGGGAGAAGCCGAAGCCGGTCCCGCCCCCGGACTGGTGCACCAGCGCCATGGCCTTGAGGGTGTCGTAGATCCCGTTCTTGCCGTTGGACAGGCAGTCCTCCACCGGGAGCACGAAGCAGGCGGAAAGCTGGCCCAGGGGCCGGCCGGCGTTCATGAGCGTGGGAGAGTTGGGCTCGAACTGCCCCGTGGTCATGAGGTGGTAGAACTCCCGGGCCGCCTCCTCGATGGCGGCGTCCGAAGCCCCGAAGCGCCGGTCCGCCTCGGCGATGACCCGGGCCACGCGCCAGAACATCTCCTCCGGCGTCTCGATGGGCTCACCCGATTCGTCCTTCTTGAGATAGCGCTTGGCCATCACGATACGGGCGTTCTCGGTGAGCGTCGCGGCGGGGAGATCGTCGGGCGGCGCCTGCTCGAACGTGCGCGAAAGCTCGGGCTCGTACGGCAGGATCTCGGACTTCGGTGTGGCCATCTGCTGGGGCTCCGGGGGCTGGTGTGGATTTCCTGTGGAAATTCTGACGAAATAGAGTTGAAAAACGGCGAAGCATGGCTCCGCCGCTACACATCACTGTGGAAAACACCCCAGCGGGATACAATATCTTGAGGCGAACCCAATGTACGGACACGATATGTTGTGGTCAAGGAAAATCACGCACATTCGTGAGCGGACGCCCGAATCCCTTGGTTTTGGCCGCTTTCTTCCCCCTCCTTCCCCGCCGGAACATGGGGTTTCCGGATGGTGCGGGGACCCCCGCCCGCCTATGTTTAGAGCGTATCCTCCTGCCCTGTTCATACCCCATCCGACGCCCGGGAGTCCCGAGGGATGTCCGACGAGAAGAACCCCTGGTATCAGATCGGCTACGCCGTGGAGCGCACGAGGCACCCGCTTCGCGGCTCCGCCGGCCCGCTGAGCGCCCTGGAGACCCTCAAGAACCGGCTCACCCTCGCGGCCTCCGAGGCCGGGGTCCTGGAAGAGCGACCCGAGCGGGAGGCGCGGAAGGGGCGAAAGCTCACGGTCCCGAAGAAGGGAGCGAAGAACGGGAAGGGCAAGCGGGAGGCGGACGTCTGGGACGAGGGGTTCTTGAGCAAAGACGCCCTGGTGGTGGCGGGGGCCGCGACCCTCGGGGCGGAGTTGCTCAAGCACTGGCCCGGTAGCCACAAGCTGGGCCTCCTGGACTATGTCCGTGGCGGCGCAGCCGGGGCGGCCGCCGCCCTGGCCGTGGAGGTGCTCCGTCCCCTGCTCTCCGGCCAGGATTCCGCAGAGCCCGTCGAGGTTTCGGACCGGGCCCTGGCCGGGGTGGGATTGGGCCTGGTCTACGCCGCCGCGGTGGAGCCCCGGCTGCCGGGCACCCCCTGGCTTCGCGGTGCCCTCATGGGAGCGGCCGCCTACCTCCTGGCACCCCTCGGGGGAATCACCCGGGTGCTTCGCCCCCTGAGCCCCCACCGGAAGATCCCGGTCCTGTCGGGCCTCCTGGAGCCCGACGACGCGGACGACAAGACCTTCCTGGAGGCCGTCACCCTGGGGGTCATCCTGGGGATGCTCTACGAATCGGGGGACAGCAGCGGGATGGCGTTCGACGACGAGTAGTCGGGCCAGGGCCGGGCCTCGAGCTGCATCCGGTCCGGGCCGCACACGCTGAAGCCCAGAGGGCCGGTCTCCGGCTCGGCCCCCGGCTCGGCGCCCGGCTCGGCCGCCGCCCCGCCCGAGCGCACCAGGATCCCCAGCAGCCCCGTCTGTCCCCCCTGCGACGCCGTCCATCCCATGGCCTCGCAGAACCGGGACATCTCGGTGGTCACCACCGGGATCACGAACCGGCTCGACTGGACGTCCACCCGATCCACCAGCACGTGGGTGATCCCGGCCTCTCCGGCCAGCCCATAGAACGCCGCCGGGTCGGGACTGTAGGGGAACGTGAGGCTGGGCCGGCCGCTGAGCAGATAGAAGATCCGGGGCTTGCGACTGAACACGGCCGACCCCTCGGGAAGGTTGGCCCCGGACCAGTGGGCGGCGGCGGCGAACTCGGTCCAGCCCGGCCCGTAGCAGGAGAAGGGGCCCAGCTCGGCGGTCACCCCGGCGCAGCCCTCGGCCACGGCACGGTGCTCCAGGACCCCCCGGAGCTGCGGAATGAGGAGGCCGGCCCCGGCCAACGCCAGCACCACCACCGCCAGGCGGGGAGGCCCGGCGACGCCCGGGGGGAACGCCTCGGCCGGTGCCGGTGCCCCCACGGGCTCCCCCGGGGCCTCAGGCCCGGGTCCCACCGCTTCGGGTTCCGCCTCCCCACCCAGGAATGCCCCGAATGCCATGGACACGCCCTCGACGGCGTACAGCAGGATGAGGGGCAGGAGCGGAAGGGCGAAGCGGTCCCCGGACCAGACCTCGGGCCAGAGGAGGATGAGGCCGGCGTAGAGGGGGAAGAAGAGCTCGGCCGCTCCCGCTCCGTTTCCCCCGCTCCGCCACCCCACCATCCGCCCTCCCCAGCCCACCAGCGCCAGGGCGCACAGGGCGATCCCCACCACCCCCGCGCTGGGGCCGTCCAGCCCGGCCATCCCCTGGGGAACGACGTCGGTCACGTAGAAGCGCAGGTTCTCCACCACCCGGCCCATGAGCCCCCCCAGGCCCACCGTTCCCAGGGCGGGCTGGTAGGGGTCGACCAGCCAGAATTCCGACACGTACTCGCCCCCGCCGGCCGTGGCCACGCCCCGGGCCCGGAGGAGCCAGACCAGGGCCGGAAGCCCGAAGGCCACCGAGAAGAGGCCCAGGCGCCGCCACATGCGCCGCAGGGCCAGCCAGCCCAGGACCGCCACGATGAGAGGCAACCCGGCCGACCGGGTGAAGTATGCGGCGATGGCCACCACCGCCCCCAGGCGGAACCAGCGCTCCCCGGTCCCATCCGCCTCCACGTCCCGGTCCGCCCGGTCGAAGGCCGCCAGGGCCAGGAGGGTGAGGGCCAGGAAGGGCAGATCCGAGAGGATCAGGCTGGCGTGGTAAACCACAGAGCCGGAGAGCCCGAGGAGGAGGGCCACGCCGGCCGCGAGACCCACGCCCACCCGCTGCCGGGCCAGGAGGAAGGTCATGCCCACGGAGACCAGGGCCGCCACGGCCGGAACCACCTTGAAGGCCGCCCAGGTCCGGGCCCCCAGGACCATGAGCCCCGCCAGGACCAGGGGGAATCCCGGGGGATACTTGGTGTGGAGCGGCTCCCCCGGATCCCAAAGCTCCAGGTAGGCGCCCCGCTCCACCAGGGAGTGGGCCAGGGTCAGGTAGGCCGCGTTGTCCCCCCCGTTGTGGGGGGTGGCGTCGAAGGCGGCGGCCACCACCACGGCCTCCACCAGGAGCACCGCGGCCAGCACCAGCCAGCCCATCCGCTTCGGGGTCAAGACTCCTCCCGTCCGGGGGTGAAGCTGCCCAGGACCCGGGGGCCGGCCGCCCCGGTGACCGAAGGCACGTTGCCGGGCACGCCCTGGAGGAAGGCCCAGCCCAGGGCCGCGAAGCAGAGGGCCTCGCGGAAATCGGGGTCCACGCCCAGGACCCCCTCGTCGGGGACCTCCACCGGGATGGGCGCCAGGGCCTCGGCGATGCGGGACACCAGGGTGGGGTTCCTCGCCCCGCCGCCCATGACCAGGACCCGGTCCAGGGAAGGCACGGCGGGCAGGACCCAGTCCCGGTACGCCCGGGCGATGGAGCGGGCCGTGAGCTCGGTGAGGGTGGCCACCAGGTCGGGCCAATCCTCGGGGCGCATGGGCCCGCCCCCGGTCACCAGGTTCTCCACGAAGGCCTCGCCGAAGGTCTCCCGGCCGGTGGACCGGGGCGGCGCCTGCTTGAAGAAGGGGTGCTCGAGGATGCCTTCCACCAGGGCCTCGTCCACCGTCCCGCCCGCCGCCAGCTTCCCGTCCACGTCGAAGGGCAGCGCGCCCCGTGTGGCCCGTGCGGCCGCCGCGTCGATGAGGGCCATGCCCGGCCCCGTGTCGAAGGCCAGGATCTCGTCGCCCCCCAGCACCGTCACGTTGGCCATCCCACCCAGGTTCTGGATGGCCAGCGTCCCCGAAGCCGGGGTGAACAGCAGCGCGTCGGCCCAGGGGACCAGGGGGGCGCCCTGCCCCCCGGCGGCCACGTCACGGGAACGGAAGTCGCTCACCACGGGGATCCCCGTCTCCTCGGCCAGGGTGGCGGCGTCGCCCAGCTGGAGGGTGGCGCCCAGTCCCCCCTTCCCCGACGGGTCCGGGGGCTCGTGCCAGATGGTCTGGCCGTGGGAGGCCACCGCCACGACCTCGTCGACGGAGCAGCCGGCCTCCTCCAGGACGCGCCCCACGGCCTCGGTGAAGCGGAGCCCCAGCTCCCGGTGCAGGAGGCACAGGTCCCGGGGAGGCCCCGGGGCCAGCGCCCCCCGGATACGGTCGCGCACGTCTTCGTCGTAGGGGACCGTCACCGCGGCCAGCACCCTCCAGTAGGGGCGGGCCGGGGGGTCGCCGCGGAATTGGACCAGCACCGCGTCCACCCCGTCCAGGGACGTGCCCGACATGAGCCCGATGAGCTTCATTCCAGCGCTCCCACCACGTCCACCACCCGCCCGTCGGCGCCCTCCAGCAGCGCCCGGGCGGTGAGCCGGTCCACGTCCAGGCTCCGCATGACGATGGCCGTCTTCACGTTCCCGCCCGAGTGGTGCAGGAGGTCCCGGGCATCGTCTTCGGTCATGTCCAGGAGGGTGCGCAGGATGCGCTGGCCCCGGTCTTCCAGCTTGAGACAGGTCACCTGGAGATCCACCATGAGATTCGAGAGGACCTTGCCCATGAGGACCATGGCCGAGGTGGTGATGGAGTTGAGGACCAGCTTGGTGGCGGTTCCGGCCTTCATGCGGGTGGAGCCGGTGATGACCTCGGGTCCCACCAGGGGCGCGATGACCACGTCGTGGGTGTCCACCAGCGCTTCGGAGGGCTGGGTGCACAGGAGGAAGCCGGTCCGGGCGCCCAGCTCCCGGGCCCGGGCCAGGGCGCCGTGGACGAAGGGCGTGGATCCGGAGGTGGCGATGCCCAGGACGAAGTCGTTCTCGCACACCATGCGCAGGTCCATCTCCGCCGCGCCGGCCTCGGGGTAGTCCTCCGCCCCTTCCTGGGCTCTGACCAGGGCCTCGTAGCCCCCGGCGATGACGCCCTGGACCATGATGGGGTCGGTCCCGAAGGTGGGGGGCATCTCGGCGGCGTCCAGGACGCCCAGCCGGCCCGAGGTCCCGGCCCCCACGTAGATGAGCCGGCCGCCGGAGCGGAACGCCTCCAGGGCCAGCTCGGCGGCCCGGGCGACGTTCTCCCGCTCCTTGCCCACCGCCTCGGCCACCGTCCGGTCCTCCTGGTTGATGAGGTCCACGATCTCCACCGCGGACAGGGCGTCGATTCCCTGAGACCGGGGATTGCGCTGCTCCGTGAGGCGATGGTCGAGCATGGGCCAGCCAGGGTTCGAATCGGGCCGCGCCTCGCCCGTGGGCGCGCGCGGCCGAGTGGAAATCAGGGGCGACCTCCGACTATACTCCCCCGCCCATGGGAATATCCAGACGACCGAGCCGCAACGCCCATCCATCGGAGCCACCCACAATGCGTGTCGCCCACCCGCCTCCCCTTCCCCTCCGGGCCCTTCGCGCCCTCCTCGTCGCCGGGGCCGTCGCCGGGCTGGTGGGACTCGGCGCGTGCGCTCAGGGGGACGGACCGGGCAACGGATCGGGGGACGGAGCGCCACGGGAGGGGGGACTCTTCCCCGCCGGCTGGCCCTACGCCGAGGACGCCGAGCCGGTCACGGGCTCCCAAGCCGCCGTCTCCTCCACCGACGCTTATGCCAGCCAGGCCGGTCTGGACGTCATGCGGGCCGGCGGGAACGCCGTGGACGCCGCCATCGCCGTGTCCTTCGCCCTGGCGGTGGTGAATCCCGAGGCGGGGAACATCGGCGGGGGCGGCTTCCTGGTGCTGAGGGAAGCGGACGGGGCCACGGCGGCCCTGGACTACCGGGAGACGGCGCCGGCCGCGGCCACCCGGGACATGTTCCTGGACGAGAACGGGCAGCTCACGGACAAGTCGGTGGTGGGCCACCTGGCCGCCGGGGTCCCGGGCGCCGTCATGGGACTGTGGGAGGCCCACCAGCGCTTCGGCACCCTGCCCTGGGAGGCGCTGGTCGAGCCGGCCATCGAGCTGGCCCGGGGGTTCGAGGTCGTGGAGCGTCAGGCCCGCTCCTTCCGGTGGGGCGCCGAGTCCTTCGGTCTCTTCCCTGCGGCGGCGGCCACGTTCCTCCCCGGCGGGGCGCCCGCCACCGAGGGCGACCTGTTCCGGCAGCCGGACCTGGCCGCCACGCTGGTCCGGATCCGGGACCTGGGGCCCGCGGGCTTCTACGAGGGGGAGACCGCCGACCTCATCGTGGCGGAGATGGAGCGGGGGGGCGGGATCATCACCCACCAAGACCTGGCCTCGTATCGGGCCGCCTGGCGTGAGCCCGTCGTCTTCGACTACCGGGACTACACCCTGATCTCCATGCCGCCCTCGTCTTCCGGGGGCGCCACCATGGCGGAGATGGCCAACATCCTGGAGGCCTACGACCTGGGCGCGTCGGGGTGGAACACGCCCGAGACCGTGCACCTCCTGGCCGAGGCGTGGAAGCGGGCCTACGCCGACCGCAACCACTACATGGCGGACCCCGACTTCGTGGAGGTGCCCATGGAGGAGCTGATCTCGGAGGCGTACGCGGCGCGGCGCCGGGAAACCATCTCGATGGACGCCGCCACACCCTCGACGGAGGTGGGACCGGGGCTGGAGCCCGTGGACCGGGGAAGCAACACCACCCACTTCTCCATCGTGGATCCCATGGGGAACGCCGTGGCGGTGACCACGACCATCAACTCGTGGTACGGGAACAAGGTGGTGGTGGAGGGCGCCGGCTTCTTCCTCAACAACGAGATGGACGACTTCGCGGCCAAGCCGGGCACCCCCAACCAGTTCGGTCTGGTCCAGGGCGAGGCCAACGCGGTGGCCCCGGGCAAGCGCATGCTCTCGGCCATGACGCCGACGGTGGTGCTCGATCCCGCGGGGGACCTGTTCATGGTGACGGGGACGCCCGGCGGATCCACCATCATCACCACCACCTTCCAGACCATCATGAACGTGGTGGACCACGGCATGAACGTGCTCCAGGCCGTGCACGCCCCCCGGGTGCATCACCAGCACCTGCCGGACCAGATCTACTTCGAGCCCGGGGCGCTGAGCGCGGCGACGGTGGCGGCTCTGGAGGCGCTGGGCCACACCACCGTCGAGCGCACCGAGATGTCCGGCGACGTCCAGGCCATCGTGGTGCTCCCGGACGGAACCCTGACCACCTGGTCGGATCCCCGCCGGGGTGGTACGGCCATGGCGTACTGAGCCCCCCATGCGCGAACTCTACGACACCCTCGGCCCCTACTTCCGCCCCTACAAGCGGGGCGCGGTCCTGGGCCTGATCCTGGTGGTGGTGGCCAACGTCTTCACCATCGCGGGACCCTGGCTCCTCAAGCTCGCCATCGACGGCATGGGCGACCCCGAGGTCACCATGGGCCGGATCATCTCCTACGCGGGCCTCATCGTGGTGGCGGCCATCCTGGGGGGGGCCGCCCGCTACGGGATGCGGGAGCTCCTGAACGGGATCAGCCGCCGCATCGAGGCGGACCTGCGCAACGACTTCTTCTCCCACCTCCTGAGCCTGGACCCGTCCTTCTACGGGGAGAGCCGCACCGGCGACATCATGGCCCGGGCCACCAACGACACCCTGGCGGTCCGCATGGCCGCCGGACCTGCCATCATGTACGCCATGAACACGGTGGTGGGCTTCGTGTTCGCCCTGGCACTGATGCTGTGGATCAGTCCCCGGCTCACGGGGCTCTCCATCGTCCCCCTGGTCTGTCTTCCGCCCCTGGTTCTGGCCTTCGGTCGGCACATCCACCGCCGCTTCGAGCAGATCCAGGAGCAGTTCTCCAGGGTGTCCACCATGATCCAGGAGAACCTGAGCGGGGTGCGCATCGTCCGGGCCTACGGCCAGGAGGAGGCCCAGGCCCGGGACTTCGGAGCGCTCAACGACCAGTATCTGGAGCGGAACATGGAACTGGCCCGGATCCAGGGGCTGTTCCATCCCAGCCTGGGACTGATCGCGGGGCTGGGGGCGGTGGCGGTGATCTGGCTCGGGGGCCTGGAGGTGATCTCGGGCAGGATCACGGTCGGGGACTTCGTGGCTTTCGGCTTCTACCTGAACTTCCTCATCTGGCCCATGATCGCCCTGGGCTGGGTGGTGAACCTCTTCCAGCGCGCGTCCGCCTCCATGAGCCGGATCAACGGAATCATGAACCGGGAGCCCCGGATCCAGGCCCCCCCCGATCCGGTCCGTCCCGAGAAGATCCGGGGAGAGATCGAGTTCCGGGACGTGACCTTCCGCTATCCGGGTACCGAGCGGGACGTGCTCCGGGGCGTGTCGTTCGTGGCCAGGCCAGGGGAGACGGTGGCGGTGGTGGGACCGACCGGGAGCGGAAAGACCACCCTGGTCTCCCTCATCCCCCGCCTCTACGACCCCACGGGGGGCGAGGTGCTCCTGGACGGCGCCCCCCTGCCCCGCTACGAGCCCAACACGGTCCGGGGAGCGGTGGGCATGGTGCCCCAGGACACGTTCCTCTTCTCAGAGAGCATCGCCGAGAACATCGGGCTGGGGATCGAGGAGGACGCCCTGATCGCCGACACGACCCACGGGGCCATCGCCGACGGGGAGCCCGACGTGGAGGTCGAGGACGCCTGGGCGGTGGCCGAGGACGTGGCCCGGGCCTCGAGGATCGCCCAGCTCCACGAGTCGGTGGAGGGGTTCCCCAAGGGGTATCGGACACTGCTGGGGGAGCGGGGAATCAACCTCTCAGGGGGCCAGAAGCAGCGCACGGCCCTGGCCCGGGCCGTGGCCCGGGACCCGGTGGTCATGATCCTGGACGATGCCCTCAGCGCCGTGGACACCCACACCGAGGCCCAGATCCTCACCGACCTCCGGAAGGTCATGGAGGCCCGCACCTCGTTCATCATCAGCCATCGGGTCTCGGCCGTGATGCACGCCGACCAGATCCTGGTGCTGGAGGACGGCGAGATCGTGGAGCGGGGCACCCACGCCCAGCTCATGGAGCGGGGAGGGACCTACGCCAACCTGCTGCGGCGCCAGCTCCTGGAGGAGGACCTGGAGTCGGATAGGGGCGTGGCCGCCGGCCCCGCCGCCGACTAGATCCGGTCCAGCAGGAACTCCGGGGTGAACTTGATCAGGTAGGTGCTGAGCACGGTGAAGCTCCCCGTGACCAGCAGCACCCCGAGGATGATGAGCAGGATCCCCGAGGCCACCTGGATTCCGTGGAGGTATTTCCGGATGGACTTGAAGGTGCTCAGGAACCAGTTCACGGCCGCGGCGGAGACCAGGAACGGTACCGCCAGCCCCGCCGAGTAGACGAAGAGCAGCGACACCCCGGACCAGAACTGGTCCTGGCTCGCCGCGTAGGTGAGGATGGCGCCCAGGACCGGACCGATGCAGGGCGTCCAGCCGGCGCCGAACGCGATCCCCACGGCCAGCGTGCCCATGTATCCCGTGGGCTTGTCCTTCAGGTGGATGCGCCGCTCGCCCAGGAGCCTGGTGACCTGGAAGATCCCGGTGAGGTGAAGGCCGAGGAGGATGATGATCACCCCGCCGATCCGGGCGATCCAGATCTCGTAGTAGCGGAGGAACTGGCCCAGGAAGCTGGCCGACGCGCCCAGCGTCACGAAGATGAGGGTGAATCCCGAGACGAAGAGCAGGGAGTGGACGATGGTGGCCCGACGGTCCACCCCCTCCTGCAGGTCCTCCAGGCTCATGCCGGTGATGAACGAGAGGTAGGACGGCACCAAGGGAAGCACGCAGGGGGACAGGAACGACAGCACCCCGGCGGTGAAGGCGATCAGAATTCCCACTGAGTCCGTCATTCCACCCCTCTATCCTCGAATGTGTCCACGCCGTGGCCCAGCCGGGCGGCCCGGCGCTGAACGACCACGCGAACGCCCACCACCAGTCCCAGCCAACCACTGAGTACCGCCACCACCCCCGCGACGACCGTCGGAAAAAAGAAAGCAAGAACCGTGACAAGGAGAAGGGCCAGGGCCAGGGCGCCCAGCAGCGCCCGGTCCTCCCGTCCCAGGGTGCGGCGACCGGCGATGGCGTTGCCCAGGGTGGATCCGGCACGGACCAGGTCGGCGATCCGGGACCCGGTGCTGCCGCTGCTTCCGCCCCCGGCCCGCCAGAGCTCCAGCCGTCCCTGCAACGACTCCGGCGGCTCCAGGGACGCGCTCCCGGCGGACACCTCCCGGGCAGCGACGTCGGTGCGACGCGAGGTGCTCGCCCTGCCCGGAAGCACGATCTCCACCGCCGAGGCCAGGTCGGCCAGGAAGAGCCCCTCCATCTGGCGGGCGAAGTCCTGGTCCAGGACCCCGATGTCGATCTCCCAATTCCCCAGCAGGGAGGCGGAGTTCATGTTGCTGCTCCCCACCCGGGCCCAGATCCCGTCGGACACGAGGGTCTTGGCGTGGATCATGGAGCCCTGCCACTCGAACAGCCGCACGCCCGAACGCAACAGCTCCCGGTACCCTCCCCTGGAGAGACTTCCCACCCAGGGCCAGTTGTTCTTGGAGGGCACCAGGATGCGCACGTCCACCCCGTCCCGAGCCGCCGCCCGGAGCGCCTCGGCCACGGTCCGGGGGGCCACGAAGTAGGGGTCGGTGATCCAGATCCGCCTACGGGCGGCGGCGGCCACCAGGAGGGTGGAGCGCAAGACCCGGGACCGCCGGGGAAGGCCCTCGAAGACCCAGCAGGAGGCCTTGCCCTGGGCCGCCACCTGGTCCGGATGGACCTGGACCTCCGGCGGGATGGGATCTCCGAGGGTGGCCCAGATCCGCTCGAACGACCAGCCGGCCACCGCGGCGGCCGGGCCCCGCATCTCGATCCCGGTGTCCCGCCAGGGTGGTGACTTGGCGGACCCCGCCCACTCCTGGCCCACGCAGAACCCACCCACGAAGGCGAGGCTTCCGTCCACGCACACCAGCTTGCGGTGGTCCCGCTGGAGAACGCCCAGGGGATCGCGGATCGTGGGCCGGTTGAACGCCCGGACCTCCACCCCCGCCTCCCGGAATGGAGCCCAGTACTTCCGAGGGGTGGCCCAGCAGCCCACCCAGTCGTACAGGACCCGGACCTGGACCCCCTCTCGGGCCTTGGCCACCATGGCGTCCCGGAACCGGCGGCCCACCGGGTCGTCGCGAAGGATGTAGTTCTCGAAGTGGACGAAGCGGCGGGCCCCCTGGATGGCCTCGATCCAGGTGTCGAAGGTGAGGGGGCCGTCGAACTGGAGGGCAAGGGCGTTGCCGTCCACCCGTCGGGATCCCGAAGCCCTGCCCAGCGCCTGGAGCCGGAACGCCTCCAGCGCCTGGCTGGTGGGTGCCCGGCTGAACGGGGGGGGGACGGGGGCCAGATCGGGGTTCGCCAAGGGTGGCCTCTAGGGTCGGCTTCCGTTGAATCGGTATCCGAGAATCTTGTACACCAGCTTGGCCACCAGGAAGTCCGGGGCGTGGAGGCCCGGCGTGGGGGCCAGCTCCACCACGTCCGCTGCGATCACCTCTCGGGTCTCGAACACCCGGCGAAGGAAGCGCAGGGTCCTGTACCAGTCTCCGCCCCCGGGCTCGGGAGTTCCGGTGGAGGGCACCAGGGCCGGATCGAAGTAGTCCACGTCGAAGGTCAGGTAGACCCTGGGGCCCAGGGCGTCCAGCGCCCGATCCATCCAGGCGTCGCTCTCCCACATCTCGTCGGCGTAGACCAGGGTGACGCCCTCCGTGGACCGGGCCACCTCCACCTCTTCCCGGCTGATACCCCGGATGCCCACCCCCACCACGTCGGCCACGTCCAGGACCCGTGCCATGGCGCAGGCGTGGGAGTGGGGCGAGCCCTCGAACTCGGCCCGGAGGTCGGCGTGGGCGTCGAGTTGAAGAACCGAGATCCGCTCACCGGCCCGGGCGGCCTGGGCCCGAATCGCCGGCGCGGACACCGCGTGCTCTCCCCCCAGCATCACCAGGAACCGGGAGCCCATGGCCTCGGCTACCCGTCCGTAGGCGTGCTCCAGCTCGGCCATGGCCTGGGCCTGGCCCTCCCGGGTGAGCTCAAGGGCCGGGAAGGTGTGGACGCCCACGGTGGACGGCTCCCAATCCAGTTCCTGGTCGTACAGCTCGACGTACCGGGAGGCCTCGACGATGGCGTCGGGGCCCCGGCGGGTCCCCCCGCCGTAGCTCACGGTGGACTCCCAGGGGACGGGAAGGATGGCGGCACGGGCCCGATCCAGCCCCGAGTCGGCCTCGTCCAGTCCCAGAAAGCGGTGGGGGAGCTCCCAGGGCAGCCCCGGGTGGGCAGGGGCGGTCGGGTCGGTCGGGCCGCTGGGGGCAGTGGGACCGGCCGGACCGAACACGCTCGGATCGGAAGCGCCGGAACGTCCTACGGCCTCGTCGTCTCTCCGGTTGGGCATGGGTCCCGGGTCCTCCCTTCGGTGGTCCCCGGGGGGACCGTCAGACGGTGTCGATGGGACAGGTCAGCCCCGGCTCGGGGGCCGGGACTCCGGCGGCCTGGCACGCGGGGCAAAGTCCGTACAGCTCCAGCTTGTGCCGGATGGGCAGGTATCCATGCTCCGCCGCCACCGCGCTCTCCAGGGCCAGGATCTCGTTGCTGCGGAACTCCACGACGCTCCCGCACTCGACGCAGATCAGGTGCTCGTGGACGGGCTGGCGGGAAAGCCGGTGCTCGTAGCGCTTGAAGCCCTCGCCGAAGTCGTGCTCCTCCACCAACTGGCTGCGTACCAGGAGATCCAGGGTCCGGTACACGGTGGCCTTTCCGATCCGCTCGCCCGTGGAACGGAGTCGGGACTCGATCTCGTCCACCGAAAGGTGTTCCTCGGTCGAGAACACGATCTCGGCGATCTGTTCCCGCTGCTGGGTCACCGGAAGACCCCGGTCCCGGAGGTACCGGCTGAAGAGGCGCACGAAGGGGGTCGGATCCATCAGGACGCCCCTTCCCCGCTCGAGGCCTGGGGGGGGACGACCCCCGGCTCCTCGGGCAACAAGCCCTGGAATTCGGTCATGAGCTCGTCCAGGGCCTCCACGCTGCCCCCCACCTCCACCTCCCTGGGCTCACCCAGCTCCAGCCCCGAGCGGAGCCGGACTCCGTGGACGACCCTGTGCAGCACCTCGGCGGGCGCCATCCCCTCTTCGCGGAGCAGAGGCTCCACGGTGAGTCCGCTCCCGGACATCTCGGCGCGGTAGCTGGCCGTCACCACCCGCCGCCGGTTCCTTCCGCCGTCCTCGCTCACGTAGCAGCTCGCAGCGATGAGCCCGCTTTCCCGACGGCCCTGGCACAGCGGGGGGAAGAGCCAGAGTCGATCCAACGCCTTCGCACCCAGTCGACGCCCCAGGAGAAGCACCACCCTGGGGAGGGCCTCCGGCACGCCGGGGTCCTGGGTGCTCACCTCAGTCCCCCACCGCCACGACCCGCTCCCCAGGGGCCAGAGCCGCCACGGCGGATCGCACCGCCGCCACCGCCTCGGGCATGACCTCGGACACGGGCTTGGGAATCAGCGCACCGGCGGCCCGCACGTGTCCGCCCCCGCCCAGGGACCGGGCCACGGCGTTCACGTCCACCTTCCCGTTGGAGCGGAAGGAGATCTTGGTGGAGCCGTCGTCCGTGGTGCGGAAGAGGATCGCCACCTCCACCCCCTCGATGGAGCGGGGGTAGTCGGCCAGACCCTCCAGGTCCTCCAGTTCGGCCCCCACCGCCTCGAAGTCCTCCGGCGGCACGACCATCCAGGCGGTGGTTCCCTGCTCGTCCACCTCCAGGGTGCGCAGGCAGCGGGCCACCAGGCGCAGTTTGCGCTCGGGAATGGACCCGTAGCAGCGGCGGTGGATGGCCTCGGCGTTGGCGCCCAGCTCCACCAGCTGTCCCATGACCCGGAACGCGTTGGGGGTGCTGTTCGCGAAGGCGAAGGAACCCGTGTCCGTCAGGATAGCCACGTAGAGGCCCTCCACCACGGATCGGGTCCAGGGGCCGTCGGTCGCCGCGATGAGGTCGAAGAGAAGCTCGCCGGCGGCGGCCGCGGTGGTGTCCCTGAAGTCCGGGCCCTCGAAGGGCTGGTCGCCCAGGGGGTGGTGATCCACCACTGCCTTGGGCAGATGCTTCACCAGGGCGTTGACCCGTCCGATCCGGGGCACCTCCCCGGTGTCCAGCACCAGCAGGAGGTCCGCTTGGTCGCAGACCCGGGCCGTGTCCGGGTCCCGGGGGTCCAGGACCCAGGATTCGTCTTCCAGGAGCCAGGCGAAGGACGGGGGAAACGGCGTGGGATTCACGATCCAGGCCTCGATCCCCTGGGACCGGAGCCAACTGGACACGGCGGCCTGGGAGCCCGCTCCGTCTCCGTCCGCGTTCAGGTGCGTGGCCAGGATCACGGACCTGGGTCCGTCCAGGACGTCGAGGATCGCCTGGATCCCCTTCTTGCGATGTTCTGCGGTCTCGTAGAGCAACGGTGTCGCCGGTCAGGAAGGATGGGGGGAGGCCGTTCCAGGCCCTTCTCCAGTCTTGACTTAGAGCTATCTGGGAGAGGGTGTCAAGCGGGTCCGGGGGCTCCGAGGCGCTTGGCGATCTTCGCCCAGGTGGAGGCCAGGTGCACCAGGTGGGACGACGAACGGCCTCGGACCTCCCCATGGGCCAGGGTCGCCCGGAGGCCCTCGGGGCGGTTGGGGTGCCACGGGACGCGGATCGTAGCGGCCCCCACCTCACCCAGGGTATGGGCGTCCGAGCCCGCTCCCGGGAGGGCGCCGTGGGCCCGGGCGAGTTCCCCGGCCCGGGCGTTCAGGGCGGGCCGGTGAATACGGCCGTTGAAGACCTCCACCACCTCCACCAGTGGGGCCAACGCCTCGGCGAAGCGACCCCCTCCGCCCTTCCCTCCCGCATAGGGATGGGGCAGGTAGGGGATGCCGCCCTGCTCCCGTATCCGCTCCACCACCTCCGCCGCCGGCGTCCCCTTGGGGATCTCGTTCCAGAGGTAGAGGCCGATCACGTCGATCCCTTCCGCCGTCTTGACCTCTTCGCCGGGGATGACCCGATCCGGGAACCGGGCCGCCATCTCCAGGGCGACGTCCAGACGGTTGTGGTCCGTCACCCCGATCCGGGACACGCCCTTCGCATAGGCGGCCTCCATGATCCCCTCCGGCCTGGAGAGGCAGTCCCAGGACCCCCATGTGTGGAGGTGGAGGTCCAGCGTGAGGGTCACCGGCAACCCCGCCTCGGTCCGGATCTCTCCCAAGACGTCGAAGGCCGAGGCCTCCAGATCGTGGAGGGACCCCTCGTTGTCGATGACGTGGTGGGAGCCGGCGCGCTTGGAGGCGGGATCCAATTGGGACGCCGCGATCCTCCGGGCCTCGGCGGGATCCAGGGCGCGATCCCGGATCATGCGCTCCACCCGGACGTCCAGGGGCGCGTCCACCAGGACGACCCGGTCGAACTCCTTCTCCCGGCCGGTCTCGAAGAGGAGGGGGATCTCCGACACCACCAGCTGCGCTCCATCCCGCCGGCGCGCCTCCAGCCAGTCGGCCCGAAGGGACCAGACGATGGGGTGGATGATGCCCTCCAGGTCCCGCCGTGCTTCGGGGTCGGCGAAGACCCGAGCCCGAAGCGCCGCCCGGTCCAGCCTCCCGTCCTCCAGCAGCATCCGGGGCCCGAAGCGCTCCTCCACCCGGGCCAACCCGGCAGAGCCGGGCTCCACGGCCTGCCGGGCCAGGACGTCGGCGCTCACCAGCGGCACCCCTACGGTGGCCCAGAGGTCGGCCACCGCCGACTTGCCCGAGGCCACGTTCCCGGTCAGAGCCACGTTCAGCACGACGCGGTCTCCGTCTTTCGGGTCCTGCGCCAGAGGATCAGTCCCAGGACCAAGAAGAGGAGGAGCCAGCCCGTACCCACCATTCGGCTGACCCGCTCCCAGTTCTCCCCGGCCACCACGCCGATCCCCACGTACAGGGAGGCCCAGCCCAGGAGGCCGAGGAGATCGAAGGGAAGGAACACCCGGTACGACATGCCCGCCGCACCGGCCACCCCGGGCGTGAGGGTGCGCACGAAGGAGACGAGGCGGGCCATGGTCACGGCAAAGGCCGGCCGGGACTCGAAGAGTTCCTGGGCCCGGGGAAGATGCCGCGCCGCCATGCGTCCCAGGCGTCCCGGAGCCCGGGTCACCCTCGTCCCCAGGCGCCGTCCGATCCAGAAATGCAGGGAATCCCCGAGTCCGCCTCCGACCAGGGCGGCCACGAACACCGGCCACCAGGGCTGACCGGCCTCCGCCAGGAGAGCGGAGGTGAAGATCATGACGGGTCCCGTGGGCATGAAGAACCCCTGGAGCCACGCGGTCTCCAGGAACGCCAGGACGAAGGTCCAGGCCGGACCCGTCTCCATCAGGAGATCTGCGAACTCCGAGAGAGAGGGTTCCAAGGTAGGGGAGAGGTTACCGGCGCTGCTCGACCCGGTCGGCACTCAGGGACAGGTCGTCCTCGGTGCCCTTGATCCCGTCCCGACCATTGGAGTTCACGGAGAAGGTGCGGGTGTTGGAGACCAGCCAGTAGGGATTGCCCCAGGCGTCGTACTGCGTGTCGTCGTTCTGATAGTGGGTCCGCATCCAGGTGGGGAGGTCCCGGTTGGTCGGGAAGGCTCGGCGGCGGTCGTCCCAGCGGGCCAGGTCGCCCCGGACGCGTCGCATTTCCTGTACGGTGATCCACTCCATGAGGGGGTCCGCAGCGAAGCTGAACCGGTCCAGGAGCAGGGCCCTGGAATCGGGAAAATAGAACGCGGCGCCGAGGCCCACGATGATCACGGTGATCAGCTTTGCCACTCTCTCACCTCCTTCTCATCCGTCTCCGCATCTCCCGGGTCCAGCGGAGATAGCGAATCAGTTCCTCTTCGGGTGGCCGGGCCTCCGGATCCCCGTAGGCCGTCTCCAGTCGCCACCTCAGATAGGACTCGGGCGGGACCGGCAGGAACGGGGCCCGTCGATACCAGTCCCGAGCCCTGAATGCCCAGGCGGCCCCGACGAGAGCCGGGATCAACCCCGGACGGCGCAGTCCCATGACCACGAACCTGAAGATCATGGGAACTGTCCCGTGTCTCCTCGGTTTTCCCGACGCGATTCGGGAACGAATCCACCCATACTTCTAAGGTAGGGTAAACATATGACAGCCCACAACGATGAAGATTCCGGGCGGATCGGTCCCAGAACCCGCCGCCGGCCGCGGGGTAACTCATCGTCCGGCATCCAGCCCGACGACCCCCGTTCTCCCATTCCCGATCCGACCCAGCCATGCCGAACCGCCTCGCCCGTGAAGCCAGCCCGTATCTGCGTCAGCACGCACACAACCCCGTGGACTGGCATCCCTGGGGAGACGAGGCCCTGGCGTTGGCCCGCTCCACGGGGCGGCCCATCCTCCTCTCCATCGGGTACTCGTCGTGCCACTGGTGCCACGTCATGGAGCGGGAGTCCTTCGATGACCCGGCCATCGCCGAGCTGATGAACGACGGTTTCGTGAATATCAAGGTGGACCGGGAGGAGCGACCCGACGTGGACGGTGTCTACATGCGGGCCCTCCAGAGCATGGGCGGCCGTGGCGGGTGGCCCCTGACCGTCTTCCTCACGCCCGACGGAAGTCCCTTCTACGGCGGGACCTACTTCCCGCCCGAAGCCCGGCACGGACTGCCCTCGTTCCGCCAGGTCCTGGGCGGCGTGCGCCGGGCATGGGACGAAGGGCCCGACGAGGTGCAGAGCCATGCCCATCGCCTGAAGGAGGCACTGGAGAAGTCCATGCTCCCCCCCGGGGACGGCGAGGCCGTGGACCCCCAGATCCAGCGACTTCTGGAAGACGCGGCCCGGGACCTGGCCCAGCGCATGGACCCCGAATACGGGGGAATGGGGCCCGCACCCAAGTTCCCCCAGCCCCTGGTGTTGGACTTCCTCCTGAACTGGTCCGCCTCGGGGGCGGAGGGCGCGCCCGGTGTCCTTCCCCTGGTGTCCGTGGCCCTGGAGCGGATGGCGAGGGGAGGCATCCGGGACCACCTGGGCGGGGGATTCCACCGGTATTCCGTGGACGCCGTGTGGCTGGTGCCCCACTTCGAGAAGATGCTCTACGACAACGCCCTCCTCCTGGGGACCTATCGAGAGGCCCATCTCGTCACCGGCAACCCCCTGTTCCGGGAGGTGTGCCTGGAGATCGGCGACTACCTGCTGACCGACCTGCTCGCTCCCGAGGGGGGCCTCATGGCGGCCCGGGACGCCGACTCCGAGGGTGAGGAAGGGCTCTTCTACGTCTGGACCCCGGCCGAGATTCGGGAGGTGTTGGGGGAGGAGGACGCCAGAGTCTTCATGCGGGCCTACGGCGTGAGCGAGAACGGGAACTTCGAGGGCCGCAACATCCTGCACCTACCGGACGGCCTTGGTGCCATGGAGTCGGAAGGTCCGGCGGGGTCGCCCCGGGACGACCTGGACGCCCGGCTCTCCCGCAGTCGGGCCCTGCTCCTCCAGGCCCGGGCCCGGAGGGAGGAGCCCTTTCTGGACCGGAAGGTCCTGACCGGCTGGAACGGACTGGCCATTCGGAACCTGGCACGGGGTGGGGTGGTGTTCGAGCGGCCGGACTGGGTGGAGGCCGCGGCCCGGGCCGCACGCTACCTCCTGGACCGCCACGTCGCCCCGGGTTCCCCCGGGACGCTGGCTCGGTATTCCCTGGACGGCGAGCCCCGGGGTACGGCCTTCCTGGAGGACTACGGGGCCATGGGGCTGGCGTGCCTTGCCCTCCACGCGGCCACCCTGGATCCGATCTGGTTCCAGGAGGCCGCGACCCTGGCCGAGGACATCCCCCGACACTTTCTCGATTCCGGCTCCGGACTCCTGTTCGACACCCCGTCGGACCAGGGCGACCTGGTGGTCCGGCCCCGGGACCCCACGGACAACGCCGTCCCCTCCGGGACCTCCCTGGCGGTGGAACTGCTCCTGAGGACGGGGCGGCTGATGGAGCGAGAGGACTGGGTGGAGATCGCCGAGCGCACCATCGCGGCCGAGGCCCCGGGGATGGCTCGCTTTCCGGCGGGCTTCGGCCGGATGCTCATGAACGCCGATCTGGCCCAAAACCCTCCGGAGACCTTGGTCCTCGCCGGCGACTCCGGGGCCCCGGCGATGACGGGGCTCCTCGCGGCCGCGGCCCGGCACGCCCACCCGAGGGTGACCATCCTGGCCGGGGAGGTACCGGGCGTGGCCGAGTCCCGGGACAAGCCGGCCGTGGATGGGGGCCCGGCCGGGTACGTGTGCAGGGGCTTCACCTGCCTGGCGCCGGTGACCGAACCGGAGACGCTGGCGGCCCTCCTCTGACGGAATCGGGGATGGGTTGGCCCTCCAAACCCCCGAAATTATGTTTTGGGATGCCTACAAACACAGACACTGAAGCGGGTCGGGAAGCCACCGCCAGGGATACCTACGGCCTGGGGGCTCAGGACCTCCTCGACTTCTATCGCCTGATGGTCACCGCCCGCCGGGTGGACGACCGGGAGATCTCCCTCAAGCGCCAGAACAAGATCTTCTTCCAGATCTCCGGCGCGGGACACGAAGCGATCCAGGTGGCCCTGGCCCGGCACTGCCGGTCGGCCCACGACTGGTTCTACTTCTACTACCGGGATCGGGCGTTCACCCTGGCACTGGGCCAGACGCCCCTGGATCACCTCCTCCAGGCGGTGGCCGCCGAGGACGATCCCTCCAGCGGAGGCCGGCAGATGCCGGCCCACTACGGCGACCCCCGCTACAACATCGTCTCCACCTCCTCCCCCACCGGAACCCAGTTCCTCCAGGCCGTGGGCACGGCCGAGGCCGCCTGGCGGGCCACCCTCCTCCCGGGACTCCAGAAACACGTCAAGGGCTTCCAGGAGGACGAGATCGTGGTGGTCACCACCGGTGACGGGACCACCTCCGAGGGCGAATTCTGGGAGGCGCTGAACAGCGCGAGCAACTTGAAGCTTCCGGTGCTATTCCTGGTGGAGGACAACGGCTACGCCATCTCGGTGCCCGTGGAGGTGAACACCGCCGGAGGGAAGATCTCCAACCTGGTCACGGGCTTTCCCGATCTGTTCATCCGGGAGTGCGACGGGACCGACGTGCTGGACAGCTACGCCGCCGCGGGCGAGGCCGTGGATTGGGTGCGGTCCCGGAAGGGCCCCGCCCTGCTCCACGCCCACACCGTGCGCCCCTATTCCCACTCCATGTCCGACGACGAGCGGATGTACCGGTTGGAGTCGGAGCGGGACGCGGACGCCCAGCGGGATCCCCTGACCCGGACCCGGGCCCTCCTCATCGAGCTGGGCATGGCCACGGGAGAGGAACTGGACGCGCTGGAGGCAGAGGTCGAGCAGGCCGTGGCCCAGGCGGCCGACGACGCCCTCACCCACCCCCAGCCCCATCCGGACACCGCCACCCGGCACCTCTACTGCGAGGACGTGGATCCCACCGGTGCCGACTTCGACACCGAGGATTCACCACAGTATCCCGAAGAGGAGCGCCTCCTCACCACCGTGGACCTCCTCAACGCCTGTCTCAAGGACGAGATGGAACGGGACGAGCGGATCGTGGTCTTCGGCGAGGACGTGGCCGACGCCTCCCGGGAGTCCGCGCTTGGAGAGGTGAAGGGCAAGGGCGGCGTGTTCAAGGTCACCCACGGTCTGCAGCAGCGCTTCGGAGGCGAGCGGGTGTTCAACTCGCCCCTGGCCGAAGCGAACATCGTGGGCCGGGCCGTGGGGATGGCGCTCCGGGGGCTGAAGCCCGTGGTGGAGATCCAGTTCTTCGACTACATCTGGCCGGCGTTCCACCAGATCCGGAACGAGCTGGCCACCATGCGCTACCGCTCCAACAACGGCTTCGCCGCTCCGGTGGTGATCCGGGTCACCTATGGCGGCTATCTGAAGGGCGGCGCCATCTACCACTCTCAGACGGGCGCCAGCCTCTTCACCCACACGCCGGGCCTCCGGGTGGTCCTCCCTTCGAACGCGGAGGACGCCAACGGCCTCCTCCGGACCGCGATCCGATCAGAGGACCCGGTCCTCTTCCTGGAGCACAAGCACCTCTACCGGCAGATCTACAACAAGGGCCGGTATCCGGGCCCCGACTACATGATCCCCTTCGGCAAGGCGAAGGTCGTGCGGGAGGGCAGCGACGTCACCGTGGTGACGTGCGGGGCCCTGGTGAAGCGGAGCCTGGACGCGGCCAAGCAGGCGGCGGACCAGCACGGGGTAGAAGCCGAGGTCATCGATCTGAGGACCCTGAGCCCCCTGGACATGGACACCATCGCCGAGTCGGTGAAGAAGACCAACAAGGTGGTGGTGGTCCACGAGGACGCCCTGTCGTTCGGAATCGGAGCCGAGATCGCCGCCCGCATCGCCGACGACCTCTTTCCGTGGCTCGACGGTCCGGTGCGCCGGGTGGCGTCCATGGACACCTGGGTGGCGTACGCCCCGCAGCTGGAGGAGGTGATCCTGCCCCAGACCCAGGACGTGCTGGAAGCGGTGCTGGAGCTGGCCCGGTACTGAGGAGCCCCGGGGGATCCGACTGACGGCGACCCTGCCCTCAGTAGGTGGGAAGCGACGGATCCACGTCCCGGCTCCAGGCCAACAGGCCGCCCCGGAGGTTGGACACATCCGGGAAGCCCAGTCGGGCCAGGGTTCGAGCCACCGCCGCGCTTCGCGCCCCGGAGTGGCACACGACCACGATCGCCCGGTCCCGGGGTAGCTCCTCCACCCGCTTCGGCACCTCGGTCATGGGGATGGGCACCGCGCCCAACGGGCCCAGGTTGGCGATCTCCCACTCGTAGGGTTCCCGTACGTCCAGGAGCAGGGGTGGCGTCCCGGACTCCAGCATCTCGCGGACCTCTGCCGGGTCCCGCTCCGGCACCTCCGGCTTGGGGCCGCCCGGAGCCGGCGCCACGCCGCAAAACACCTCGTAGTCGATGAGGGCGGAGATCGTGGGCTCGTCCCCGCACACCGGGCACGACGGGTTCCGCTTCAGGGTCAATTCCCGGAACCGCATCTCCAGGGCGTCGAAGATGAGGAACCGTCCCGCCAGGGTCTCCCCCTCGCCCAGGATCAGCTTGACGGCCTCCAGGCCCTGGATCGACCCGATGAGACCGGGAAGCACCCCCAGGACCCCTCCCTCGGCGCAGTTGGGCACGGCCCCCGGCGGCGGCGGTTCCCGGAACAAGCACCGATAGCACGGGCCTCCCGGGGCGGCGAAAACGGAAGCCTGTCCCTCCCACTGGAGAACCGCCCCGAAGACCAGGGGCTTCTCGAGCAGGACGCAGGCGTCGTTCACCAGGTAGCGGGTGGGGAAGTTGTCGGAGCCGTCCACCACCAGGTGGTAGGGCTCGATCACGGCCAGGGCGTTCTCGCTGGAGAGGCGGACCGGATGGTGGATGACCTCCACGTGGGGGTTGATCTCCCTCAGGGTATCCGAGGCCGAGTCCAACTTCCGACGCCCCACGTCCGACTCTCCGTGGAGGAGCTGGCGCTGGAGGTTCGAGGCGTCCACCACGTCGAAGTCCACCAGGCCCAGAGTCCCCACCCCTGCCGCCGCCAGGTACATGGCCACGGGGGAGCCCAGGCCGCCGGCTCCCACGACCAGGACCCGGGCGGCCTTCAACCGGGCCTGCCCCTCGACACCCACGTGGGGGAGCACCAGGTGCCGGGCGTAGCGGAGCAGCTCCTGGCGACTGAAGTGAGAGAGCGGGTCGATCGTCATGATCCCATGGGGTGGCGGGCGGGCGGACCCCCTACCGGCTGGAGGTCACGGGCATGCCCCGATACCCGCCCTGGGCGGTGATCCCGAACGCCTCCCCAGCGTCGATGAGGGCCCCGACGGTCTCCGGATCCAAACCCGCGGTCTGGCCCGCCTCCGCCAGCTGGAGGTGCAGGGCGTAGAAGTGCCAGGGGATGTTCAGCGTCGCCCGGTCGGCCCATACGGCGCGATCCCGCAGGCCCCGGTAGCTGTAGACCTCCCGGGCCAGGGTCAGGGACCGGTCCAGGTCCCACCAGTAGCCGCCCATCTCGGCAGAGTTCCGCACGAGCCCCAGGGAGTCGGCCACCTCGGCCGGGTCTCCGGGATTCAGCTTGCTGAGGAGGCCCTGCTTGATCCCCCACCCGTTCAAGCCCAAACCGGACATCACCCCGGCCTGGGACGCGAAGTGGATGGGCCGCTCCTCGAAGGAGTCCCGGATCATCGCCAGAGCGATGAGCTGGGCCCGGTCGAAGCGGGTCCCACCGGGATAGGCGATGGCCACCGGCCCGATGGGCACCGTGAAGTCCTCTCCCACCACCCCACCCCGAACCGCGTCCAGGTCATCCGGCGCCGCAGCCAGGATCGGCCGGGTCGGCGGGGGTCGGTCGGCGTAGAGGCCGTCCACGGAGCCCGGTTCGAAAGCTCGCTGCCGCTCCGGCCGGGTCAGCTCCTGGAGCTGTTGGGGGTACCAGTCGGTGTAGAGGTACTGGACCACCACCACCGTCACGTCCGGCCGGAATCCCTCCACCTCCTGCATGTACCAAAGGGGGAAGGTGTCGTTGTCCCCGTTGGTGAACAGGATCCCGTAGGGCTCGGCGCTGGCCAGGAGGTTGTAGGCCCAATCCCGGGTGGCGTAGTCGCCGGCCCGGGAGGCCCATCCCCAGTTGAGGAGAAGGGGAATGAACGCCACCAGGAGCACGGGAGACGCGGCCAGGAACCGGCCCTTGGCGAGGCGGATCCACAGTCCGGCCAGGCCCAGACCCGAGAGGAACCCCCAGAAGATGAACGACGCGATGAAGAAGTAGTCCCGTTCCCGGACCTCGTGGGCCAGGCGGTCGGTGATCTCCGGGGCCAGGGAGTAGCCGTACTCGAAGTTCAGGTAGAGCACGAGCCCCAGGGTCAGCGTGCCCGTGAGGACTCCGAGATAGAGGAAGAGCCGGCGGTCCGACAGCCACGCGACCCAGAGTCCACCGAGCCCCAGGGCCAGGAAGGTCAGACTGAACGGGAGGCGAGCCCGGGAGGGCTGCTCCGAGGGGTCCGCGCCCCTGGACCATTGCCAGTCGAAATACTGCCAGTAGTTGAGAAGCTGATGGGAGACCGGCGCCTGCCGCTCGGTCAGGGGCGGCTTCTGGTACTGGTCCCGCTTGAGTACCGCGGCCAGGGCCGGACAGGCCTCGGAGCGCCCGTTGGTGGCTACGGTCAGCGCGGCGTCCAGGAATTCGGCACAGACCGGATCCCCCTCGTTGATCACCGGGCGCTGGTCGGCCCGGATGGGAAGGAGGAGGTTGAACGAGATGCCCAGGAACACCGCCGGCACGGCCCCGGCCCAGAACCGGCCTCGCATCAGGGCCTGGGGCTTGGCCAGGAGGACCAGCACGAGCATGGCCGGGCCGGCCAGAACCGACATGAGGTGGTTCGTGGAACCCAGGGCGAGGAGGTAGGCGGCCAGGATCAGAAGCTTCAGGCTTCCCGGCTCGTGGCGCCGATCGTACCACCGGATCAGCAGCCATGTGACCAGAGCCATGATGAAGACGCTGAGGGTGTAGACCTTCTCGTTCACGGTGGACTGATTCCAGACCGTGAAGGCGGTCGCGCCCAGTACCAGGGAGGCTCCTGCTCCGATGAGTCGGGCCCTCCGGTCCTCGACCACGCCCTGAAGCACCCGATGCGCCACCAGGAAGAGGAAAGCAGAGGCGCCCGCAGAGGTAACGGCGGCGAGAAGGTTCAGCCGCACGGCCACGGAGAGGCCCGTGGGAGCCAGCAACAGGGCCCAGGCCCGGCCCAGCGCGACGAACAGCGGATTCCCGGGGGGATGTGGGATCCCGAGAATGTGAGCCGTGGTGATGTACTCACTCGCGTCCCAGAGTCCGGTGGACGGCGCCAGGGTCACCAGATACAGGACGAGGACCGCGGCAAAGCCCACCAGCGCCGCGAGATAGGGCGGCCCGTCAGGGTGCGTGGGGGAAGCCATTACAAGGTTCGAACCCCAACCTAGGCTGAGGGATCCCCCGATACTTCGGATTCGGGCTCGAGATCGACCCTCTCTTCACCGGAGTCGTCCTCGGCTCTCCGCTCCGAGGCCTCCTCCCGCCTGAGGAGCAACTCGGTGGCGGTCTTGCGCACTTCCGGGTCCCGATCCAGCTCAGCGGCTTCCAGGAGGGTGAGGGCGTGGGGGGTCCCGATGGCCGCCAGGGCGTGGTACGCCGATACCCGGATCTCCCGGGGGGGTCGGTTGAACAGGGAGTTGACGGCTCGCTTCTCCAGGAGCGGCACCGCCGCGGGGTCCCCGATCTGTCCCAGGGCCCAGACGATCTCGCTCTCCACGTCGGACTCCGGCTCCTCCTCCAGCCGCCCGATCAGTCGATGGACGCCGGCGGGATTCCCGATGGTGCCCAGGGCCCGCGCCGCGGCGGCCCGAACCAGGGGATCCGGGTCGTCGATCATGGGAACGACGTAGCTGTAGGCCTCCGGCATGCTCATCCGGCCGAGGCTCACCACCGCCTCCCGGCGCACCCTCCCGTCCTCGTGGGAGAGCACCGGCACGACCAGGTCGAGGGTATCCGGGTCATGCCAACCGGAAAGCACCGTGATCCCGTTTCGGATGACGAACCAACGGGAGTCCCCCAGGAGCCGCTCCACGTGTTCTCGAGCCCGAGGGCCGAAGCGGATCAGGGCCTCGACCGTGGCACGCCGGCCGCTTCGGGCAAGGGCGTCCTGAGTCACGGCGTCCGCCAGCGACGCCGCAAAGGTCCCGGGGAGTATGGGGGAGATCTCGATCACCTCGTTCCGCTCCGCCGGATCCTCCCAGGTACCGATCCAAGCCGCCAGCTGGTGACAGACCCGATCGTCGGCCAATCGGGACGCGAGGTCGATCAAGGTGGGTTCCCCCTCCCCCATGCCCCGGCGCCCCAGGAGCAAAACCGCCCGCGCCAGATCCACCACATCCGCCGCCGGCGGGGACGCCTCCGGGCCCATGATCTCGTCCACCATGCCCAGCAGGCGCTCGATGAGCCGGGGCCGGTGGGGGCCCGGCGCGTCAGCAACCCCCGCAGCCGCATTGAACAACGGGTTCAGAGAGCCCCCGGAGCGATCGGCCGGCGAGGGTCCCCGATCCGGATCGGGACCGGCACGGAGCGCCGACTCGTCTCCCGATTTCAGGCTCGACTCCAACTCGGCGTCGTCCACGAGATCCAGATCCGGGCCACCCTCCAGGTCCGGGACCGGTCCGAATTGGAGGGTCGGCTCACCCTCGGGCTCGGGGACGGAATCAGGGTCGAAGCCGCCCTGCAGGTCCGCATCGGCCTCGGGCTCGGCGTCCATCCCGGCTCCCGGCGCATCGTGGGCCTCATCCGGGGGTTCGGCCCCCGTCTCCCCGCCGGTCTCCGCTTCGGGCTCCGTCTCCACGCCGGTCTCCACCGCCGCCGCTTCCGGCTCCGGCTTAGACCCCGGCTCCAACTGAGGCTCCTGGTCCGGCTCCAACCGCGGCTCCTGGTCCGGCTCCTCCTCGGGCCTGGGCGGCGACGGTGGTGGCGGAATCGGGAAGAGGGAGGCGATGGACCGGGCCAGGGGCGACAACTGCCCGGTTTCCTCCGTGCCGGCCGTGGGGTCTCCATCTCCGGCCAGAGCCCGGAGTCGGGTTCGGATCTCCTCCTCGGAACCGGATCGCAGGGCCCGGAGCGCTGCCGCCAGGCTCGCAACGTCCCCAGGACCGCTCACCTTGAGGGCCCGGACGCCGGCCGAGAAGAGGGCCTGGGCCAGCCGGGCAACCTCCCCCACCGGATCGGCCACCGGCCCATCCTCCCCCATGACCCCGTCTTCGAGGACGGTGAACCGGACCGGGGCGTGGGCGTCCCAGGCAGTGGCGACCCGTTCCAAGGCCTCGACGACCAGGTCGTGGTCGACCGGGAGGGTCTCGGAAAGGGCGTAGGCCCGTGAGAATGACGTCACAATCTGGGATCGCTTGAACATATCGGATGGGAAAATACCACGTTACCGGAGTCCTTGGCGAGCGGTTCGAACGGAGGGGACACCAGGCGCCGGAGTTGCCGGGGGTTCTGTGCAGAACGCATTCTTGCAGATTGACCCGCACCCCTCGGCCACGCCTCCCCAAAGGACCCCAGAAACCATGCGGAACCGGCAACCTGAAGCGAACGCCGTAGCGACGCACCGTCCCCGGACATCCCGACCCCCACGCACGAGTCGGCCCACGGTCCGTCCTGGTGGGATTCTCCTCGCCCTCGCGGCCCTGGTAGGGATCCCGGGGGCCACGTCTGGACAGGAGGCGAATCCCTTTGCCCGCATGGACTTCCGCACCATTGGTCCGGCGACCATGAGCGGGCGCATCGTTGACCTGGCTGTAGTGGAGAGCCGACCGGACGTGTTCTACGTGGCGTCATCCACCGGCGGCCTCTGGAAGACCGCGAATCGCGGCGTCACGTTCCGCTCCATGACCGACGACCTGCCGGCCCACTCCATCGGAGACGTGGCCGTGCACCAGGTGGACACGGCCCGGGTGTGGCTGGGCATGGGCGAGCGGGCGAGTCGTCAGTCGTCGTCCTGGGGCGACGGGGTCTGGCGTTCGGACGACGGCGGCGAGAGCTGGACCCACGTGGGCCTGGAGGATTCCAATCACATCGGGCGGATCGCCCTCCATCCCACCGACCCCGACGTGGCCTACGTGGCCGCCATGGGACACCTGTGGGGGCCCAACGAAGAGCGGGGGCTCTACCGGACCACGGACGGAGGCGAGACCTGGGAGCGGGTCCTGTACGTGGACGAGAACACGGGCGCCGTGGACGTGGCCATCGACCCGGTGAATCCCGAGACCATGTACGCGGCGACCTATCAGCGCCGGCGCCGGCCGTGGGGCTTCCACGGCGGCGGGCCGGGGAGCGCCCTCTGGAAGTCCATCGACGGCGGCACGACTTGGGGCAAGCTCACCAACACGAGGGTCGACTTCGGGCTCCCCGAGGGCATCCTGGGGCGGATCGGAATCTCCATCCATCGGAACGATCCCGGCATCGTCTACGTGAGCGTGGAGCAGGGCCTGCGCTACAACGCGTCCACCGCCTATGAGGAGCGACAGGCCGGCATCTATCGGTCCGAGGACTACGGGGAGAACTGGGAGCACATGAGCGACTGGAACCCCCGGCCCATGTATGCCTCCCAGATCCTGGTCGATCCCAGCGACGATCAGCGGATCTACATGGTGAACGCCTACTCCTGGTCGGACGACGGCGGAAGAACGTTCACGGTCCCCCGGCAGTCCCTCCACGGGGACGACCGGCTGGTCTGGGTGAATCCCAACGATTCGAACCACGTGATGAAGGCCGACGACGGGGGTTTGGGCATCTCCTATGACCGTGGGGTCACCTGGTGGTACGCCCGCCACCTGCCGGTCAGTCAGTGGTACCGGGTAGCGGTGGATCTTCGGGATCCCTACTGGATCTATGGCGGACTCCAGGACAACGGGTCCTGGGCCGGCCCCTCCGAGACCTACTGGTCCGAGGGGATCATGAACGAGGACTGGATCAAGTACGGCGGCGGGGACGGGTTCCTGAACCTCGTGGACACCACCGACAATCGGACCCTCTACACCGAGTCCCAGTATCTGGGGCTGTCCCGCGTGGACATGGTCACCGGTGAGCGGACGTCCATCCGACCCGGGGATCCCGAAGGAGCCATCGGACCCCGAAGGAACTGGCGCACCTGGCCCGACCTCTCGGAATCTGAAGAGCGGCTGGGCAACGCCATGGAGCCGGCGAACTGGGACGGTCCATTCATGATCTCTCCCCACGATCCCGACGTCATCTACGCCGGGACCCAGCACCTGTGGCGGAGCCGGGACCGGGGTCAGACCTGGGAGAACCTGGGGGACCTCACGGGTCGGGTGGACCGGCGCACGTTGCCGATCATGGGCGAAATGCCCACGGACACGACCCGTTCCCTGGACGACGGGATCCCCTACTGGCCCACCCTCACGGCCATCGCGGAGTCGCCTCTCGAAGAGGGGGTGCTCTACCTGGGAACCGACGACGGCCAGGTCCAGGTCTCCAACGACGGGGCCAACTGGTTCGACAACGTCCGGGTCCAGATCCCCGGGGCGCCGGAGATGATGTGGGTGAACACCATCGAAGTCTCGCGCTTCGAGCCGGGGCGGGCCTACGTGGTGGCGAACAACTACCGGAACGACGACTACGGCAACTACGCCTGGGTCACGGAGGACTACGGCGAAACGTGGCGATCCATCACCGGGGGGCTGCCCGAGAACGTGGTGACACGCACGGTGCGTGAGGATCCCCGGAACCCGGACGTCCTCTACATGGGGACCGAGTTCGGGCTCTTCTATTCCTCGGACCGCGGGGAGAGTTGGATCGAGCTGCGGGGCGACATGCCCACCATGGCCATCAACGATCTGGTGATCCACCCCCGGGACAACGACCTGGTACTGGGCACCCACTCAAGGGGAATCTGGATCCTGGACGACATCAGTCCCCTCCAGGAGTTGGACGAGACGGTCCAGGACTCGGACCTCCACGTCTTCACCATGGAGCCCGTCGAACAGATCCGACGCCGGCGCAAGATCTCCCACACGGGGGACGCCGTTTTCTTCGGTGAGAATCCGCCGGCAGGGGCCATCATCCAGTACTGGGCGTCCGCGAACGTGGAGGAAGTCCAGATCACCGTTCACGATCGACGGGGAAACGAAGTGGCCCGCATGGAGGGACCGTCGGGAATGGGCGTCCACCGGGTGATCTGGGACCTCCGCCATTCGGAGCCCTCACCACCCGAGGCCGAGGCGGACGGCGGGCGAGGACGGGGGCAAGCCCGAGGCCCCCTGGTGGTGCCCGGCGCCTTCACGGTTCGGGTGAGCGCCCTTGGACAGACGGTGGAGGCCGGCGTCGAGGTCCGTGAGGACCCACGGATCGCGGCCAGGGTTACTCCCGAGGCCCGGCGTTCCTGGACCGAGACCCTCCTGGGAATCGCAGAGCTCCGGAGGGAGGCCTCCGCCCTTGCGACCCGAGTGGAGGCGGCCGTGGAGGCAGCGGCCGGCGCCCACGGGACCGCAGGCGAAGGGGCCGCGGGGGAAGAGGCCGAAGAGGGCGCCTCCGATCCCACGCCCGTCGAAATCCTTGCCAGAGAGACGGGAGAGTTGGCCCGGAGAATCCGGAGCCTGGAAGGGGAGGTCTCGGACGTCGTGGCCCCCCTCACCGCGGACCAGGGGGCCCAGCTGACCTTCTATCGCCGCACCCTGACCGCCCTGACCGCCGAGGCGGACCGACTCATAGGCGGATAGGTAGCGGAAGGGTGGCGCCGACGCGCCATTCTTATATCGTGTTTGTGTCGCCCTCGGGAGGTCCGCCTCCCGAGGGCCCTCCTTATCAAAACGAGAAACGGGGACGGGCGGCGGATGGCGGAAAGCGATCGCAAAGGGCCGAGGATCAAGACGCTCCTGGTCATGGGGGCGAGCCTCGTGCTCCTCTTCCTGGGATACACCACCGACCGTTCGGAGGACGACGCGGTCCTGGTGGCCACCGTCGCCGGAGTCGCCTCTACCGTCTCCCCACCTCCCGCCCAACCGGCCGGAACCGTCGCCTTCGTCGGGGTCAACGTGATCCCCATGGACCAGGAGCGGGTCCTGGAGAACCAGACCGTTCTGGTCGCTGGAGGCCTGGTCCGGCAGATGGGTGGGCCCGGTGAGGTCGAGGTGCCCGGCGATGCGGAGGTCGTAGAGGCCCGGGGCCTGTATCTCATGCCCGGGCTGGCCGAGATGCACGCCCACGTCCCCCCGGGCGACCGCCCGGCGCCCGGCGTGCTGGAGGACATCATGTTCCTCTATCTCGCCAACGGGATCACCACCATTCGCGGCATGCTCGGCTCGGACTACCAGCTCGGTCTCCGGGAGGAGCTGGCGTCGGGTCGCATGGTCGGACCCACGCTGTACGCCGCCGCCCCGTCGCTGAACGGAAACACAGCCCGGACCCCTGAAGAGGCCGAGGAGCGAATTCGGCAATACGCGGACGCAGGCTACGACCTCCTCAAGATCCATCCGGGCATCACGCTGCCCGTCTGGGATCACATGGCGGCCATAGCGAACGAGGTGGGCGTCACCTTCGGCGGCCACGTCCCGGTGGACGTGGGCCTCTTCCACGCTCTGGAGACCGGTCAGTCCACGGTGGACCACCTGGACGGGATGCTGGAGGCGTCGGTGTCCGCACAGGTGCGGGCCCGCTCCGAGGCCGGAGAAGACGTCCCCATGGAAGAGGTCCTGGCCTCCATCGATGCCGACGGGATCGCCGCCGCGGTCCGGGCCACCCGTGAAGCCGGCGCCTGGGTCGTCCCCACCTCCTACCTGTGGATGAACCTCCTGTCACCGGTGAACGTGGACTCCATGCTCGCCCTGCCCGAGATGAGGTACGTCTCCCAGCGGCAGCGCGAGGGCTGGCGGAACCAGAAGAACAACTCCGGCTCCCAGCCGGCCCCGGTGGCCACGCGGATCGTGGAGGTCCGGGACCGGATCCTGGCCGAGGCCAACCGCCAGGGCCTGGGGATTCTCATGGGAACCGACTCGCCCCAGCTGTTCAACGTTCCTGGCTTCGCCCTTCACCGGGAGATCCGATTCATGGAGAGGGCCGGCATGACCCCCTTCGAGGTTCTGGCGAGCGGAACGCGGAACGTGGCCCGCTACGTCGCCGAAGACCTGGGGCAGCCAGGCAACTTCGGGGTGATCGCGCCTGGGAACCGGGCGGACCTGGTCCTCCTGGAGGCCAACCCGCTGGAGTCGTTGGACGCCCTGACACAGCGTGCCGGCGTCATGGTCCGGGGTCGGTGGATTCCAGGGTCCGACCTGGAGGCAGGCCTGGCGGCCCTGGCTGCCAAGCACGCCAACTGACCAGGAGCGGCCCGGGGTGAGACCCGGGCCGTTTCCCGTCCCGATCAGTCCCTGAGCGCAACCACCGGAGGGACCGCGCTGGCTCTCCGCGCCGGCAGGTAGGTGGCGATGAGCGCCACGGCGGCCAGGACTCCGGAGACGGCCAAGGCGTAGCTGATCCCCAGGTCGCCCTCGAAGAGGTTCATCGCGCTGGAAATCCCCCGGAAGATCAGGAAGGCGATGGGGATTCCCAGCGCCATTCCCACCCCGGCCAACCACGCGCCACTCTTCGTGACCATGGCCACCACCGTTCCCCGGTCCGCTCCGAGCGCCATGCGGATTCCGATGTCCCGACGCTGCTGGGCCACGGAGTGGGCCATGACGCCGTAGATCCCCATGGCGGCCAGGGCGAGGGCCAGGGCCGCCATTGCGCTCAGGAACGTGGAAAGCGCCTTCGCACTGGCCATGTTCTCGTCGATGTGGTCCTGCATGGAGCGAAGCTCCGCGATGGGCTGGTCGGGCTCTACCGACCACACTGCGGCTCGGACGTCGGCGGCGATGGCCCCCGGATCCCCCGAGGTCCGCACCGCGTACCTGGGCGCCGGGTGGGGCACCTGGGCCAGAGGGAGGTAGATCGCCTCGCCCAGGGACCCCGCCAGCGGGATCCGCTCTTGCATGACGTTCGCCACCACCCCCACGATCGTGCGGGACTCTTCCGCGACGTTGAGCAGACGACCTACGGGATCCTCACCTGCGAACTCACGGTCCACGAACGCCTGGTTCACCACCGCGACGAGGGGGGCGTCGGCCCGGTCCTCCACCCCGAACACCCGACCCTGGAGGAGCGGAACGTCCATGGTCGAGAAATAGTCGGGATTGACGCGTTGATACCCGGCCAGGGGGCGCTCCGCCGGGTCCACCTCGGGGCGGCCGTCCACGGTGTAGCGAGCCCGAGGATAGCCCTGGCTCCTGGGGAGCTGAGACATGATGGCGACGCCCTGGACGCCCGGGACCGCTCCCAGCGTTCGGACCATCTCCTCGTGGAACGCGGCCACGTCCGCGGCCTCCGGGTACTGGTTCTCCAGAACGGCCAGACGGAAGGTGAGGAGGCCGTCCGGATCGAAGCCCGGATCGGCGGACGAGATCCCGTCGAACGCCTGGATCATGATCCCCGCCCCGGTGAGGAGGGCCAGGGCCACAGCGAACTCCCCTACGACAAAGGCGTTCCGGAGGCGGCGGCGGCGGCGCCCGGCCGTACCGCCACGGCTCCCCTCCGAGAGGGCTTCCCGGAGGTCCCCGCCGGACGCGTGCATGGCGGGAGCAACCCCGAAGAGGATCCCCGCCAGCACCGACACCCCGAGGGTGGCCATGAGGACGCCGAGGTCCAGGCGGGGGATGAAGGTCCTGGGCATCTGAGGTGGAATCACGCCGGCCAGCCACTGGATGATCCAGATGGACAGGACGACCCCCACTCCCCCGGCCACCAGCCCCAACAGGACACTCTCGGTGAGGAGCTGGCGCAGGACCCGGCCGCGGCCGGCCCCCAGCGCCTTCCGGAGCGCGATCTCCTTCTGGCGGGATTCGGCCCTGCTCAGGAGCAGGTTCGCCACGTTGGCGCAGGCGATGAGCAACCCGAAGAGGGTGACCGCGGTGAGGAGCAGAATCAGCTTGCGATCCGTCTCTCCCGGAAAGAACTCACCCAGCGGGATCACTCGGAGCTCCCATCCCCGGTTGGCGTCCGGGAACTCGGTCGCGAGCCCGGCATAGGTGGTTCGAAGCTCCGCCTCCACCTGGGCGGGCGTCCGCCCCGGGAGCAGCCGGCCGTAACCTATGAACCCCCGCCCGCCTCGAGCCTCCATCTGAGCCTCGAAGTCGCTGGGGCGGATGGCCTGGATATCGGCCGGAATCATGTCGAACGCCTCGGGCATGACTCCGATCACGGTGTACGCGACCCCGTCCAGCATCATGGTGCGTCCCAGCGCCCCCGGATCGCCCCCGAACCGCGTCTCCCAGTAGCTGTGATGGAGCACGACCACATCACCCGACCCCTCTACCCCCTCTTCCGGGCGGAATCCGCGACCCAGGAAGGGCTGGACCCGAAGCACGTCGAAGAGCTCGGGGGTGGCGATGACCACCTGCAGTTCCTCCGGGGTGTCGAAGCCGGTCAGATTGACGAGTTCCGCGGTATAGAACGTGGTGCTTTCCAGGCTGCCTGAAGTCGAGGTGTAGTCACGAAAGTTGGCCGGGGAGATGCCGGGCGACATCTCCATGGGATCCCCCTCTCGGGCCTCCCTGAAGACCGCCAACCCCTCCTGGTCACCGTAGGGGAGCGGTTCGAACAGGAACGCGTTCAGGATGGCGAACATGGACGCGTTGGCGGCGATGCCCAGGGCCAGGGAGAGGGCCGCGACCCCGGTGACCACCGGGGTGCGAAGGGCCATGCGGAGTCCGAGACGAAGGTCCTGGAACAGGGTCGACATGGCGCTTTCCTCTCGGAATCGACCCCTGGCGTCCGACCAGGGGATGGGTGTCGGGTTCGGTGCGGGCTTCGAACTCCTCTACGGAGCAGCCCCGAATCCTGTTTCGTAGCCCCCGCCCGCGTCAGCCCGACTCCCCGCGAAACACCCCCGGAAGGAGGGAGGGCGCCGGCACGTGAAAGGCCCCCGGAAACCCGTCGGCTTCGGTCTTCGCCTTTCCGGTCCAGTCCTCCACGTCGATGCGGAACACCGCGGTCCGGGCCATCTCTTCGTCCGTGATTCCCCGATAGTCCCGTCCGGGCTCCAGATGCGGCGCGTATTTCCTGAGCAGACCGTAGAGGGCTTCCCGGGCTTCCGCCATGTCCTCCACCGTCACGCCGGTGCCGAACACCACGACCCCGGCGTACTCCACGGAGAACTCCAGCGCCTCGTCCGCGGGCAGGAGCCGACCCATCTCGGAGGTGGTGAAGCACACCGACCGCGAGCGGGCCAGGACTTCCGGGGTCCGGCCGGTCCGGGCCGTGTGGAGGTACACGGCGTGCAGGTCCGGGTCGTACCAGAAGAGATTCGAGTTGACGAACGGCTGTCCCCCGTCGTCGGTGAAGGCCGCCACGCCCCACCGGGCCTGGGCCAGGAAGTCCCGGATCCAGGCGTCGTCCTTGCCGCGATCCCTTCGCCGCATGGCGGTCCGGGCGTCGCCGCCCCCCGTCACGAAACCAACCCGTCCAATTCCTCGATGGTTTTGGTGGACGGGTCCCGCTCCCGCTGCAGGCGCCGGGCGGTGGACTCGGCGTCCCGCATGGCCCGAAGGACGTTCTCGCCCACCAGCTTCCGCAGTTCCGACTCGGTCCACCCCCTCCGGGACAGCTCGGCCAAGAGAGCCGGGTACGTGGATACGTCTTCCAGTCCCACCGGCGTGGAGGTAATCCCGTCGAAGTCGGAGCCGATCCCCACGTGATCCACGCCCGCCACCGCCCGGACGTGCTCGATGTGGTCGGCCACGTCCCCGATGGTGGCCCTGGGGCGCTGGGCCCCCGGCCCGTCCCAGGTGCGGTTGGCCTCGTTGATGAACGACGGCACGAAGGTCACCATCACCACACCCCCGTTCTCGGGAAGGCGCCGCAGCACGTCGTCGGGAACGTTGCGGACGTGGTCGGTGAGCGCCCGGGCCGACGAGTGGGAGAAGATGACCGGGGCTTCGGCCACGTCCAGCGCGTGGTGCATGGTGTTGATGGATGTGTGGGAGAGATCCACCAGCATCCCCATCCGGTTCATCTCCCGCACCACTTCCCGCCCGAACTCCGTCAATCCTCCGTGCAACTCGTCGTCGGTCCCGGCATCGGCCCAGTCGATGTTGGCCGAGTGGGTCAGGGTCATGTAGCGCACGCCGAGGGCATAGAAGGCGCGCAGAGCGCCCAGGGAGTTCTCGATGGCGTGCCCGCCCTCCATCCCCAACAGCGACGCGATCCGACCCTCGTGGAAGATCCGCTCCACGTCCGCGGCCGTGGTGGCCAGGGCGAAGTGCTCCGGATATCGCTCGATGATCTGCAGAGCGATATCGATCTCCTCCAACTGGAAGCGGGCGGCCCCTTCGGCCACGGCGTCTGCGGGCACGTACACGGACCAGAATTGCCCACCCACGCCCCCTGCCCGGAGCCGCTCGATGTCGGTCTGGCCGGGAGCCCGGGACTCCAGGTCGTACGCCGGCACGGACATGGGGGCGTCCTCGTTCCCTCGGATGGCCCAGGGGAGGTCATTGTGCCCGTCGATGAGCGGCGTGGTCCTCAGGACCCTCAGGGCGAGCTCAGTGTGGGCGTCGCCGGCGTCCTGGGCGTGGAGCGTGCCGGTGCCGGCGAGGGCCGCTCCCAGCAGGAGGGAGACCGCGGTGAGGGGCGTGGCGAACCTGGGCATAGGGCGTCGATGGAGAGGTGTCATGCTGGATCCTGTGCGGGGGTTGGTCGGCTCTGCGCTGACCAATGGTGCGGGAAGCCCGGGGGGACCGGCAAGGCTGCGGCCTCGCCCGGGCTCACTCCGGGGCCAGCGAGCCGCCGTGGGCCCGTGCCCAGGCCACCAGTAGGCGGGTGACCAGGCGGTAGCTCAGGATCCCACCCTCCACGCCGTGGGCCCGGAGGTACCGGTCGTTCACCGCCCGGGCCACCGGGGCGGCGGCGCTCCGGTTCTCCTCCCAGTAGTCGCTGTAGGCCTGCCAGTCCCGACGCACCCCGGGGCTCAGCTCATCCGTGAGGGCCCGCCTGGCCTCCCGATCCGCCCGGGCCAAGTCCGCAGCGAAGGTACGGGTCAGGCGCGCCCAGGCCGAATAGCGGACCATGGGGTCCGGGGAACGGATCGCGGCCAGGATGCCCATGAACGAGGCCTCGTCCTCGGGAGCGAACCCCCGCTGGTGGGCCTGCTCATGGGCCATGACCGCCGGGATGCTCACCGCCGGGGGACGACCGTTGATGAGCGCTTCGCCCGTGAACGGCGAGAACACCCCGGAGATGTCGAACGCCTCCAGAATCCAGCTCACGCCGGTGGCCTTGACCTGGCCGTAGGGCTGGCCGATCACGCCGGGAAGTCCGAGTTCCACGACCAGCCGGGACCACCCTCCCTCCAGGAGCACCGATCCCTCGGCCAGGGAGAAGGGGAGGCGCGTCGGTTCCCCCGCGTCGTCCGACCCCCCGTGGACCAGCCGGTAGTGGGCGTTGGCCTGGGCCGTCGCCTCCCGGGCCAGGGCCTCCAACTCCCGAGCTCCGATGGAATCGGCCGATGCGAGCCCCAGCCGGGTTTCCAGGGGCGGGCGGGCGTAGTTGAGTCCCCAGGACAGGTAGAACACGGCAAGGGCGCCAGCGGCGAGGGCCACGGGCCACGCCAGGGCAGGCGCCAGGGCACGCATTCGGCCCCGGGCCCCGGCCCTGGCCCGGCGAAAGTCCCGAACTCCGAGGACCCCCGCCATCCCGACCAGGGCCCCCAGGAGGAGGGGCGCGACGGCCACCGCCGTCCATCCGCTCAGGAGGGACAAGACCCTGGGAATCCAGAGCCCGAGCCAGGATCCGTAGGCCCGCTCCGCCAGGTCGGGGGCGAGGCCGAGCCCCAGGGCGGCCAGGATCGAGAGACAGCCCAGGGCGACGAGAACCCAACGGATCATGGAATCCTCAACGACCTCCCCACGGCGTGTCCGTCACCCGTCCCAACGGCTGGGGGCGCTGGGCTGGGCGGCTCGCCTGGCGGGTCGCCATGTTGAACCGATCTCCAGGGGCCAGGAAATAGAAGAGCCCGCCGGAGTCCAGGGTGGCGTTGGCGTCGTAGATCGCCACGTACCCCTGGCCCATGACCTGGAAGTCGTCCCCGGACACGACGATGGCGGTGTTCTCGTCCAGCCCGATCCCCAGGAGCTCGGGGTGGGCCTGGATCACCTCGACCATGTCGAATTGCCGGTTGCGCATGAGCAGGTGCTGGTCCACGCCCACGCCCTTCAGGAATCCCAGCCCCACCGTGTGGTCGCCCATCATGATCGTGTTGGTCTCGCTGTCCCCCCGGGGCATGTAGCTGCCCTGGATGGACGCCCCGGCGCTACTCCCGCCGATCACACCGCCCCGATCCAGGAGGTTCCAGAGCTCCTGGTGAACCCTTGTGTCCAGGTAGGAATCGGCCAGCCTCCACTGGCGTCCACCTCCGAACCAAACCCCCGCCGCGCTCTTGAGCGGCTCCGCGAAGGCCTCGGTGTCCGCCTCGGCCCGGTCGTAGGTGTGGAGCACGGTGACGTTGGTGGCTCCCATGCGGTGAAACATCCCCAGCCCGGGCCAGAACTCGTCGTAGTCGTCGCCACCCCCGGCTGTGGGAATCACCACGATGGGCCGGTGGGCGCCCCCGGCCAGGTCCAGGAAGCGCCGGACGATGGTGGTGTCCCGAAGGGCTCCTCCCACCACCACCAGGGACCCGTTCGCGGGCCCGACCTCCTGGGCTTCCAGGGTGAATCCGCCCCCAGCGGGCGAGAGCAGGAGCGAGGGGAGGAGGATCAGGGTCGAAAGGAAGAAACCCGGGCGCATGTTTTGTCTCCGAAGGGTGTGCGTTGGAACGGCGCCTAGCTTAGCCCGGGGGCCCGGGCCCGTCCAGCGACGCCTTGCCCCCCGTCGCGGCCCGGTGTCAGCTTCGGGAGCAGGCGATTTGGCGCAGCCCGTCCGAAGCCGGTCATCCCCGGCTACGGGATCTCGAGCCACCCCAACCCGAGCCGAGCGTCCATTCCGTGACCCTCCCCTCCGCCGAAACGCGGGTGCCCCTCCCGGACGGACGGGATCCGGCCCTGAGCCGAAACTCCGCCCTTCGCTGGGCCGTGGGCGTCATCCTGCTGCTGGCCCTGATCTGGTGGATCCAGTTCAACGTCGGGTGGTCCGAGCTGCTGGCTCCCTGGAAGGAACTCGGCCCGGGCGCGGTTGGCGTGGCGGTGGTGGGGGTGTTCGCCAGCCATCTCCTGCGAGCCCTCCGGATCCGGGACTACTTCGGAGCGGCGCTTCAGGGCCGGCCCGGAGCGGTTCTCTCCGTCGCCCTGGTCCACAACCTGCTGAATACGCTCCTGCCCATGCGCACGGGGGAGGCCGCCTTTCCCGTCCTCCTTCGCTCCCGATTCGGGGTCGAGACCTCCCGGTCGGTCCCGGGCCTGCTCCTCTTTCGCCTCCTGGACCTGCAGGTGGTGCTGCTGCTGGGACTCGCGGTCCTGACGGTGGGCGGTGCGGTGCACCCGGCCCTGGGACTCTCGGGCCTGGCTCTGCTGGCCGTGGCGCCCCTGGCCATGGGTCCCGCCCGCGTGGGCGTCCTCGCCCGGATTCCCGATGGAGAGGGCCGATGGAGAGGCTGGCTGCGGAAGGGATTCCAGTCTCTGCCCCAACGCCCGGGACATCTGGCCCGGACATGGATCCTCACCTTCCTCACCTGGGCGGTGAAGCTGGCGGCCTACGGCTTCATCCTCTCCCGGCTCGGGGGCTTCGCGGCCGGGGCAGGCATCCTGGGAAGCATCACCGGGGAGTTGAGCAGCGTGCTCCCGTTCCATGGCGTGGCGGGGGCCGGGACGTACGAGGCGGGGGTGGTGGCCGGGCTGGCCCCCCTCGGGATTCCCCTGGAGGCCGCCCTGCGCGGCGCGGTGAACCTCCACCTGTTCGTCCTGGGCACGGCGATGGTCCTGGGGATCGCCGCCGCCCTTGCGGGACAGTACCGCGGGGCGGGTGGAGACTGATAGTTTCCTTGCCAGCCGGGCGGGGTCCGAGGGCCCCCCGCACACTCCTCGAGCCATCGAGTCACGGGTGAACACCGAACCGTCGGATCGGCAGGGATTCGAAGCCGGGTCTCCGGAGATCGGCGACCCCGATGTCCGGATGATTTCCGTCGTGGTGGCGTTTTTCAACGAGCAGGAGAACGTGGACGCCCTCCTGACCGAGATCCACGACGCCATGGAGGCCTCCCGCTGGCCATGGGAGCTGATCCTGGTGGACGACGGGAGCACGGACAGGACTCTGGAGCTGCTCCGGGCGGGACGTGCCCGCCATGGCGAGCACGTGACCGTGCTGGAGTTGAGGCGGAACTTCGGGCAGACCGCCGCGACCCAGGCGGGGCTCGACGCCGCCTCCGGGGACCTGATCGCCACCCTGGACGGGGACCTCCAGAACGACCCGGCGGACATCCTGCCCCTGGCCCATCGGCTCCTTCGGGAGGAACTGGACCTGCTGGCCGGATGGCGGAAGGACAGGAAGGACGGGCTCTTCCTCCGCAAGGTCCCGTCGGTTCTGGCGAACCGGCTCATCGGATCGGTGACGGGCGTCCGGCTCCACGACTACGGGTGCACCCTCAAGGTCTACCGGGCGGAGGCTCTCCGGGGGGTGCGGCTCTACGGTGAGATGCACCGCTTCATCCCCGCCTGGCTGGCCGCCACCACGGCCCCCTCCCGGATCGCCGAGCAGCCGGTCAACCATCGGCCGCGCCACGCCGGGACGTCCAAGTACGGGATCTCCCGGACCTTCCGGGTCATCCTGGACCTCCTCTCGGTCTACTTCTTCATGCGCTACAGGGCCCGCCCCGGACACTTCTTCGGCGCCATCGGGATGGTCGTCGGAGCCCTGGGCGGCCTGATCCTGGCCTACCTGAGTTGGGTGAAGCTGGTGCTGGGCGAGGACATCGGAACCCGACCCCTCCTCCTCCTGGGTGTGCTGCTCGTGGTCCTCTCCGTGCAGTTCATCACCACCGGAGTCATGGCCGAGCTCATCGCCCGGACCTATTTCGAGTCCTCGGATTCCCGACCCTACGTGATCCGTCGCGTGGACGGGCCTCATGTCGGCTAGGTCCAAGCGGAAGGGCGCCGGGGGGGGACTGCCCTCCTACGCCATCGTCCTGGTGGCCGTGGCCATCGCGGTGGGCTTCTTCCACAACCTGGCCGCCAACCCCCTGACCGACCGGGACGAGGGAGCGTTCAGCGAGGCCACCCGGGAGATGATGGAGACGGGCAACTACGTCTCCACCTACCTCAACGGCGAGCCCCGATACGACAAGCCCATCCTGATCTACTACCTCCAGGTCGCCTCGGTCACCGTGTTCGGGCAGAACGAGTGGGGCTTCCGATTCCCCTCCGCCCTGGCCGGTGCCTTGTGGGTCCTGGCCACCTGGTTCTTCACCCGACGGTGGGTGGACGAGGGATCCGGGTGGGTGGCGGGGATCATCACGGCGACCACCCTTTGGGTGATGGCCCTGGGTCGGGCGGCCATCGCCGACGCCGTGCTGAACCTCTTCATCGTCCTGGCCTGCTTCGAGGCGTTCAACTACGCCCAGGAACAGAAGCGGGGTCAGGTCTGGCGCTTCTTCCTGTGGACGGGGTTGGGATTCCTGACCAAGGGCCCCATCGGGGTGGTGATCCCGGCGGGAGTGAGCTTCCTCTATGCCCTCTTCCGATGGACGCCCGGAGTCTGGTTCCGGGCGCTGGTGAGCCCTGTGGGTTGGGCCATCTTCCTGGCCATCAACGCTCCCTGGTACTCTCTCCAGTACATGGCCGAGGGCCAGGCGTTCATCGACGGGTTCTTCCTCAAGCACAACGTGAGTCGCTTTTCGGACACTATGGAGGGCCACGGTGGGTCCTGGTTCTACTATGTCCCGGTGCTCTTCCTGATCACCCTGCCCTGGACCGGGCTCCTGGTCCGGACCCTGGGTCGGATCACCGATGCGTTCCAGGAGGACCTGGACCTCTATCTGTGGACCTGGTTCGGGCTGGTGTTCGTCCTCTTCTCGGTCTCGGGGACCCAGCTCCCCCATTACATCGTCCCGGGAATCACCCCCCTGTTCATCCTCATGGCCCGGAACCGGGAGCTGCTGCGCTGGCGGGTGGCGTCGCTCCTCCCCCTGGGGATCGTGCTCGGTGCCCTGGTGGCCTTCCCGGAACTCTGGCCCCGAGTGGAACCCTACGTACAGGACGACAACGCCATCGCCATGATCTCGGGGCGCCTGGACGTCTTCACCCTCTCGTATCGGATCTGGCTGGCCGGCGGCATCCTGGTGCTGGGATTCCTGGCGTTCGCCCGGCGGCTCCAGCCCTGGCAGTCCCTGCTGGGCGGGGCGCTGGCGTTCAGCTTCGTCCTGGTCCAGGCGGTGGTCCCGGTCGTGGGCGAGCTCCTGCAGGGTCCCACCAAGGAGGCCGCGCTCCTGGCCAAGGACGAGGGGTGGGACGTGGTCATGTACAGCGTGGACATGCCCAGCTTCGCCGTCTACTACGACCGCATCACGCCGCTGCGGGCACCGGAGCCGGGTGAGGTGGCCTTCACCCGGAGTACCCGGCTCCACGAGCTGGAGGACGTGGAGGTCCTCTACGAGAAGGGAATCGTGGTCCTGGCACGGAAGCTTCCCCCGGGATCGCCGGACGGGAGCGACCCGTGACCCCCGTCCCAGGCGGGAGCACCGGGGGAGGCACCCTCCTCGAGCGGTTCCCCAGGACGGTGACCCTGGGCGTTCCCGGGGCCCTGGTCGTGGCCACCGCGGCGGTACTTCTGGCCGGGGTGAACCAGCCCTGGTTCCTGTCCCTCAATCGGGTCAGCGAATTCACCGGGCCGTGGATCTGGTCCAACCTGACCATCCTGGGAGACGGGCTGGTGGTGGCGGTGCTGTTCCTCCCCCTCGTGTGGCGACGGCCCGACCTGATCTGGGCGGGGCTCATCGCGGCGGCGCTCAGCACCTTCCTCCACGAGCTGATCGACGGGTTCGTCCACCTACCCCGACCCCCGGCGGTGCTGGAAGAGGGCACCTTCAACGTGATCGGCCGGCCGTATCGGGTGGGCTCGTTTCCGTCGGGCCACACCACCACCCTGGCCACCTGGGCCGCGGTCCTCGCCCTGGGAAGCCGGAGCCGGACCGGATGGGTCCTGCCCCTCGTGGTCGGGCTCCTCGGGGGGTTCTCCAGGATCGCCGTCGGGGTCCATTGGCCGGCAGACGTGTTGGCCGGCTTCGTCCTCGGCTGGGTCTCCGCCCTGGCGGGGTTGCGGTTGGCGGCGCGCTTCCCGGGCGGTCAGGGACCGGCGACCCAGAAGGTGGTGGGCGCCCTCCTCCTGATCTGCGGCGTGGTGCTGCTGATCATCGACCACACGGGGTATCCCGACGTGCTCCTCGTCCAGCGGAGCCTGGCCCTGGTCTGCCTTTTCCTGGGGGGACGGAACTACCGGGCCCTGCTGCGCGAGGGCGCGTAGCCCTCAGTTCGCCGCGGGCCCCTCCACGGTGACGGTGGCCACCACCGCCCCCGCCGTCAGCCCGTCCACGACGTCCATGCCCTCCACCACGGTTCCAAAAACCGTGTAGTTGTGATCCAGGCGCAGGTTGTCCACCAGGTTCACGTAGATCTGGCCATCCCCCGAATCCCGGCCCCGGGTCGAAAGGCCCACGCTCCCCCGGATGTTGGAGGGGATCCCCAACTCGTCCCGGGTGAAGCCGCCGTGGCCCCAGTACTCGTTCGCCCCGGGACTCAAGCCCTGGACCACGAAGTTCGGCACGATGCGATGGAAGGTCAGGCCCTCGAGGACGCCGCTCAGTGCCTGGGTCATGAGTCGGTGGGAGTTCCCCGGCGCGAGGAAGGGAGCGGTGACCACCACGAAGCGCCCCCCGTCCTCCATCTCGAACACGATCCGGCTCCGGGCGTAGCCGGCCAGGACCCCTGGGGCTGGCATTCGCGACATGCGACGCTCGGCGGTGGGCCGGGGCCGGACCGGGTGGCCGGTCCAGTCCGAAAGCAAGTGGGCGGCCGCGGCGGCCACCACAGCGTCACCGTCTTCGGCCAGCGGGCCAAGCTCCTCGACCATGCCCTCGACCTGGTCCGCCGGCTGCAGCCCGCCCAGCTCTCCGATCCTCTCCAACAGGGCCGATCGGACGTCCCGACTGGTCTCCCCCCCGAATGCGGTGAACCAGCCCAGGGCGGTCAGGAGCTCGGGCAGGGCCTCGTCCCGCTCCGGCGTCCCTTCCAGCAATCGGGATGCGGTCATGACCAGCTGGGGATCCCGGGAGTCCAGGGCCTCCAGGTACTCCTGGTCGCCTCCTCTCCCGACCAGAGCAAAGAGGGCCCGCAGGGCAGCCTCCCGGACGTTGTGATCCGGGTCCCGGGCCAGGGTCCGGACCGCCTCGACGTCGCTGAGCCTGCCGGCAATCGGTGCGGCCTCCATGCGCACCTGCCAGAGGGGGTGCTCTACGGCCGACGGCAGGAGGTCGGCAGCGTCGGCGGGCCAGGCCGCGGCCAGCGTTCCCAGCGCCGCGGTGGCCACCTGCCAGTGAACGGCGGCTCCGGGCTTGGAGAGCGAACCGGCCAGGGCGGTCAGGTCCTCCCTGCCGGGGCCTCCCGGCGCCCCCACGCATCCCAGGGCCTCCCGGGGGGCCGACGCGGCCAGAACCCGGACATGCACCGAGGGGTCGGACAGCCCGTCCCTCCAGGGATCGCACCGCAGGCTGGAGGCAGGGCCGGCCCCGGCGAGGGCCCGAAGGGCTTCGAGGCGCACCTGGGGATGGGGGTCCCGGAGGAGGTCGTCGAGGATGTCGTCCCTGGGTGACGGACGAAGCGCGGCGGCTCCGGCGGCGCTGAGTCGTCTCACCTCGGGGTCGGGATTCAGCCTGGCCGAGGCGAGGAGCGCGGGCTCGGCGGCCCGGGCCCTCAGGAGCCCGTCCATGGCCGCCCGCCGAACGTACGCGGCGGCGTCGGGGGTGAATTCGGTAGCGGCGCCTCCGGTCTCCTCCGCGTAGGCCGCCCCGCCCAGCCTGGACAACACGAACGGGGACAGCTCCGCCCCCAGTTGCCTCCGGCGAAGGGCCAGAGACCCCACTCCCCGGACCAACCCGTACTCCTCCACCGCCGCCAGGTCCCGCCCCCCCACGGCCCCGGCCAGGGCGCCCTCGGCGGACTCCACCTCCTTCATGGATTCGAAGGGAAGACGTCCCAGGCTCTGGTACAGAACGCCCCGCACCTCCGGATCGCGCTCCACCTCCAGTCGCGGGACGAGGGCAGATGCGGCGGCGGAAGCGCCCGCCCGGTATGCGGCCTGGGCCACGGCGTTGGCGGCCTCCGCCCGGACACCAGGGTGGAGATCCCCCAGGGAGCCGAAAAGGAGCGGGATCAGCGCCTCGGATTCCATTCGCCCCACCGCCCGGGCGGCGATCACCCGGATCCCTGGGGCCCTGGCCCTCAACCCCCGCTCCAGGGTGCGCCGGCCCTCCCGGGAAGTGTCCCTGGCGTCCTGCACGATCAGGATCCGGTGGAGAAGCGTACCGTCCAGGCCCGCGTACTGGGACCCCTCCCTTCCGGCCGGGTCTCGCGGGTCGCACCCGCCCACGAAGAGGGCGATCCCCAGGAGGAGGAAGATGCTCCGAGCCGGCGTGAGGGCGTGACGCATGGGTGGGCCTATGCCTCGTCCGCCAACTGGTCCGATGCCCACTGCCAGGCCATCACGGTCTTGGACCAGCCCACCGTGTTCATCCCCTGGAGCACCGCGTGGAGGACCTCGTCGGGGGAGGCGCCGGCCTGAAGCGCTCGGCGGGCGTGACTCTTCGTGGCCGATTCCAGCCCGGCCCCCACACAGACCCCCAGCTTCACCAGTTCCGAGGTCTTCCCGTCCAGAGGCCCGGCGCTGCCCACCGCATCGCCCATGGCGGTGAGAGCCTCCCCGAGCTCCGGGTAGCGATCCACGAACCGCTCGAAGGTCTTGGGAACGTCCCCCCCGCGGATGTCGAGTCCCTTTTCGCCGGCCATCTTCCAACCCCTTGGAATAGGTATTCAATCGGCGGACAAAGTACCTGTCACCGAGGTGGGTCCGACAGTCCCACGGGACGCCCGCACGCCCCGCCCGGGTCGGATAACGTGTCCGATCCCCATGGAGTCCCTTATCCGGGGAGATCCGGGAGTTATGATCCTCGATCTTCGCGAGGCCTCGGTCGCAGGCCGGGGCTCGGGCGCGTTCCCGGTTTCGAGCCCCGACGGGGCACTCCCCCTCCTCCGGGGCGCGGGCCCCGGCAGCACCGTGGTGATCTACGACTCCACCGGGGAGCTCTCCACGGGGACTGGACGCCGGCCGCCCGGGAAGCCGCAGCAGCCCAGAACCAGATCTCCGGATTCTTCACCGGAGCGGCTGCGCCCCGGTTACAGGGATCACCCCGCTGCCCATGATGGTGCCGAACTCCGGAGCCAGGAAGAAGAAGGCCGCCGGGGGCTGCTGAACCACGGTTTATCCGGCCGGTCGGCGGGGCTATATTGCGGCTCCGTAGGCCGGTCGGGTTCCCCCGTGGCGGCCAAATAGTGGACCGTGATGGGAGGTATCCATGAAGTCCCGTTCGAAGCCTCAGCGACGCCTCGTCGCGATCGCCCTGGCCGCGTTGGCCGCACTGGCCCTTCCTGCGTGCAGCAGTGGAGGCAGTTCCGCAGAAAGCGGAGAGGCCCCGGAGCCGGGCGTGGCCGGGCCGAACGAGGTCCTCGTGATCGCCAACAATGAGTTCAGGCAGACGGTGTCGCTGCGCTATCAGTTCGCCACCGGCCAGCCCCGAAACGCCGGGACCGTCAGTGCGGGGCGCACCAAGGAGATCCGCATCCGGCCTCTCACCGGAGACCTGGTATTCCTGGTGTCCGCCAACATGGGGGAGGAGCGCTCCAACGGAATGCAGGTCCGGGGAGGGGAGACGTACGAACTCCTGATCCGCGACAACTTCCGGCCGCAACTCATCCGGAGGAACTGACGGGCCAGAGGTCTTCGGCGCTGCGCCGAAAAGCCTTTCACCCATACAGTCTCGCCTCGGAGGAGGGCGCCCCAGCGCAGGGGCGCCCTCCTTTGTGTTTCGGCACGAGTCTCGCAGGAAGGCGGAGACGAGACTCAGCCCTTCTCCCGGCCTCACCCGGGTCGGGGTTCCTCAGCCGCATCACTCGAGAACACAACCTGTTCATCATGAGACTTCCCCGTCCCGCATCCCTCGCGCTGCTCTGTCTCTTCGCAGGACTCTGGCCGGGAACAGTCCGCCCCCTCACCGCCCAGGTTCGAGTCGCATTCTATCCCAGGGCGGGCATGCTCGCGCCGGACGAGTACTTCTACGAGATCTACCAGAAGTTCGTTGATGAGGAGCCCACCGAGTGGACCACTACGTATCTGGGTCGAACCGGCATCTTCGGACTCGGTGCCGACATTACGCTTGGAGAGGGAGACCTGAGGGTCCGGGCCGAAGTCATGCACGCCTTCGGTGGCTGGATGGCGGCATCCCACTCCATCCTTCATCCCCGGACGCTCACTCGCCCTCCCTTCGTCGAGACCGTCTGGGTGAACTTCCCATACGACATGACTCTGACCTCGGTCCACCTCGTGCTCCCTACGCGGCTCCGGATCTGGAAGATCGAACCGTACGTGTCGGCGGGGATCGGAGGGAAGTTCTACCGATTCGGTTCGCCGGACCGGGATTGGCCCGAGAACGCCGTCCACCCGGAGGACGGATTCTCGTGGAGCGGGGACCTGGGGGCCGGGCTGAACGCAGCGCTGACGGAGCGCCTGATCCTGGACCTCCAGGTCCGGGACGCCATAAGCAAGTACTGGGAGAAGACCCAGAACGACTTCGTGTTCAGTCTCGCGTTAGCCTGGCGGGTCTACTGACCGGTCCATGGCCCCGGACCTGAGAACCCTCGCCTCCCTGGCTCTCTGCGGCTTTCTTCTGCCCGGTCTCGGGGTAGCCGAGGGCCGGGTCCCCGTACCCGTTTCCCGTGTCGCTATCTCGAGTGCGACAGGAGACACGATCGGCTCCAGGCCCAGCGAGAGGTACAGGGAGTGGCTCCCGGACAAGTCCTTCTTGCCCACGCCCACAAGCGGGCCCCGGGATCCCGTCAGCCGGGCGGATCTGATCTACGTGGCCCGGAACCCATCCGAGTTCGGCGACGGCCTCGAGGCCGAGTTCGCTCTGGCCCTCGCGTTTCCCTTGCTCCGAATCGGCGGGGCTTCCGATCCGGACAGTCCCAGGCGGGACTGGATCGTCGGCATCGAGGCAGCTGCCTTCGCCCGGTTCGGACTGCATCGGACCGAGCGAGAACTCGTCAACACCGATTGGTTCTTCACGGTCCCCCTGGTTCGGTGGCACGGTTCACACTGGGGCAGGATCCGGTATTACCACACCAGCAGCCACCTGGGCGACGAGTATGCCCGGCGATTCGACGTCCAGGGGGAAAACTTCGCCCGGGACGCGCTGGACGGCCTGCTTTACCTTCGGCTGCACCGGAGCATCGGAGCGTTTGCGGGGGTGGGCTGGGCTTTCAACGTGCACCCGGAGGACTCGAGGCGGGGCTGGGTGCGCGGAGGGGTAGAGTGGGGACAGGAAGATGCCCCCGGATGGCAGCCCTTCGCGGCTTTCGACGTCAACATGGATCAGGACGTGGGCTGGACGCCGCGCTGGTCGGGATCCCTGGGGATGCGGGCGCCTTCATCCTGGGGAGGCGGCCCGCTCCGGGTCCGGCTCGCAGTCCTTTCCGGCCCCACCCCCCTCGGCCAGTTCCAGGGCGGTCGCACCCGGCAGTTCAGCCTCGGGATCGAATACGCGCCCTGAGGGTCACTCCCCGTTGGTCCCCACGTGTGGCCGCGGCGGGTCTACGCACTCGGGCCACGATTCGTGCTCGGTGGTGATGAGCCACCTCCCCGTCTCCGCGTCCTTCGCCCAGACCTGGGTCCACAGGAGGGCCTCGGCCTCGGAGGAACTGCCCCGCACGGTGGCCACCGCCACGGTTGGTGCGACGACCTGGATCGACATCAGCTCGTGGGTGAACTCGACGTCGGAGTTCGCGCGATACCACGCCTGGACCTGTCCGGACCAGGTCTCCCAATCCACGGCCACGTTGGTGATCCCCGCGTACAGGAAGTTCTCCGGCCCCACATAGTGGCCGATCACGGCGTCCCCGTCGTGGGCGTTCATCGCCTGGAAGAAGGACCCGACAGCCGCCTCCACTTCGCTCGTGATTGCGCTCACGTCCGGCCTCTGTCCGTCTGGAGAGCCGCACGCGATCAGGGATAGGATAAGGGGTCCGGTGACGGCGAAACCGCCCAGTCTATTCGTGATCATTCCGTTCTCCTGGGTTTGGCGGGACGACCCGTTCGAGGTTGCAAGATGGGGACCACGCGCGCGCGCCCCCCCAGTGTGTCCAGAGCCGAACACACCACATAGAGGCGACCCCCGGGGAGCGAATCCCCGGGGGCCGTTTCCCTCGCCTTCAGTCGGCCGGAGCCGCCTCAAGGCTTACTGGGCCGCGAGGTAGTCCTCCACCGCGGCGATGGCGTCGTTCAGCAAGCTCCTCACGTAGACCGGGCTGTGGATGCCCAGACTCCGATCCTCCTCGACCATCTGCCAGTTCACGAAGGCCGCCGCGAGGTTCGCGGGCTGGGGGCCGGTCACGGCGTACCCGGGGTAGGTATCGGTCGGACCTTGCATCATACCGGCCTCGACCAGCAGGTCGGCGAGCTCGTCCAGAAGCGTCGCGACCTCGGTCTGGAGGCCGTTGTGGTTGAAGTCATCGACGGCGCCGCTGTGGCACCCGTCGTTGCAGCCCACGACCAGGTCCTCCACGGAACCGTGGTACTCGTACGAGAGGTTGAAGGTGTGTCCACCCGCGGCGTTCCCGTAGGCGTTACCCATGTGGCAGTGCTGGCAACCATAGAGAGCATGCACGTGCTGCCCCGGGGACTCACTGAAGAACCCACCCACCGCGGCCTGGATAGTACCTTGCGGCCCATGGTGGTATCCATACCTGCGGCTACCGATTTCCACATCGGCGCCGTCGACCACGGGATACGGGCTCAGGGGGCGGCCCTGGTGGCACTGGGCGCAGAGGTTCCCCGCGCCCTGGAAGTTCGCCGTACCGTGTTGCGGGTTGACGAACTCCACGGGGTCCGTGGCCGTGAAACCGTAATCCGCCGACGTGTAGGTCGTGTGGATCTCGTGGCAGGTCCGGCAGTTCACCGGAGAGGGATTATCGGGCTGGGCGACACTCCAGGAGCCGGTCGCGATCCGCTCGATGAACCCTTCGTGGGTGTGGCAGGGAGCACAGCTGGAGGTGCTCCGCTCGAAGTTCCCACCGGCGAAGTGGACGGACTCGTAGTACTGGGTCTGGCGCGCGAACAGCTCCGTGTCGTTGTTGTGACACTGGGTGCAGTTCGCGTTGGCGTCCTGACCGTCCTGCCCGTTCTGGCCGGCGGGGCCTGCGGGGCCTCTCTCACCCTGGCCGCCGTCTGCTCCGGCAGGACCCTGGGGGCCGGTCGGTCCTTCACAAGCCACGACGAGGAAGGCTAGAAGGAATACGCCCGCGGCCACTTTGAGCAATCTCTTCATGTGGATGATCTCCTGATGGGACTGATTATCAAGGTGTCGGCGGGACTTCGAGAAGCAGGCGGGCCCGGGAATGACCGAGCCCGGATGGGTCCTTCACACACGGTTCATCGCGTCTTGTCGCCACCTCCGTCGGGTCGGGTGTCCGGGTTTCGCCTGTCGCCGCTCTTGTCCGGCCGCATGGCCAGTCGATCACGAGAATCCTCTCTGGATTTGTACGCACGGAGGCCGCAAGAAGCGTACCCGTAGTACTACCTAGATCCCGGCCGGAAACCCCCTGGTCTGGGGACACCCTGTCACGGCCGTCTCACCTGGACGGGTCAATTTGTGACAAATGGTGCTAGTAACGTGGATGGCGATTCAGCTGGATCAGGTCGGGCGGGGGATTTCCACCGCAGGCCGGCCCCGGACGAGACCCGGGCGCGTTGGAAACGGAACGCTGGGAGAGCACCCCCCAGAGGTTGACCACGAACAGGAGCGCGCCCGATGCCGCCAAGCTTCCGCCGATGGCGAGAAGGGTGCCCGACACGCTGGCCATGCCAGGACCCGTCGGACCCTGCGCGAAGGCCGCACGGGCGGCCCAGCCCAGGACCATCACGCCGAGGCCCGCGTTGGAGAGGAGGAGGTTGGCGCGGACCAGCGCCGGGCGGCGCACGGGGATCCCCGTGAACCGGGGGAGTACGTGATAGGCGACCCCGAAGATCATCAGGCTCACGAACCCCAGTAAGTTCATGTGAAGGTGGGCCGGCCGGAGCAGGGCCATCTCCGTCGGCGCGAGGGCGACCGCCAAACCCAGCAGGACTCCGCCGACGAGCCACAGAAGAGAACTTCGGATGAACCAGCGCACGTCGGTGGTCATCATGATCCGACTCCGGATTCGCGGACGGACTCCGGGGCATCCGCCACCGGGCCCCGGCCCCCCGGTCTCGGGAGCCGACACCGAAGGGTACGACCCACCGAACTCGTGATCCGTGACGGACGTCACATCAGAGTCCGTCGCGGACCACCGCCTCCAACGCACCGACGTCGAGGACCTCCACCTCCCTTCCCCGCTGCCGAATCCAGCCGGCCTCCCGGAAGCTGCCCAGAGCCCGAGCCACGGTCTCCCTGGAAGTGGCCAGCTCCGAGGCCATCTGAGCCTGGGTGCGGGGCATGGAGAATCGCCCTCCGGCCTTGAGCTGCCCCGCCTCTCGGGCACAATCCAGGAGCGCCATCGCGACCCGGCTGGGCACCTCCTTCAACGAGACCTTCTCGATCATCCCGAGGAGCTTCCGGAGCCGTCCACCCAGCGACGCGATGATCTGGTCGGTGATCTCGGGGTGCTCCCGGTAGAGCCGGCGGAAGTCGTCGTCGGAGAGGAAGTAGAGGCGGGAGTCGACCGAAGTCCGACCCGAGGCGGGGTAGGGCCGGCCGTCCAGGAGCGGGAGTTCGGCGACCAGCTTCACAGGGCGCTCGGTGTGGATGATCTGCTCCCGCCCGTCGGAAGTCATCCGGTAGATCTCCACCTCGCCGTCGACGAGGACGTAGACGCCCCGTGGCGCGTCCCCGCGGCGGAAGAGGATCGTCCCGGCCGGAGCGGAACGGGGCACCAGCCGTCTGGAGACCGCCTCCGCCGCCGGAGGGGAGATCCCCTTGAAGAAGGGGACGTTCTCAAGAATGAGTGCGACTTCCCGGTTCATCGACCTACAGTCCGGGAATCGCCCCCCCGCAGCAAGGGGTCAGAAGCTCACGTCCAGCTGCAGGTAGGTCCACTGCCCGTTGTCCGACAGCCGGCCGATCTCCTTGATGCCGTCCTCCGCCCAGACGTAGGCGTAGCCCAGCATGACCGTGAGGTTCTCCGAGTACCGATAGCGCCCCTGGAGGTCCAGCTCCCGGGCCAGGCTGCCCGTGGAGAGCGAGCGCTGCTCTGCCGCGTTGAAAAAGTGGAAGTCGGCAGCCAGATCCCAGGCTCCCTCGGGCCGGTAGTGGGCCTTCACCGCCGCGTCTTTGAGCCCATGCCGTCCGGTGTTGGCCGGAATGTCGAGGAACAGGTCGTAGAAGCCGTAGAACTTGTGATTCGTGGCGTAGAGAGTGTTGAAGGTGCCGGCCTTACCGTCGTCCAGCGCCTCGTCTCCGGAGAGGTAGTCGTACCAGAGCGCCCCTCCGAACCCGGAGTCGCCGAAGCTCCCGCCCCAGCGGGCACCCACCATGAAGGCGTCGGCGTCCTCGCCGCCCCGGTCACCCTTCTGGAGGGATCCCTCCACGCGCAGCTGCGTACCGGCGAAGTTGGCCACCCAGCGGGCCCCGAAGGTGTGCTCCGCGGTCTTCTCGTCTTCCGACGAATTCCGGTCGAAGAGCCAGTAGAGGTCCAGGTTGCCGGCGGACTCGAGGCCCACCAGGCCGTAGGCACCGAAGAACTCCGCGTCCTCGTCCTGCCCCGAAGCCGAGTTCTCGGAGATCTTGCTTCCCAGCAGCTGCAGCCCGTGGTTCCCGCGGCGCAGGTCCAGCTTGGCGCCGTCGAAGGCCCTGGCCTGCTGCGCCCAGTTTACCGAACCCACGAGGCGCTGTCCTCCGAAGTTCACCTCCTGGCGCCCGGCCCGCAGGTATCCGGAGATCTCTCGCTCGAAGGCCAGGTCGAGGTAACCCTGGTGAAGGTCGAACCCATCGGCACTGTAGTCGCCCAGGGTGCTGCTCTCGCTCCCCCATAGGCGCACGTCCTGGAGCTGAACGAACGCGGAGATGTTCCTGGGCAGGGTCGCAAGTACACCTATCCGGGTGCGCATGGAGGTGAAGTAGTCCCACCCTCCGTCGTCCACGGGGGTCCGCCCCTCGGTGCGAGGACGGACCTGCCCGGAAACCTCGAATTCCTGCGCCACGAGGTCGAGGGGGGATCCCCCCAGGGCGACCGTGGTGATTGCCAGCAGGGCCAGGGTCGAACCGAGCCCGACGGGCCGGCTTGGTGCTATGGTCATGGAGAGTCCTTTCGGTGCTCGCTTGCTAGGGTAGCAGCCCGTTCATCAGGGCTTCCAGGTCGTCGAACCCCCGCGTGATCTCGCCGGGAACGACGCGGACCGGAGGCGGGTGTCGGAAGAGGCGGTTCCGGTAGGCCGCCAGGGTCAGGAGGTTGGCTCGGCCCGCGGCGTCCACTGAGACCCCGAGGGCCTCCCGGGCGGTGACCCGTGACCTGCGACAGGCGAAGCGTCGGTCCTCCCACCCCCTGTGCATTCCCGGCGCCACGCAGGAGAGGGTCTCGTCACTGACCAGATCCAGAAGGTCGGTGAAGTCCAGGGAGCTGTGCCCGGGGAGGGAGTCCCGCTGGGGCTCCACTTCCGACGCCGGCGTCTCAAGGAGGAGGCCGATCGTGGCCGGGAAACGATCCTTCACCCCCTGCAGGCGGTGGACCGCCACGACCTCGACGGCCCGGCACCCCAACTCCACGGCCTGGAGGAGGGCCACCAGATCCTCACGGGCCGAACCGATGGCGGTCCGTGCGGCACCCCAGAGCCGACGCGCCTCTTCTTCGGCGTTGAGTTCGATCACATCGGGGAGCGTCGTCATCGGGTCTCCTCCCCGGCGTACCCCTCTCCGGCCACGCTCGAGAAGAACTCGGGGGTCGTGACCGCGACGTGGCACTGCCGGCAGCGGTTCCGTTCAGGGTGTGACGTCACAATCTCCGTCCGAGCCCCGGGCCCCATATGGCAGGCGGCGCAGTTCTCCCTCATGAAGATCCGATGAGGGATGGTCGGGGGAGACAGCGAGGTGAGGCGCCGGCCGGGTCTCAGGTCCTGGGGCAGCCCCACGAAGCTGTTCTCAACGAAGAGCCCGTCGTCCAACTGGAAGACGTGGCACTGCCTGCAGCGCATGGTGGAGTAAGCCTGGTCGGTTCCGTCGTGGGGCGAGGCCGGAGCGAACCCGACCCCCTCCACGGGCATCCCCTGCAGGTCGTGGCAGGCCGTGCACGTCATCCCGAAGTCCTCGTGGCCCGCCACCGGGGGCGCCCCGTCGTAGGCCCTCCGGGCGGCCCGGACCGACGCTGAGTTCTGCGCCACAGCGGGCTGCCTGCCGTCGGCACCCTCGTCCACGGAGCACCCCGAGGCCCACACGGTCCCGATCAGGGCGACCGACACCCCGAACGCCGAGAGGACGAACCGGCGCAGGGAGGCTCCTTTCAAACCTTCTCTATTCGAACCGCGCATTTCTTGAAATCCGGTTCTTTGCTGATGTTGTCCATGGCGTCCAGCGTCACGAGGTTCACCAGCCTGGCTTCGTCGAAGAAGGGCACGAAGAGGGACCCCCGTGGGGGCTGGCCCCGACCGTCCACCTTCGCCTCCATCTCCAGCTCTCCCCTCCGGCTGGTGATCCGCACCCGGTCCCCCGACTTCACGCTCAGCGCCTGGGCGTCGGAGCGGTTGATCTCCACGTAGTTCTTCGGCACCGCCTGGTGAAGCTGCTTCACCCTCCGGGTCATGGAGCCCGTGTGCCAGTGCTCCAGGACGCGTCCCGTGCAAAGCCAGAATGGGAACGCGTCGTCCGGGGACTCGGCCGCCGGGTGGTAGGGACGAAGCCAGAACGCGGCCCGTTCCCCGAAGCCCTTGGCCTTGTAGAAATGGACGCCCTCGTCCTTCTGCACGTAGGGGTCGTATCCGGCCGCATAGCGGTAGCGGGTCTCCTGTCCGTCCACCACCGGCCAGAGCATCCCCCGGGTCTCACGGAGTTGCTGGTAGGACGCCAGGTCCTTCCCGATGCCCAGCCCGAACCGTCGGTACTCCTCGTACATGGGCTCGTGCCAGTCGTCCTCGGGCCAGGGGAACAGGTGCTCCATCCCCATCCGCTTGGCCACCTGAATAACCTGCCAGGCGTCCTCGGTGGCTTCGCCGGGTGGCTCCACCGCCTTCTCCCAGTGCTGTGTGCGCCGCTCGGAGTTGCCGAAGACCCCTTCCCTCTCCACCCATCCGGCGGAGGGAAGGACCAGGTCCGCAGCCTCCGTCGTGGGCGTGGGATAGATGTCCGATACGACCATGAACCGCCCGTCGTTCGGCTCCCGCTGGATGCGGTTCAGGTTGGGGATGGTCACCCACGGGTTGGTGGTCTGGACCCACATCACACGGACGTCGCCCCGGGCGAACGCCCTGAACATGTCCATGGTGTGGAGGCCGGGAACCCCGGGGATCGTGCCCTCGGGGAGACCCCAGATCTCCTCGGCCCGGGCCCGGTGCTCGGGGTTGTTCACCACCAGGTCGGCGGGGAGGCGGTTGGCCAGCGTGCCCACCTCCCGGGCGGTGCCGCAGGCAGAGGGCTGACCGGTGAGGGAGAAGGGGTTGGCTCCGGGCCTCCCGATCTTCCCCGTGATGAGATGCAGATCGGTGATCAGGTTGTTCATCCAGGTGCCGCGCACGTGCTGGTTCACACCCATGCACCAGAGGCTCACGGTGCCCCGGGCCTGGTCCCCGTAGAGGGTCGCCAGGGACTCGATCTGAGCCTCGGGCACACCACTGATCTCGCTCACCCGGGCGGGGGAATAGTCGGCCAGGAACGCCTCCAGTTCCTCCATGGACGAGGTCTGGGCCTGATCCCGGAACCGGTAGTGCTGGGCCGGCTCGGCGTTCACGTCCGTGGACGTCCCGTCCTCACCGAAGCATCCGTACCCGATGGCGTCCAGGTCCTCGATCCCACGGCGGAACACCACGTTCTCCCGGACGAACGCCTCGTCCACCTTCCGGTCCCGTAGCAGGCAGTGGAGGATCCCGTTGGCCAGGGCCAGGTCCGTGTTCGGCTTGAACTCCACGTACATGTCGGCGTAGTCGCTGGTGGGCGTCCGACGCGTGGCGATGTCCACGATGCGAACCCCCGGGTTCTCCCGCTTGTTGGCGAGGATCCGGGAGAAGAGCACCGGGTGCATCTCGGCCATGTTGTTGCCCCAGAGGACGAAGTCGTCACCGGCTTCGAAGTCCTCGTAACACCCCATGGGCTCGTCGCTCTGGAACTGGGTCATGAACCCCATGACCGCCGACGCCATGCAAAGTCGGGCGTTGGGCTCCACGTTGTTGCTGCCCATGCCGCCCCGGAACCACTTGGTCACCGCGTAGCCATCGTGCACCCCCCACTGACCGGAGCCATAGAACGCCACGGACTCAGGCCCGGCATCGTCCAGAGCCTCCTGATACTTGGACGCGATGAGGTCCAGGGCCGTGTCCCAATCGATTCGCTCCCAACCGCCGTCGGGTTGCTTGAGCATGGGGTACCGGAGCCGGTCCTCGCCGTAAAGCATGGCGGGAAGGTGGTATCCCTTCACGCACAGCAAGCCCCGGTTCACCGGGTTCGCCTCATCGCCCCGGACGGCCATGATCCGTCCGTCGTTCACCCCCACCTCGACGCCGCATCCGGTGCCGCAGTACCTGCACGGCGCCTTGGACCAGGTGAGGTCCGAGTCCTGGATCGCGCCCTGGTCGAGGGCGATGCGCTGGGCCCGCTCCTGGTCGGCGCAGGAGAATGCGGCGATGCCCGCTGTGCCTCCACCCAGAACCTTCAGGAACTGTTTCCGCTTCATAGGTGACTCCTCAACTCCCGGGGCGCCCGTAGCGCTCTTCCATCTGCTGGCGGATCATCTCGGCCTGCCCCTCGGCGCCTTCCTCGAACCAGATGTGCTCGGGCCGGGACAGGACGCCGTCGATCACCGTGTTCACCGCGCGACCGGCGCTGCCCCCGGCGTGGGCCGCCATCTCCCGGGCCTGGGGGATGAGCTCCATGTAGAAGCGCTCGGCCACCTCGTACATCCCGTGCCAGTGGGTGTAGTCCGGAGCCATCATGGACGCCCCGTGCCGCGCCCGACGGCCCTCGTGGTGCCAAAGGTAGAACCAGGTCCACTCGATCTCCTCGTCGAACTGGGTGGCGGACCGGATCCCGTTGGCTTGGAGGCTGTTCATGATGTCCAGACCGGGCTTGGCGAACTTCTCGTTGTAGAGGTTCACCAGGGCGTCGTACTGGTCGTAGAACGAGTTGACGTAGGTGTCGGTGTGGCAGTTGGAGCAGACCTGCTTCATCCGGTCCCGCTTGTCCTGCCAACTGTCCGCGATGAGGCCGCGGCGGATCTCCGGATCGGTCTCGGAGACGATGCTGTGGTTGATGTCCGTGTCCATGGCCACCGACACCGGAGGTCGATTGGTCCAGGAGATGCGCTCGCCGGGATCGTGGGTGATCCGGCCTCCGTTGCGGATGTTGCCCGACATGTGGCACGTGGCGCAGGTCGGTGCGGCGGCGTAGTCCTGGCCCAGGATCCAGCTTTCGGCGTCCAGGTTCAGCTCGTCCTTGAGGTCCCGATAGGCGATGCCGTGCTTGGATTCCTCGTAGATCTCCTTCTGGGGATGGTCGGGTCCCAGATGGCACTTGCCGCAGTTCTCCGGCTGGCGCGCCCGACGGGGCGAGAAGTCGTGGCGGCTGTGACACGCCGAGCAACTGCCCCTGGACCCGTCCAGGTTGAGCCGGCCGATCCCGCTGTTGGGCCAGGTCTTGGAGTCCAGCCGGGGGCGTCCGTTCTCGTCCCGGGCGATCCGGGCCACGGCGTCCATGTTGGTGGGGGCGCCGTCCTGGTCGGGAGCCAGGTCGTCCACGGTGATCGTGCTGCCGTCGGTGGCCAGGAGTCCCACCTTGGCCCCGTGGCACTGCTGACAACCCGAGTTGGCGCTGGCGAACCCGTTCACCATGTCGAAGTCCCGCCCCGGCGTCGGCGAGTGGGGGCTGAACTCCATCCGGGCGCCCTCGACGGTCTCCGCCAGGAAGTTGTCCAACGACGCCAGGATGTTGCCTCCCGCGGCGTGATGGCTCTGGGCGAACTCCGCGGCCTCGTGGTCGTGGCAGCGCGAGCAGTCCAAGGGTGTCACCACGGTGGCGATGAGGTAGCCCTCGTGGGAGTACGCGTCCGCGTCGGTGTCGGTGGCCTCGTGGCAGTCGTAGCAGCCCACGCCCTTCTCCGCGTGGGTACTCCCCGTCCAATGGGTCACGATCCCCGGATTCTGCTCGCTGTGGCATCCGACGCACTGCTCGGAGGACGCGGGCACGGCCACACGGGGAGGCCGGAGACCCGCCTCCTCGGCCTTCCGGGCGGTCTCCATCCACTGTACGAACACCAGCGACAGGAGGAAGAGGGCTCCCAATCCACCGATGATGTATCGCTTCGTTTCGAGTTTCATGAGCTTCCTCTGATCAATGCCGCGCTACGGCTTCCCAGACGGTGAGGAGGATGATGGCCAGGACCCCGACGATCCCGACCCAGACGCTGGCTTCCTGGAATCGGGTGCGTTCCCGGATCCGGCTATCGATGAAGGGCCACGAGAACATCACGAAGACGATGAGGCCCATACTGAGGATCGCCGCGGTGCCGCTGAACAGCTTGAGCCAGCGGAAGGCGACGTAGAAGAACCACTCCGGCTTGATGATCTCGGGGGTCTGGAGCGGATCGGCCACCGGCCCGAGGGTCGCCGGGAAGATGGTGGCCAGGGCACTGAGCAGGACCATGAGCACCAGCCCGATCATGAGCTCGGTGTAGAGGTGGTCCGGGAAGAAGTTGAAGCTCTTCTTCACACCGCTCTCCTCGTCCTCGAACTTGAACTCGGTGACGCCCTGGAGCCGGATGATGGTGATGTGGACCACCACCAGGAGGGTGATGGTCACGGGCAGGATGGCCGCGTGGATGACGAAGAAGCGAGACAGGGTGGCCTGGTTGTAGGTCTCGCCCCCCAGCATCATGGCCTTCAGGAAGCCCCCGACGAACGGGGTGCTGTCCGCGATGTTGGCACCCACCGTGGCTCCCCAGAAGCTCAACTGCTCGAATACCAGGCTGTACCCTGTGAACCCTGTCATCAGGGTGCACACCAGGAGGCACATCCCCACGATCCAGTTGATCTCCCGGGGCCTCCTGTAGGCGCCCGTGAAGAACACCCGCATCTGGTGGAGGATCACCGCGGCGATCATGAGGGTGGCGGCCCACTTGTGCAGGCTCCGGATGTACCAGCCGAACGCCACCTCGTTGGTGATGTAGGCCACCGACTCGTAGGCCGTGGCGGGCGACGCCTCGTAGTAGAACGCCAGGAGAATCCCGGTGAAGATCTGGACCACGAAGAGATAGGCGGGGGTGCCGCCAAGGGCGAACCACCAGCGCTTGAGGTGGTAGGGGACCGGCTCGTTGGTGAGCTCCCGCAGGCTCTGTCCCGAGACCGGGATCCGGTCTCCCAACCAGGCCGCGACCGGGTTGGCCATCAGACCCTCCTCTTCCCGTCCGACCTGGACGGAGGCGCGAGGCAGGGATCGTGGCCCGGCCCGGCGGGACCATCGTCCATGGCGATGACGGCTCCCTGGGCCTCCTCTCCGGATGCGAGGCGGACCGCGGGCACCGCGATCTGGAGAAGCCCGTTCTCCACCTTCAACGGGTAGGCGGCCAGCCGCTGTCCTGCTTCAGCGGGGGGACCTTCGAGGGCCACGCCGCTGGGATCGAAGACCCCGTTGTGACAGGGGCAGAAGAAGCGGTTGTTCTGGCCCTCCCAGCGAACCTGGCACCCCAGATGGGGACAGGTGCTGGACAGCGCCACGAAGTCCTCGGAGGTGCCGGTGTCGCCTTGCCGGGCGATGTTGATGGTCTCCCCGGACGGCCCCCGATAGCGGAGGGCCCCTCCCACCGGGATGCGGGCCACGTCCCGGACGTACTGCCAGGAGAGCTCGTCCGGTCGTGCCGGGTAGAGGTACCGGATCCCCACGGCCCCGAAGGCCCCGTAGCCACCAACCAATCCAGCCGCCATGGCGGCCTTGGATGCCTTCGCCAGGAAGTCCCGCCGGCCCGCCGCGCTCTCGTGTTCCTCCAGGGGATCACCCGACCCCGGGGGACGAGGGGAGTCGTCGGGGGAGGGACTCTTCTCGGAGCGGTGAAGCTCCTGATCTCGATCCGCCATGGTCGCCGTCCGGGTCTGATCGCGCTGCAACCGATTACCTGTCCACGAGGACAGGATGCTCTTCGAGGCGGGGACCTGCTGTGACGGTTGTCACAGGGCCGGAACATCAAGGCGGGCGACGCAGAACCGGCCCGACCGACCCTACGGCCGGAGCGCGTCCACAAGAAATTGGGGCAGGTGGATCACCTGGGGCAAGTCGCCGAGGGCAAACACGTGGCCCTTGCACCGTCCCCCACCCCGGTCCAGCTTCCACCGACGCTTCCGGGGGCCGAGGGCTTCCGGTCCGCATGAACCCAGATCAGCCGATCCGCACCCAATGCCCAGACTCCTTCCAGGGCCCGTTCGCGGTTCCCTGTCCCTCGCGCTGTTCACCATCAACACGGTCTTCTGGACCCTGCCGCTGCTGGGGCTCCAGCTGGTGAAACTGGCGCTTCCGGCGCCGGGTTGGAGGGCCTTCTGGGCCCGGTTCCAGAACGGCATCGGCACCGTCTGGATCGGCTTCAACAACCTCCACCTCGGGCTCATCAATCCGGCTCGCATGGACGTCGAGGGGATCGAGGACGTCTCCACGAGCCGTTGGTACATGGTCGTGGCGAACCATCAGACCTGGGTAGACATCCTGGTCCTCCAGCGGATCTTCAACCGCCGGATTCCGGTGCTGAAGTTCTTCCTGAAGAAGGAGCTGTTCCGGGTCCCCTTCCTGGGCCTGGCGTGGTGGTGCCTGGACTTTCCCTTCCTGGAGCGGTCGGGGGTGGCCAGCAAGGACCGGGAGACGACGCTGAAGGCCTGCGAGAAGTTCAAGGCCCTTCCCGTGACGGTGATGAACTTCGTGGAGGGAACGCGGTTCACCGCCGCCAAACACGATTCCCAGGGCTCTCCCTACGCGAACCTGCTCAAACCCAAGGCGGGTGGGATGGCCATCGTCCTGTCCGCCATGGGCCCCCAGATCGAGTCGATCCTGGACGTGACCATCGCCTACCCGGGTGGCGCCCCCACCATGTGGGATTTCCTGAAGGGTCGGACGCCGGAGATCCGGGTCCGAGTCGAGGCCATTCCCGCGGATCGGGAGAACTGGGGGATCGGCGGCACGGACAAGGAGATCCGCCGCCAGGTCACGAGCCGCCTGAATGCCCTGTGGGAGGAGAAGGACCGTCGCCTGGGTATTCTCCTGACCGACGGAGCCGAGGAGCGGGCCCAGGCCCTCTGACCCTTCCGGGGGAACGGGGCCTCTCACATCCCCGGGTGGCCGTAGGCGCCCGACTCCATGTTCCGGACGTGCTCCACGTAGTCCTGGTCCGGGATCTGATTTGCCCAGTTTCCGGTGGCCCGGGCGCCCACGTAGCCTCCCACGAACAGCCCCACCACCACGGCCGCCATCCCCAAGGCCGGCACCTTCCGCCTTCCCACCGTCCGGAGCTCCAGGGCCCCGGCCACCGGGCAAACCGCCACGCAGTCGAGGCAACCGGTGCACTCGGGGCTCGCCACGGCGTCCACCGAGGACACGGTGAGCCGGGCGGGACACGCCTTGTCGCACATGGAGCATCCCACGCAGGCATCCGCCTGCCGGGTGACCCGGGTGGGAGAGAACCAGGAGAAGAGCCCGAGGAGCGCACCGTAGGGGCACAGGTACCGGCACCAGGCGCCTTCGATGAACACCGAGGCGATGACCAGGACCCCGATCACGACGACGCCGGTCTGGGACAGGTTCACGAAGAACAGCCCCATTTTCACGTCGGCGACCTGGTTGTAAGGGGACTGGATGAACTCCTGGAGGGCCGCCGCGCTCATGGCCAGAACGGCCCCCACGAAGAAGGCCATGAGGGCGTATTTGAGACCCCGTAGGGGTATGTCGAGCCACCGCCAGACCTTGAAGTTCCGGCCGAAGGACCAGCGTCCGAAGCGGGCCAGCAGCTCGGAGGCCAAGCCCACGGGGCACATCCAGGAGCAGAAGGCCTTCCGGGCGAACAAGGCCAGACCCAGGGCGACCAGCACCAGGACCGTGGCGGCGGGGTGCACCTGGTTGAGCTCACCCTGGTGAAACCAGTCCACCACGCCCATGAGGCCGCTGATGGGCAGGTATCCGTCCACTCCCGGAGGCCGGGTGGGGAGAGGGGTTGCACCCGCCTTCGCGGCCAGGTAGAACCGGGCCAACTGGATCCCCATCAAGATGGAGACCACGGAAAAGAAGGCCTGGACGGCGAGCCGGACCCGGAAGCTCTTCTCGGTCCGCCGGCCGAAGGTGCCGGTGAGCAAGTGAGATGATCTATGAAGAACGTTCAACTTCGACATCGAGGACCACCCTGATTCGGGAGGGAGCGGGACCCCTCAACGGCAATGTCCATCTCATGCTCGAATCGTGCCGGAATCCCCTCGAATCCGCTGTGACGATCGTCACGCCGAGCTGGCGTAGAACCTCCTCCGAAAGAGAAGCGACAGGTTCACCAGGCCGATGAGGACCGGGACCTCCACCAGGGGTCCGATGACCGCCGCGAACGCCACCCCGGACTGGATGCCGAAAACGCCCACGGCCACGGCGATGGCGAGTTCGAAGTCGTTGCTCGCCGCCGTGAGCGACACCGTGGTGTTCTGGGGATACTCGGCTCCGATCCACCCTGCCCTGGCCACGAAGAACGTGATGAGGAACATGGCCGCGAAGTAGATGGACAGGGGCACCGCCACCCGGACCACGTCCAGGGGCAACCGCACGATCAGGTCGCCCTTGAGGGAGAACATCACGATGATGGTGAAGAGAAGCGCAACCAGGGTCAGAGGGGCGATCCGGGGGATGAACCGGGACTCGTACCATTCCCGGCCCATGCGCCGGACCAGCCCGAGTCGAGTGGCCACCCCCGCGGCGAAGGGAATGCCCAGGTAGATCCCGACGGTGCGTGCGATCTCCCCCATACCCACCTGGACCGTCACGCTCTCGAGCCCGAACAGGGGCAGGAGGAGGGTCAGGAAGACGTAGGCGTACACGCTGTAGAACAGGACCTGGAAGATGGCGTTGAGGGCCACCAGCCCGGCTGCGAGGTCCGGATCCCCTTCGGCCAGGTCGTTCCACACCAGGACCATGGCGATGCAACGGGCCAGCCCCACCAGAATCACGCCGATGGCGTACTCGGGGAGGTCGCGAAGAAAGACCACCGCGAGGGCGAACATGACCACCGGCCCCAGGACCCAGTTCTGGACCAGGGACAGGATGAGGACCCGCCGATGCCGGAACACCGTCCCCAGGGCCTCGTAGCGCACCTTCGCCAACGGCGGGTACATCATGAGGATGAGACCGATGGCGATGGGAACGGACGTGGTCCCGATCTGGGTGGTCTGGTTCAGGGCCTCGATCGCGCCCGGCCAGAGGAAGCCCAGCGCCACCCCGACGGCCATGGCCAGGAAGATCCACAGGGTGAGGTAGCGGTCCAGGAACGAGAGGCGTCGCGTCGTCGAGGTCATGGTCTCAATCCACGAGGGTTCACTGGGTCAGGGAACAGCATGGACCGGGCCACGGCGAGCCTGCCCGCCGGAGCATCAGTCGCCCCCGGACCTCGTGGCCTGGACCGCTCGGTGAAAGTCGGGAAGGGACGCCAGCACTTCCTCGACGCTTGGCACCGCGCCGTCTGCCGACTCCCAGAACGAGGCGAGTCCGACGCAGGCCCCCCGAGCCTGGGTCATGGGCCCAGCACCGCTGTCGGTGTCCCCCTCGGCTGAAGCCGCGCCCTCCATCCCCCGAGCGCCGGGACCGCCGGTCGGCGCCGTTTCCGCGAGAAGGGCCTGGGCCGCCGCATCCCCTCCCGCCCGCCAGGCCAGGTACGCCAGCAGGTACCGGGCACCCGGGTTGGCCGGGTCGGTACGCAGGACCTGTCGCGCCCGCTCTCCGGCCTGGCCGTCCCGCCCGGTGGCGAGTTCGGCCACAGCCAGGTCCAGCGACGCCTGAGTGTGCTCGCGGTTGATCTCGAACGCTCGCTGGAAGTGCAGTTGCGCCGCTTCGGGATCCCGTGGGGCGTCCTGTTCGGTACAGAGGTGGAGCCACCCCAACTCTCGGTGGGCACGTGCGCTGGTGGCATCGACCCGGATCAGGGTGGTGAAGGCCTCGACGGCCTCATCCAGGAGCCCCAACTCCCGGGCAAGTTGACCCCGATAGTACCAGGAGTCGGCGTGGCCCGGGTCCAGCAGCACTGTGGTCCGGTATCCGGTCAGCGCCTCCTCCGATCGCCCCTCGATCCGGGCCCGTCCCGCCGCCCGATAGGTCTCCCAGAAGCGACGGACCCGCTCATCCTCGCTCAATGCCGGCACCACCGGGTGAACCTCGACGGCGCCGTCCTCCCTGACACGGACCTCCGCGCGAGCGGGAATCTCTCCCACCGATTGCCGCGCCCCGCCGGGCCAGGCCACGACAAGCGAGTCCACTGCGGAGTCGGCCCCGAGGCCGAAGTGGAGGGTGTGCTCGTTCTGGGAGAGGTAGCTGGCCTGGGACCCCACCGCCTTCGTCGCCGTCGTCCCGTCTCGCCGAAACACCTTCACCCGGGCTCCCAAGGCGTCGGCGTTGCCGTCGGTGCCGGTCACGCTCACCCGAAGCCAGGCTCCGTGGTCGCCGTCGTTGCGAAGCAACACGCCGGGACCGCCGTGGTTGTTGATGAAGAGGTCTGGATCCCCATCCAGGTCGTAGTCGGCCACCGCCCCACCCCGGCCCACGTAGGTGGACGCGAAGTAGTCTCCGACGGCGGATGAGATGTCGAAGAAGCCCCGGGCTACGCCCGCGTTCCAGAAGATCTGATCCGGCATGGCGATGAGACGGGTGGGATCGTCGTCATCCTGGAACGTGCTTCCGTTGACCACGAACAGGTCCGGCCTGCCGTCGTTGTCGAAGTCCACGAAGGACGTGGCCCAACCGACGTAGTCCAGGGCGATCTGGCCAAGACCGAATCGGTCGGCGTCATCCCTGAACTGGGTGGAAGTGGGCTCGCCGTCGGGGCCAGCGAGCTGGGTCAGGAGGTTGCTGTAGAGGGCGTTCTCCTGGGCGATCCAGTGGGTGAGGAAGAGATCCATGTCCTCGTCCCCGTCCCAATCCCCCACGGCGATGCCCATGGCGCCCCGGTAATCGGCCACCAGCGACGGGTGGCTCACGTTCTGGAAGGTCCCGTCCCCGAGATTGCGCAGGAGGGCGTTGTCCGAGACGTCGTTGGCCACGTAGAGGTCCGTCCACCCATCGGCGTCGAAGTCCAGCCACGCCGCCGACAGGCCCCTGCCCCGGGGGTCGTCCACCCCGGCTTCTGCGGCCCGTTCCCGGAACGTCCCGTCCCCGAGGTTGTGGAAGAGCAGATTCCGCTCGGGCTCGAAGGAACTGGGGTTCAGGCTGGAGGGGACCTCCTCGTCGTATTGGGAGCTGGTGTCGCCCGCCCCCCGGGGCTCGTACCGGACGTACCCGGCCACGTAGAGGTCCAGGAATCCGTCCCGGTCGTAGTCCGCCCAACTTACCCCGCTCCAGAATCCCCGATGCCCCGCCAGGCCGGCGGCGGCGCTCACGTCCTCGAAGCCCCCCGCTCGGTCGTTGCGGAACAGGTGGAGGTCTGGATGGCTCGAAACCACCAGGTCCGGCCACCCATCGTTGTCGAAATCGGCCCAAGCCGCGCCCATCCCCACGGCCCGCAGGTCCACGCCCGCCGACTCGGCCACTTCCTCGAAGGTGCCGTCCCCCCGGTTACGATAGAGGTGGGCCCGGGCATCGGAGGTCTCGCGCAGGTCGCCGTCGGGCCCCACGGGGCCGGCGATGTTCACCACGTAGAGGTCCGGGAATCCATCCCGGTCGTAGTCTCCCCATGCGGCTCCGGAGCCCATGTCCTCCACGATCTGGCTGGAGCGCACCCCTCCGAAGTGCCGGAAGTCGATCCCCGCCTCGGCCGTGACGTCGGTGAAGCGCAGGGAGGGGCGATCCTCGGGAAGATCCCGACCCAGGGCGTCGGTGAGGCCTTCGACCTGCTCTCCGGGCACGTACGCCGGGGGCGGCCGAGTCGCATAGGCCATCCATATGCCGGCACCGACGACCCCCACCACAGCGATCCCCACGGCCTGGAGCAGCCGTGTCTCACGCCGGGATCGCCGGGGACCGCCAGGGCTCATCGATCAGCCGGCCCGACGACCTCGATCACCTTGGTGTCCTCGGACATGACCGTGACCGCCGCGGTGAGATCCGATTCTCCGCCCGCCAGGAAGTTCAGGAGAAACTGGTCGAACTTTCGATACATCAGCCGGGCGGTGACCTCGAGCTGGCCCACCGCCGTGCCGCCGTCCAGGTCCATGGCCACGCGCTCACCGTCGTAGGGGACGCGCACGGCATCGGGATCCAGGGACGCCGTGGGGCAGAAGAAGGCGAATTCGGCCTGATCGCTGAACCCGGGGAAGAGCGCCCGCCGATACCGGACCCCCACCATCTCCCAGAGGTTGTGGCGATCCACCAGGTTCCCGTAGCGATCCACGGGTTCGGCCTTGAAGATGAACGAGCCCTCGTCGATGAAGTGCTCCTCGTCCCGCTTCCCGCTCTCGAAGATCACCCTGCCGTCCTGATCCACGACCTCGATCTCCACCCAGGCCTGGATGATGTCCAGGGGACCGGTGGGGAAGTCGTGGCCCGCCTTGTTGTTCACGATCCGCGCAGTGAACGCCACTTCCTCCCCGGGAGCAACCCGGGCCGGAGCGTCGATCTCGATGGGGATGGCCGGGCCCTCCCGCCACTTGTCCGCGATCTCCGGGATGTCGATCTCACCTCTGAGCCACTGCTCGGTGAGGGCCACGTGCTCGGCGGCGCCCGGGAGATCCAGGAGCAGAGGCACGAACTGGTTGGCGCCCAGGAAGCGATGGCTCCGGTGCTTCCCGTCGAAGGCGTCGCGGTTGTAGTCCTGCTCGTCTCCGCTACCCGGATCCAGCGATGCCTGGAGCGGCATATGGCACTCCCGGCACTCGATGGTCTCCTCCGGGACGCCGGGCTCGTTCCACCGGCTCGTCCGCCAGTTGTCGAACTGGTTCTGAAGCTGGACCCACCCCACCTGGTTGATCTCCTCGTCCACGAACTGCTTGTGGCAGGCGGCGCAGAACTCCGGGCTCTTGAAGAGGCGTTTGGAGAAGGTCTCCAGGTGCTTTTCCGGGTAGGCCCGGATCAGGAAGTCCCGCACCAGCCTTCCGGCTCCTTCGGGACGCAGCTCATAGGCGTACCGGACCGGCTGCGCGATCACGTAGTTCGCGTTGCCCTGCACGTCCGTTTCCGCGATGGAGTGACAGGCGATGCACGACACGCCCTCGTCCAGGCCCTGGGGGTTGGTCAGCTCGTCCTCGAAGAGGTTCTTGGTCCCGGCGAAGAGGGAGATGGGGTCGTGGCAGCCGGCGCAGTACCGGGTCGATTCGGGGCCATTCTGGGCGCCCATGGTGGCCTGGACGGTACGGAAACCCGGATCCATGGCCGAGTAGCGGTGGGCGCTCACCTGCCATTCGGCCAGAATCTCCTCGTGGCACTTCGAGGTCCCGCACGACTCCGAGCCCGACATGGTCCTCGGGTCGAAGGCGTCATTGGTCGTGGTCCGGGCCAGGCTCGGCGCGAAGGGCCGCTCCTCCCCGTAGATCCGGCTGTAGTCGTCGGGCAGGGCGTTGTTCAGCTCCACCGGACGGTAGGCCAGGGTCAGGGCCAGCACCGGCAGGACGCCCACCACGGTCCACGCCGCGGCACGGATCCCGAACCGGCCCTGCGCCGCCCGCACCCGCTCGGCAAGCTCGGTGGTGCCGACCCGGTTCCGCCAGACCAGGGCCCCGACGTGGGGCACGGTGGCCGCGAGGAGAGCGAACGTCCCAACCAAGTGGATCAGGTCCCACGCATCAGAGATCCGCCGGCCCAGAGTCGCCTGCAAGGTGAGCACGATCCCGCTCACGCCGAGGAGAGCCAGGAGGGCCATCGCCAGATACCCGGTCAGCTTCACATGGGTGAGCTGGGCGGGACGGTATGCGCCCCAGTGCCTCCAGACATAGAGCGTGGCGGGTAGGACGAGGATCAGCCCCACCACCGTGTGGACGATCACGCTGGCCTGCGCAGTGATGGAGAAGGGAAGCCAGAGGACCGCCAGTCCAGTGACGGTGGTGGCGATCAAGAGCCCCATGCTCAGGGCCGCAAGGCCGCTTGCCCATCCCGATTCCCTGGAGGGGCCCGACATCCGTCCGTCCTGCATACACGCCTCCCGTTCCGGTCCCACCGGGCGGCGAGGGTCATCGCGGGCAGTGAGGGGTGACCTCGGCGGGACTCGGTCCCACGATCCCAGGCCAAAGAGGAGGCATCGAGGCTCCCCCGGCAAGGCTGGCACCTACAGGATGGCTTGAGGGGGGCGGTGCGGGGCGGTTCTGGCACCGCCGACCCGAGGGCCGCACATTGCGCCTATGAAGGACATCCAATCCTTGCTCCAGACGGCTCTGCAGGACCGCTACCGGATCGAGCGTGAGATCGGGCGGGGCGGGGCCGGCGTGGTGTTCCTCGCAGACGACCTGAAGCACGGTCGGCAAGTGGCGCTGAAGGTCCTGGACCCGGACCTGGGACGCACCCTCGGGGGCGAGCGCTTCCACCGGGAGATCCGGATCGCGGCGAGTCTCGCCCATCCCAACATTCTCCCCCTCCACGACTCCGGGGAGGTGGACGGGCTCCTCTACTACGTCATGCCGTTCGTGGACGGGGAGTCCCTGCAGGACCGTCTGGACCGGGAGCATCAGCTTCCCGTCCACGAGGCCGCCGAGATCGGCCGGGAAGTGGCCGAGGCGTTGGCCTACGCCCACGAGCACGGGCTGGTGCACCGAGACATCAAACCCGGCAACGTCATGCTCCAGTCGGGCCACGCGGTGCTCACAGATTTCGGAATCGCCCGGGCCATCGGTGAGGCCGGCGGGGACAAGCTCACCGCCACCGGCACCACCCTGGGTACGCCCACCTACATGAGCCCCGAGCAGGCCGTGGGGGAGGACGTCGATCACCGGGCGGACATCTACGCCCTGGGCTGCGTGATCTACGAGATGCTCGCGGGGGTCGCCCCCCACGACGGGCCCAACGCCCAGGTGATCCTGGCCCGAAAGCTCACAGACTCGGCGCCGAGTCTGGCCGTCATCCGGGACACGGTACCCACCCAGCTCGACGCCGTGGTCTCCAAGGCCATGGCCCGCACCCCCGCCGACCGATTCCAGTCGGCGACGGAGATGGCCGAGTCCCTCGCGGGAAGGCGCACGGTGGAGCTCTCGGCCACCGGTTCGACACCCCGGGCGGCCAGCCGTCGCTTCGGGCTTCCGGCGCTCGCGGCGCTGGGAGTGGTGGCCGCGGCTGCCGTGTCCGTCTGGGCCCTGACGAGACCGGACGGCTCCAGCGGGCCGGGGGGGAATGGAACCGGGGCCGTAAACGCTTCCGAGTTCGTCCCCCTCACGACCCAGCCGGGCGTGGAAGACTCACCGGGGCTCTCCCCCGACGGGATGTGGGTCGTCTACGCCGGCATCGGTGACGGCGACCGGGACATCTTCCTCCAGGGAGTGGGTGGGCGCCTTCCCATCAACCTCACAGCCGACTCCCGGGCGGACGACGACCAGCCGGCCTTCTCCCACGACGGGGAGCGCATCGCCTTCCGCTCCGAACGAGAGGGCGGCGGGATCTTCGTGATGGGGCGCACGGGCGAGGCCGTCCGCCGGGTGACCCGGGAGGGGTTCAACCCCGCCTGGTCGCCGGACGGCACCCGGATCGTGTACGCCACGGAGGGGGTGGACCTCCTCCCCCTGAACGGGGAGGGGAGGAGCGAGCTCCACATCGTCGACGTGAACACCGGCGAGACCACACGGATCCCGGGCGAGAATTCGGTGCTCCCCGCGTGGTCCCCCAACGGGAGTTGGATCGCCTACACCGATCGGAGCCAGGATTTCACCCGCCTGGACATCACTCTCCACTCCGTGGACGGAGGAGAAGAGGTCCACGTGACCGACGGCCCCGCCCACGACTGGAGTCCCGCGTGGTCGCCCGACGGAGAGACCCTGTACTTCGTAAGCAACCGGAGCGGGACCATGAACCTGTGGCGGGTTCGAATCGACCCCGGGTCCGGGCAGCCTGACGGGCCGCCTCAGCCCGTGACCATCCCGGGAGCGTCGGTCGCTCACCCCTCGGTTTCCGGAGACGGGTCCCTCATCGCGTACGCCTCCGTCCTCCACACGCAGAACATCGAGATCGCGACGCTGGACGCGGACGGCGCGGGCCTGAGCGAGTTCCGGCCTCTGACCAGCGGATCCCGCCGGTGGTCGAGCCCGGACATCGCGGACGACGGCTCGCTGGTGGTGTTCTACTCCCAAGACCTCCCCGAGGGGGACGTGTACGTGGTGCGCGCGGACGGCACCGGCCTCCGGCAGGTCACGGCCGACAGCGCCGTGGACCGGGTCCCGCGGATCTCCCCCGACGGCTCCACCGTCACCTACTTCTCCACCCGCGGGGGCGGGCTCAACGTCTGGAGTACCAGCGTGGACGGGAGCCGGACGCAGCAGATGAGCTTCGCCGACCAAGCGAGCACCTCGGTCTGGTCCCCGGACGGGAGCACTCTCGCAGTCAACGGAAGGCTCGATACGGATACGGCGGAGGTCTTCCTCTACGCTCTCGGCCAGGACTGGTCCGAGACCTCGGCGGTCCGGATCCCCCACGCCGACTCCGCCGTCCTTCAATTCGTCGCGAACGACTGGTCTCCGAACGGAAGATTCCTCGCCGGGCAGGTCGGCTTCCTGGACGAGGGGATCCTCGTGCACGACCTGGAGACCGGGGAGTACGGGCGGCTCACGGACTTCGGGCAGTGGCCCGTCTGGCTCCCGGACTCCCGCCGCATCCTCTTCGTGACCGGGGGTTCCGAGTTCCACGTCGTGGACCGGATCTCCCGGGAGACCCGCCTGATCTACCGCTCCCCCCGGGACGTCCTCGGTCCCCCCCGCGTGACGGCGGACGGAACCCGCGTCGTGTTCTCGCGTCGGGCCACGGAGGGGGACGTGTGGACGATGCGGCTGCGGTAGCCCGTTCGGCGGCCGGTCCCCGGCGGAGGGACAGGCGTCGGCCACGAGCAGGTGACCGACCGAACGACCCGTGGTTCCGCCTCACCCCCCCGAGAGCAGGGCGCACTCCTCCCGTAGCCGGGAGCTCATTCGCTTCCTGAAGTCGTCTTCGAGCCCCACCGATTCAGCGTGGTGGTCCCACTCCCTCACGGATTCCAGAACCTGGTCGACGATGGCGGCCGCCTCGCTGTCCCGGATATCGAACTGCCGCGCGACGGCCATGCAGTCGGCCCGGGTGATCCCGCGGAACTTCCCGTTGACCGACATCTGGTGCTGCGACGTCCACCCCGAGTTCTCCGCAAAAGAGACGTCGTAGGCCGGCGCCAGGCTCCAGACCCCGGCGTCGTCCATGAGGAACGCGAAGTTCTTCAGGTGATCGTCGTAGTTGACCGTCGCGAGGCTGAAGACCATCCGCCGGAAGCCCTCGGCGATTGCGGGCTGGGGTAGCGCCAGCGCCCGCATCACGTCGAAGTACTCCTCATAGCCGATCTGGTACTGATCGTTGTAGTCGAGGTGCAGCATGCCCCCCAGGGTGTGCACGTGGAGCTTCCCATCCGGCGTCTCCCGGTCGCGGTCGAACCGACGCGTCATGAAGTGTGCGAGCCCGTTCTCGTCCCGGAGCAGGTGGGTCCCGGCCATCTCTATTCCGGCGTTCCCGGCGAGGATGGAGTAGACGTACTCGAGCCGTCCCCAGGGACCGGGATTATGCGTGACGCGATTCTCGATCCCACCCGACGACCGGGTGACCCCGTCGAACTTGATGATCCAGTGTTCCTCGCCCGGTCCGGGCGGAGCGTGTCCCGAGCGCACCCGGTTCAGCGCTCGATCCCACAGGATCAGCGCCTTGGGCCGGGCTCCTCCCACAGTGGCGCCGACGCTGATGATCTCGGCGATGGCGTCGTCCGTATCCCCTTCGATCACCCGTCTCGCCTGATCGACGAGCTCCCGGACCTCCAGGGCACGCTCGATCTCGGGGGTCCGCTTCGCGGCGGGACGGTACTCGAGGGCGCCGGGCCCGCGACTGCCCACGTACAGGAGCTTCTGGATCGGGGTGACCCTGGCGCCCCCGAATCGGTCGTCGAAGTGGGCCTGGATGAGGGCGGTGCCGAATCGGTCCGGGAGGGAGTCCGCGACGACGCCCGGAAGTCCCTCGAAGGCGGAGGACCGGGCGAGTTCCGTGAAGCTTCGCGGGCCCGGGTCCGAAGTCGGGAGGTTCAGTGGGGAGATCTCCATCCGACGAGCGGCAAAGTCGGGATCGTACTGGAAGACCCTCCGCCCCCCCTCCTCCGCCTCGATGACGCTCCCTACGAACTCGTCCCACAGGTAGATGTCGGCGCGGGAGTAGTCAGTCATCGGACCGCGACGCTCGCTGCCGTGGGGTCCTCCGCGCTTCGGAGATCTCGAAGGGGGAGACCTCCACGTCCGGAATGATGTTGTCCAGATCTCCGAGGCGGTTCAGGGCCCGCAGCACCTGGACCACGGTCTTCAGGTTGGCGTTCCGTCCAGTCTCCAGACGCTGGAGCGTCGCGGTACCCACTCCCGCCGCCTCCGCCAGATCGGCGAGGGACTGGTTCCGCTGGAGCCGGAGCCGCTCGATCCGGTGCCCCAACTCCTGAAGCACCGCCGGAGTCCGAGAAGTCTGTCGAATTCTCATATTTGCTCACTGATGATCAATTAGCGTCCCATAATGACACCAAGATATCATTTATGATCAACAATGGAAATAACTTCGGAGGGAAGACCGTAAGGCACAGAGGACGCGAAGCGCCGCAGGTGAGCCCAGGACCACCCGGTCCTGGGTGAGAGCATCGCACCTTCATGGAGGGAAATGACCCGGCTGGGGCTCGACCTGGAGCCGCGTAGCGGCGGAAGGCACCGAGGACGCGAAGCGCCGCAGGTGAGCCCACGACCACGAGGTCGTGGGTGAGAGACCCCCGCCTTCCCGGTGGAGAAAGTGACCCGGGTGGGTCTCGACCTGGAGCCGCGAAGCGGCGAAAGGCACCGAGGACGCGAAGCGCCCGCAGGTGAGCCCACGACCACCGGGTCGTGGGTGAGAGACTCTGCCCTGGGAGGTGGGAAATGACCCGGGTGGGTCTCGAACCCACGACCTACGGATTAAAAGTCCGTTGCTCTACCAACTGAGCTACCGGGTCGCGGAAAAGATAACGAACCCGGGGGCGGCGCGGTCAACCGGATCACGGCTTCTTGGTCTTCTCTCTCGCCCAACGGAACCGAGGGGCCCGGTCTCAGCTCCCCACCACCAGCCTCCGCCCCGTGAACCCGCCCGCCACGGCGGCCACGACCTGGAGCAAAATGACGGAGAGCACCAGGGATACGGAGTCTCCGAGGGGCATGGCCGGCTCACCGGCCTCGGGAGCCACGAGGTTCACGGCAAGGAGGACGAGCATGGAGACCAGGCCGAATACCAGTCCGTGGAGGATCGGGGCCTCGGTCCACCGGATTCCCACGAAGAACCCACCCACGAAGAATCCCACCGCCACCGCCAGCAGGTCCCACATCGCTTCGTCTCCAGCGCCGGACGCCAGCCCCAACCCGACGAAAGCGATGTAGACTCCCGAGGCGACGGCCACGGACACCAGCCACCCGCCGAGCACCCAGCCCGGGTGAACGTTGGTCAGATGTTCGGACTGCATGGTTCCTCCCTCGACGGTCAGCCCAATCGGAGGTCCAGTTGGACCCCACCGAAACTGAGCCGGTGGTGCGGTGTCGGGCCGAGACGTCCCAGGGCCGCTCTGTGCTCCGGGGTCCCGTATCCCACGTTGGTCTCCCACCCATAGCCGGGGTACCGCTCGGCCAGGCGATGCATCAGCCGGTCTCGCACGACCTTCGCCACCACCGACGCGCAGGCGATGCTGTGGACGATCCCGTCCCCTCCGACCACCGCCTCGTGCTCGTGGGACAGGCCCCGGACGGGCAACCCATCCACCACCACGTGGGGGTCGCCCGGACATCCCGGGTGGAGCCGGATTCGCTCCAGCGCCCGATTCATGGCCAGCGTGGTCGCCTGGAGGATGTTCAATCGGTCGATCTCCCGAACCGACGCCGCACCGATTCCAACGGCAAGGGCCGTACCGAGGACGGCGTGGAGCAGGGATTCCCGGGTGGAGCGGGGGAGTTGCTTGGAATCCTTCACTCCGGCGACGGAGACCCCGGCGGGCAGCAGGATCGCCGCCGCCACCACCGGGCCGGCCAGGGGTCCCCGACCCACCTCGTCGATCCCCACCACCCCGGAACGGCCGCGGCCCCAGAACCGTTCCTCGTATTCGAGGAGGTTCCGGGGCCGCTCCGGAGCTCGGTCGCCCGACATGCTCGGGCCTTCTCCGTGGCTACCGGGTCCGCTTCTCGCGGATCCGGGCAGCCTTACCCTTGAGGCCGCGCAGGTAGTAGAGCTTGGCCCGGCGTACCCGGCCCTTGCGCACCACCTGCATGTCCCGGATCGAGGGCGAATGGAGGGGGAAGATCCTCTCCACGCCGATCCCGGACGAAATCTTGCGGACGGTGAACGTCTCCGCGACGCCTCCGCCGCGGCGGGAAATGCAGACGCCCTCGAAGGCCTGGATCCGCTCCTTCTGTCCCTCCCGTACCCGGTAGTTCACCCGTACGGTATCGCCCGGCGAGAAGTCCGGGATATCGTCCCGAACCTGCGCCGTCTCCAGTTCTCTCATTACGTCTGCCATCGTCTCCTCCACGGTCCCCGGCCCGTTCGTTCATTTTTGGCCGCAGACTCGGAAAATATCACACTTGGCGCGGTCCGTGAAGCCCCGGACCCACCCTAATCGTCCCTGCTCGGGCCGTCCGGGAGGTCGGGTCGCCGCGCTCCGCTGAGTTCGTCGGCCTTCTGCCGTCTCCAGCGCTCGATTCGGGCGTGATCCCCGCTCCTCAATACCTCCGGGACCTCGTGTCCCCGATAGACCGGGGGCCGGGTGTAGGAGGGGGGACTCAGGCGCTCCCCGTCGTAGAACGAATCGGACGAGGCGGACTCATGATCTCCCATGGCACCCGGGAGAAGCCGGACCACCGCATCGGCGATTGCCAGGGCAGCGACCTCGCCTCCGGAAAGGACGAAATCCCCCAACGACACCTCCTCCGTGGCCAGGTGTTCCGCCACCCGCTGGTCCACGTCCTTGTAATGCCCGCATAGGAGGGTCAGGTCCTCGCCCACCGAATACCGGACCGCGTCCTCGTGACGGAAGGGCCGGCCCCGAGGGGAAAGAAGGACCACAGGCCCCGCGGGCTTCAGGTCGTCCACGGCCTCGAAAAAGGGCTCCGGCTTCATCACCATCCCCGCCCCGCCGCCGTATGGGATGTCGTCCACCGTCCGATGGCGATCGTGGGTGTAATCCCGAAGGTCCACCAACTCGTAGCACACCAGGCCCGCCCGCTCCGCCCGTCCGGGGATGGAGAGGCTCAGGGGATCCCGAAAGAAGTCCGGAAAGATGGTGACGATGTTGATGCGCATGCCGCCGCTCCGTTCTGGGCGGTCAGAGGTCCAGTAGCCCCGCCGGTGGATCGATCTCCAGGACCCGCTCCTCCCGATCCACCGCGACCACCAGTTGGCGGCTGAAGGGGATCAGGACGGTACCCGATGGGGTCCGCACCTCCAACAGATCCGACGGGTGCATCTCGTAGACCTCCACCACCTCGCCCACCTCCACGCCGTCGGTGGTCCGGACCCGGGCGCCCAGCAACTCATGGTAGTGGAGCTCGTTCTCCGCCAGGGGCGGGATCTCGTCAAAGGGAAGTACGAGGTAGCGGTCCGTGAGGATCTCGGCCTCGCTCCGGGTCTCGATCCCGTCGAAGGCCACGATGTACCCGCGCTTGAACGGCCGGAGTTCCTGGATGACCAGAGGCGGCAGTCCGATCTCGGGGCGCCGGCCGCCGGAGTCGCCAATGCGGAACTCCCCTCCGAGGCGGAACACCTCGTCGGGACGATCGGTCAGGGGGAGGAGCAGAAGCTCTCCCCTGTTCCCATGGGCCTTGGGGAGATGGCCCACGATCAGGAAGGGGGGCGGCGCTGGGGCCATGGTCCGGCGGGGGCGCGGGGCCGGGATCTCCCCGGCCCCCACAACCCCGGAAGGAGGGTCAGCCCTCCTTGGACTCCTCGGCCTCAGCCTCGGGGGTCTCCTCGGCCTCAGCCTCGGGAGCCTCCTCCGCCTCAGGGACCTCTTCAGCAGCCTCTTCCGCAGGGGCTTCAGCCTCGGGAGCCTCCTCCGCGGGAGTCTCCTCAGCCTCTACCTCGGCTTCGGGCGCCGCTTCGGCTTCCGCCTCAGGAGCCTCTTCGGCAGCCTCTTCCGCAGGGGCTTCGGCCTCCGGGGCCTCCTCCGCAGGGGCTTCAGCCTCCGCGGCCTCCTCAGCGGCAGCTTCCGCCTCCGGGGCTTCTTCCGAGGCCTCCTCCGCGGGGGCCTCCTCGGCCTCCGGGGTCTCCTCCGCCTTGGCCGCATCAGCGGCCGCGGCCTCTTCCGCCTTCTTGGCGGCGGCGGCCTCGGCCTTGGCGGCGGCAGCAGCGGCGACGGCGGCTTCCTTCTCCGCCTTGCGCTTGGCCTCCAGGGCCTCCTTCTCGGCCACCTTCCGGGCCTCGATGTCCTCCTCACCGAAGGCCACCGTGGCATCTCCGCCCAACCGCGCCCTGCGGATCAGCGAGGCGACGGTCCCGGAGGGCGTGGCGCCCTGGCCGACCCAGTAGTCCACCCGCTCGAGATCGAGCACCAGGCGGGCCGGTTCGGAAAGGGGCTTGTAGTACCCGAGGGTCTCGACGAAGCGTCCATCCCTGGGAGACTTGCTGTCCGCCACCACGATCCTGTAGTGGGGAGCCTTCTTCCGGCCCATACGCCGGAGACGAATGCGAACCGCCATGCTTCTCTGTCCTTTGTGTCGCCCCCTCGGAAGACGCCCTCCGGCGCCGCCTGTGGAACGACGGTTAGCGCGGGACCATTCCCCGCATTTGCTTCATGAACTTCTGCATCTCCTTGAACTGCTTGAGGAGTCGGTTGACCTCGGCTACCGACCGACCGCTCCCCTTGGCGATGCGGGCCCTGCGCGACCCGTTGATGATCTCGGGTCGGGCCCTCTCGCCCGGCGTCATCGAGAGGATGATCGCCTCCACGTGCTTCATGCGCCGCGGATCCATGTTCCCCACGGGCAGCTTCTTCCCCAGCCCGGGAATCAGCTTGACCAGCTGCTCCAGTGGACCCATCCGCTGAATCTGCCTCAGCGAGGTCAGGAAATCCTCCAGGGTGAACCGACCCTTGCCGAGAATCTTCTCCTGAAGCGCTTCCTGTTCCTCCACGTCGATGGCGCGCTGGGCCCGCTCCACCAGGCCCACCACGTCTCCCATCTGGAGCATCCGTCCCGCAAGCCGCTGCGGATCGGCGACGTCCAGGTCATCGACGCCCTCCCCGACACCCACGAACTTGATGGGCGTCCCGGTCACACCGTGGATCGAGAGCGCCGCACCGCCCCGGGCGTCCCCGTCCATCTTCGTCAGCACGACTCCGGTCAGCTCGAGGGCTCCGTTGAACCCCTCGGCGATCCGGACCGCCTCCTGGCCGGTCATGGCATCGGCCACCAGGAGGATTTCCTGGGGCTCGAGGTCCGCCTTGATCCGGCGCAGCTCGTCCATCATCGGCTCGTCTATCTGAAGCCGTCCAGCCGTATCCACCAGGAGCACACTGCGACCATGGCTCCTGGCCGCGTCCCTGGCATCCCGGGCGATGGCCACGGGATCTCCCCCGGCCTCGCCGGCGAAGACCGGCACACCGATCTGCTCGCCCAGGGTCTGAAGCTGCTCCACCGCGGCCGGGCGATAGAGATCGCACGCCGCGAGCATGGGCTCCCGCCCCTCTCGGAGAAGGCGCCGGGCCAGCTTCGCCACCGAGGTCGTCTTTCCCGACCCCTGAAGCCCCACCATCATGATCACGGTGGGAGGCGACGAGGCCCACTGCAGCCCCGGCTGCTCCGTCCCCAACAGCACCACCAGCTCGTCATGGACGATCTTGACGATCTGCTGCCCGGGCGAGACGGACTTCAAAACGTCTTCGCCCAGGGCCTTCTCCTGGACCCGGGTCAGGAAGTCACGTGTGACCTTGTAGTTGACGTCCGCCTCGAGCAACACGCGACGGACTTCCCTCAGCCCGTCCCGGACCATGGGCTCGGTCAGGACGCCCCGTTGCCGGAGCTTCCCAAGAACCGAATCCAGCTTGTCGCTTAGCTCGTCGAACATCCACCGCCGCCCGGATCGTGCACCAAAAACCGCCGTCGTCCGGGACAGGCCCGCCCCCCGACGACGGCAGAGCTTGGAAAACTACCAAAGACCCATACCCCACTCAAGGACAGGGACCGCCTCCCGAGCCGCCCCCGAGACCCGACGACACCCCTCAGAGGACGTGGATGATCTGACTGCGCCGGGTCCCCACCGAGACCATGCGGATGGGAGTGCCCGTCAACTCCTCCATCCTCGCTAGGTAGGCCCTGGCATTGGGCGGCAGCTCTTCGATGGAGCGGGCGTCCCCCGTGGGGGCCTGCCATCCGGGCAACTTCTCCAGCACCGGCTCCACCGCCTCGAGGGACCAGGTGTCCGCCGGGAAGTGGGACGTCTCCCCTTCCGGGGTGCGGTAGGCCACCGCGATCTCGATCTCCGGAAGGGTGTCCAGGACGTCCAGCTTGGTCACGGCCAGCCCGGTGAGACCGTTGACTCTGGCGGCGTACCGGGCCACCACGGCGTCGAACCAGCCGCACCGTCGGGGCCGGCCGGTGGTGGCTCCGAATTCCCCGCCCAGCTCCCGGAGGCGCTCCTGCATTTCCCCCTGGAACTCGGTGGGAAGGGGTCCGTTGCCCACACGGGTGGTGTAGGCCTTCACCACGCCCAGGACGTCGGTGAGGCGGGTGGGCCCGATCCCGACGCCGATGGCGGCGCCGCCCGCCGTGGTATTCGAGGACGTCACGAAGGGATAGGTGCCGTGGTCCAGGTCCAGGACCGTTCCCTGGGCGCCCTCGAGGAGCACGTTCCGCCCCCCGTCCAGGGCCTCGATGATTTCGAGCCCCGCGTCGGTGGCCAGGCCACGAACTCGGTCCTTCAACTCGAGGGTGGCGTCCACCGCCGCCCGGAGGTCCTCCCCTCCGCCCTCACCGATCTCGGCCAGGCGCTCCTGGGCCCTCTCGATTCCCCGCTCGATGAGGGACTCCATGCGCTCCCTGTTCCCCAGGTCGGCCACGCGCAGTCCCCTCCGCCCGGCCTTCGACTCGTAGGCGGGACCGATGCCCCGGCCCGTGGTGCCGATGCGCTCATCGATCCGGGCCCGGCCTTCAGACGCCCGGTCCAGGGCCTTGTGGTAGGGCATGAGGAGGTGGGCCCGCTGGCTGACGCCCACGCGGCCGTCAAGATCGATGCCCCGGGCCACCAGGGCATCGTACTCCTGGAAGAACTGCTCGACGTCCAGGACCACGCCGTTCCCCAGGAGGCATCGCTTGCCCTCGTGAAGGACACCCGAGGGGATCTGGTGGAGGATGAACTCCTCGTCTCCCACGTGGACCGTGTGGCCCGCGTTCGCGCCGCCCTGGTAGCGGGCGACGAGATCCGCCTCCTCCGCCAGGACGTCCACGATCTTGCCCTTGCCCTCGTCGCCCCACTGACATCCGACGACGACGGTGCAGCGTCCTCCGCCCGCTTTTGCGACCACGCTCATTCTCTCCCTGCCCGATCCACCGAGGGGACGGACGATGGCCGGGCGTGCGCCAAAAAAAACAGGTCCGCCCCCGGGGACGGACCTGCCGCTTGCATCCTTTGGGAAAAGCTAGACGCAGCCGACGAGGGCGTCAACCGACCCAGACACCGTTCGGCCGGCCCGCGCCCTCGGCGTCAGCTCCGCTCGGCGGGCTGGAGAAGGTCGGCCAGGGCGAGGATCTGTCTCAACTCGTCCATGCGGGCCTCGGCGAGGGGTCGCAGCGGCGACCGGGGACCCCCGCCCCGCAGGCCCAGGAGATCCAGGGCCGCCTTCACGCCCGGGACGCCCATACCGCCCACGATCCCGTCATGGACCGGGGCGATCCTCTCCTGAATGCTCCCGGCCGCAGCACTCCGCCCCGACGTGAACGCCCGATAGATCTCGGCGGACTCGGCGGGCGCCATGGCCGCAACGGCCAGGATTCCTCCCACCGCTCCGGTGACCAGAGCGCCGTACAGCAGGGCCCCACTCCCCACCAGGACCTGGAAATCCTCCTGGGTCTGCTCCACCAGCTCGCCAAGCAGGTCCAGGTTCCCTCTGGAGTCCTTGATCCCCACGATGTTCGGGTGGGTCGAGAGCTCGGCCACCAGTCCGGTGGGAAACTCCAGGGTACTCAGACGCAGGGGGCACTGATACAGGAGAACCGGGATGGAGGCCGCGTCGGCCACCGCCCGGTAGTGGTCCCGAAGAACGTCGGGACTCATGGCCCCCTTGAAGAAAGCGGGGGGCTGCACGAGGACCGCGTCGGCCCCGGCGTCGGCCACCGCCCGGTTCAGGCGGATGGTCGCCCGGGTGGACTCGAGACCGGTCCCCACCACCAGGGGCGCACCGTCGGGCATCGCCCCACGGCAGGCCTCGGTCAGGTGGACCCGCTCGGACTCGTCCAGGAAGACGGACTCACCGGTGGACCCGGCCACCAGGATCCCGGTGATTCCCCGGTCGATCCAACTCCTCACGTTCCCCCTCATTCCCACCGGGTCGATCTCTCCGGTCACGGGGTCGAAGGGAGACGTCGCGGGAACGAATACTCCACGAAGGTCGATGGCCATCCAATCAGCTCCCGTACCGCTCGATCGCGGAGTCGGAGTATCCCCCGGAGCCATCCATGTCCGGCTTGGAATCCCCGAATCCCCTAAGCTTGAGATCGAAATCGTTGGGGTTGTTGGCGTGGGCCTTGGCCACCTCGAAGTCGATGATGTCCTCCTTCACCAGGTCCATGAGATGCTGGTCGAACGTCTGGGAACCGTACTGGGTACGGCCGCCGGCGATGAGATCCCCGATCTCCTCGAGGCGGTCCTGCTCGCGGATGCAATCCCTGATGGTCCCGGTGACGTTCATGACCTCCACCGCCACCCTGCGGCTGTTGCCGTCCTTCGTGGGGAGCAGTCGCTGACTGATGACCGCCTGGAGCCCGTCCGCCAGACGGATGCGGATCATCTCCTGCTCGCTGGGCTCGAAGACGGCGACGAGCCGGGAGAGGGTCTGGACCGCGTTCTTGGTGTGCACGGTGGAGATGACGAGATGCCCTGTCTCCGCCGCACGGAGGGCGATGTCGATGGTCTCCTTGTCCCGCATCTCCCCGATCAGGATCACGTCCGGGTCCTGCCGGAGAGCCGCCCGGAGACCCGTCTTGAAGGACTCCGTGTCCGTGCCCACGTCACGCTGGGTGATGGAGCACTTGTTGTCCCGGTGCAGGAACTCGATGGGGTTCTCCAGGGTCACGATGTGCTTCGAAGACACCTGGTTGATGTGGTGGATCATGGCCGCCATGGTCGAGCTCTTCCCGGAGCCGGTGACACCGGTGACCAGGATGAGCCCCCGCTCGTGCTCGGCGATCTGCTTGATCACCGGGGGCAGGCGCAGCTCCTCCACCGTGGGCACGTCGATGGGGATGACCCGCATGACGATGGAGAAGGACCCCCGCTGGCGGAGGATGTTGACCCGGAACCGACCGAGCCCCGGGAGACCCCACGAACAGTCGTAGTCCAGAAGATGGTCCAGGTCCGCCCGATCCTCCTCCCGGAGAATGAAGCGCTTTGCCAACTCTGCGACCTGGTCGTGGGTGAGCTTCTGCTGGGTGAGGGGCAGCAACTTGCCGTTGATGCGTGCCCGGACACGGTCTCCGGACTTGATGTGGATGTCCGACGCACCGCGCTCGATGGCTGCCTTGAAGATCTCCGTCATGTACGGTCCCGGGCTGTGGGAGGTTGGGAGCGACGGGGGCCGCAGACAGGCCCCCCTCCTCTATCCAACATAAAGAGGGCCGGGTCCGGTTGCGACCCAAGTTTTTCGAGACCGCGGACCGAGCTCAGGCCCCCGGGTCGTAGCGATCCCAGGAGAGCCCCATGAGCTCCCGGGCCTGGTCGAGGGTCTCTCGGGCGATGGCCCGAGCCTTGAGCCCACCCTCCTTGAGGATTTCCCTCAGCCGCTCGGGGTGCGCGCGCAACGCCTCCGCCTTCTCCCGGTACGGCTCGAAGTCCCGGGAGATGTTCTCCGCCAGGATGCGCTTGCAGTCCACGCAGCCGATCTCGGCGCTCCTGCACTGACCGGCGATCTGCTCCCGCTTCGCCTCGTCGGTGAAGTAACCGTGGAGATCGAAGACGTTGCATATCTCCGGCCGCCCCGGGTCGGACCGGCGGATCCGCTGTGGATCGGTCACGGCGGTCCGCACCCGCGTCCAGACTTCCTCCGGTTCGGCCAGGATCCCCACGGTGTTGCCCAGGGACTTGCTCATCTTGGCATCCCCGTCGAGCCCCACGATCCGCTTGGCCTCGCCCAAGACGGCCTCGGGCTCGGGAAAGAGGGGTCCGAACCGGGCGTTGAACTTCCGGGCGATCTCCCGGGAGAGCTCCAGGTGCTGGACCTGGTCCTCCCCGACCGGGACCAGAGAAGCCCGATAGATCAGGATGTCGGCGGCCTGGAGCACGGGGTAGTTCAGCAGTCCCGCGGGAATGGACTCGGCCCGGGAGGCCTTGTCCTTGTACTGGGTCATCCGCTCCAGTTCGCCCACGGGCGTGACGGCGTTGAACAGCCACGCCAGCTCGGTGTGCTCCGGGACGTCGGACTGGACGAATATGGTGGCCTTTTCGGGATCCAGGCCCACGGCCAGGAAGCTCACGGCCAGGTCGAAGGTCCGACGGGGGAGGTCCGTGGGATCGTAGTCGCCCATGATGGCGTGGTCGTCCACGATGCAGTAGACGCAGTCGTACTGGTCCTGCAGATCGACCCACTGGCGCAAGGCGCCCAAATAGTTGCCCAGGTGGGCCTCGCCACTGGGCTGCATCCCGCTGAACACGCGCTTTCGGCCGGTCCCGCCGCCGCCCTGCTTTCCCTTCGCCTCGGTCATGTGGAATCCCCTGGGTTCGCCTTGTCCGAATGGCCGTTAAGTTAGCGACGATCCCGCGTCGGCCAAGGACCCCGCGTCCCCGCCGGCCCGAGCCCGACCACCCCGATCCGGAGACCCGCCCGTTGGAGGAACTCCTCGAGACCGCCCGTGAAGCAGCCGGGGCCGCTGCGGCGGTGCACCGGGCCCGGGCGGGCACCGTGGATACCGGCGACGCCGATGAGAAGGGGCGGGCCGATTTCGTGTCCGAGGTGGACCTGGAGGCCCAGCGGGCCGCCCTGGCCATCATTCGGAGCCGGCACCCGGACCATCGGATCCTGGCCGAGGAGGAAGACCCTGCCCTCCTGACGGAAGACCGCCCGGCCCTGCTCTCTCCGTCCGAGGCCGCGTCGGGGATAGGCCGAGGGGGCCCGATCTGGGTCGTGGACCCGTTGGACGGCACGGCCAACTTCCTGAACGGCCACCCCCTGCACTGCGCTTCGGTGGGCCTGGTGCTGGATGGGCGGCCCGTGGTGGGCGCCGTGGCGTGTGCGCCCCTGAATCAGGAGTGGTGGGCGGCTCGGGGCCTGGGTGCCTACAGGAACGGAACGCGCATCCGGGCCTCGACGGCGCCCGACCTCGCCCTGACCCTGATCGGCACGGGGTTCCCCTTCAAGGCCATCCATCGATTGGACGAGTACCTGGCGGGGCTGGGCGCGGTGCTCCGGGACACCGCCGGCGTCCGGCGGGGCGGGTCGGCGGCCCTGGATCTCTGTCACGTGGCGGAGGGGACGCTCACCGCGTTCTGGGAGCTGAGCCTCTCCCCCTGGGACTGGGTCGGGGGATTGGCCATCCTGGCCGAGGCCGGGGGCGTGTCGGGCCGACTCGAGGGGGGCGCCATCGATCCCCTGGTTGGGGGCTCCGTGGTGGCCGCCGGGACCGAGGCCCAGCTGCGGGACCTCAGGGCCCTGGTCGCAAGCGGGACGCCGTCGGGCGGATCCGCCCCGGAGAGCCGCTAGTCCTTCTCGTGGTCCGGTAGCGTCCCGCCGTGCTTGATGCTGGCGCCGGTCACCAGGAAGACCACTTCCTCGGAGATGTTCGTCGCCAGATCCGCGATCCGCTCCAGGTTCTGAGCCGCTCGCAAGGCGTCCAGGGCCGGTGTGATGGTCTTGGGGTCCTCGAACATGTGGGTGACCAGAATCCGGAAGAGGGACTTCCGAAGGTCGTCCACCGTGTCGTCCCGGGCGCAGACCTTCACCGCGGTCTCCACGTCCCGGTTGACGAAGGCCGACAGTGCGTCACGGAGCATTTCCCGGGAGATGGCGGCCATTTCCTCCAGCTCCGCGAGATCTGCGATGGGCGGTCGCTTGGCCATCTTCTTGGCGGCCCTGCCCAAGTTGACCGCGTGGTCTCCGACCCGCTCCAGGTCGTTGGAGATCTTCAGGGCGGTGAATAGGAAGCGGAGATCCGAGGCCATGGGCTGCTGAAGGGCGAGGAGACCGAGGATGTGCTCGTCCAGGGTCACCTCCAACTCATCCACCTTGGCGTCCCGCTTCTTGAGCCCATCCACCGCCTCGCGATCCCGGTCCACCAGGGCGGTGGCGGCCCGCCCCACCATGTCCTCGGCGATGCCCGCCATCTCCAGGAGCTGTTCCTGGACCTCTTGAAGCTCGTCGTTGAAGTGCCTTCGCGTCTCGCCGGTCATCCGAATCTCCCGGTCACGTATGCCTCCGTCCGCTCCTCGGTGGGATTGGTGAAGAGGACGTCCGTGGGCCCATACTCGATCAGCTCGCCCATGTAGAGGAACGCGGTGTAGTCCGAGATCCGCGCGGCCTGCTGCATGTTGTGGGTCACGATCACGATGGTGTAGTCCTTCTTCAACTCGAAGATCAGGTCCTCGATGCGCTGGGTCGCGATGGGATCCAGGGCCGACGCGGGCTCGTCCATGAGGACGATCTCCGGTTTCACGGCCAGGGTCCGGGCGATGCACAGGCGCTGCTGCTGCCCCCCGGAGAGATTATAGGCCGAGTCGTCCAGGCGGTCATGGACCTCTTCCCACAGGGCGGCCTGCTTGAGAGACGCCTCCACGATCCCGTCCAGGTCGCCACTGAATCCATTGATTCTGGGCCCGAACGCCGTGTTGTCGAAGATGGACTTGGGAAACGGGTTGGGCTTCTGGAAGACCATCCCGATCCTGCGCCGCACCTCCACGGGATCCACGTCGTGGTCGTAGAGGTTCTGCCCGTGAAAACTCACCTCGCCCTGGACCCGGGCGCCGCCGACCAGATCGTTCATGCGGTTGAAGCAGCGCAGTAGCGTGCTCTTTCCGCATCCGGAGGGCCCGATGAGGGCCACGACCTTGTTGGCCGGAACCACGAGGGAGATCTCCTTCACCGCCTGGTTGTCCCCGTAGAAGACCGACAGGTCTCGGGTTTCCAGGGCGGGGGCGCGCCCCCCGGTGTCTATGTCATGAACCGTTGGCATTCCTGATGGTCTCCGTGGCCGGCCCTAACCGGCCCGCATGCGGCTGTAGCGATTCCGAAGGAGAATCGCTGCGGCGTTCATGGTCAGGAGGAGCGCCAGGAGTACGATGATGGCCGCGGCGGCGATCTGGCGGAACTCGTCCTGGGGTCGTGAGACCCAGTTGTAGATCTGGATCGGAAGGACCGTGAACTGGTCCATGAGCCCTTCCGGCGTGAAGGCGATGAAGGTCAGGGCCCCGATCATGATCAGCGGGGCGGTCTCGCCCACGGCCCGGGAGAGGGCCAGGATCGTCCCGGTCAGGATCCCCGGCATGGCCATGGGCAGAACCTGATGACGGGTCACCTGCCATCGGGTGGCCCCCAGGCCGTAGGCGGCTTGGCGAATGGAATCGGGGACCGCCCGAATGGCTTCCTGGGAGGCCATGATGATCACGGGGAGGATCAGGATCGAGAGGGTCAACGCCCCGGAGATCAAGCTCCGCTCCAGTCCCAGCCACCGGACGAACACCGCCAATCCCAGGATCCCGTAGACGATGGAGGGGACACCGGCCAGGTTGGCGATGTTCACCTGGATGATCCGGGTGAACAGGTTCTTCGGCGCGTACTCCTCGAGGTAGATGGCCGCACCCACGGAGATGGGAAAGGAGATGAGGGCGGTGAGGCCCAGGATCCAGAACGTCCCGTAGAGTGGCGCCTTGATTCCGGCCCGCTCGGGGAACCGGGAAGCGTAGCTGTTGAAGAACTCGGGGCGAATCTGTCCCAATCCGTCCATGAGTACATCCGTGAGCAGGACCAGAAGGGCGACCACCCCCACCATGGTGGCCCCAAGGCACATGGCCCAGAAGGCCACCCCGGCACGCCGCCTCCGCCGGTCCCGGGCCGAATCCACGCCCAACGCCCTGACCCCAGCGGCCCCATGCTCCCGGCCGCTCACTCGTACTGCTCCCGAAAGCGCTCCAGCACCACCTGGCTCACCACGTTCATGGCGAGGGTCAGCATGAAGAGCGTGAATCCGACGGCGAAGATGGTCTTGTATTCGATGGTCCCGAACGGCGTGTCACCCAGCGACACGCTGACGATGTAGGCCGTCATGGTCTGGATGGCCTCCAACGGGTTCGCCGTCAGGTTGGGCATGTTCCCGGCCGCGATGGTCACGGCCATGGTCTCCCCGATGGCCCGGCTGATGGCGAGGATGAACGAGGCGATGATCCCGGAAAGCGCGGCAGGAACCACCACCCGGGTGGACACCTCCAACTTGGTCGCGCCCAGCCCATACGCTCCCTGCCTCAAGGAGAGGGGAACCGCCCGCAGCGCGTCCTCGGAAAGGGATGCCACCGTGGGGATGATCATGATCCCCACCACGATGCTCGCGGCGGCCGCGTTGTAGATCTCGGTGGTGGGGAAGACCAGCCGGAGGGCGGGCGTCACGAAGGTGAGGGCGAAATAGCCGTATACGACCGTGGGAATGCCCGCCAGAATCTCCAGGACCGGCTTGAGGATCGCCCGGGTACGGCCCCGAGCGTACTCGCTCAGGTAGATGGCCGTCAAAAGGCCGACCGGGAGTGAGATCAACGCCGATCCCAGGGCCACGAGAAGGGACCCTGCCATGAGGGGCAGGATCCCGAAGTGCTTCTCGGAAAAGAGGGGCGTCCATCGGGTTTCCGTGAGGAACTCCGCGATGGAAACCTCCTGGAAGAACCCGACCGTCTCTTTGACCAGGACCACCACGATCCCCACGGTGACCAGGGTGGAAACCAGCGCGCACAGGAACAGCAAGGTTCCGATGGCGCCCTCCCTGATTCTCCGGGATCGGCGGCGACTGGAAGCCAGGGGCCCGGCAAGCTGGTTGCCGGTCGCCTCGGGAGCGCTCACCACTCAGCCTCCTCCCGTGCCCCTCAGTTGGAAGCGCCCGCAATGGACGCGAACTGGTCCATCTCCTCGGCGTACTGGGCTTCCGTCAAGGGGATGTAGCCCGTGGGGGCGATGAGTTCCGCCCCGTGGGTCAGGGCGTAGCGGAGGAACGCGTCCACCTCCGGCCGCGTCGCCGCCTGGGTGTTCACATAGATGAACAGGGGCCGGGAGAGGGGCGCGTAGCTTCCGCTCTCGATGGTCTCCTGGGCGGGGGCGACACACCCCGAACCGCCGTCCACCTGAACGAGGGTGAGCCGCTCCGCGTTCTCGGCGTAGTAGGCGTACCCGAAGTAGCCGAGGGAGTAGCGGTCTCCGGCCACTCCCTGCACCAGGACGTTGTCGTCCTCGGAGGCCTGGTAGTCTGCGCGGCTCGCCCCGGACTCCCCGTTGATGGCCTCGGTGAAGTAGTCGAAGGTGCCCGAATCGGTCCCTGGACCGTAGAGCTTGATGGGCTCCGCCGGGAAATCGGACCGCACGTCCCGCCAGGTGGTGACCGAGCTGCGGGGCCCCCAGATCTCCTGGAGCTCTTCCACGGTCAGGCACGCGGCGAAGTCGTTGGCCGGGTTGGCGATGACCGAGAGCCCGTCCCAGGCGATGGGAAGCTCCACGAATTCCACGCCGTTGGCGGCGCACTCTTCACGCTCCGAGTCCTTGATGGGCCTCGACGCGTCGGAGATGTCCGTCTCGCCGGCGCAGAACCGCTTGAATCCACCGCCGGTGCCGGAGATCCCCACGGTGACCCGAACCCCCCGATTCTCGATCTGGAACTCTTCTGCCACGGCCTCCATGATGGGGAAGACGGTGCTGGACCCGTCGATCTGTACGGCGCCGGAGAGGGCATCTCCCCCGGCGTCGGAGCCGGTCCGTGGCGCATCGCCACCGCAGGCGGACAGCGTAAGAAGAGCAGCGGCAGCGGCCGCTCCGAGGGCGTTGCGAATCCTGGGGAGCATCGTTTTCTCCTGGAGACGTTTTGAGGTGGTGCGGAATACTAGGCGAACCGGGATTCGAGCAGATCACCAAGCGGTAACGTGATTGTAACGCGGATCGAAACGACGCATGCCGTAACTGGCCCAACCCCCTGTCATTGCGGGTCTTGGCGGAATGTGACCGCTCTCGCCCTCCAGGACGGCATGCGCGCGTGAGCGGAATTGGGCCGATCTTGCGCCTCTCAGGAAGAACAGCATCGCAAGCCAGGGGGGGCAGATGGACTCGATCGATACACAGGCTTCATTGGAGGGGGTACTGAAGGACGAGATCATCCGGATGTACCAGGAGATCGCCGACGATCCGGATGCCGAGTTCCACTTCTTCCACGGCCGGGAAGCCGCTGAGTTGTTCGGGTACGACTCCGAGGTCCTGGACTGGGCACCGACGGGTGCCGTGGCCTCCTTCGCAGGGGTGGGGAACCCTCACGAGCGGGCCGACCTCAAGGAGGGCGAGACGGTTCTGGACCTGGGAAGCGGCGCCGGCCTGGACGCCCTGATCGCATCTCGGCGGGTGGGCCCCACCGGGAAGGTGATCGGGGTAGATATGAATCCGGCCATGTGTCGGAAGGCCAGGACCCACGCTTCGGATCGCGGCACCGTGATGGAGTGTCACGAGGGAGCGATGGAGGCGATTCCACTCCCCGATGAGTCCGTGGACGTGGTTATCTCCAACGGCGTCATCAACCTGTCGTTCCGCAAGCGGCAGGTGGTGGAGGAGCTGTTCAGGGTCTTGAGGCCCGGGGGGCGGATCTCCGTCACGGACATCGTCAGCGCCAAGCAGCTGTCCCAGTCCATCGTGAACGACCCCAAGCTCTGGGCTTCCTGAATCGGAGGGGCTCTCCTGGAGGGAGAGATGTTCAGGCTACTGGAGGAATCCGGGTTCAAGAGGGTGAAGTCCGCGGTGGTGCCCCACTTCGCGTTCCGTCATGCGTCGACCCGAAACTCCGCCGAGGCCTACGGCGTGAAGGCCGTGATGATGACCGCCCTCAAGCCGTCGCCGTAGCGTCCCGAGGCTCGGATCCACGCAGAACGGGGAGGTGAGCCGTGGGCCCACCTCCCCGCTCCTTCGACCGGCCGGGTCTCCGGTGACGACCCGGCAGATCGGTTCAGGTCTCGCGCTTCACCGAGATCTTGCGCCCCTTGGCCTCCGCCACCTTGGGCATAGTGATCACGAGGACGCCGTCGCGGAACCTCGCCTCGATCCCCTCGGCATTCACGGTCCGAGGCAGCGTGAACGAACGGAGGAACGAACCGTAGCGCCGCTCGAAGAGGTGCACCCGGGCCTCGTCCTCTCGGGTCTCCTCCATCTTCTCACCCTTGATGGTGAGGACGTTGTTCTCGAGTTCGATCTCGACGTTCTCCTCGTTGAGCCCCGGAAGCTCGGCCGTAAGAACGAGCTCGTCCTTTGTCTCGTCCACGTTGACCGCGGGGACCCAGTCGCCGGCGGGGGGCTGGGTAATTCCGGACCACCCCTCGTCCACCAGCCGGCTCAGGCGATTCGTGAACAGGTCGTCCAGTTCGCGCCAAGGGGAGGTGAACACGGGCATCCGGGCAGTGTGCCTGACAATTGCCATCTTGCGTCTCCTTTCCTGCGCCCGACCGTGGTCGGGAAGTTCTGAGGATGAGTCCGACGTCACCGGTCGCCGCCCCATCCGTCGCGGCGGGACAATACCGGTGGGACGTGGACAAGGAGGTGCAGATGCCGTGCCACACGAAAAGGGGCCACAGTCTGCCAAAATGCTATACCCCATGGACTTAGGGGCTCACCGCTTGTCAGATTGACCGAATGGGGCCACGGGCCCGAGGGCCGGAATGTCAGATCGACAGGAGGAGAGATGCGGCGAGAGCGGCGGCGCCCCGCTCAGGACGGACTTCTCGCTGGACGACGGTGAAACCCAGGTTCTCCATCCCAGCCTCCACCGCCGCCCGGAGGGGCCCGCCGGGCCGGATCAAGCCCCCGGAGAGGGCAACCGCAGGGTGTGCCTCTTCCGCCTCCACCGACAGCGCCGGGGTTGAGACCAGGGCCGAAACCAGCGCTGCCAGTTCGTCCACCGCCCGATCCCGGATCCCGGCGGCCACCGGATCCTTCCCCGAGGCAGCCAGGTCGAGGACCCACGGAGCCAGAGCCGCCACGTCCGACTTGGACGCACCCGCCACCCACTCCACGAGATCGTCCACCCCCCTCACCCCGGCGGCCGCCAGGAGCGCCGGAGCCAGATCGGTGCGGGGTCCTCGACCGTCCGATGCCCGGGTCAGAGCCCGAAGCCCTTCCAGTCCGATGGCGTACCCGCTCCCCTCGTCGCCCAGGAGGCGTCCCCATCCTCCGCTTCTGACCAGTCTGCCGTCGGGCAATCGTCGAATCGCGGCACTACCCGTGCCGGCCACCAGAAGGATCCCGGGCTCGCTCCCGTGCCCGTCCTGGAGGGCGGCCTCGAGGTCGGTGCCCACACCGACGATGCGCGCGATCCCCGTTACGGACAGGGCGGCCTCCACGGAGCGTCGGACCGGCTCTCGCCCCACGCCGGCGAGCCCCACCCACAACGCGGCCACCGGGTCCTCACTCCCGGTCACCTCACGGATCAACGCCTCCAGAGCCGGGATGCCGGCGGCCGGACGCGTCGGGTCCACCAGCCCCGGCGGACCGTCGAGGGTCCCTGCCTCCCGACCGTCGCCGTCCAGGACGAGGGCCCGGGTCCGGGTGCCGCCGCCGTCGATCCCCACCGCCACCCGCGACGCCGTCACGAGGGCGTCCCTCCCCGTCCCAGCAGATGGCCCACAGCGAAGGTGACCAGCGCGCCGATCAACACGAACCACGGCCAGGCCACCGACCCGCCCTGCTGGACGATGAGGACCACACCGATCCCCGTGCTCATACCGACGATCGCGCTCCGCTGATCAGCCCGCCGCGACAGCCGGGCCAGGGCGAACCCGCCCAGGAGCCCTCCGTAGACCACCGACGCGATGCCCAGGGCCACCTCCACCGCGGTGGTTCCCCGACTGAGGGGGATGAAGAGAATGGCCCCGCCGATGAGGAGGGCGGACCAGAGGAGCGTGAACCCCCGCCCGGCGCGGAGGGCCCGGCCCTCGTCTCCCTCGGCCCCCACCAGGGGCGCCCAGAAGTCGTAGGCCGACGCCGAAGCCAGGGAGTTGATGGACGAGGAAAGGGAGGACATGGCGGCAGCGAAAACCCCGGCGATGAGAAGGCCGGTGAGCCCCGGCGGCAGCTCCTGCACGATGAACAGGGCGAAGATCTCGTCGCTCCGCTCGAAGGCCCGCCCCTCGTAGAACACCCAGAGCCCCAGTCCGACGACGAGGAAGAGGGCGAACTGGACGATCACGGCCAGGCCCGATCCGACCAGGGCCTTCCGGCTGGCGGACAGATCCCGGCAGGTCAGGAGGCGCTGGACGATGAGCTGGTCCGTGCCGTGGGAGGCCATGGACAGGCACCCACCCCCGATGACACCGGCCCAGAGGGTATAGGGGACCGACAGGTCCCAGGAGAGGTCCAGCACCTGGAGCTTGCCGGCTGCCCCGGCCTGTCCCAGGATGGCGCCCCACCCTCCCGGTACGGCCAGGTGCAGGGCCACCAGCGCCACGGCCGCGCCCAGGAGATAGAGCCCCATCTGGAGCGCATCCACCCAGACCACCGCCTTGATGCCTCCAAAGTAGGTGTAGACCACCGTCAGAAGCCCGATGACCAGGATGGACAGCGGATACGGCCATCCCGTGATGAGGGCCAGGGGGATGGCGGTGGCGAAGAGCCTCACCGAGTCGGCCAGGAGACGGGTGATCATGAAGATCCCCGAGGTGAACTTCCGGGCGCCCGGACCAAAGCGGGCATCCAGGAGACCATAGGCGGTGGCCAGTTCACCCCGGTAATACGCGGGCAGGAGCAGAGAGGAGACCACCACCCGCCCGGCCAGGTACCCCAGGGTGAGCTGGAGGAACGCCAGCGTCCCTCCGTAGGCCACTCCGGGAATGCTCAGGAAGGTCAGGGTGCTGGTCTCGGTGGCCACCACCGAGAGGAGGACCGCGACCCACGGCAGGTCCCTGCTTCCCAGGAAATAGTCACTCCCTCCCACCTGACCTCTGCCCAGCCAGGCGCCCCAGGCCGTGACACCTACCATGTAGACCAGGATCACCCCCAGGTCGAGGGAGGTGAAGCCGGTCACCGCCGGGCCTCCACGGGAGCGTCGATCACCGACCGGGCCACTTGGTCCGCCACCTCTCTCCGGACCGGGAACAGGCGCGTGTTCTCACGAGTGGGGTTCACCCGATTGGTGAGGAGGATCACGAAGAGGTCCAGGTCCGGGTCGATCCATATGGAGGTCCCGGTGAACCCCGTGTGACCGAACGCCCGGTCCGACAGCATGACCCCCGACGAGGAGCGCGGTGAAGGGGTGTCCCACCCCAGGGCCCGGGTCGAGGTCACGTCGTAGCGCCGGGTGAACGCTTCGATGGTCTCGGGCTCCAGGAGACGCTCCGAGGGCGCGTCGGCGATCCTGCCCTGGCCCAGGACCATGCGGGCGAAGTGGGAGAGATCGGCGGCGGTGGAGAAGAGCCCGGCGTGCCCGGCGATCCCCTCCTGGGCGAATGCGTTCTCGTCGTGGACCACGCCTCGGACGTGGGTGCCCCGGAACGCCTCGTCCACCTCGGTGGGCGCCACCCGCCACAGCTTTTCGGCCGGCGGATTGAAGTCGGTGTCCGCCATGGACATGGGGCTCCAGACCCGCTCTCTCAGGAAGTCGTCCAGGCGCCGGCCCGTGACCGCCTCGATGACGAACGCCATGGTCTGGAGCCCGATGTCCGAATAGACGGTTCGGGAACCCGGCGCGTAGTCGAGTGGGAGATCGGAGACGGCTCTCAAGTAGGCGTCCCGGCCCTGGATCTCCAGGAAGAAGGTCCGGAACGGCGGCAGCCCCGCCCGGTGCAGGAGGAGCTGACGGACGGTGACGTCGCCCTTTCGCGGGTCTCCCCGATCCCAGCCCGGGACGTGTTGGACCACCCGATCGTCCAGGGAGAGCAGACCCTCGTCCACGAGGATCATGGCGGCGGTGGTGGTCCCCACCACCTTGGTCAGCGAAGCGAGATCCCAGATCGTGTTGGCGTCCGCGGGCTCCGCGTCCGACGACCAGTCGATCCTCCCGTAGCCCCGCAGGCGCACCAGCTTCCCCCGCCGTCCCACGGCCAGGGTGGCTCCGGGGAAGGCCGAGTCGGCGATGGCGGTCCGGATGATGGAATCCACCACCGCCAGGCCCCGTTCGTCCATTCCCACGGACGCCGCAGGCACCTCCGCCTCCACAGCTCCCCTGCCCCACGTGACGGTATTGTTGAGCCCTGCGGTTCCGGGCACGCCGCTCACGGGGAGGGCGTCCCCAGGCTCCCGGTCCCCAGAACCACCGTCCCCCGGAATGCCGGCCCCGGCGCCCCCGGCGGCCCCACCCGGCGGATCGCCGCCCTCCCCCGGATCCCGCCGGATGACGATCCCGGTCTCGTCCAGGGCATCGGGACGGGGCGAACCCATGGCAGCCACCCATCCCACCGAAGGCCGGTCCAGGCCGTCCCCCAGCCCATGCCAGGGTGGAAGGGATACGGGGAGCCTGCCCGAGATCCTCTCGGCCCCCACCAGGGCCCTCACCGCGGCCCTCTGGGACACCTCCCGATCTCCCCACGCCAACAGGTAGGTGCCCACGTCGGGCACGGCGGACAGGAGATAGGGACTCCCCAGGGAGATGAGGACGGTGGGGCGAGCCAGCGCCAGTTCCCGGACGAGAGCCGCCATGGGCTCTGGGATCGCCACGGAGCCCGCACCGGCCTGGGGTGGAAGATAGGCACCCACCACCACCAGGTCGGCCTCCAGCGCGGCGGACACGGCGTCCTCGATGGCAGGCCCCGATGCATCCAGCTCCACCCGGGCCGTGGTGAGGCGATCGAAATAGAGGCCGAGCTCGGCGTCCACGGATCTACCGGCCACCAGGTCGCCGGGACGGGCCAGGGTCAGACTGAAGACCTTGCGCTCAGTGTCCGGAAGCGCGGGCACCAGGTCCTCCGCATCCCGAACCAGCGTGATGGAGCGGGCCGCGACGGTGTCGGCGAGAGCGAGGTGGGCCCCACTCCCCACCACCTCGTCCACGTGGTCCAGGGAAACCGTGGCCCCCCTGTGGAGCCCCAGGCGGGACTTGGCTTCGAGGATGCGACGGACCGAATCGTCGATTCGGGCTCGGGAGAGCCTGCCCTCCTGGACGGCTCCCACCACCGCCGCAAGGGTCTCGCCCACGTCCGCGGGGACCAGAAGCACGTCCGCGCCCGCCTCCAGGGCCAGGACCGCGGTCTCCCCGGCGCCATACGCCTGGGTCAGGGCCCCCATCCTGAGCGCATCGGTGAAGAGCAGCCCGTCGAACCCCATCTCGACCCGGAGCAGCTCCGTCATGATCTCCGGGGCCAGGGTCGCCGGTGGTCCGTCGGGACCCAGGATGGCTGGCATGGCCACGTGGGCGGTCATGACCGCGTCCACGCCTTCCTCGATTGCCGATCGGAAGGGAATCAGCTCCAACCCCTCCAGCCGACTCCGGTCCGCGGTCACCACCGGGAGTGCCAGGTGGGAATCCGTTCGCGTGTCCCCATGACCGGGGAAGTGCTTGGCCGTGGTCAACAGCCCCCCGGACCGCGCCCCCCGGATGAAGGCGCTGCCGAAGGCCGCCACCGTCTCCGGATCCTCGCCGAACGACCGGGTGGAGATGATGGGATTGTCGGGGTTGGAGTTCACGTCCAGGACCGGCGCGAAGGTCAGGTGCACGCCCACCGCCCGGGCTTCGGCTGCGGTCACCCGACCGAATTCGTAGGCCAACCGCTCTTCCCCCGCGGCCCCGAACGCCATCGTAGGCGGGAAGCTCGTCCCCCCTCCCTGGGCCAGCAGGCTCGGGAGCGCGTAGCTGTGGTTCAGGCGCATGCCCGGGCCGCCGTTCTCGAAGTCCGACGTCACCAGCAGCGGGATCGCGGCGCGCTCCTGGAGCGCATTCAGCTTCGCGGCGAAGGAATGGGGAAGCCCGATGGAGATGGCCACGCCCCCGATCCCCTGCTCGACCACCAGGGTCTCCAACTCGAGGAACTCCGGGCTGGTGGGCGAGGCGTAGGAACCGGGGATCCACTCGAACACCAGCTGACCCACAGCCTGCCGGAGGGTCAGGGACCCCAGCGTCTCTTCGATCCACGGATCGGGCTCCCCCGACTCGGTCCGGCCCGGGACGGGCTCCTGTCCCTGGGTAGCGCCAGGCACCCCCGCCCAGAGTCCCGGCAGGACGAAGAGGAGCGCAGCAGCCGCGCACGGAGATCTGGGAGCGGGGGGCTTCATGACTCCAGAAACCTAGGTTCGGGCCCCCGGAGGTCACAATCGCGACGTGATGTCACGCCTGGCTGCACCGGCTCCCGACGGTCCGGGCATCGTCCTCGACCTGCGTGACCGGGACCTTCGTGGCCGGCGGGAGGACTCGGGGCTCTAATAAGTGGACCTGACGATGGTAGCCGCGCCGGTCCCGAGACCCCCTGAACCGAGACCACATTCCGCTTCCACAAGGTCAATTGCGGTCCGCATTTGATCGGGAGGCGTGGACGGGCTCTCTTCCCCTGTGCCCGCCTCGTACGCCGCGGCCTCCCAGTACCCTTCCCCCACCTTCAGGGCCAGATGGAGCCGGCCGTCGGGCTCCATCTCCTCTTCCACTCGGATGTAGGAAACCCCCATATAGAACTTCAGCGAGTGGCGATCTCCCCGCTCCGCCGGACTCGGGGTGTATCCAAGGGACCCGAGCGCGGTTTCCACGCACTCCCAGGTGTCCTCGTAGAGAGGAACCGTGGACACCGTCCGCTCACCGAACGCGCGGCACCCGCCGAGCGCGATCATGACCAGCCCGCACACCCCGGCTCTCACCCCATGCTACGGACCTCCCTGGGACTTCGCAGGAAGCTGGATCCCATCTCCGATACCGAAGAGCGGCGGCACCGCCGTAGGCATCCGTCCTGTGATGGCACGGTCCCCGAACAGCGCATCGGCGGCGGCCCGCTGGCTCACCGCGGCGTCGCTCCAGCCCAGAAGGTACGCCTGGGCATTTGGAAACTCTCGAATCAGATAGGGATTCCCGAACGAGACCACCACGTGCGGTATGCGCCGGGCGGCCAGCTCTTCGATGAACCCCGAGAGCTCGTCGGGCAGCGCCACGGTCCCGGAATAGCTCACCACGGTCACGTAGGTGGAGACCACCACGAGCTGGGACCCGGCGGCCCGGGTCATGATCTCCCGGTACTCGGACTCCTCCGAATCCCGGTGGATAGCGGCCGTTCGGAGCCTGGCGTAGGTCGCCCGGAGCCTGCGGTTGAAATAGCGGCCCTGGAGAAAGTTGGTCCGACTCCCGTACGTCACGGAGAGGACCCGGGCGTTCCGGGTCCCCAGGAGGGGGAGCAGGTCCCGATCGTTCTTGAGGAGGGTGATGGAACGCTCCGCGATCTCCCGGGCAGCGGCCTCGTTCTCCGGGATCCCGACCACTCTGCCCACCGCACGGGGATCGACCTCCCGGTCCTCGTGGAGGCCCAGGGATTCCTTGGCCCGCAGGAGGCGGAGCACCGACTGGTCGATGCGCTCCTCCGAGATCCGACCCTCCTCCACGGCCTCCACCAGACCCACGATGGCGGCCTCCACGTCCGGGACCATGAGGAGAACGTCGGCCCCGGCCTCTACCGCTCGGACCGCCGCCTCGGCCCGGGAAAAGCGCCGGTCGATGGCGAACATGTCCATGTCGGCGGTGAAGACCAGCCCATCGAATTCCAGCTCGTCCCGGAGAAGGTCCGTGAGGATGTCGCTGGAGAGGGTGGCCGGATCCCGCTCTGAACCGCCGTTCAGCTCCGGCACCGCAACGTGGGCGGTCATCATGCCCCCCAGCCCGGCGTCGATGGCGGCGCGGAAGGGTACCAATTCCACCGAATCCATCCGGGCCCGGGACACCCGGATCACCGGCAGGTCGAGGTGGGAGTCGGTCTCCGTGTCGCCGTGGCCGGGGAAGTGCTTGCCTGTGGCGATCCCGCCGTGCTCCTGGATCCCCCGGGTCAAGGCCGCCCCCAGGAGCGCCACCTGGTGCGGGTCCTCACCCAGGGATCGAACGTTGATGATAGGGTTGTCGGGGTTGTTGTTGACGTCCAGGACTGGGGCGAAGGGGACGTGAATGCCCACCGCCCGGGCCTCTTCGGCCGTGATCCGGCCCATGTCGTACGCCAGCTGGGGATCGCCGATCGCCCCGAGAGCCATGAGGGAGGGAAAGTCGGTGGCGCCCCCGAGTTCGGTCCCGCCCGGCATGAAGACCGCTCCCCGCATCCTGTAGCCGGCACCGGTCTCCAGATCCGCGGCCACCAGAAGGGGGTGGCGGGAGTGCTGTTGGAAGTCGTTGAGCTTGAGCGCCACTTCGCCCGGGCTTCCCACCGAGACGATCAGACCACCGATCTCCTGATCCTCGATCATGGTCAGGACGCGCTGATGACTGGGCGTTCCCTCCGGGGCGTAGTCGCCCAGCACGAAGGGCATCATCATCTGCCCCACCTTCTGCCGCAACGACATGGACGCGAGGGTCCGGGAGGGCCAGTCCAGGGGGAGCGGCTCCGGTTCGGGGAGCGACCGAACGGTGTCCGGTACGGCCTCGGCCACCGAGGAATCGGCGAGGATGGAGTCGACGACCACCGGCACCATCTCCTCCTGGGGGCCGGGAGTATTCGCTGGATCGCCGGACCCCGAGCACCCGTATAGCCACAACGTGCCTGCTAGCGTGCCGAGAATGAGCAGGCGGGGGAAGAACTCTTGGCTGTTCAGGATCATCGGGGGGGCTCGGTCGGTCCGGTGGGCGCCGGGACCGGCGTTGACGGGCCGGGGGGCCGATCCGAAGTTCCGAGCATCCGGCGCCCTCGGACCGCCTTTCCTGTGACTGGATCGGAAGTTATGCCCTCTCCCTGCCCTCGACAATCCTCCCCATCCGGGGTAGCGAGACCATGGGTGGGCGCCGTCCTGGTTCTGGCTCTGGTCACCGGTTGCGGGGCCTCTCGGGCGGAAGATTCCAGGGCCGAGGGCTCCGAAAGCGGGGCATCGTCCCGGGAAGGGAACCAGATCCAGAGCCCCGCTTCGGGCGGCGTGGGAACGGTCGCTCCAGGCATTCAGGTCCTCCTCGAGGATTCTCTCCACCTCGTTCGCGGTCGGCGGGTCGGCCTCATCACCAACCACACGGGCATCGCGCCGACCCCCGACGGGAGCACCGCATCCTCCATCGACCTCCTTACCGCGCATCCCGAGGTGGAGCTGGTCGCCCTCTACTCCCCCGAACACGGGATCCGGGGCATGGCCGAGGCGGGGGAACGTGTCGAGAGCAGTACCGACGGCCCCACCGGCCTTCCCATCCACTCCCTGTACGGCGCGACTCGGAAGCCCACGCCTGCCATGCTGGACGGGATCGACGTGCTCCTGTTCGACATACAGGACGTGGGGGCCCGCTATTACACCTACGTGTGGACCATGGCCCTGGCCATGGAAGCCGCGGGAGAGCGGGGCATCCCGTTCGTGGTCCTGGATCGCCCCAACCCCATCGGTGGCCTGCAAGTCCAGGGCAACGTCCTGGAGCCCGATTTCGCGACGTTCGTGGGGCTCTACCCGGTACCCATGCGCCACGGCCTCACACCAGGGGAACTCGCCCGACTCCTCTCCGCCCAGTTCGGAGTGGGCGGGCCGCTGTCCGTGGTCCCGGCACGGGGCTGGGTACGGAGGATGACCTTCGCCGAGACCGGACTGCCCTGGGTGGCCCCCTCGCCCAACATGCCCGACCCGACCAGCGCCCTCCACTATCCGGGGACGTGCCTGTTCGAGGGCACCAACCTCTCGGTGGGAAGGGGCACCGATCGTCCGTTCCAGCAGATCGGGGCGCCCTTCCTGGACGGGGCGGCCCTGGCGGAGGTACTGAACGCCGCTGGGCTTCCGGGCATCCGCTTCGAGCCGGCGCGCTTCGTTCCCGAGGCGCCCGGGGACGGAAAATGGGCGGGGGTGGAGGTGGAGGGCGTCCGCTTCGTGGCCACGGGCCCCGATTACGATCCCACCCGCGCCGCGGTGGCGGCCCTGGCCGCGGCCCGGCGGCTCGGTGGCCCGGATTGGGAATGGCGGGAGGCCCACTTCGATCGCCTGGCCGGAAATGCAGCGCTGCGTGAGGGGATCGACGCGGGGCTCCCCCCCACGACCCTCACCGCTGGTTGGGGCGACCAGATCGCGGCATTCCGCCGCCTGAGCGCCGACCATCTCATCTACCCCGAGGAGAGGGAATGAAGCTCCCGAGATTCCGGCTGGGATTCCCGGCCCTGGGGCTGATCTGCTTGGCCGTGGCGGCCCACGGCTGCGCATCCTCCGGACCCGAGCCCTCGCCCCCCGGCTGGACCGCGGAGGACAGCGAGCGCCTGGTGGCGCTTTACGAGCGCCATCGCCTGCCGGGACTCGAGGATCGTCGATTCGGATACGACGAGTACTGGGGGGCCGTCCTTCCCGCCATCTCCGGAAACCGGCTGTTCCGCATCGACACCGCCGGGACGAGTGCAGAGGGCCGGGCCATCCGCAGGGTCTCGCACGGGGAAGGTCCTGTGACGGTCCTGCTCTGGTCCCAGATGCACGGCAACGAAAGCACCGCCTCCATGGCGCTGGCCGATCTGTTCTCGTTCCTGGGATCGGATCCGAACCATCCCCTGGCAGCCACGATTCACGGCGCTCTGACCCTCCACTTCATCCCCATGCTGAATCCCGATGGAGCCGAGCGGTTTCAGCGGCGGAACGCCCAGGGCGTGGACGTGAATCGGGACGCCCGAGCCCTGGTCACCCCGGAGGCCCGGGCCCTGAAGGACGTCCGAGACGACGTGGAGCCCGCCTTCGCGTTCAACCTTCACGACCAGGGTATCGGCACCCGGGTGGGAAGCACCGACCGGGGCGTGGCCATCGCTCTTCTCTCGCCCCCCGCCGGACCGTCCCGAGAGGTAAACGACGTCCGGCGCGCCGCCATCGAGGTGGCCGGGGTGATCCGGCAGGCGGTCAATCCCTTGGTCCCCGGGCACGTGGCCCGCTACGACGACACATTTGAACCCCGGGCGTTCGGCGACCTGATCACCCAATGGGGCGCCTCCACCATCCTCATCGAGACCGGGGGCTGGGCCGGCGATCCCCAGAAGCAGTATCTGCGCGAGGTGAACTTCGTGGGCATCCTGGCGGCACTGGAGTCCATCGCCACCGGCGGGCACGAACGCGTCCCCCAGACGGTCTACACATCCCTGCCCATGAACGGCCGGAGAATCGCCGACCTGAAGCTCTCCGGCGCCACCGTGGTGATTCCCGGCCTGGCGCCCCTCCGGGCGGACGTACTGGTCGGATACGCAGACAATCTGGCCCGGACCGGAGGCGCCATCTCGGACATCGGGGACCTGGCCGAGGCCGAGGCCATGGACACGTTGAACCTGGCGGGACTCTTCCTGCATCCCTTCGGTCCGGCCCTGGACACGGCCGATGGGGGGCAACTCCAACCCGGCGCGCCGGCCCACTTCCGGATCACCGAGGACGAAGCCGGGGACCGCCTTCTGTGGGTCTTCGAAGGGGGTCCGCCCGACGCACAGCGGGAAGAACGCTAGTCCCGGGAATCCGCCCTTCCCAGCACCTCTCAGAACCGCTGTCCCACACCTTCGAGGAAGGCCTCATAGAGGCGCCGGGCCACTGGGCCCACGGCGCCATCCCCCACGTCCCGCCCGTCGATCCGGACCGTCGGCCGCACCTCCGCGGTCGTGCCGGTGAAAAAGGTCTCGGTGGCCCGCTGGAGTTCCTCCACCTGCACCGCCCGCTCCTCTACGTGGAACCCCAGTTCCCGGGCGAGTTCGAGAACGTAGGCCCGGGTGATACCGTGCAGGATCCGGTTCGAGGCCGGGAATGTGGCCACCGTGTCCCCGAAGACCGCGAAGAAGTTGGCATGCCCACCCTCGATCGCCACGCCATCGCGAACCATCAGCGCGTCGGTCACTCCATGATCCACCGCAGCCTGCATGGCCAGGACGTTGGGGAGTAATGCGGTGGACTTGATGTCACAGCGGGCCCAGCGCCGATCGGGCACCGTCACCGCCTCGAATCCCTGGAGCCACCGGTCCCGGTCCGGCCTGGTGATCGCCTGCGCGAACGCATAGACCGTGGGGGCCACCGGGTCTTTCGGGAAGTAGTGGGTCCGGGGCGCGACGCCCCGGGTCACCTGCATGTAGACGATGGCCATGTCCGAGCCCCGGAGGCCGTTCTCGTCCACGAGCCGCTCGTGGAACTCCCGGATTTCGGCCGTCTCGGCACCGAGATCGATGCGGAGCTCGCAGAGTCCCCTCCGGAACCGGGCCATATGCCGGTCGATACGGAAGAAACGGCCATCGTAGGCTGGGGTCACTTCGTAGAGTCCGTCCGCCAGGAGAAACCCCCGGTCGTTGACGGAGATCAGGGCCTTGTCGGCGGGAACGAACTCACCGTTCAGGTAGACGACGCTCATGGTCCGGGCTGGCTGAAGCGTTCTAGACACCGGCACGCGGCCTCACGTGGCGAACGTGCCCCTACCCCGCCAACCTGAGCGTCCGGCGAGGATAGGGAAAGGGGCGGACGCTCCGGTGGAACGCCCGCCCCCATAGGCTGCTCGAACCAGGGGAATGCTATCCCTGGTCCCGCTTCTCCAGACGCTCGAATTCCTCGATCAACTCGGCTTCACGGATGGGGATCACTTCGGGGTCTTCACCCTCGGAGGGCTCCGCCTCGACGGCATCCGCGTCCTCCGCCTCGATGACCTCTTCTTCCCCGGCCGCGAGCTGCTTGGGCTCCTCGGCGGCGGGCGCCTCGATCAGGCCCATCTCCTGCTTGAGGGCCAGGAGGCGGGCGTCCATATCCCCGGTGGGCCCGGTCCCGGATTCCAGCTTGAGGAACTCCTGCTCCACCGTGTCCCCGGTCAGCATCTCCGTGACCTCGGCGGAAGCGAGGCTGCGCCGCTCCTCCTCGTCGATCTTGTCCGCCATCCGATTGAACGCCTCGAATGCGGACGTGTCCGAGAGGCCGGACATGGTGTCGTGGATACGCTTCTGGGCCTGGGCTCGCTTCTGCTTGGCCATGAGCAGGTTCCGCTTGCGCTTCGCCTCCTCGATCTTCTCGTTGAGCTGGCGCAGGGCGCCCTTGAGCTTCTCGGTCTCCCCGGCCTGGGCCCGCCATGTTTGCTCGATGGTCAAGGCCCGGGAAGCGTGCTCCTGCTGTCGGACCAGGGCCTGCTTGGCCAGGTCGTCACGCCCTTCGTTGACGGCGAGCATGGCCCGCTGCTCCCAGTCCTTCGACTGCTTGACCTCGTCATCCAACTGGGACTTGAGCTTCCGCTCGTCGGCGATCGCCCCGGCGACTTCCCGCTTGGCCTTGGCGAGCTGGTCCCGCATGTCCAGGATGATCTGGTTCAGCATCTTCTCGGGGTTTTCGGCCCGAGCGATGAGATCGTTGATGTTGGACTTGAAGAGGGTCGAGATCTTCTGGAAGATGCCCATGCTCAGGCCCCCTCTCCGTTCGTGCGGACCAACCCCCTGAGCATCTCCATGTGGCTGGAGACGGCGAGTAGCAAGCTCTCGACGGAAGCCTGAAGCTCCTGGAAGTCGAGAGTGGCCAACTCGAGGGTGTCGCTGATGATCAACTCTCCCTCCTCAATCCCGTACGCGCCGTGCACCACGTCCCCCGCGTTCATTTCCAATAGCGTGCGGTAGAATTCCTTACTCCCACCCTCCTCCGGAAGGTCCATCACCTTGACCCGGATCAGGAGGAGAGGGGCGGAAAGATGCACCACGACCGGCGGGGCACCTTCGGCCTTGGGCTCGATGAGGAACATCCCCTCATCCACCTCTTCATAGTCCACATCCATCCGGAGAAGGAAGGTCTCCAGATCGTCACGGTCCAGCATGCGCATCTCCCTTGCCAGGGTGCCTGGGCCCTTCGAGGACCCGGTCGGGGACGGGGCCGGCCCCTCCCGCAGAAAACGGCGCTCCCGGCCTGAACACCGGAGGCGCCTTGGGGCTCCCTACGGACGCCGACCTGCAGGAGTTTCCTCGGTGGAAGTACGAGCCTCCCCGGGCCGCCCTTCAAAAGGATCGGATACTCCCGCCCGGGGGGCAAGGGACAAGCCGAACGGGAGGGGGGGGGGCGCCCTCCCGCACGTGCCTCGAGCCGGGTTCATGGGAACCCGGGCGGGCCTGCTAGTTCAGCGAAGCCCGGATCTTGTCCTTGAGTTCGTCCTCGATGGATCCCGGCATACCCATGTTCCGGGCGAACGCCATCTTTCCCGCGTTCTCGAAGTACATCTTCATCCGGAACATCTCGTTGACAACGTACACCGCGATCTCCTCCCCCTCCTCGGCGATCACCACCTCGACGGGATAGGCGGGAGCATGATTCACGCCGGGCCACCGGTAGTCCTTCCTCCGGTCGTCGCCGCCCTTGCCCACGATCTTGAAGGACCGACGCTCGACTTCTGCTCCGGCCACGCCCAGGACGGCAAAGCCCTGCTCCTGCAGGTCGATGGCGAACACGGGAGCGAGCTGCCATTCCCAATCACCGGGGATGGCACCCATCCCGTCCATCAACCGAGCCGCGACCTGGGAAAGGCCGAACTCATCCGTCCGGGGCATGCGAACCACCTCGGTGATCTTCTCGTCGAAGGGCCCACCCGCCATGATGCCCATGGTTCGACCGATGCGCCCTTTGTCCCGCTTCTGGCCGTACTCCGCCGTGGAGACCGCCTCGGGGAACGCCGCGGCACCCAGGGCCCTGAGGTCCTCGGCCACCGCAAGCCACTCCTCCTGCATTCCCTCCTCGGCCACCATGGTCCGGTTGAGGGAGAGGGGGTTGGTCGCGCCGACATGAATCCCGCCCTCGTCCTCGAAGACGGCGACCCGGATCGGCACGGCGAAGGCCCCACGGAGTCCCGCCTGGAGCACGGTGGCGGCATAGTCCAGGGAATGAAGGATGAGGACGTGGGCCTTGTACTCGCACCCGTCGTAGTCCGTGCCCGCATCCACGCGGCCCACGATCTCCCACCCGGACTCGTCCACCTGGTCAACAAGACGTTGCACCACTTGGTCGAACGACCCGGGGACGTTCTCCGCCAACAGCAGGTAGACCCGGTGGTCCTCGTCCGAATCCCGAACGGAGGGAGCCCCGGTCCGGGCGGCGAGTGAACCGGGAATGGCGAGCCCGAAAAGTGCCGCGGCGACGGCCATAATCGAGAAGAAGGCCGACGGGCGCCGGCCCTGGATCTGCCTGATCATGTATCGTTCCCCTTGATCTTGTTGCCGAGGGCTGACCGGTCGGAAGACCGGGACCCGGGACACAAGGGAGCAAGGCGGGTGCCAGCCTCGCGTGGGGTCAGGCCACCCCTACCCCGGCGAGGAGGGTGGCGAGGTACTGCCCGGTGAACGACCCCGGACATTCCGCGATCTGCTCCGGGGTGCCTTCGACAAGGATCCGGCCCCCGGCGGCCCCACCTTCGGGGCCCAGGTCGATCACCCAATCCGCGGTCTTTATAACCTCGAGGTTGTGCTCGATGACGACCACGGTGTTGCCTCTGTCCACGAGTTGGTGCAGGACCTCCAGGAGGACCCGGACGTCCTCGAAATGGAGCCCGGTTGTCGGCTCGTCCAGGATATAGAGGGTGCTGCCCGTGGCCCGCTTGGAGAGCTCCGTGGCCAGTTTCACCCGCTGGGCCTCCCCACCGGAGAGGGTGGTGGCGGACTGGCCGAGGTGCACGTAGCCCAGTCCCACGCTGGACAAGGTCTCCAGCTTGGACCGGATCCGGGGCACCGCCGCGAAGAAGTCCAGGGCGTCGTCCACCGTCATGTCCAGGACGTCCGCGATGTTCTTCCCCTTGTAGTAGATGTCCAAGGTCTCCCGGTTGTAGCGGCGCCCGCGGCAGACGTCGCACGGCACGTACACGTCGGGCAGGAAGTGCATCTCGATCTTCACCAGCCCGTCTCCCGAGCAGGCCTCGCACCGGCCGCCTTTGACGTTGAACGAGAAACGTCCGGGGGCGTACCCGCGCATCTGGGCCTCGGGGAGGGAGGCGAACAGGTCTCGAATCGGCGTAAACAACCCAGTGTAGGTCGCCGGGTTGGAGCGGGGGGTCCGACCGATGGGCGACTGGTCCACGTCGATGACCTTGTCGATTCGGTCCAGGCCATGGATCTCGTCGTGGAGGCCGGGAACCACCTTGCTTCGATAGAAGTGCCGGGCCAGGGCCCTGTATAGGGTCTCGTTGACCAGGGTGGACTTGCCTGACCCGCTCACGCCGGTCACCGCGGTGAAGCAGCCGAGAGGGAATCCTACCTCCAGGTCCGCCAGGTTGTGCTGGCGGGCACCCGAAACGACCAGGGCATGCTCCGGATCCACCTCCCGGCGGACCCTGGGAATGGAGATCTCCCGGGTTCCGGCAAGGTATTGCCCGGTGAGGGAGCGAGGCTCGGCCAAGATGTCCTCGAGGGTGCCTTCCGCCACCACCTCGCCCCCGGCCCGACCGGCACCGGGTCCCAGGTCCACGATGTGATCCGCCGCCCGGATGGTGTCCTCGTCGTGCTCCACCACGAGCACGGTGTTCCCCAGGTCCCGCAAGGTTCGCAGCGTTTCCAGGAGGCGGTCGTTGTCCCGCTGATGGAGCCCCACCGACGGCTCGTCCAGGATGTAGAGGACCCCCACCAGGCGGCTACCGATCTGGGTGGCCAGACGAATCCTCTGGGCTTCACCGCCGGAGAGGGAATCCGCCGATCGCCCCAGGCTGAGGTAGGTGAGCCCCACGTTCTCGAGGAAGCCCAGGCGCTCGTTCACCTCCTTGAGGATGGGGCCGGCGATCTCCCCCGGAAGGACCGGTCCCGGCGCCGGCGTCAGTCCCTGCGGCACGGACTGGCCCTCGACCTTCAACGACCGGAGGAACGTCGATGCCTCGCCGATGGAGAACTCCACGACCTCGCCGATGGAGCGTTCTCCCACCGTCACGGCAAGGGACGCCGGGGAGAGTCGGCTGCCGTGGCAGGTGGTACACGGGAGGGTGGACATGTACTCCTCCAACTGGGTGCGCACCGACTCCGACTTTGTCTCCGCGTAGCGCCGTTCCAGGTTGGGGACCACCCCCTCGAACAGGTCCTCGTAGTGGCCCTCGAAGGTGGCGGAGCGGTAGGGGAACCGGATCTTCATGTTCCCGGAGCCGTGGAGGATCGCCTCCCGCGCTTCCTCGGGCAGTTCGGTCCAGGGCGATGCGGCATCGAACTCGTAGGCCGCCGCGAGCCCGGGGATGACCGACCTCCGGATGTTCCCGGACGGCTCCCCCCAGGGGAGCACCACTCCCTCGAGTATGGAGAGGGAGGCGGCGGACACCACCAGGCGGGGATTGACCTCCTTGCGAGTCCCGAGCCCACCGCAATCTTCGCAGGCGCCGTAGGGCGAATTGAAGGAGAACTGACGGGGCTCCAGCTCGGGCAGACCGGTGCCGCAGTGAGCGCAGGAGTACTGCTCGCTGAAGACGTGGATGGCCGAATCCTGGCCCTTTCGGTGCTCGACGGCCTGTAGGAGGCCCCCCGACGTCTTCAGGGCGGTCTCCACGGAGTCGGCGAGCCGGTCCCTGTCGGACTCCCGGATGACGATCCGGTCCACCACCACCGCGATCTCGTGATTCTCGTAGCGATTCAGCCGGGGCGGATTCGACAGGTCAAAGGTCTCGCCGTCCACGCGGACCCGGACGAAGCCCTCCTTCCGGGCCCGCTCGAAGAGGTCGCGAAACTCACCCTTCCGACCGCGGACCAGGGGGGCCAGCAACTCCACCCGAGCTCCCTCGGGAAGCTCGAGTAGGCGGGTGACGATCTGGGAGGCGGACTGGCGAATGACCGGCTGACCGCACTCGGGACAGTGAGGAACCCCTACCCGGGCCCAGAGGAGGCGGAGATAGTCGTAGATCTCGGTGACCGTACCCACGGTCGAACGGGGATTGCGGCTGACGGTCTTCTGCTCGATGGAGATGGCCGGGGAGAGCCCCTCGATGACGTCCACGTCCGGCTTTTCCATCAGCCCCAGGAACTGCCGGGCGTAGGCGGAGAGGGACTCCACGTACCGGCGCTGGCCCTCCGCGTAGATGGTGTCGAAGGCCAGCGACGACTTCCCCGAGCCCGAGAGGCCCGTGATCACCACCAGGGCCTCCCGGGGGAGGGATACATCGATGTTCCTGAGGTTGTGCTCCCTGGCGCCCCGAACGACGAGCCTCTCCCGACCCATCAGCCCAGACCGTGCCCGGGTTGGTGGAGGTCCACGCGGCGGGGGTGCGTCACGCTCCCCGCCCCATGGCGATCTCCTGGAGCTTGGCGACCCTGTCTTCCGTGGGCGGGTGGGTCCGGAAGAGGCGGATCATCCCCTTCCCACCGGCCAGGGGATTGACGATGGCCAACTGAGCCCCGGCCGGGTTGACCTGCATGGGAATCCGGTGGGCGGTGGCTTCCAGCCGCTGGAGGGCCTGGGCGAGCCCCATGGGGTTCCCGGTGATCTCCGCCGCGGTCCGGTCCGCCATGAACTCGTTCTGGCGGGAGATTGCGAACTGGACGATGGCCGCGGCGATGGGCGCCACGATGGCCATGACCAGCAGGGCGATGGGGTTGTTGTCGTCGTCCCTGCCGCCTCCGAAGATCGCGCCCCAGCGGGCGATGCTCGCCAGGATCCCGATGGCTCCGGCCATGGTGGCGGCCACGGTGCTCACGAGCATGTGCCGGTGCTTGATGTGGGCGAGCTCATGGGCCGTGACGCCCTCCAACTCCTCCGGCGTGACCAGCTGAAGGAGGCCCTGCGTGAAGCAGACCACGGCCTTGGACGGGTTCCGCCCGGTGGCGAAGGCATTGGGCTGCTGCTGGGGTGCGATGGCCACCACCGGCATGGGCAGCCCGGCCCGCTGGCGGAGGCGGTCCACCATGGCATAAAGGTCCGGCGCATCGTGCTGCTCGATAATGCGGGCCTTGTACATCTTCAGGACCGCCCGGTCGCTGAACCAGTACATGCCGAAGTTCATGATGGCGGCCAGGACGAAGAACAGGATCGCCCCCTGGCGGCCACCGAAGTAGCCGCCGAGAACGGTCACCAGGGCCGTCATGGCGGCCATCAGCCCGAAAACGCGCAGTCTGTACATGGCGGATTTTCACACTCCGAAAAGCGTAGTTCTCCCTCGAAACGAATCCTTCAATACACGCAAACCCTCGCCGGGTGCCGGGGGATCAGAAGCCCCACTCACGGTAGAGCAGGAAGCCCCACATCTTGTCGGTGCTGAAGCTGAGGTTCCCCAACCCCGAGAGGTTGTCGCGAGCGAAGCGGTCCTGGTAGAACGCCTCGATCCTGAGAGGATCGAAGACGGTCAGCTCGACCCAGGCGTCCGGCTGCCGGTTCTGGTTCGGGCTCGTATTGATGGGAATCCGGAATCCAAGGAACACGTCCTCGAACACGTACAAGCCACCCTCCACCGACGTGTCGAGAACGGCATCGTTCGCCGTCACCGCAGCGGCACCCTCCCGCCCCTCGGGCCGGGCGGTGACGCTCACGTAATCGAGGAACGGGATCCCCTGGGCCAACTGGGAGCCGATGGCGGAACTGAGGTACCCGAGCGCAAAGCCCACGCCGGCGGAGACCGTGGACCCCTCGGCGAGACCATAGCTGGGCTGCCCGAAGAGCAGGTAGCTCACCAGGTCCGATTCCGCGATGGGGGGCTGGAAGTCACTGGAGAGGGAGACACGAGGTTCCAGGAGGGTCCCCTCTACGGTGGCCTGGATGTTCATCGGCTCGCCCCGTGTGGTCCGGATTCGCGTCACGGTCTGGATAGAGAGGGTGGGGTTCAGGTCCGGGGTCCCTGCGAACCCGACCACGCCGCTGGTCACCGCGAAACGCCGACCGAAGTTGTTGTAGGCTCCCCGCAGCGCCGATAGCTGGCCTGCGAGCACCAGGCTGTTGATCTGGCGGTCCCAAAGCAGGGACAACTCCCCGCTCATCTCCACGTCCAGCTCCCGGCTCCTGATCCAGGTCCCGCCGGCCATGGACAGCGTGACATCCATGCTCAGGTTGTCCAGGAACGGATTCTGGCTCTGGACCACCACGGGCCGGAGCGCCGTCAACTCGTCCCTCAGGAACTCACGGAACTCGAGCCCCGGGTCGTTTACGTTCACCACGGAGGCGGAACGCACGAACTCCTCCAGACTCAGCTCCCCCTCGCTCACCTGGATGGCGCCGGTGATCCTGGGCGCCTGGAACGGGCCCGTGAGCCGGGCCCGGCCCGAAAGGGCGCCCGAGAGATCCCTGCGCCGCACGGCCACCAGACCTTCAGCCTGGATGTCCAGATCGAAGGTGGGGTTCGCCGGGGGATCGAGTAGGACGGTCCCCTGGATGCTCGCCGTTCCACCGGACCGGAGGCTCCCGGAGATCACGGCGGTGCGGTCGGCCCCGAATTCCGCCGAGGCGTTGATGTCCGTGTACCGGACCCCCAGCGCGGCCAGGGTGATCGCCCCGTCGTCCAAAATGATCGTTCCGCCCGTCTGAAGGTTCGTGAGGGTGCCCCCGAACGTGACCGAGCCGTTCAGGTAACCCTCCACGTCCTCGACCGAGTCCACGAACCCCAGCACCGACGAGGCCGGGTAGCGAGTGAACGCCGCCTGGAGATCCAGAGGCTCGTTCGAGAAATCCCGCTCCTGTCCGGGTGAGAGATTGATGGGAAGGTCCGCCGCCACCGTGAGGGACGGCTCCCCGTCGGTCCAGGCGTTCACATTCACCCGGATGCGGTCTTCGGCCCCGTACATACCCGCCACCAGGGTGTCGAACCGAATGGTCTCGACTTGGAGCCCTACCCCTGACAAGGTTCCCTCGATAATGGGGGCACTGCCCGTACCGGTCACCGACAGATCCATGTCCACCACCCCGGCCAGATCCTGCTCGAGCTGGATGAGGCCCACCATTCGGCCCAGGTCCAGCCCGGTCGCCCGGAGACTGAAGTCGGCCGGACCAGAACGGGTCAGGACCCCCCGGGCCTCCATCCGCATTCCGCCCTCGCCCTGCCGGAGAAGACTGAGATCCCGGACCTCCAGGCTGTCTCCCTTGAGCACGAAGGACGCGGGCCCACCGAGGTTCCACTGGTCCGCATCGAACCGGAAAGTCAGCTGGTCCAGGAAGAGGGCGACGGATCCGTCCGAGAGATCAATGGCCCCCTGGGCGAGGTAGTCCTCGTCCTGATCCCGCTCCAACCGGACCTCGCCCACACCACGAGGGTTCTGGAAATCCAGCACGAGGGTCCCGGAGCGGAAGGTCTTCCGTCGGATGTAGAGGGAGGTGGCGTCGACCCGTCCGACCAGGTGGCCGTCCCTGGCGGGCAGGCCATCCATTCGGAGGTCCACGAACGCGCTGTCCACGAGGTTCGTCCCGTATTTGCCGTCGACCACAGCCAGGGTCAAGCCGGCGTCAAAATCACGGATGCTCCCCTCCAGGAGCAGGTCGCCCGAGGCGAACCCGTCCACCTCCACGTCCACGAGGAGGGGCAGGGTGTCGGGGTCCACGCCCGCCATGACCAGGGCTTCCCGCTGGAGCGCCGTCAACGTGTCCTGCGCGACGACCTCCTCGCCCTTGAGGAACGGACGGAATCCAGCCAACGAGGGGGCCGAGATCGCCAGATCGATCCTCCCCTGACCCGTCGAGAGGGAGTCTCCCATCCCGAGCGCCCCGGAGCCGACCGCGTTCCCCGCCGACGTCCCAATGATGACCGTGTCCGCTCGCAGCAAGCCATCGCCGATGGTCACGCCCACGTACAACGTGTCCAGGTCCACGCGGCCCAGGGAGGTCGCGGCCAGATCCAGATAGCCCTCGCCCGTCAGCTCCGCCGCCGATAGGCCCGACCCTGCAAAGGTGGCACGACCGATGAGCCTGCCGTCTTCCGGGGCAGACGGGAGGACGGATCCCAGCCGCAGACCCGATGTGGATAGCGTAGCTTCGTAGCCGGCGGCCGGGTCGGACGCGTTGAACTCCAGATCCACTGAGATCGGCTCCCCGAACGCGGGGTCACCACTCCGCAGATCTCCCCGGACCGCCAGGGCATCGAGGGGGCCCTCCAGTCGGAGAGGCCCATTCAGCGTCCCACCCAGCGGGACCCCGGAGAATTCCGCGGCCACGCCATCCAGGGACAGGGGCAGGAGTTCCACGTCGGCCTCCACCACGCCCCCCGGTCCCCAACCGGCCAGGGTCCCGGCGAAGACGAATGAGCTGGGGGGGCTCTCTCCGAACGCGTAGTTGATGCTGCCCGAGGCGGTGAGCCCCTCTCCGACCGTCCCCGACCCGGTGATGCTCGTGGAACCGACGCCCGTGAACGGCACACGGGGGTCGACCCGCCCAAGCCAGCCGTAGTCCAGATCGTCGAACTCGACGGTGAGCCCGGTGAACCCCAGAGGTTCTGCCCCGTGGACCACCCCCGCCACCTGACCGGTGGTCCGCCCCAGCACCCCCTCGGGGTCCTCCACCTCCAGCCTGGCATCGACCTGCAGAGCCCGGAGGGGGCCCGAGACCCGAACCGGTCCCGACAGGGTGGCGGACGGAACCGGCGAGTCCTCCATCCACGTATCCAGGATGTCCGACCTCACTTCACTGAGGTCCAGGTCGACGCCGCGGAGGGTAAACTCACCCGCGGTCTCGAACCCGAGGCGCCCCGTGGCCGTCCCCCCCGCGTCCAGATTCACGTCCAGATCAGTGAGTTCGAGGCTGACCCCCTCCAGGGTCCGCTCCAGAACCAGATGCGCCGCTCCAGACGACGGTGGCAGGGGAAAGGGTAGCCACTGCAGGTCACTGGTATCGAACAGATCCGCCGTCAGGTCCACCGAGGCCTGCACGACCTCTCGATTGGACCAGTCCACCGTCGCTTCACCGGACGCTTCGGTTTCGGTGAGCCAGATCCTCGGCGAAACCACGGATACGGTCTGGTCCGCGCGTCGCACCAGGCCGCGGAATTCCTCGATCCCCAACGGCACGCTCAGGACGTCGGCATCCGCCCGAAGAGCGCCGACCTGGATCGCCTCCCCGACCTGGCCCGGGGCCCGGATCACCGCCGAGGGAATCTGGGCATCCACCCCCGACACCACGAGCTGTCGGACCTGGCGTCCGTCCTCCGTGGTCACGATCCGACCGATGGTCGGGTTGACCGAATCTGGTGCCCGAAGGCGGATGACCACCTCCGAATCGTAGACCTCGATCCCAGAGAGTCGGATCCCCCGGATCCTCGACTCACCTGCGATCTCCGGGGGCGCAGGCCCCTCGGGATCCGGGGACCGATCCCCCACCGCAGCCCACACGTTGAGCCCCTCCTCCTCCGACAGCTTCTCTATGTGGACCCGACCGCCCCAGACTCGGGCCGGACCCAGCACGAGTTGCCCAGCCAGCAGAGGCAGGAGGGAATACCGGGCCTGCAAACTGTCGACGGCAACGAAGGTCCGTCCCAGGGAATCCGTGAACTCCACGTCTCTGAGGAACGCCCCGCCGAGGATCCCGCTGGACGAGACCGACCCGATGGAGATGGTCCCCGGAAGCGCCGTGTTGGCCCGATCCACCACCACCCGGATCAGGAACCGATAGCCCGGACCCGTCCTGGTGAAAACGAATCCGGCTCCGAAACCGAGAATCCCCAGGATGATCAGGTAGCGCGTCATCCGGTGAAGCAGGCGCAACATCCGCCGCCGCATCAGAATGCCTGACCGATCGTGAAGTGGAACTGGAACCTGCGGAGGGAAAAGAGGGGAAGCTCCCCACCGTTCTCCGTGGGGAACAGGACCGGGGGATCGAGCAGGGCCAGGGTCTCGGTCACGACCCACTGTCGCCCGTCGGGGGTTTCGATGACTCGGAATTGATCGGGATCGTCCTCCGGCGCCAGTTCCCGTATCTGGTCCGTGATGACAGGCAGGGCGGCGCTGCGTCTGAACTGATAGCCCACGTCCAGCCGAACCGGGCCGATGGGAGTGAGCAGCCGGAAGCCCACCCCCGGGGTGGCTTCCAGGTCGCCGAAACTGAACTCTCCGGCCTTGTCCCACACCTGGCCCACGTCCACGAACAGGGCCACCTGAGCGGAGCCCCAGGCCCGGATCCTGGCCTCCACGTTGGCCTCGGTGACCAGCGTCCCCCCCACGGGCACCGGCCGGTCGAATCCACCATCGCCCAGGGGTGAGGCGTCGCAGCTGAGATTGATGATCTGCTCCGGAGTGCAGACCGGGGGGGTCGTCGCACTGGCGGTCGTGATGAGGCGTTCGACCCCGGTGGTGAGATTCCGATCGCCCAGCTGATTCTGGCCGAACCCCCGGACCGAGTTGGCACCTCCGGAGAAGAAGCGCTTCTCCGGATGGACGATCTCCTCCACCGCCCCCTCCCCCGGATCGTTCAGTCGGAAGACACCGGGCATGACTAGCCCCGCCCGGATTCGCGAGGCCAGAACGATCCCGGAGCTCACCTGGCGGTAGGTGGAAAAGGAACCGGCCACGCGCTGGTAGGAGAAGTCCGAGAGGGTCACGGGACCAGCGATCTCGTAGTCGGCCGACGCCAGATACCCCCTGGTGGGATTCAGGGGGATGTCCGTCCGGTCGAGTTGGTAGTTCACCCCGACGGGAGAAAGGCGATTCGGCTCCTGGAGCTGGGCGATGGCCTCGGGCTCACAGATCAGGAAGGCGGAGCAGAAGTAGACCTGGGCCGCTTCCAGCGCCACCCGCTGGGGCCGGTAGGAGGTGGTGAGGATTCCCCGGTTTCCAAGGGTCCGCACCCAACCCACGTTGAACCCGACCGACTTGCGGATGAAGATCTCCGGCACCGACGTGCGCTCGGCGTAGACGGCCCCGGTCAGCGCGTTCTGGGAGGAGAAGACCCAGGGCTGGGCGAACTCCACTGAGGCCAGCCAATTGAGGTCCGCGAAGTCCCCGGTCCCGGCCTGATAGCACAGGTAGTCCCGCACCGTCTTGGCGCCGATGTTCGAGACTCGCCCAGTGAGCTGCAGCCGCCGCCCGCCACCCCTGAAGTTCCGGTTGGTCCAGCGTGCCTCGAGCCCCAGGCACTCGGCCGTATTCCACTCCCCTCCGCCTCTCAGCCGATTCACGTCGCCTTCCGCCACCTCCACGCGGATCGGAACGATGGTGTCCGGTTCCGACTCCAGTTCCGCTCTCAGGTTGGCGTGTCGGATCAGTTCCAGGCCGAACAGGTTCCGCTGCCCCTGAAACACCCTGGCCTGGGAATAGGGGTCTCCCTCCTGGAAGGGAAGCATTCGCCGAACCACGGTCGGACTGAGCTCAGTCGCACCCTCGACCTCCACCGAGCCGAAATGGGCGAAGTTGCCCGGATAGAGATCGAAGGACACCTGGGCCGTGTACGGGTCGCTGGCCGGGATGAAGTAACCCCTGAGGACCTCGGCATGAGCGAATCCGTTGTTCTTGAGCCGGGACACGAGGGAATCCCGGGTGGCGTCCATGTCCAGGATGCTGAGGGGTCGTCCCACCTGGAGCGGGAGGTCGCGGGTCAGCTCCGCGAGGGGCAGGCTGTCGGCCCCGGTGAACCCGATGGAGTCCACCATCACCGGCGTACCCTCGACCACGTGGAAGACCACCTCCACCCGGGCGGAGTCCAACGCGACCAGGGAGGTGTCCACCTGGGCCTCCCGGTACCCGCGCTGGAAGTAGAAGATCTTGATCCGGGCGAGATCCCGGGGAAGCTCCCGGCGATTCAGGTAGGCGACGTCCTCCGGGAAGAACCACCAGCACACCCAGAGCGCACAGTCGGTCTCCCGGGTGACGATGGCCAACTCCAGGGCCCGCTCCTCGAACGCGGCGATCCCGTCGAAGCGGACGGACTTGACCTCGGGGTCGTTCACCTGCCCGGCGCCCGGGGGAGGGCACAGAGCGAGAGCGGCAGCGAGGAGGAAGGCCGCGATCGCCCGGCTCATCTCAACGCTCCGCCCCGTCCTCATTGGCCAGCCTGAGCAGGGACGCGTCCACTTCCGGTCCCAGGATCCCCAGATGGCGGCGCGGAAACTCATGGCGACTGATCGGCGAAAAGCGCCCCTCCTCGGGAATGAACAGCAGATGGGTGATCTCGACCACGTGGTCTCCTACACGAATCCGATTGCAGGTGTTCTGTGCCTGCTCCCGGGCACGGCCGCGCCAGGAGGTGGTCGTGCCGCTGTGGACGATGGTGATCCCGCCATCCCGTTTCCGGGCGGGGAACACGTCGCGTGAGTTCCCGAGGTAGGCCCGGTGGAGATGCCCGGACAGGATCAACTCCACTCCCATTTCGTCCAGAGCGTCCAAGACCTTTCGCGCGCCGACCAGGGGCCGGTCGGCCTCGTAGTCGGGGGCGGAGGCAATGTGGTGATGGAGCACGATGATGCGCGCCTGTTCCGGACGCGCCTTTCGGAAGGCCTCGTCGGCGAACAGGAGTTGGCTCCGCCGGACCATCCCGTTCACGATGCGGGCCCGGGGGGCGGCGGAGTTCAGCGACACCACCATCGCCCGTTCCAGGTCCGTGACGTAGTCCAGACGGTCCGTAACGTACCGGCGGTAGTTGCGATACGGATCCACCAGCCGTTCGAACACGCGATACAGTGGAACGTCGTGGTTCCCAGGCGTCACTACGGTGGGGATGTCCTTGAATCGATCCAGGTAGGCCCTGGCCTGCTCGAACTCTCCCACCTTCGCCCGTTGGGTGAGGTCCCCCGAGACGACCAGGAGGTCCGGAGAGACGGATCGGATCGTCGATTCGAATGCCTCGGCAGCCTCGGCCCGATGGGGCTTTCCAAAATGAAGGTCCGAGCCGTGAACGATGGTGAGCACGTGCGCCTCATCCCCCCGCCGGGGCGGGTGTACCGTCCCGCGAACCGGAAGTCGACAGCCGAACGGTGATCAGGACTCCGATGACGATCAGGGCCACGGAGATCATCTGGGCGAGGGTGAAGACGCCGAAGAAGCGATCGTCTTTGGCCCGGAAGAACTCCACGACGAGGCGCTCCACACCAGCCAGCACCAGCCACAGGCCGAACAGCCACCCAGCGGCGTGGGGTCGCTTCCTCAAGCTCCAGAGGATCAGGAAGATGCCCGTGGACATGGCGACTTCGTAGAGTTGGGTCGGGTGCACGGGAACCACGTTCCCGAACCGCTCCACCAGCGCGGGGTCCACGGCCACGCCGAACTGCCGCTCCAGGTTCTCCACCGTACTCGGGGGCGCGCCGTCGGGGAACCGGACCCCCAGGGGGCCCCCGGTGGGTCTACCGTAGTCGTCCCCCACGAGAAAGCAGCCGACTCGGCCCACCGCGTAGGCAATGGCCAGGGCCGGGGCGACCATGTCGGCCTGCTGACGGAAGTTCAGACCCAAACGGCGGATCTTGAGCGTGACCATCGCTGCGGCGAGGAGGAATCCCCCATACCAGACCAGCCCTCCCCGGGCGAAGATCATCCCCACCGGATCGGCGATGGTGCGGTCCCAGTTCAGGAGCAGGTAGTAGACCTTCGCTCCCAGTATCCCTCCGATGACGGCGGAGAACAGGAGATCCCAGCTCCTCTCGGGGTCCTCCCCGACCCTGCGCATTTCCGATCGGTGCACCTCGGCAGCGACCAGGAACGCCGCGAGCATCATCACCCCGAAGCTGGTAATGGGGGTGCCTCCGAGTAGCGGAATCCACTCGGGAATCGTGAAGAGGATGGGATACACGCGCGATTATCTCCTGATGGATCGTCCGGGGCAGAGACCACCCGCCCTGCAATCTGTCACGTGACCGGCGAAACCGCAGGGTCACCTCGTCTGCGCAGGCCCGGGAAGGCCAGTGAGGCATCGGCGGATGCCGGGACATCCAGATGGCCCCCCGTCTTCCATTGGTGCAGGCCGGCACGAGCGATCATGGCGCCGTTGTCCAACGAAATGCGCGGCGACCCGACGAAGAGCCGGCCTCGGGGAGCCAACCTCTCTTCAAAGGCCTTGCGCAGGGGTCCGTTGGCCGAGACGCCACCGCCCAGGAGCACCCGGTCGCAGCCCCGGGCCTCCACGGCCCGCATCGTCTTCTCCACCAGGACCCGGACGACCACGTCCTGGAAAGCGGCGGCGACCCAGGGCCGCTCCTCGTCCCGCCTGCCTTCCCGCTCCAGCTTGGCCACCAGATTGCCTACCGCCGTCTTGAGCCCGCTGAAGGAGAAGTCGAAGTAGTCCGACCCCTCCGGGTCCTGTCCCCCCTGGAGAAGCGGAGTGGGAAGCCGATGGCGACCAGGGTCCACCCCCTCCGAGAGCCGTTGGATCGCGGGGCCCCCGGGGTAGGTGAGGCCCAGGAGCTTGGCCACCTTGTCGAACGCCTCTCCGGCGGCGTCGTCCCTCGTCTGCCCCAGGAGCTCGTAGTCGCCCCACGCAGGCACGTGGAGGAGCATGGTGTGCCCTCCGGACACCAGGAGCCCCACGAAGGGTGGTTGAGCCTCCGCGTCCTCCAGGGACGGGGCGAAGAGGTGGGCCTCCATGTGGTGGACGGGTATGAACGGCTTCCCCAGGGCGAAGGCGGCGGCTCTGCCCCAGCATACACCCACCAGCAGGGCTCCGATGAGGCCCGGACCAGCGGTCACCGCGACGGCGTCCAGGGCCTGGAGGGAAACGCCGGCCCGGCGGACAGCCTCTTCTACCACTCGATCCACCACCCGGAGATGTGCTCTGGCGGCCAGCTCAGGCACCACGCCTCCGTAGATGGCGTGCACGTCCTGGGAGAGCACCACGTGAGCCAGCAGTTCACGCTCTCCCCTGAGAAGGGCCGCCGAGGTTTCGTCGCAGGAGGATTCGAGGCCGAGGATGAGCGGCTCGCTCACCACGCGCCTCCGTCGATGGACGAGGCCGCGGCCCATCCGACCGTTACCGAGTCCGCAGCGGGCCGTGCCCGGACCAGCGGCGGGGAGCCCTCGACCCGGACCGGCAGCCTGATGGAGTCCCCGGCGGCCATGTCCAGCACCAACTCCCCCGGGAACACAACTCGGAGCGCGGCCGTCTCCACGGAGTTGACGATGCTCCGGGCCCCGAGGAGGATCACGGTCAGCGTATCCGGCGTCACCCGGAGGATGCGACCCCCGCCGGGGCCTGAGGGGAGCACGGGGATTCCGGGGACCTCTCGGCGGATCTGGTCCTCGACCTGGACGATCACCGAGACCCGGGTGGCCCCCACCTCCACGGGCGCGAGCCCGGCCGTGTCCACCTGGGTCTGGAAGGCGCCGGATCGGGTAATGCCTGAAAGATCCAGGGGTTCGAGCCGGAGCGAGTCCAGGGCGGAGATCCTCCCCTGGGGCCCCCGCACCCGTATCACGGCCGGATCGGAGGCAAGGGGTGCGGCGAGGGCGAGACCGGTGGGCAGTGTGCCCGTGGACCGGGGGGCCACCGGAATGGGTAGGGACCGGATGGGCTCGAAGGTCAACCGAACCGAAGAGGGCTGGAAGTCCTCGATGACGATCCCCTGCCCGTTGTGGCGAAGCCATTCCCGCCGCAGGACCACCACCGTGTCCCCAGCGTGCACGGCGTCCACCGGGATGTTGATCACCGGCTGATCCACCGCCATCCGGAAGAGTTCCCGGGCCGGCCCGTTGAAGACGACCTGCACCCTCGGCGGGAAGGGCGTTTCCGCCAGGGTCCACTCGGGGTCCTGGAGGGACACGCGGACGGTGACCCCGGGCAGGGTCTGCCGCTCAGGTGACTCGACTCGGACCACGGTCCAGAGAAGCACTGCCAGGACGAGGGAGGCGACCTTCAGCAACACGTTCCGCGTCACCAGCCCTCGAAGGAATCCCAAGCGAGCCTCCTCTCCTCAGCTCCCCAGGAGCCGCTTCAGGAGCGCCTGGTGGTCCTCGGAATCCCACATGGTCCCGCCGGACACCTGCTTGTAGATGATCCCGTCCCGTCCGATCACGAACGTCTCGGGGACCCCCGTGGTCTGGTAGAGCCGCTCCAGCTTCCGCTCCTGGTCCCAGAGGACGGGGAACGTGAGGCCCAGGGAGTCCGCAAAGACATCGATCTCCCCGCTGAGCCGCCCGAATTCGTCCCGCTCTCCGGGATTCACGTCCACGCTCACCGCCAGGATCTCGAAATCGTCCTCGTCCTCCATCGCCTCATAGAGGCGTTGCATGGAGGGCATCTCCTCCCGACAAGGCGGGCACCATGTCGCCCAGATGTTCAAGAGGACGACCTTGTCCTGGTAGTCGGCCAGCGTGACCGGCTCGCCGTCCATGGTATAGGCCACGAAATCCGGCGCCGGGGCGCCGGCGGCGACCCGGGTGATGTTGTTTCGGTTGATCCAGGCCAGCAGGACCACCACGGCGACGATGCCTAGGCCTACCAGGTATGGGAACCGGAGGAATCGAGTAATCATGGTCTGGGGCGGGTCCCTTCGAGCGGGTTCGTGTTACGGGGTGAGGGCTCCTGAACCGAGCCGTCGTCCTGCACCTGCGGTCGAGCGTCACCTGTGCCTCGACGACCCACCACGAGGCGTATCTCGGATCCCCGCTCCACCATTTGCCTCGCCGCGGGCTGTTGCTCGATAACGGTACCCTGATCCAGTCCGAAGCGGAAGCGTTCGAGGACCTCGCCGACGACGAGGCCCACAGAGTCTGCGACGACCCGGGCCTCTTCCTCGGAAAGGCCTACCAGAAGAGGCACCTCGACGAGGGGAGGCCCCAGGGAGAGGCTGATGGAGACCTCGGCCGGAAGGGCCAGGGAGGTCCCGGGGCGGGGCTCGAGACGCACCACGACCCCCGCAGGGAGATCGGACTGCACCGTGTCCTCGAGCACCGTGAACCCGGCCGCGTCGAGGACGTCACGGGCGCGATCACCCCGGATCCCCACCAGGTCGGGGACCGGACGCTCCTCGGGCCCGGCGCTGACTACGATCCGGATGCTGTCCCCGGGAAGCGCCAGCTGGCCGGCCAGGGGGCTCTGGCCCAGGGTCAGGCCTACCGGGACTTCCGGGTGACGGATGGTGTCCACCGAGCCGAGGGTGAGCCCACCGTCCGCCAACGCCAGCAGGGCGGAATCGGCGGTGAGTCCTGAGAGCTCAGGCACCTCGACCAGATCCGTGGGCCCCTGGGGCGCAGGGAAGAGGGCTCGGGTCCCCACGAGGTAGCCGATGGTCGACCCCACGACGGCCAGTGCAAGTCCGAGGGCGAGGACCGCCCAGAGATTGTCCAGGAGAGGAAACCGCCCAGGGGGATCTGCTGCATCCGCCCCGGGGGAACGGGTCACGCCCTTGCGGCGCCTCCTCAGGGAATCGCCGAGCTTCATCGGACGCGCCGCAACCGGGCCGCGAAGGCCCCGTCGTGACCCTGGACCTGGGGCAGTACCTCCAGGAAGCCTCCCGCGTCCATGGACGCACCCAGATCGGGGCTCCCCCAACCCTCGGGCGGTTCCAGTTCGAATTCAGGGTGTCGCTTCAAGAAATCCTCTACCTGCAAACGGTTCTCCTCGGGCTCCAGGGTACAAGTGGAATAGATGAGCAATCCGCCGATTTCCACCGCCCGGGCTCCACCCTCGAGAATCCCGGCCTGGAGTCGCACAAATGTACCAAGATCCGACGGCTGGAGCCTCCATCGGGCATCCGGATGACGCCTGAGGGTACCCGTGCCCGAGCAGGGCACGTCCAGAAGCACGAGCCGTACCGACCCGATGGGTGGGAACTCTCCCCGCCCACGGACGGGGAAGATGGCTAGGTCCAGCCTAGCGGCAGTCTCCCGGACGAGGCGAAGCCGCGGCGTGGACGGGTCCAGCGCCAGGACCGGGTTTCCCTCCTCCGCGAGGGCCACCGCCTTCCCACCCGGTGCGGCACACAGGTCCGCATACCAGTCTCCGGGACGCCCGTCCGGAGATGCGTATGCCACCACCATGGCGGCGCCGGGGTCCTGCACCTGGAGCCGGACAGTCTTCATGGCCGCTTCGAGTTGGGACGACTCGCCGAGGATGAGAACGCCGGCCTCGGGCACGCTCTTGGCCACCAGGATCCCTGAGAATTCCAGAGCCGCCCGGGCCCGCTCCAGGGTACCGGGAACCGACGCACCGAGAGGACGCACGCCGATGGGGGGGATCCGATTGTTTGCATCGACGAGGCCCTCTGTAGCCTCGGCGCCGAAACGCTCGACCCACCGCTCCACCAACCAGCGAGGATGGGACCCCCATGTCGCCAGATGGTCCACGGGGTCGGCCTCCAACCCCGGGAACCGCTCCCGTCCCCCACCCTCCCGAGCCAGACCTCTCAGGACCGCGTTGACCAGCCCCGCAGCCCCGGGACGTCCCACGGCCTTGACCTGATCCACGGCCTCGGTGATGGCGGCGTAATCGGGAACGCTCGCCATGTAGAGCAGCTGGTAGGCGCCCAGGCGCAGCACGTCGACCACGTCCGAGTGGACCGAGGACAGGCCCCGGTCGACATGATGATCCAGAAGGTGGTCGAGCCGGCCCCGCAGGCGCACCGTGCCATAGGCGGCCTCTCGCACCCAGCGTCGGGTCCGGTCCTCCGACCCACGGATCTCCGCTGCTACGGCCAGGTCCAGCCGGCGCCCGCGGGACACCGCCCGGATGACCTGAAGGACGGACTCGCGTTCGGGGGTCAGTCCAGCATCCCCCGGGTCGGCGACGAGGGAACGGCGATCTCCCGGGCCTGCATCCGACCCGCGAGGTAGGCCAGCCGCCCGGCGATGATGCCGTGACGCATGGCGGCCGCCATGGCCACGGGATCGTCCGCCACCGCCACCGCCGTGTTCATGAGCACCCCGTCCACCCCCTGCTCCATGGTCACGCACGCGTCCGAGGCCGTCCCCACACCCGCGTCTACGATTACTGGAACCGCGAGCCGGGTCTTGATCTCCCTGATGAAGTACGGGTTGACCACCCCGAGTCCGCTGCCGATGGGACTGGCCAGGGGCATGACCGCCACGCAACCCGCGTCTTCCAGGCGGAGGGCGCTGATCAGGTCGTCGTTAGTGTAGGCCATGACCTTGAACCCCTCCGCCACCAGGGTCTCGGCCGCCTCGATGGTGGCCGCGACATCGGGCAGGAGGGTCTTCTCGTCGCCGATCACCTCCAGCTTGATCCACTCGTTGAAGCCCGCGGCCCTCCCCAGCCTCGCATAACGGATGGCGTCCTCCGCCGTGTAGCAGCCGGCCGTATTGGGAAGGAGGAAGAACTCGTCCGGGTCCAGGTGGTAGAGGATGCCCTCCTCCTTGGTCCGGTCCAGGTCCACACGCCGAACCGCAACGGTGACCATGTCGGTCCCACTGGCCCGGAGCGCGTTCACCATGTCCTCGTTGGTCCGGTACTTCCCCGTCCCGAGGATCAGCCGAGATGCGAACTCTCGCCCTCCCACCACCAGGGGGGCGTCCCCGACCCCTTCCAGCGCACTCCGCTCACTCATATCGACTGCTCCAGGTGGCTCAGCCGCCACCGACAAAATGCACGAGTTCCACCTGATCCCCCTCCCGGATTTCGGTGGCCGGGAACTGCTCCCGGTCCAGGATCTCCCGGTTCAGCTCAACCACGACCAACAAGGGGTCGAGATCGAAGCTCTGGAGAAGTCCGGTAACCGACAGACCGCTCGACACGTCCCGGTCCTTCCCATTGACGTGGACCCTGATCGACTGGCTCATCGTTGACTCTCCAAGGGGCAGGCCCTAATCCGCTCCGATTCAGTTTGGCACGAACGCCGAGGAATTCAACTCCACTACACCGGACCCGCCGCATCGGCTCCCCGTCGGGCGAGCGCTTCGAGATAGACACCGACCGCCCGGCCCGGGTCCGCCTCCCCCCAGACCCCGCTTAGCACGGCGACGCCCCACGCCCCCACCCGGAGCGCCTCCGCCACCCGGGCGGGCGTCACGCCTCCGATCCCGAGAACGGGGGTCTCCCCCGCCCTGTCGACCATGGCCGCGAGTCCGTCGACCCCCAGGGTCGCAGCCCCGGGGTGGGACAGGGTAGCGAAGACCGAGCCCACCACGAGGAACTGGGCTCCGCCGTCCAGGGCCGCTCGGAGTTCACCCTCGTGGTGTACCGAAGCCCCTAATACGGGCACCACTCCCCCGGCCGCTCGGGGAGACAGATCGAGAACCTCTCGGGCATCGGACGGGTAGAGGGACCGAACGCCGAGGTGAGCGCCGCCCGCACCGCACGCTATGGCAACGTCGATCCTGTCGTTCACCACCACCAGGCTTCCGGTCTCTCGCGCCGACGCGACCAACTCCAGTCCGAGGGAGTGGAGCACTCGGCCCGGGGTATGGGGGCCCCTGAGGTGCAACGCCACGGAGGGGCCGCCGGACTCGAGCATCCTGACGGCCCGGTCCAGGAAATCGGAAGCGCCGAGCACACCGTCGTCGGTGACGACGTGGAGGCGCGGCAGGCGCGACGGCGTCTCCGAAACGTCAGACGAAGCGCTGTCCGGCCTCACACCCACGACCCCGGATCCAGTCCGCCGCCGCCATCCTCTTCTTGCCCTCGGGCTGGACCTCTCCGATGGTCACCGTCCCCCGCCCCGCAGAGACGCGAAGCCCCTTGGCCGGATCCGCGTCCAGGATGAGCCCCGGGTCGCCCCCGTCGGGATCCCGGTCGTCGGGCTGGGGCCAGAAGAGTTTCACAGGATGCCCGTCCAGCACGCTCCAGGCCCCGGGGACGGCGTCCATTCCCCGGATCCAGCGGCCCACGGCAGACGCCTCCAGCTCCCAATCCAGGCGGGCGGTGTTTCGGTCGATCTTGGGAGCGTAGGTCGCCTTTTCGTGATCCTGTTCCTCCTCCTCCGACACCCCACCTTCGATGAGTGCCAGCGCGGCGACCACGGCCAGGGCGCCGGCCTCCGCGAGGTAGGCGTAGAGCTCCGACGCGGTCACCTGGTCGCCCATATCCTCCTCCACCCGCAATAGGACGGGTCCGGAATCCAGCCCCTCCTCCATGCGCATGATGGAGACGCCGGAGGTCTGGTGCCCCCGGATAATGGCCCAGTTGACCGGTGCGGCGCCCCGTAACTCCGGGAGGAGGGAGGCGTGGATGTTGAGGGAGCCCAGGGGCGGAAGCTCCAGGACCTGCGGGCGGAGGATGTGGCCGTACGCCGCCACCACCGAAATGTCCGGCGCCAGGTCCGACAGTTCCTGGATGAATGCGTCGCCTTCCGGGCGCTCGGGGGTCAGCACCGGGTACCCTTCCTCGAGAGCCCAAGATTTGACCGGAGAGGGCTTCAGCGTGCGGCCCCGACCCGCCGGGCGATCGGGTTGGGTCACCACACCGACCACCTCGTGCCCCTCGCCGACGATGGCCCTCAGGGCGGATACCGCGAACTCGGGTGTACCCCAGAACAGAACTCTCATCCGGCCTCGGCCTTCTCCCGGCTCTTCCTCCACTTCTTCATGAGCAGCTTTCGCTTCAGCGGAGAGATCCGGTCGAGAAAGAGCACCCCGTCGAGGTGGTCGATCTCATGTTGGAGCGCCCGTGCCAGCAGGCCGCCGGCCTCGATTCGAACCGGTTTGCCATCGGGGTCCAACCCCTGGACGGTGACGGCAAAGGGCCGCTCCACCACCTCCTCCAGCCCGGGGATGCTCAGACACCCCTCCGAGGAGCGCTCCGTGTCCGCAGACGCTTCCACGACTTCGGGGTTCACCAGGGCGATCTGCCCCGCTCCCCCCTGCTCCTCGGGATCACGCACGTCCACGACCATCACCCGCCGGGAGATCCCGATCTGGGGGGCCGCAAGTCCGATCCCCTCGGCATGATACATGGTCTCGAACATGTCCTCGACCAGTTCCCTGAGGACATCGTCGAATCCCTCCACCGGCTCCGCTTCGGTGCGGAGGACCGGGTCACCGAGGATCCTGATCTCGCGAATCGACATGGGGACGTCCTTCGTGCCGTCGACGGGCTCAGCCGTCGGTCCCCTCGAAGTTGGTGACCGCCGCGACCTTGGACCGATCGATGACCAAACGCGTGTTCTCACCCGACTTGATGGTCAGCCGGTTCTCCGCCACATGGACCACCGTGCCGACCACTCCCCCCGACGTGATGATCTCGTGGCCCTTGCGGATGTTGGCGATCATCTCCTGGTGCCGTTGCGCCTCCTTGCGCTGGGGCCGGATCAGGAGGAAGTAGAAGATCGCGAAGATGGCCACCATCTGGACCATGAACACGAGTGTGGCGCTGCCCCCCTGTTGAGGGGCCATGAAGGATGCCAGGGCCAGATCGTTCACCGAATTCTCCAGAGTTGGGACGCGGAAGCGGGACGATCTCGCGCCCCCGCCTCCGCAATACGCTGTTCCCTACGGTCCCTTGGCCGTCCGGTACCGGTCCAGCCATTCCCGAGACCAGGTCCCGAATTCGCCGGCCAGGACCCTGCTCCGCGCCTCTTCAGCGAGCCGGACCAGGAACCGGAGGTTGTGGATGGAAAGGAGACGGTCGGCCAGACGCTCCCCCGCCACCACCAGGTGCCGCAGGTATGCACGGTCGTAGCGGCTGCACGTGTAGCAGTCGCAACCGGAATCGACGGGTTGCCGATCGGTCCGGAACCGGGCGGCCTTCAAGTTGACCTGGCCCAGGTCCAATGTCCATGCCGTGCCGTGCCGGGCGTTCCGGGTCGGCGCTACACAGTCGAACATGTCGCACCCCCGGGCCACGGCCTCCAGGAGGTCGTCGGGGTAACCGACACCCATCAGATATCGGGGGCGGTCCTCGGGCAGCGCGTCGTGGAGGATGTCCAGGGTCCGCCACATGTCGTCCTTCGCCTCCCCCACAGACAGTCCTCCGATCCCGAAGCCGGGCCAATCGCCTACGTCCAGGGTGTACCCCACCGCCTCTAGCCGGAGATCATCGTGGACGTTCCCCTGAAGCACCGGGAAGAGAGACTGGGGTGGGCCCGAGCCGTCGGCCTCCATCTGGCGGAATCGGGCGTCGCAGCGGACCAGCCACTCCCGGGTCCGGCGATTGGCCTCTCGTACCACCTGCCGGTCGGCTCCCCCCGGGGGGCATTCGTCGAAGGCCATGACGATGTCCGCACCGAGGGCGCGCTGCACCTCCATTACCGACTCGGGCGTGAACAGGTGGCGCGAACCGTCGATGTGGCTCTGAAACTCCACCCCCTCGTCCCGGATTCGGCTGATCGGGGCCAGGGAGAACACCTGGTACCCTCCGGAATCGGTGAGGATGGGTCGATCCCATCTCATGAATTCGTGGAGGCCGCCCAGCTCGCGCACCACCTGGTGCCCCGGGCGCAGATAGAGGTGGTACGTGTTTGCCAGCACGATGGTCGCGCCCAGAGCCTCCACCTCCTCGGGCACCAGGGCCTTCACGGTCCCGGCCGTCCCCACCGGCATGAAGACCGGGGTGGGAATCTCGCCCCGGGCCGTTCGGAGGGTGCCGGCCCGGGCCGCGCCGTCGGTCCCCTCGAGGGAGAATTCGAGCATGTGGAGTCAGTCCGACGAGGGAGGGATCACCATGGAGTCACCGTATGAGTAGAAGCGGTACCCCTCCTCCACCGCCACCCCGTACGCGTCCATGGTCCGCTCGTACCCGGCGAAAGCCGCCACGAGCATGAGCAGTGTGGACCGGGGAAGATGGAAGTTGGTGATCAGTCCGTCTACAGCCCGAAACCGATACGGAGGCCGGATGAACAGGTCGGTCTCGCCCTGTCCGGGCCGAACCCGGCCATCCTCTCCCGTCACGGTCTCGAGGGTCCTGACCACCGTGGTTCCCACCGCCCAGACCCGACCACCGGCGCTCCGGGCAGCGTTGATCCGCTCGGCCTCTTCGGGCTCCACGCGGTAGACTTCCCGGTGCATGGGGTGCGCCCCCGGATCATCCTCTTCCACGGGTCGGAAGGTACCGATCCCCACGTGGAGAAGGGTCCGGGCGATGGACACGCCCCGGACCGTCGCCTCGTCCAGGAGCTCCCGGGTGAAGTGGAGGCCTGCGGTGGGCGCCGCCACCGACCCGGACTCCCGTGCGTAGACCGTCTGATAACGCTCCCGATCCACGGGCTCATCCTCCCGGTCGATATAGGGAGGCAGGGGCACGTGGCCGTGGAGCGCCAGGGACTCGGCCACGGGACGGGTGGAGCGGAGTTCCACCAGGCGTCCCCCGCCCTCGACCGAGTCCACGATCTGCCCCCGGAATCCCTCGGCGATGTCGACGACGCGACCGGGCTTGAGCTTCCCCCCGGGGCGGACCAGCGCCTCCCAGGGCTGGGTGTAACCGGTTTGCCGGTCCCCGGACTCCTCTCCCCGAGGACGGATCAGGAGTATCTCGGCCCTTGCCCCGGTGGGCTTGAACCCGACCAGGCGGGCTGGAAACACCCGGGTGTCGTTCAGAACCAGGACGTCGCCTGCCCGGAACAGGTCCAGAAGATCCCTGAATACGCGGTGGGTGAACCGCTGCTGCCCGACGACCAGAAGCCGGGCCTCGTCCCGAAGAGGGGCTGGGAACCGGGCGATCCGCGCCGGAGGAAGGTCGTAGTCGTAGTCCGAGGTCCGGGAACCTCTCGCGACCCCGGGGCTCCGGGGCGCCCCATCGGAGGACACGCTACTCCTCGAAGAGAGAGGACTGCCCGGGCCCCAGGCCCTGATCCGAACGCGGTGGAGCCGTAAACCCGAGACGTCGGTAGGCGTGGGCGGTGGCCACCCTCCCCTGAGCAGTCCGCATGATGAAGCCGTTCTGGATCAGGAAGGGCTCGTAGACCTCCTCCAGGGTCGTCGCGTCCTCCCCCATGGCGACGGCCAGGGAATTGAGCCCCACCGGCCCCCCCTCGAACTTCTCGATGAGGGTCTTGAGCACCCGGGTATCCATCTCGTCCAGCCCGTACTCGTCCACGTCCAGCATGGCCAGGGCGGCCTGGGCCACCTCCACGTCGATCTCCCCGTCGGCCTTCACTTGGGCGAAGTCCCGAACCCTGCGCAGGAGCCGGTTCGCCACCCGAGGGGTGCCTCGGGACCGGCGGGCGATCTCATCGGCGCCGTCGGGTGTGGTCCGGACGTCGAGGATCTCCGCACTGCGAGCCACGATGGTGGCCAGCTCCTCCGGCGGGTAGAAGTTGAGCCTCTGCACGATCCCGAAGCGGGCCCGCATGGGCGCGGTCAGGAGCCCGAATCGAGTGGTGGCCCCGACCAGCGTGAAACGCTCCACCGCCATGGTCATGGTCTGGGCCCGGGGGCCGTCGGAGAGCCGGATCTCCACCTTGAAGTCCTCCATGGCCGGGTAGAGAAACTCTTCGATGATGGGCCGGAGACGGTGAATCTCGTCGATGAAGAGCAGGTCCCCTTCCCGCTGGTTGGTCAGGATTCCCACCAGGTCGGCGGGCTTCTCCAGCACCGGTCCGGAGGTCGTCTTGATGTTCACCCCCATCTCCCGTGCCATGAGCGAGGCCAGGGTGGTCTTGCCAAGGCCCGGGGGACCGTGGAAGAGGAGGTGGTCCAGGGGATCACCGCGAAGCTTGGCGGCCTCGATGGCGACGGAGAGGGACTCACGCACCTTGTCCTGGCCGATGAATTGGGCCAGGCGCTGGGGTCGGAGGGAAGGCTGGGACTGAACGTCTTCCCGCAACTCCTCAGGAGTGGTGACTTCGTAGCGTTCGGGCATGGAGCCGCGGGTGCTCCGTCCCCCCGTGGGGGGTCAGAAACGGATCGTGTAGTTGGCCTTGATGGTCGCGCCCCTGGAGAGTGTGATGATCTCCTCGTCCTGCGCCAGGGGATCGCGCAGCCAATTGTGCGTGAACACGAAGAAGATGTCGTTTCCAGGGCGCAGCGTCCAACGGAGCTTGGAGAACAGGCCGATAACCTCGCTCACATCATCGTACTGGACGTTGCCGGTCAGGGCGATGAGGGGCGTGGCATCCCAGCCCACCTCGAGGCGAGCCAGGTTCGTGGTGAAGTCCCCCTGGGGCAGGTCGACATCGTTGTGCTCGAACGTGGTCGAGAAGCTCAAACCCGTGAGGGGTCGGATGGTCAGCGAGGCCTCCCCGCTCTTCTTGTCCCCGTTCCAGAATCCACCCCAGCTCGCGTTCCCCCGAACCGACACCGGTCTCCGGGAGGCCGTGAAGATCCGCGTGCTCGCCTGCCAGGTGGTGTACTCTCCCGCCTCGATGTAGATGCTGTCATAGACCTCGAATCGCCGGTCAAGACGCTCGTAGGTCCGCTGCGCTTCAGCGTTGAAATCGTCCCCGCTCTCGAACTGGAGCCCCAACACGCCGAACTCCCAGACCTCCTCCTCCTTCTGATGGCTGGTGAGCCCTTCGAGATACCGGTACTGGACGTTGAACTCGAACCGCCTGAGCCAACTCACGCTTTCTGTCCGTGGGTTCCATGCGATCCGGGGTTCGACGCGCTTGAAATCGTTCCTCGTCACGAAGCCGACGGCGGGGTCGTAGAGCTTGCCGAACTCCCGGTAGGAGAGATGACCCTCCCACACATCGTTGGGGAAGTTCAGGCGGAATCCCCGGGCCGTGAGGTCTCCCATCCGCGGATCCTTGCCACCCCCATCTTCCCCGCGGTCGGAGTTCCAGACCCAGAACGCCTCCAACTCCAGGTTCTTGTCACCGAACAGGGTGGAGGTCCTCAGGTTGAGATCCACCCCGGCGGTGTGCCGATCCTCCGGTGCCACGCCCACCGAGTCCCGGTCCGTGGCTCGCCGGGTGTACATGACCCCCAGGCTGGACTGCTGGAAGAGGTTCCTCTTGATTCGGGCAACGGTGAAATCCTCGGATTCCACGACCCCGGGCTGGCTCGCGGTGTTGAAATGCTGGAACCCCAGTTCGTACTTGCCGGCCTGCCCTCCCAACCTGAGACCGTAGCGAATCGGGATTTGCTCACCGGATTGGAGCCCGATCCGGCGACTGTAGTAGGGTCGGGGTCCGCTTCGGGGCGCGAACTCATACACCGAGGACCCCTCCAGAAAGAAGTCCCGCTGTTCAGGGAAGAAGAGAGGGAAGCGGGTGAGGTTCACCCGCCGATCGTCCACCTCCACCTCGGCGAAATCGGTGTTCACGCTCAATCCCGCCCGGAGGCTGGGGGTGAGGTTGTAGTTGAGGTCTCCCCCGATGTCCGTGGGATAGGTCGTGGGCTCGTCGGCCTCCGGGACGTTCCTCCAGGCACCGAGGGCGTAGGGAATCATCTCCAGCCCGAGCCCCTGGGACATCCCCTGGAGCCCCCCGACCCGTCCGGCATGAATCGGCTGGGTCACGGGCTGATTCCGGCGGGAGCCGTTCCACTGGACGTCCTCCTGCCGCCGCCGAATACTCCGCTCGAAGTTGATCCCCCAATCGTCCAGCCCGGGATCGAAGTTCAGCGTGCGAAACGGGATCCGGAACTCGGCGCTCCACCCCTCCGCCGTCCGGGCGGTTCGCACGTCCCAGATTCCGTCCCAGGATTTGTTTACGCCCCTTCCGCCGCCCCCCCCACCGCCTCGACCTCCGCCCCCGCCTCCCAGGAGTCCGTCGCCCAATACCCCGGCCGGATTCGTCTCGAAGAAGTACCCGGTGCGCTGATCGAGAAAGGTGTCGAGGATGAAGCGGAAGGCGTCGTCCGTGAAGAGGAACGCGTCCCTGCGGCGCTGGTAGGCCAGGATCCCGTCCGGCTCCCGATCGAAGAGCATGGCCCCGACGTAGAGGTTGTCCCCGTCAATGAGGATCCGGACCTCGGTCCTCTCGGAGGGATCCGCGTCCTCCACGGGATCGGTCTGACGAAAGCCCGTGGCTGGAACGGCCCGGGACCAGGCGCCCTCGTCGAGCCGGCCGTCCAACTCGATGGACTCCCCCTCGCCGAGCCTCTCCACCACCATCCGTTTCCGGGCCGTGTTTTCGCTCTCGCCCCCCCCTCCGGCCTGCTCCTGGGCCAGGAGAGGAGCGGCGAATAGGAGCGCGGAAAGCAGGGAGACGGCCGCGGCGGGTGCGGGGGTCCGGGAGTATGGCACGGTCGAACGCTGTAACGGCTGAGGGTGAGCTTGGAACCGGGAATGGAAGGCGCCTAGGATAGTCATCCGTCCCGCCTTCTGACACCGGCCCGCCTCGGATTGTTGAAAGGAAAGGGGGGAGAGGCAGCGCAGCCTCCCCCCCTGAACCCCACGCTCACAGGGCCGAGACCCCGACTCCGGCCTCAGATCCCTTCGAACAGCGGCGTGCTCAAGTACCGCTCGGCGCAGGACGGAAAGACGGCGACCACGGTCTTTCCTGCGTTCTCGGGACGAGCGGCGACTTCGAAGGCCGCTACGGCCGCGGCGCCGGAGGAGATTCCGGCCGGAATGCCATCCAGGCGGGCCAGATCCCTGGCCATCTGGAACGCCGCCTCGTTCTCCACCGGAATGGCTTCGTCGATGAGGGACGTGTCCAGAACCTCGGGAATGAACCCGGCCCCGATCCCCTGGATCATGTTCCCGGGACCGGGCTCGCCGCCCGAGAGAACCGGACTCGTGGCCGGCTCTACGGCGACCACCCGGACGGAGGGGTTCCGGGCCTTGAGGACCGAACCGACGCCGGTGAGGGTGCCACCCGTGCCCACCCCCGTAACCAGGATGTCCACCTCGCCGCCGGTGTCCACCCAGATCTCCTCTGCGGTGGTCCGACGGTGGATCTCTGGATTCGCAGGGCTCGTGAACTGTCCGGCGGCCACAGCCCCCGGGATCTCCTCCAGCAGTCGCTCGGCGGCGGCGAAGGCCCCGTTGATCCCCTCATCCTTGGGCGTCAGGACGAGCTCGGCTCCCAGGAGTCCCATCATGCGCATTCGTTCCACCGACATGGTCTCGGGCATGGTGAGCACACATCGGTATCCGCGAGCGGCACAGACGTAGGCCAACCCGATCCCGGTGTTCCCCGACGTGGGTTCCACGACGGTTCCCCCGGGCTGGAGTCTCCCATCCGCCTCCAAGGCGTCAATGAGGGCCACGGCGATCCGGTCCTTGACGCTCCCGACGGGGTTGAAGAACTCCAGCTTCATCAAGACGTCTGCCTTGGCGCCGTTGGCCAAGGCGGTCCGCTTGGCCCGGACGAGGGGCGTATTGCCGATGGCGTCGGCGAGATTGTCGAAGGTCCTCCCGCGTACCGGTGCGTCGGTGGTTGAGGCGTTCATCGGGTTCCTTTCCTTTCGAGGCGCCGCCGGGGCGGTGCGCGATTCACGTAGGATGCCGCTACTCCCCTAAGGCGCGAAGAACGCCGCGAACCGCTCATGGCGCCCATCGATCCCCGGCCCAACGAGCGGCGGCATCTTGGCCATCGGGGTTCGTCAGCGCTAGTCTGGAGGGCGTCGGATTCACCGGGCCGAACCCAAGAGAAAATCGAACCATGCTCCCCGAACTCTTCCGATTCCCTGAAGGCCTTCCCCTCTTCGGAGGGCGGGCGGTCTACTCCTTCGGCTTCTTCATCGGCCTGGCCTTCGTCGCCTCCGTGCTGGTCATGCAGTGGGGGATGGATCGCAAGGGGATGGACGGGGAGAAGGCCTGGAACGTCCTCATCCTGGCCCTCATCGGCGGGATCGTAGGCGCGAAGCTGTACTGGGTGATCTGGCACGTCGACACCCTGTCCGGAGACATCCGGGGCGCGCTGTTTTCAGGTTCCGGGCTCACCTGGTACGGGGGGTTCATCCTGGCGACGGCCATGGTCCTGGTGGGCATCCGGCGCATGGGGCTCCCCATGGGGATGACCCTGGACGCCGCGGCCCTGGCCATGCCCATCGGGATCGCCGTGGGGCGGATCGGGTGCTTCCTGGTGGGAGACGACTACGGACGGCCAACCGGGGCCTGGTACGGGATCGCGTTCCCCAAGGGTGCGCCGCCGACCCGTGTGGATGTCCTCGAATCCCAGTACGGGATCACGGTAGACCCGGCCCTGGTCGCGAGGTTCGGTGAGGTGGTGCCCGTCCACCCCACCCAGCTCTACGAGGTGGTCATCTCCCTCCTCGTCTTCGCCGTGATCTTCCGGTTCCGGGATCATCTCCGGGCTCCGGGGTGGCTCTTCGGGCTCTGGCTGAGCCTCTATGGGGTCCAGCGGTTCGTATTGGAGATCGTGCGCCTGAAGGACGACCGGTTCTTTCTGGACCTCTTCACCGGAGCCCAGGTCATCAGTATGGCGATCGTCCTGATCGGAGTCGCCGCCATGACCCGCCTGACATCCTCCGAGGGCTCTGCGAAGGCCTGAGCGGGGGGCGCTACTCCGAGAGCTCGGCCTCCCGGAGAGATCGGCCCTGCATGAGCGACGACATCCGAGTATAGGCTTCCGCCCAGGCCTCCCGGGTCGGGTGGTCCATGCCTCCGGGGAGCGCCGCATCGATGGCCCAGAGCAGGGCCTCCCCCACCGTCCGGTAGTCCCGGGGGACCACTCCGTACCCCTCGTGCCGCCTGCCCGAGTCCCGCAGCAGGGACTCGAACCGATCCGGATCCTCCGCCACGTGGACCAACTCGGTGAGCATGGCCATGAACTTCTCACCCTGGGAATCCATCTCGGCCAAGGCGAAGAGATCCTTGATCCGGGGATCGAGTTGGAAGAGGCGTCCATAGAACGCCTGGGCCAGTCCCGTGCCGTGATCCTGGATGCGGCCCCAGCTGTCGGTAACCAGCTTGACCTGAGCAGGCTGCATGGTGCCTCCGGTGACGAGAGAGAGCCGGGTCCGCCGGCGTCCGAATCCTAAGAATCTAGATGATCAGCCCACCGCCCTCGAGCGGGGGGCCGTGACCGGGCGACTGTAGAACTGGACCGTGTTCATCGTCTCGACGGGTCGGGACCTCAGGTACGCCGAACCCTGAGCGGTGATCCGCACGGCTCGCTTACCGGGGATCCCAGCGTGGTCCAGACGGTCGATGAACCCGGCCTCCTCCAGGTGCTCCACGAGGAACTCCAGGAGGGCCCGTGTGACCGGCCACGCCCGGGGGAGTTCGGGGACGGTCAGGGGCCCGCTGGACTCGAGGGCCTCAAGGACTCCGTGCTTCGCACTTCCCATGAATCCGGTCTTCCAGGCGTTGTGGTTCATCGTTCCCGCTCCTTATGTCATCTATGTTCGTCGCCGCGAGATCGGGCCGTTATCTCCCGTCCCGCATATAGAGGCGCAGGATCGTCCCGGGACCGCTCACGACTCCCGAGCCTGGGGTCCCCAGGGTCCATAACCCTGGCGTGGACTGGGACCCGGTCGCTTCTTAGAGCCTCCCGGAGGAGGGTATGAACGAAGAAATCGATGTGACACAGGTGTTGTCCCAGATGGCCGGCGGGGACCCGGAAGCCTTGGATCGCCTGCTCCCCGTGGTCTACGACAACCTCAGGGACCTGGCCCGACGGGAGCTCCGGAGGGAGCGCCAAGACCACACCCTGTCCGCAACGGCCATGGTTCACGAGGCGTACCTCCGCCTGGTCCAGCTGGACAACGTCTCCTGGGAGGGCCGGGCCCATTTCTTCGGGGCGGCGGCGGTCGCAATGCGCCGCATCCTGATCAGCTACGCCCGGACCCGGAACGCCCAGAAGCGCGGGGCGGGGGCGGCCCATGTGCCCCTGGAGGACGTCGTAGTCGCCGCCAGGGAGCGACCTGCGGACGTCCTGGCCCTGGATGAGGCCCTGGAGCGACTCAAGGAGTTGGACCCCCGCCAGGCCAGCGTGGTGGAGTGCCGCTTCTTCGCAGGAATGAGCCTGGACGAGACCGCCGCAGCCCTGGGCATTTCGAACGCGACGGTCCGGCGGGATTGGGCCCTGGCCAGGGCGTGGCTCAACAGAGAGCTCTCCGAGTGAACGGAGGGGCAGCCCCGCCGGATCGATGGGTCCTTGTCGGAGAGATCTTCCTGGAGGCGTCGGAGCTCTCCGGGGCGGACCGGGAGCGCCTGCTCGACGAGCGGTGCGGGGACGACCAGGCACTCCGGCAGGAGGTGGTGTCCCTCCTGGGCGCCCACGAGGACGAAGGCCTGGTACCCGACCTCGACGAGGAGCGTCGCTTCGGGGGCCGGTACCCCGAACGGATCGGGCGCTACCGGATCGTGCGCCCCCTGGGAGAGGGGGGGATGGGGGTGGTCCTCCTGGCGATCCGCGAGGGGGACGGCTTCGAGCAGACCGTCGCGCTCAAGGTCCTCCGAGGCGCGTTCGCCGACCCACTCATGGCCCGTCGGCTCGAGGAGGAGCGGAGGATCCTGGCCGGTCTGGAACACCCCGGGATCGCCAGACTCATCGACGGTGGGCTCACCGAGGACGGCCAACCGTACTTCGCCATGGAGTACGTGGATGGAGAGGGACTGCTCACCTATTGCGACCAGAGGCGGCTGTCCCTGCCGGAGCGGATCGAGTTGTTCCTCGGCGCCTGCGCGGCGGTCCACTACGCGCACCAGCAACTCGTGGTGCATCGGGACCTGAAGCCCTCCAACATCATGGTCACGCCCGAAGGCAGGCCCAAACTCCTCGATTTCGGGATCGCGAAGAACGTCGAGGCGTTCGGAGGCGCCGAGCAGACGACCCACTGGATCACCCCTGCGTACGCCAGTCCGGAACAGGTGGCCGGCGGCACCGTGTCCACCCTCTCCGACGTGTACGCCCTGGGGGTGCTCCTGTGCGAGCTTCTCTCCGGCTCCCGCCCGTACGTCACGACCACGGGCTCCCCTGCGGAGCTGAGCCGCCTCATCAGCGAGACGATCCCCCGGCGGCCCAGCGACCTGGCCCTCGGGAGCGGAGGGGATGCGAGCCGTCCTGATTCAGCGCCCGGGACCGGCTCGGTGTCCGAGAACCGGCGCACCACCCCCCAACGCCTGGCCCGGACGCTTCGGGGGGACCTGGATCTCATCGTCCTCAAGGCCCTGGCCAAGGAGCCGGATCGCCGGTACGACTCGGCCCAGGCCCTGGCCGAGGATCTCCAGCGCTACCTGGGCGGCCAACCCATCATGGCCCGGCCGGAGAGCACCCGATACCGGCTGGGCAAGTTCGTGCGCCGCCACCGGACCGGAGTCGTGGCCTCGGCCCTCCTCGGTTTAGCGCTGATCGGTGGTCTCGGAGCCACGCTCTGGCAGGCTCAACGAGCCGCGGATGCCAGGGACCAGGCGCAGGAGGAGGCCGCACGGGCCCGACAGGTTACAGGGCTCATGACGGAGATCTTCCGCCTCAGTGACCCGACCCAGTCGCTGGGGGACACCGTGGGGATTCGGGGGGTCCTGGAGGAGGGCGCATCCAGGGTGGAGCAGACTCTCAGGGACGATCCCGTTCTCCAGGCGACCCTTTTTCTGGAACTTGCGCGGATCTACCGGAACCTGGGAATCCTGGACGAAGCCGACCGCCTCTCTGCCCGGGCGCTGCTGATCCGCCGGGACTGGTCCCCGGGGACCATCGAGCACGCAGATGCCCTCGGATTCCGGGGAATCGTCCTGCGGGACGAGGGGAAGATCGATCTGGCGATCACCAGCCTCGAGCAGGCCATCGACCTCCGGGGGCAACTGGTCCCCCCTCCCGACACCGGGCTCGCCACCCTCCAGGCGACACTTGCATGGGAAGTGCGGGCTGCAGGCGAATACGACCGGGCCGGAGCGCTGTTCTCCCAGGCCCTCGAGGTACAGCGGACGGTCCTGGGCAACGACGACCCGGCCGTAGCCAACACGCTCCTCGGCCTCGCTTCCACCTTCCACGACCAGGGCAGCTTCGACGAGGCGGAGGCCCTCTTCCGCACTGCCCTGGAGGGAGACGGCGGCCAGGCGAACCCCGCGGCCGCGACGGCCCTCGTGAACCTGGGCATGGTCCGGAGATTGCGGGAGCAGTTCCCGGAATCCGAGGCCCTGCTGCGTTCCGGTCTCGAGATGCGCGAAGCCCTCTACGACGCCGACCACCCGGACGTCCTGGAGGCCCGGGAGCAATGGGCCGCGGCGCTGGCCGCCATGGGACGCTTCGGGGAGGCCGAAGCCACCCTCAACCGGAACCTGGACCTCTCGATCTCGGTCCTGGGCGAGGAGCATATCCGGACCCGGAACAGCCGCGAAGCCCTTTCCAACGTGGATTGGGATCTGGGTCGGTTCGCCCTCGCGCTGGCTCGAAAGGACAGTGTGGCCACGGCCAAGAATCGGGCCCACGGCGGCGATCACCCCGGGACGGTCTACACGCTCATCTCCATGGCCGAGGTCCTCCTCGAGATGGACGACGTGGCGGCGGCCCGGACGAAGCTGGGCGAGGCCATCTCCATGGCGGAGCGACTGGGTGGTACCGAGGGCGTCTACGGCGCCCTCGCCCGGAACGTCGCCGCCCGGATCGCCCTGGACGCCGGGAACGTGGCCGAGGCCGATTCCCTGGTCGAGGCGGCCATGGCGCTGGCCGAGGAGAGACTTCGCCCTGATCACCGCTACGTCCTGGAAATCCAGAGGGTCCGAGCCCGGGTGCTCCTGGGCCAGGCGAGACCCCGGGACGCCCAGGCCGTCCTCGAGGGAGTGCTCGAGGATGAGCGGCGGGTTCGGCCCCACCCCCATCCCCGCATCGGGATCACCCTCCTGGACCTCGGGGACGCCAGGATGGCCCTGGGAGACGCCGTGGCGGCCGGGGAGGCCTACCGGGCAGCCGAGACCGAGTTCAGCCAGCTTCCCCAGAGCCATCCCCTCGTGGGCCGGGCCCGGGACGGCGGCGCCGCCGCCGATGCTCGCGCCCGCCCGCCGTCATGAGGGGGGGCCGCCCATGGCCCCGTGGACTCGGGCACCGACCCTGGCGACGATCTCGGGAATGGCCCGGACGTCCGCTTCGTCGGTTCTGAAGTTCACGATGCACCCTCTGAGCACGTACCGGCCTCCCAAGACCGCATTCGACAAGAAGACCTCTCCGCCACGCTCCAGAGCAGCCTGGATGCCCTTGTTCAGGTCGTTGAGGTAGCCTTCGACGGCTTCGTCACCCACCTGGTCGGCCAGATCCTCGGGCACGTAGCGGAAGGTCGAAATGCTCAACCCGAGGGTGAACGTCTCCAGGCGGGGGTGGGCGCCTGCGGCCTCGTGGAGGACGCCGGTCAGACGCACGTCGTCGCCGATCATCCTCTCGTACCCCTTCCTACCCACCTGCCGGAGTGCCAGCCAGACCTTCAGGGCGCGGAAGCCACGGGAGTTCTGGGGTCCGAAATCCACGTAGTTGGTGGCCTCCACACCGAAGTGGTAGTAGGGAGGGTGGTAACTGAAGGTCTTTCTGAGGACCTCGGGGTCCCGGACCAGCGCGCATCCGGCCTCCAGGGGCGCGTACAGCCACTTGTGGGGGTCCACGGCCACCGAGTCCGCCAGCTCCAGGTGGTGGAGCTCCTCGGGGGCGTCGGGGAGCATGGCGGCGAGACCGCCGTAGGCCCCGTCCACGTGGAACCAGATCTCCCGCTCCCGGCAAATCCGGGACAACTCCCGAATCGGGTCCACCGCACCGGTGCTCACCGAACCCCCGGTGCCGATGACCATCATGGGGTGGGCGCCCTCACGGACGTCCGTGTCGATGGCTCGCTGCAAGGCCGCCAGGTCCATGCGCAGGTCCGGACCGGTGCCGATCCAGCGTATGGCGTCCGTGCCCAGGCCGGAGAGATCAGCGGCCTTCTGGACCCAGGTGTGGGTCTCGGCGGATGCATAGACGACCAGGGGCCTCCCATCCCCACTCCGGCCGGAGGCCCGGATCCCTTCCCCCCCCGCCGCCACGCGGGCTGCCCAGAAGCCCACCGTATTGGCCATGTTCCCCCCGCTGACCAGCAGCCCGCCGCAGTCGATGGGATAGCCCAGGAGTTCCGCGATCCAGCGCACGGTCTGGGCCTCGATTTCGGTTGCGAGAGGGGAAAGCGTCCAGGCCCCCATATTGGGATTGACCGCCGCCGCCAGGAGATCCCCCAACATCCCGATGGGCGCGGCCGACGACGTGATGTAGCCGAGGAACCGGGGGTGGCCGTTGTGCAGGGAGTGGTCGAACAGGTTTCGGCTGGTTTCACGGAGGAGTTCTCGGGCGTCCCGGCCTTCCATGGGCATAGCGGCCCCATCGTCGAGGAGTGCCCTGACCTCCAGCGGAGAGGCCCCGGTGGCTACGGGCCTTTCCCGGATGGACCCCAGGAATTCCGCGATGAGGTCCACGACCTCGTGCCCCAACTCCCGAAAGTGGTCGGGGTCCATCTCGAGGGGTGAGATTCTCGTCTCGCTGCTCCGGCTGTCTCTCTCGCTCAATGGATCTCCTCATCCCCGTGGTTCGTCACCGTGGGCCGATGGCCATGCGCCCGCTCCACCATAGAGGCGCAAGGGACGGGCGGTGACGCTCATGGTACTCCGTTGCCAGGACAAGGCTCGGGAGGCACTGCCACCCGACCCGGTTGCCTCGGTTGAAGGGCCATCCTAGGGTCCGGTAGCACCCGCTGGCGAGTCCACGGCCTCTCGCGACCCCGAACCCGACCCGGAGCCCATTGAAAACCGTCGTCTACCCTACCAGTCCGGGGATCGGAGACCTGATCTGGCACCTGCCCTTCATCCGCGCCATCGCCGCGGAGTCGGCCGGCGGGCGTGTCACGGTCGTCGCCAGGTCGTCCACCCTGGCCCGGGAGTGGCTGAGCCCCGACCCGGCGGTCGACGAGGTGCTCTACCACCACCGCAGGCAGAGACGCGGGGAGAACCGGGTCCTGGAGGGAGATGCCGCCCCATCCGACAGGCATTCCTTCGTCCAGGACCTCCGACTCCGCGAGTTCGAGAGAGCGTTCTTGTTCTCCGCCCGGGTCAAGCCAGCGGTCGCCCTCTGGCGGGCGGGGATCCCGCGTCGCGCCGGTTACGGGCACTCCGCTCTCCAGCGGATCTGGCTGAACCGCCCGCCCTTCATCAAGCCCTACCCAGGCCCACTCGCGCCCCGGTTGTACTTCGACGCCGCGGCCTTCGCCGCGGCCCACGGTCTCCTCGCGGGTCCGCCGCCCCCTCCACGTCTCTACGTACCCCCGGACGTCCTGGACCGCTGTCGGGGCTCGCTGGACGACCTGGGGGAGGGAGGCGTGGTGGGCCTCGCCATCGGGGCTTCGGCGGACTGGAAGAACTGGGGGGCGGCTCGGTTCGCGGCCCTGGCCCAGCGGCTGATCTCCCGGGGCTTCGGCGTGTTGGCACTGGGTGGTCCCGCTGAGGAAGCGTTGGCCGAGAGCATCCGGCTCCGGGTGTCGGGAGTAGCGGCTCATGGTCTCCGCTGCATGATCTCCCGGTCCGTCCTGGAGTCCGCGGCAATGCTGGGGCAGTGCGCGTTCCTGGTCGGAAACGACACCGGGATGCTGAATGTGGCGGTGGCCTCGGGCACCCGGGCCCTGGGATTGTTCGGCGCGACCACCCCCCTCAGTCACGACCCCGAACTGGAGGCGGTGCGGGGGGAGGGGATGGCGGCCATCGCCGTGGAAGAGGTGGTGGCAAGGTTGGATGCCCTGGGGTGGGCTCTCCCCGGCGGAAGCCCCGGCGGCGGCCCCGGCGACCGTCCCGCCTAGCGTCCCGCCCTTCGGCCCAGGGCCAGGCGGATGATCTCATCCGCCGAGTCCGTCCCGGCGTCCCGGAGCACCTCCCGGACGGCCGCGTCCGCGTCGGCGAACGAATACCCCAGGGCCACCAGCGCCGCGACCGCTTCCTGGGCCACTGCCGGCGCACCGTCGCCCCCGGACCGGGCACCGGCGGCCACCGCCAGATCCTGGACCTTGTCGGCCAATTCCAGGGTCAGGCGTTCTGCGGTCTTTCGCCCAATTCCCGGGACCTGGGTCAGCGCGGCCACGTCCCGCTCCGCCAGAGCCTGGGCAAGCCGATGGGCAGCGTACGTGGACATCATCGCCAGGCCCAGCTTCGCCCCCACTCCGGAGGTGGAGGTGAGTCGTGTGAACAGCTCCCTCTCTGACTCCTCGACGAATCCGAAGAGGGTCGCTGAGTCCTCCCGGACCACATACACGGTGCGGAGTTCTACGGCGGCCCCGACGGCGGGCAGGCGCTCGAGGACGGTGAGGGGAACGTCGATCCGATAGACGAGGCCCCCGGCGGTTTCCACCTCGACGCGGTCCAGGTCGTTGGAGACCAGGATCCCTTTGATGCGACTGATCATGGCCAGAGGGTACTCGGATCCCGCGGTTCACGCGAGGGCGGCCGATGAGTCTCGTATTCGAAGTCGGGTGGGCTACAGGGAGAGAGAGCCGCGAAAGCAGTAACAGAGCGCCGCCGCCACCCCGTCCGCAGCGTCTGCTGGAGAGGGCGGGGACTTCAGGCGCAGATGCTGCTGGGCCATGAACGCCACCTGGTCTTTGGTGGCCCGCCCCGTTCCCGCCACGGACTGCTTGATCTCCGGCGCGGTGTACTCGACGATCCGGATCTCACGCAACGCCGCTGCAAGGAGGATGGCGCCCCGGGCATGCCCCAGCGTCAGCGCCGACCGGGCGTTCTTGCCCTGGTACACGTCCTCCACCGACACGACGTGGGGTTCGAACCGGTCCAGGAGTTGGGTGATACCTTCGAACACTTCCCGAATTCGGGCCGGGAGGGGCGCCCGAGCCGAAGTCCGTATGACCCCGCATTCCAGAAGAGACAAGGCACCTCCGCCCGTCCGAGCGACCACGCCGTAGCCGGTGACGGCCGTCCCGGGGTCCACACCAAGGACCACCTGGGACTCCCTCCGAACGGACGGAACGACGCCCAACCCGCTATTCCATCGCCGCGGCGAGCGTATCCTCGTCGATGTCGGCGTTGGAGTAGACCTTCTGGATGTCGTCGGACTCCTCCAAGGCCTCCAGGAGCCGAAGGAGCTTCTCCGCGTCCGTCCCCTCGAGCCCGACCTCGTTCTGGGCGATCATCTCCAGTTCGGAGGAGGACGGTTCGATCCCGGCGGCCTTCATGGCCGCCTGCACCTCGTGGAACGACACTGCCTCCGTGGTGATGACGAACTCGTCGCCCTCGCTGGCCACGTCCTCGGCCCCGGCCTCGATGGCCGCCTCGAAGACCTGTTCCTCGTCGTAGCTGGCGGCGTCTACGACGATCTGACCCTTCCGCTCGAACTGCCATGCAACCGAGCCGCTGGTGCCCAGAGAGCCGAAGTTCTTCTTCAGGATGTGGCGGATGTCCGCCACGGTGCGGTTCTGGTTGTCGGTGAGGCACTCGATGTAGATCGCCACGCCGCCCGGCCCGTACCCCTCGTAGGCGACCTCTTCATAGCGCACACCTTCCAGCTCACCGGTGCCCTTCTTGATCGCGCGGTCGATGTTGTCGGAGGGCATGCTCGCGGCCTTGGCCGTCTCCACGGCCAGCCGGAGCCTGGGGTTGAAATCGGGGCTTCCGCCCCCCTCCCGGGCCGCCACGGTGATCTCGCGAATCAGCTTCGTGAACTGAGCGCCTCGCTTGGCGTCGTTCACCGCCTTCTTGCGCTTGATCTTCGACCACTTGCTGTGTCCCGCCAACGAATCCTCCCTGATCCTGCCTTCGGTATACGTGGACCGGGAAAGCTACACGTGAAGCGGGGAGAGGATCAATCGGGGCCCCGGATCGGGGCCCCGACGGGGAAGCGTCAGGATGCTTCGGCCTCTTCCCGGGAGGCCTTGGCCTCGGCGATCACCTTGGGCGCCAGGTGCTCGGGTACAGGCTCGTAGCTCAGGAAACGACGGCTGTGGTGGCCTCGCCCCTGGGTCATGGCCCGAAGAGACGCAGCGTAGCGGTAGAGCTCAGCCTCGGGGATTTGGGCCTTGATCCGGGTCCGGCCGGACGAAGAGTCCATACCCTGGACCCTTCCCCGCCGCTGATTGATGTCACCCATGACGTCCCCCATATACTCCTCCGGGGTGGTGACCTCGACCTCCATGATCGGCTCGAGGAGTACCGGGCGGCACTTCGCCGCCACCTGCTGGAACGCCATGGAGCCCGTGATCTTGAACGCGATGTCGCTGGAGTCCACCGAGTGGTAGGTCCCGTCGTAGACCTCGGCCTCGAAATCCACGACGGGGAAACCGGCGAGAATCCCGTTCTGGGCAGCTTCCCGGATTCCCTTGTCCACCGAGGGGATGAACTTCCCGGGGATCACCCCGCCCTTGATGGAGTCGTTGAAGCTGTATCCCTCTCCCCGGGCCAGGGGCTTCAACCGAACGTGCGCGTCGCCGAACTGGCCACGGCCGCCACTCTGCTTCTTGTAGCGGGCGTGTCCCTCTCCGGAAGCCGTGATGGTCTCACGGTATGGGATCCGGGGCTGCTCCGTCTCCACGGAGACGTTGAACTTGCGCTTCATCCGCTCGAACTGGACGTCGAGGTGGAGCTCTCCGACCCCCCGGACGATGGTCTGATGGAGCTCAGCATTGAACTCCGAGACAAACGTCGGGTCCTCCTCGTGAAGCCGGGCCAGGACCTCGCCCAGCTTGTCCTCGTCCGAGCGGTTCGCACCCCGGATCGCGACGGAGATATCCGGCTGGGGGAACGCCACCGGGCTGATGATCACCGGCCGGGAAGGATCCGAAAGCGTCGTGTTGGTGTGGGTGTGCTTGAGCTTCGCCACCACGCCGATGTCCCCTGCGTGTAGCCTCGAGACCTCATACCGGTCCTTCCCCAGGGGGACCGAAAGGTGATTCAGCTTCTCCCGCTCACCGGTCTCGGCATTCACCACCTCAGCGCCGTTGGCGACGGATCCGGAGAACACCCGGAAGAACGACAGCTCTCCCACGTGCGGCTCCGTCATGGTCTTGAATACCAGGGCGGAGAAGGGCTGGTCATCATGGGATCCAACCGTCACTTCCTGGTCGATCCCGACCCGGGACGCCACCTCGCCGCCCGACTGGTCCGGACTCGGGAACAACTCCACCATCTTGCTCAGAAGGGCCCGCATCCCGTAGCTGTGGACCGAGGAGCCGCAAAACATCGGAATCAGATCCCCTCGGACCATGGCCCGAGCCATCCCCTCGATCAGCTCCTCGCGGGTAATGTGGCCCCCCTCCAGGTAGTGCTCGAGGAGGGTTTCATCGGTGGTGGCGAGTGTCTCCTGCAGTTCCGTCTCCCACTCCTCGAACTTGCTCTGAAGCTCCTCGGGAATGTCCGTCTCGGAGTACTCCCCCGTCTCCGTCCCCTTCTTGTACTCGTGGGCACGCTCGCTGAAGAGATTGATGATCCCATGGAAATCCGGCCCCTGGCCGATGGGGATCTCGACGGGGATGACCTTGTCGGTAAGGTTCTCCTTGATGTCCTGGTAGACCCTGTCGAAGTCGGCGTACTCCTTGTCCATCATGGAGACAAAAAGAATCCGGGGAATGCCCCGGCTCTCGCAGTACTCCCAGACACGCTCCGTTCCCACTTCCACGCCGGAAGTGGAGCCCACTACAACCACGGCCGCGTCCGCCACCCGCACCGCCGCCAGGGCCTCATGGGTGAAGTCGAGAAAGCCCGGGGTGTCGAGCAGGTTGATCTTGTTGCCCTTCCACTCCGCGTAGGCCGGCGTGCACTGAATGGTGATGCCATGGGCGGCCTCCTCCGGCGTGGTCATGGTCAGGGCCTGCCCCTGATCCACGTTCCCTCGCTTGCCGGAGGTACCCGCGGTGTAACTGAGCGAGTCGATGAGCGAGGTCTTTCCGCAGCCGCCGTGCCCGAGCACGGCGACATTCCGGATCTTTTCTGTGGCGTATTCCTTCGCGGTGGACATGGGGTCTCCTGAGCGAGCCTATGACGACATGTGGCGGTTTCGTGACAGCAAGGGGACGGTCATCCTAGACCGAGGCAAATGCCTGGTCAAGCAAATCGCGGGCCATCCCGAGACCCCCTCCGGAAGGTCGCCCGGGAGTGTCACTCCACCCCTCCCGCCTCGAGCTTCTCCCGGCCCCGGAGAATGTCCTCCATCAGGCACCATCCACTCAGGGACGATTGGAAGAGGTTGGCCCCCACGAAGGCCGTCCCCAGGAACCAGAGAGGGCTGTGGAACCAGCCCAGGGAGAGGGTGGCCAGGATCAGCATCCCTGCGATGAATCGAATCTTCCGTTCTATGGTCATGTTCCTATTTCTCGAGTCAGAGTGGTCAGCCTCAGGCCATGGCCGGAGGCACCTGTGGAAGGCCGGATCGGGCAACCGCTTCGACATCGACCTGGAATGCGTGAATGGGGTGGGAGGGGTCCTGGACGCCCTTCGCCGCAGAGACGGCTTCGAGGACCTCTTGAGCTCGTTCCCCGTCCACCATGGAGAAGATCAGCTTGGACCGGAACGACGGCACCGACCCGTCCCATCCGGGGAGCCCCAGCCCGTGTCCCTCCATGTCCAGTCTGGAGAAGGCGCCCACGCCCGCTTCTCGCAGGAGGCGGTCCACGACGGGCTCGTCCTCCTCCAGGTACAGGATGGTGATCAACTTCGTCATCGGTGCGCTCCTAGATTCGCTTGTATGGACCGGATTCCCATTGCGCCCCCTCAGGCGTGGGCCGGTTCGGGAGTCGGAACGGGGGCGGACGGCTCGGGCTCGGCTGTTCCTTCGTCGTCGCCAGGCAGCTCCGCCTCGTCCTCCCGGTCTCTCCTCAGGAGGAAGTAGAGCCCCGGAACCACGACCAGCGTGAGCACCGTGGAGGCGAGGGAGCCGAAGATGAGGGAGATGGCGAGGCCCTGGAAAATGGGATCGAACAGGATCACCACCGCGCCGATCACAACGGTCCCCGCCGTGAGAGCGATGGGCCGGGTTCGGACCGCGCCCGCCTCCAGGACGGCGTTGCGCACCGAGACGCCGGCCTCGATCCGGGCCTCCAGGTAGTCGATGAGCAGGATACCGTTCCTCACCATGATGCCCGCCAGCGCGATCATCCCGATCATGGAGGTGGCGGTGAAAAACGCTCCGAACATGAGATGCCCGGGTGCGATCCCCACCAGTGTGAGGGGGATCGTGGACATCATGACCAGCGGTGTCACGAAGGACCCGAACCAGGCCACGATCAGGACGTAGATGAGCAGCAGGGCCCCTCCGAACGCGATCCCCAGGTCTCGGAAGACCTCATAGGTGATCTGCCACTCCCCGTCCCATTTCATGACCGGTCTCTCCACCAGACCCGGCTGGGTGGAGAAGAGTTGCCCCAGCGTGCCGCCTCCGGCCACGTCGATTTCGCCGAGTCGGTCCTTGAGGTCCAGAATGGCGTAGACCGGGCTCTCATCCTCCCCGGCCACCTCCGCGAAGACGTAGACCACCCGCTGGGAGTTCTTCCGGTCGATGACCTGGGGCACCCGCGCCTCGCGAACGTTCACCAGCTCGCCCAGCGGAACCATCTGTCCCGTGAGGCTGGCGACGTGGAGCTGGGACAATCGGGCCTCACCGGAGCGGGCCTCCTCGGTGAGACGCACCTCCACCGGCACGGTCAGTCGAGAGCCGGGCACCGAGAGATGGGTGGCGGCCTGTCCCGCCAGTCCCACCCTCAGGGCCTGAACGATGGTCGCCTTGGACACCATGCTCAGCGCCGCCTTCTCCTCGTCGATCTCGAACGTCAGTTCCCGCCTGGGCTGGGTCAGAGATGCGTCGATATCCACCACGGAGGGGTGCTCCGCGAACGCGCGCATGACCTCGTCCGCGACCCGAGCCTGCTCGTGGGGGTCCGGCCCGTAGATCTCGGCTACGAGGGTGGACAGGACGGGCGGTCCGGGCGGCACTTCCACCACCTTGACCCGGGCCCCCGTGCCCGACTCCAGGGCGAGTCGCTGGACGATGGGGCGGATGACCTTGGCGACGTCGTGGCTCTTGAGCTTCCGCTCGCCCTTCTCCACCAGGTTGATCTGCACGTCCGCCACATGGCTGCCCTGGCGGAGGTAGTAGTGGCGAATCATCCCGTTGAAGTTGAAGGGCGCCGCCTGCCCCGCGTACACCTGGAGATCGGCGACCTCGGGGATCTCAGCGGTTTCCCGGGCCATGTCCATGGCCAGGGCGATGGTCGTCTCCAGGGCCGTCCCCTCGGGCATGTCGAGGATGACCTGCACTTCGTTCTTGTCGTCGAACGGCAGCATCTTCACCGCCACCGTGCGAGTCCCGAACATCCCCACCGCCCCGAGGAGCAACACGCCTACCACGCCAAGGGCGCCCACCAGAAGGATCGGTCGATCCAGCAGGGGCTCCATGGTCCCCCGATACAGCTTGTAAAGTCGGGTCTCCTCCAGGACGTATGCCGTCTCCTCCTTGTGCTTCATGCCCTTGAGGAGGTTGTAGGCGAGCCAGGGCGTGATGATCAGGGCCACCAGCAGCGAAAAGATCATCGCCAGGGTGGCCCCAATGGGCATGGGGCTCATATACGGTCCCATCAAGCCCGACACGAACAGCATGGGAAGCACCGCCGCGATCACCGTCAGCGTAGCAAGGATCGTGGGGTTCCCCACCTCGTCCACCGCGACTCTGGCTGCCGACCGAAGGGGTCGGTCCCGCATCTTGAAATGTCGTTCCATGTTCTCCGCCACGATGATGGAATCGTCGATGACAATTCCCGTGACGAAGATCAGGGCGAAGAGGGTCACCCGGTTCAGGGTGTATCCGAAGACCTGATAGACGAAGAGGGTCAGGGCGAAGGTCACCGGTACGGCCATCATCACCACGAGCGCTCCCCGCCATCCCATGGTGAACAGCACGACCACGCCCACGGCGAGGACCGCCATGAACAGATGCTCGGTCAGCGTGACCACCTTCTCACGCGCCGTCTCGCCGTAGTTCCGTGTGATCTGGACCTGGACGTCCTCGGGAAGCAGTCGGCCGCGCATGGACTCGAGCTTGGCCTCCAGGGCCCTCCCCACCGCGGTGGCGTCGGCCCCAGGGCGCTTGGACACCGCCACGGCCACGATGGACTCGAACTGACGAGCCGTCGCCACGTCCCCGGTCGAACCGCCGCCCTCATGGTGGACACCTGCACCGTCCAGGTGGAACGCGTATCGGCTCACCTCCGCCGGCCCGTCGATCACCCGGGCCACGTCCCCGATCTGCACCAGGACCCCGTCCCGCACGTCCACGACCACCTGCTCCACGTCCTCGGCCGTCTCCAGGAAGGGCCCCGCCACCACGTCCACCACCTCGTTGCCCCGTGTGAAGGTGCCGACCTCCATGCGGACGTTGGCCTGCTGGAGGCGCTGGGTCACGAGCGCTGGATCTACGCCATAAGCCACCAGTCGCTCCGGAAGCAGCTCGACCCGGATCTCACGGGGAAGCCCCCCGGTGAGTTGCACATCCCGGACTTCCGGGATGTTCTCCAGCTCGATCCGGGCCTCGTCGGCGAGCATCCGCAGCGCGTACTCGTCGTACTGGGCGCCCCGGAGGGTTGCGGTGAAGAACGGGACGTCGTCGATGGACACGGTCTTCACCAGCGGCATCGAGAACCCGGGAGGCATCCGGTCGGCGTGCTTCATCAGGGTGGCAAAGAGCTGAACCAGGCTCTCCTCCATGTCCCGCCCCACCTCGTACCGTACCGTGATCAGGCCGAATCCGGGCTGGGCATGGCTGTAGACGTACTCCACGCCCTCCACACCCGACAAAACGTTCTCCGCCGGGATCAACAGACGGTTCTCGATCTCTTCGGGCGTGGCCCCCGGCATGGGCAGATAGATATCGGCCAGGGGCACGACGATCTGTGGTTCCTCCTCGGAGGGCATGGTCGCCAGGCTGAACGCCCCGATGGCGAGGGAGGCGATCATGAGGAGAGGTGTGATCTTGGAGTCGAGGAAGGCATTGGCGATCCTTCCGGCGAATCCCTGCTTCATGACGTCACCTCCCAGGTCTCGACGATGGTCTCACCCACGGGCCGGCCGTCGAACAGGGTCGGATCCGGATTGCGGACGATGAGGAGCGGACCGGAGGGGCCGGCCAGAAGCTCCACCGCGTCGCCCCGAGTCTCTCCCAGGCGCACCCAGCGAAGTCTTAGTTCGTCGCCCTCCACCACGTACACACCCCTGAGCTGCCCTCGCTGAACCAGCGCATCCGTGGGAATCCAACGCACCGACTCCCCCTCCCCCGGGACGCCCAACCGAGCGTAGGTGCCGGGGACCAGACCCACGGGCACCGTACCCTCCACGAAGCGGGCCTCCACCCTGAAGCGGCGGCTTCCGGCTTCCAGGGCCGGAACGACTCGCGTGACCTGGACCTGGGCCGGGGTATCGTGCCCCGGCAGGAGGACGGGCAGGGTCTGCCCCACTTCCAGCGAACCCTGGACCGTGGAGGGGAGGTCCGCCTCCACCTCGAGTCCCCCAGCCCCTGTCACCGTGAGGATGGGCACACCCGGCGCGGCCAGGTCTCCGGGATCCGCCGAGCGCACGGTCACGGTCCCGGCGAAGGGCGCCGTCAGGAACGCGTATCGACCCTGAGCCCGGGCATCGCCCAGGGCGGCCTCCGCCCCCAGAAGGGCCGCCCGAGCCCGATCCAACTCGGCCTGGGAAGCCGCTCCGTCACGGGCCAGGTTCTGGATTCGCTCGAAGGACTTCCGGGCCAACTCCACACCGGCCTCGGCAGCCGCGACCCTGGCCCGGATATCCTCGGCGTCGAGCACCACCAGCGTGTCCCCCGCCCGAACCCGAGACCCGACGTCTACAGGGATTTTCAGGATGGTTCCGGACATCCGCGTGGCGAGGCGCGCCTGGTTGGCGGCCACCACCGTGGCGGGAAAGGTCCGAACCGACGCGGTCATGGACGCGTCGGAAACCGTCACTCGAGCCGGCTCCTCGGGACGAGGGAGGACTCCCGGCTCCTCGGCTCCGCACCCGGCAGCCAGACCGGCGAGAATCAGAATAATGGACTTCTTCATGATGCAAATCCTCCCGCTTCAGCGGCTGTTTTCGGGGTTCGTGGCGCCGACCAGTTCGAGCCTGGCGACCGCGAGGTGGTAATCGGCCAGGGCGTCCACCGCCCCCGCCCTCATTTCAGTGAGCCGAGCCTCGGCCTGGAGGAGGTCCACCGTGGTGGCCAGCCCCTGCTGAAACCGCAGCTCCACGAGGCGCCGAGCCTCAGACGCCGCGGCAGCCGCGGCATCCATGGCCTGGACCCTGCGCGCGGCACTGACCACGCCACGCCGGGCTTCATCCAGTTCCGCTCGGGCCTCGCTCAGCGCCTGAGCTCGCTCCAACTCCATGGCGCGGAGTCCCGCCTGAGCCTGGTCCCGGGCGGCGGAGATGCCGAACCCGGTGAACAGGGGCCAGCGCATCTGAACGCCCACGGTCCAGTTGTCCTGGAATTCGGAAAGGGACTCCGAATGAACCGCCCCGCGCCCGAAGGCCTCCAGCGTCGGCGCCCAGCTCCTGGACGCGCCTCTGGCTCTCGCCTCGGCGGCCATCAGCCCCGAGTCCAGAGCTCTGATGTCGGAACGGTCGGAGAGCGGCCCGACCTGGATCCCCTCCACCACGACACCGGGATCCGGCGGGGTGAGCGCGTCCGTTGGAACCGGCAGGGCCCCATCCTCCCAGCCGAGGAACACGGCGAGACGGACCCGCGCGTCGATTTCCATCTGCTGGGCAAAGATCCTGGCGGCCTCCGCCCCCTGGAGTTCCGCCTCGGCCTGCAGCACGTCCGCATCCATGAGACTCCCCTCGTCCCTCCGCCTACGGATCAGGTCCAGCGTCCCCCGGGCCGCATCCTCGGCGGCCACTGCGGACTCGAGCTGAGCGTTCAGCCGCACGGCGTCGAGGTAGAGGGCACGGGTCCTGAACGCCGTGCCTTCCCGGGCCCGGCTGGCTCCCCAACGGGCGGCGTCCGCCTCGGAGCGGGCGGCATCCCGCCCCGCCCACGAGGACAGGTCCGCGATGGCCCATCGGACTCCAGCGGCCGCGGACCAGTCGCTGACGGCGTCCGGGTGGTTCAGCGCTTCGATGTCCAGGTCGCTCATGGCGAAGCGGCCCTGGCGAAGCTTGGTGCCGAAGACCCCCACCGGGTCGTTCGTCCGTACCGTGGATGCCTCGACTCCAAGAGCGGGCCAGAGGAAGGCGTCCGCACCCCTCACCCCCGCGGCAGCGGCTTCGGCCCGAACCTCGGCAACGGCAAGCCGTCGGTTCTTCGCAAGGGCCTCCTCAACCGCCTGATCCATGGACAGCTCGCGCAACTCCTGGCCCGCCACCGAGCCCACTCCGGCCATCGCCAGAAGAGCTCCTGCAATCAAGCTAGTTATTGAGGTATTCATATCTCTATATGTCCTAGTCGAAAAAAAACGCGCCGGCGGACTACCCCGCGCTCTCCCGAATACACTCCAGCACCTTGCTCGCCCGCGGGTTCGCGAGCCCGTAGTAAACATGCACACCCTCGCGCCGGCGAGATAGTATCCCCTTGTCCCTCATGAGGCTGAGGTGCTGGGATGCCACGGCCTGCTCCAGGTTGAGCTCCCCATGAATGTCGCTCACGGTCAGCTCGCCCCGGTGCTCCAAGAGATCCAGGATCTGAAGCCGGGTCGGGTGGCCGAGGCACTTGAGCATCCTCGCGGTCTCTCCCACCGCCCTCTCCAGGGCTTCGGCGGTCAGCGGCTTGCGATCGTTTGACGGCATTTTGACTCCCTTTCTACAATGACATACGAATATGTATATGTCTCGATATCGGGTCAACCCTCATCGATCGGGTTTGCCAGCGACCCCGACGAGCGGTATCCCACTAGTGATGAGAGTCCCCACGGAAATCAGCTTGGTCGCCCTGGGTGGCGCAGTGGGAGCCGTTGCCAGGTATTGGGTCTCCGGCATGGTCTATCGACTGACCGGTCCGGGCTTCCCCTGGGGCACACTGGTGGTGAACCTCGTGGGGTGCTTCCTCATCGGCGTGGTGATCGTGGTCCTGGAATCCACCATTCAGTCAGGGGCAATCCGGGCGGCGGTAGCCATCGGGTTCCTCGGAGCGTTCACCACGTTCAGTACGTTCTCTTACGAAACGCTCGCCCTGCTCCAGGACGGAGACTGGCTGAGGGCCGGGGCATACGTCACGGGGAGCGTCATGGTGGGACTGCTCGCCGTGGCCGCCGGGTTCGGGGCCGCCGGCTTGCTGCTCTTCGGAAGGGGATGAGATGTCGACGATCAGAGACGAAGACCAGGTCCTGATGCGGGTCATGCTGGGTGAGAGAGACCGCTGCGCGTCAGGGCCACACAAGGGGAAACCTCTCTACGAGGCCATCCTCATGCGGCTGCGTGGGGATGGGTTCCAGGGGGCCACGGTCGTGCGGGGAATCGCCGGGTTCGGCGCCAATTCGGTGATCCACACGGGGAAGCTCCTGCGCCTGTCCATGGACCTGCCGGTGATCGTCGAGGTGGTGGACCGGGAGGAGCGCATCCAGGCCTTCCTACCCGGCCTGGAGGAGATGATGCAGGGCGGGATCGTCACCCTGGAGAAGGCACGGGTCATTCACTACGGGCCGGCCTCGGGCGCCACCGGCTGAGGGCACCTGCGAAAAGGGGCTCCAGGAACGACAGCTCCGGTCGCCGAAGGCACTCCCGCCTCCATGGGTGACCTCAGTCCTCCGCGCCCCCCGCGGGATCCCAATGGGCGGGGCCGGTCCAGATCAGGACGACGCCGCACGGATCCTCGGGTGCCTGGCCGCCGCTCTCGAACTGAGGACGGCGGTACTCAGGAGGGATCTGAGAGGGACTCAGGTAGATCTCCACGCCATGGATGAGGCTGGGATGGATGTCGTCGATCCGAAAGATGTTGCGGGGATAGTGCCTTCCGTCGACCAGGTAGGTGGGCTCACAGCGGTTCCGCAGCTGCAGGCCGTAATCCAATCCGTTCCCGACCGTGAGTCGAACCCCGGGCACGGCCTGGAGCATCTCGGAAAGTCGGTTCGGGTTCCGTCGCAGGATCTCGTGGCGCGTGATGTACCGGCCGACCCCCTTCTGCTGGCGGCTGTAGAACCCGGCGTTCTCCAACGGGACGGGCCGAGAGAACACCGTGATCCCCTCGAGCTGGATCGCCCTCGGGGAGAGCGCCACCTCCACGTCGGCGGTGGATGACCCGATCTCCATGGAATCCGCTGTCACCCCGTAGGTCAGGTGTTCCACCTCGAAACGGTATTGGCCCACGTTCACCCCGTTCAGGACGAACCTTCCCGAGTTTCCGGTGACTGCCGAGTGCCCGGTCCCCGCAAGCCGCACCACCGCGCCCTCCACCGGATCACCCGAGTCATAGTCGCGAACCATCCCCACGATCCGGGTCTGGACCCGCGGGTATACGGCGAAGTCCCTGCGCCGGAAGACCCCGTCCTCCAGGGTCAGAGACGTGGGAATCGAGGCCTCCCTGCCCAACCCGGCCCGGAACGCCACTTCGACATCCACAGGAAGGCCACAGAGGGTGAAGGCGCCGGTCTCGTCGGATACGGCCCGCTCGCTGCCGATGGAGCCGCTCACGGCCCACGATCCCTCGACCACGGCTCCGGCCAAGCCGCCGGAGGTCCCCCCACTGCGCACGACGCCCGGAAGGAACCCGGGGAGAGCGGGGTCCGCCGGAGACCCGCAGGCCTTGTCCCGCAGGGTCGCCACGCTGGGCAGCCCCAGGCTCACTCGGAGGTTGCTGCCGGGGTCCACCACCACGACCACCCCGTCCGGTTCAACGCCCAGATAACGCGTCCTGGGGTGACGGAACGTGAGGCGGTACTCCCCCGGGATCACGTCCTCGAGGGTGAAGCGCCCGGCCCGGTCCGTCCGAGTCCGGAAATCGGTCCCCTCCAACAACACCACCGCACTCACCAACGGGCGAACCGCGGAGCTGTCGTACACCTCGCCGACGATCCGGGCCAGCGCCCCTTCCTGTGCGGCGCCCGAACTCCCGGTCAGGCAGATCGCGCTCAGGGCGGCGGCGATGGAACCCGTCCACCATGAACGTTTCCAGGCTTCGGCGGCCCTTGGGGGCGAGTGCGGGGTCTTGGATGACACGGCGAATCCGGGCTTGATGATCACTGAGTGCGACCGACGCCTCCCGCTGAGGGTCGGTGACCGTCCGTCCCGACCCGGTCCAGAGTTCCATACGCAGAACCCGGACGGGTATGTCGTTCAGTTCGTTCGATGCCGCTTGGAGACTTCGTCCAGGAGCGCCCGTTCACTGGGTGTGAGGGCGGCCATCCCCTCTGCGGATATCTTGTCCAGGACACGGTCTACTTCGTCGAGGAGAGCGTCGTCGTCGGCCCTCGACCATCCCGCCTCGCCCCCCCGGCGGCGGGCCTGGCCCGCCGCAGCCTTCCGGCGCGTCTCCCCTTCCCCGGGCACGATCGCCACCCGGGTACGGGATCGAGAGGAACCCTTGCCGCCCCGCTCACCGGGGAGTCTCCAGTCCGCCTTCAGGTAGAGGAAGCCCGCCGCAAGCCCGCCAAGGTGAGCGAAATGGGCCACTCCGCCCCCGGAGGAACCGAAGGCACTGAAGACACTCGCCAGGAACAGGAAGGCCACCAGCCACTTCGCCTTGACCGGAAAGATACCCCAGATGTAGATGGGCGAGTCCGGCCAGTTCATGGCGAAGGCCAACATGATTCCGTAGACCGCCGCCGACGCGCCCACGATGGAATAACCGGCGAACAGGAAGGACAGGGCGGCGCCACCGAGGCCGCAGATCGCATAGAACTTCAGGAACTCCCGGGACCCCCAGCGATCCTCCAGAGGCGGCCCGAAGAAAAACAGGACCAACATGTTCAGGAAGAGATGCCAGAAGTCGTAATGCAGGAACATGTAGGTTCCCACACCCCAGGGCCGAGTGAGCACCCTCGACGGCTGGAACGCGAAGATGTCGAACATCAGCGGTCGGCCCACCAGCATGGTCAACAGGAATACCGCCCCGTTGACGAGCATGAGGCGCTTGACCCACGGGGTCAGGTGAAACCCACCGAACCCGACTCGCTGATATCCGGAATACCGCATTCGACTCCCTGCAGCTTGGGCCCCTCTACGGGCCGCTAGACCTCGTGGAACCCCGCTTCTTCAGCCAGAGTTCCGGGCAAGGGCTACTTTCGCGATCCGGTCGCAGAGGTCGGGAAAGGGATACCCGGCCGCACGTCCGGACTTGGGGAACAAACTACTGGGGCTCATCCCCGGAAGGGTGTTCGCCTCCAGTACCCATGGCGTCCCCTCGCCATCCAGAATGAAATCGACTCGCGAGAAATCCGCCAGCCTGAGGGTGCGATGGACCGCCAGGCCCACCTGTTGGACCAGGGCCTCGACCTCGCCCGGGACGTCCGCCGGGAAGATCTCCTGTGCCAGACCGGGCTGGTACTTGCACTCGTAGTCGAACAGCTCGTGCTCCGGAATGATCTCCCCGACCGCCAGGGCCTCCTGGTCCAGGATTCCTACCGTCAGCTCTCGGCCCACCACGTAGACCTCGAGGAGGACCCGGGCCTCCAGAGCCGCCGCGCTCCGCACCGCCGGCTCCAACTCCGACGGGTCGTGAACCAGGCTCAGCCCGACCGTCGAGCCACCCGATGGGGGCTTCACGATCAGGGGGTAACCCAACCGATCCGCGTGCCCGCCGGCTGCGTCGACGGCGCCGTCGACGCCCACGACCCCAGTGTCCAGGGCCACCCAGTCGGGGGTGGGAATCCCCGAGTCCCGAAACAGGCTCTTGGAAACGTCCTTGTCCATGGCCAGCAGGCACCCCACCCGGTCCGACCCCACGTAGGGAACCCCACCCAACTCCAGGAGCGTCTGGAGGCGTCCATCCTCCCCGGCGCCGCCATGGAGAAGGGGGAAGAACAAATCCGTTCCCCGCACCTCCACGGCGCCAAGCATGGGCCCCAGATCGCCTCGCTCGACGATGTCCCTCTCCACGTCCACCGGGGGAGCCTGGCCGATGCCCCGGTCCAGGATCTCCCGTTCTTGCTCCCCGGTAAGGGGCCCCTGAAGCGTGTCCCACGAGAGGACCTCGTGACCCGCCGCCCTCAGGGCCCTGGCTACGGCACTCCCCGAGGAAAGGGAGACATCCCGCTCCTCCGAGCTGCCCCCGAGGAGCACAGTAATCTTCACGTCCGCCGCTCCCGAGCGAGGGAGGCGGTCATCGGCCGAGCCCGGTGAGGGAGCGCACCACGTCGTAATGGGTGACGATACCTGAGAGCTTCCCCCCTTCCCTGACGAGGATCGCGCCGGTCTTTCGGGTGAGGAGGCGGGTGGCCTCCTCCGTGGCCAGGTTCCGGTCCACCACCGGATACGGCGCGGCCATGACGGAGTCCACGGGTTCGTCCAGGATCGCCGGATCCTCGATGACTCTGCTCATGAGTTCCGACTCGGCCACCGAACCCACACACTCTCCGTTGAGCAAGACCGGAATCTGGGAGACGTCGTGGGTCGTGATCGTGGAGAGTACGGACCGGATCGGCGTGCTGGGCTCCACCGAGATCAGACTCGGCGCATTGGGGCCCTTGGCGGAAAGCCACTGGGACACGCTCCCCCGGCTCCGCTCCACGAACCCGTTCTCCCGCATCCAATCCTCATCGTAGAGCTTGGTCAGGTATCGCTCCCCCCAGTCGCAGAGGATGCACACCACGCAGGCCTCCGGGTCGTCCACTTCTCGGGCGAACTCGATGGCTGCGTAGGCGTTGAGCCCTGCCGACCCTCCCACGAACATCCCTTCCTCTCGGGTCAGTCGACGGGCCATCTGGAAGGCATCCGCATCGGTGACCGTCACATACCGGTCGATCAACTCCAGGTCCAGGGTCCCTGGGATCTTGTCGTTTCCGAGCCCCTCGACCTTGTAGGGCGCGCCTTCCTCCATCTCGCCGGTCCGGTAATAGGGCGCGATCACCGAGCCCACCGGATCGACTCCCATGATCTGGATCCGGGGGTTTCGCTCCTTCAGGTAGCGCGCGGTCCCCGAAAGCGTGCCGCCGGTGCCGGCCCCAGCGACGAAATGGGTCACACGCCCGCCCGTCTGCTCCCAGATCTCCGGCCCCGTGCTGTCATAGTGGGCTTGGGGGTTGGCCGGGTTGTAGAACTGGTTGGCCAGGACCGCCCCCGGGGTCTCCTGGACGATGCTCTTCGCCCGCATCACGTAGTTGTCGGGATGGTCCGGAGGTACGGCGGTGGGGGTGATCACCACTTCCGCTCCAAAGGCCCGAAGGAGCTTCACCTTCTCTTGGCTCATCTTGTCGGGCATGGTGAAGATGCACCGGTACCCCTTGAGGGCCGCTGCCAGGGCCAGGGCGAGACCGGTGTTCCCGCTGGTCCCCTCCACCACCACACCGCCCGGCCGGAGACTGCCGTCCCGCTCCGCCGCCTCGATCAGGGCGAGGCCGATCCTGTCCTTCACGGATCCCCCCGGATTCATGAACTCGGCCTTGCCGAATACCGGCGTCCGTATACCCTCGGTGACCCGGCCCAGGCGGATCAGCGGCGTCCAGCCCAGCAGTTCAAGGACACTCTCGTAGGGCTGGAGATGGCGGGGGGCGGAAGGACTGGGCACGGGAGCGTCGGGGTTGGTCATGTGGGAATCCATGGGCTCAATACCGATTCCCGCCGGGCGAGCGCCGCGCAGTGGGGTTGGTCGTGAACTCGACGGGAACCTCGGCCCAGACGGGAATCCGCTTACCATCCCGGCGGGCGGGCGTAAACTTCATGAGCCGGGCGCCGGCGACGGCGGCGGAGTCGAGACGGGCCACGCCCGAGGACTCGAGGACCTCCACCCGGTCTACCGCACCCTCGGCGTTCACCAGAACGCGGAGAACCGTCTCTCCTTCGATCCCCGCGTCCCACATCTCCAGGGGGTACTCCACCGCCACCCCGCCGTAGAGGGGGGTGGGCTGCTCGATGGGCTTGTCGCCGCCGCACCCGGCGGATAGGACCAGCACCGCCGCAGCGGAAAGAACGCTTCGCGTCGAGCGGCTCATGAGCCCTCCACCATTCGCTTCATCGCCTCCAAGAGTCTCAGGGCCTCCATGGGTGTAGTGTTCTCCGGGTCCGACTTCCTCAGGGCTTCCACCACGGGGTGCTCCGGGTGGAAGAAGTTCAACTGGCCCGGCGGGGGCTCCGATGCGGGCCGGCGGGCTCCCGATCGACCCAGCCCCTCCCCGCCACCGGAGTGGGTGCCCTCCAGCTCGGTGAGCAACTCCCGGGCCCGGGCCAGCACATCCCCCGGCAGCCCGGCAAGGCGAGCCACCTGGATGCCGTAGGACCGGTCCGCTCCTCCAGGTTCGAGGCGGCGCAGGAACACCACGTCGTCTCCCGACTCCCGGACGGCGACGTTCATGTTCTTTGCCCCCGGCAGCAGGTCCCCCAGCTGCGTCAGCTCATGGTAGTGGGTCGCGAAGACGGTCTTGGCTCCGATCCGTTCGTGGATGTGTTCGGTCACCGACCATGCAATGGACACGCCGTCGTAGGTGGAGGTTCCTCTCCCGATCTCGTCGAGGAGGACCATGGACGCCGACGTAGCCCCGTGGATGATGGAGGCGGTCTCGTTCATCTCCACCATGAAGGTGCTCTGTCCCATGGCCAGATTGTCGCTCGCCCCGACCCGGGTGAAGATCCGATCGCACACCCCGATCCGTGCCTCGTCCGCCGGGACGAAGGACCCGATCTGAGCCATGAGCTGGATCAGTCCGATCTGGCGAAGAACGGTGCTCTTTCCCGCCATGTTGGGGCCGGTCAGGATCACGACGTGCCCCGACTCGTCCAGCGTAAGATCGTTGGGGATGAACTCCTCCCGAGGCATCATGGTCTCCACCACCGGGTGGCGGCCGCCGATCACGACGAACTCGAATCCGGTGTGGACGTGGGGACGCACGTAGTCGTTGCGCGCCGCCACCTGGGCAAGCGCGGCGACCACGTCCAGCCGGGCGATCCGCCTCGCCGCCTCCTGAATCCTGCTCAGTTCGCCGGCCACCTGTCGGCGAACCTCGCCGAACAACTCGATCTCCAGCGTGGACAAGCGGTCCTCGGCGCTGAAGACCTTCTCCTCCCACTCCTTCAGCTCAGGGGTGAAGAATCGCTCGGCGTTCGACAGGGTCTGCTTTCGCACGTACTCCTCTGGGACCCGGCTCAGGTTGGCCCGGGTGATCTCCAGGTAGTAGCCGAAGACCTTGTTGAATCCGACCTTCAGGGAGCCGATTCCCGTTCGCTCTCGTTCCCGGACCTGGAGGCCGGCGATGAAGTCCACCGCGCCGTCCCGGATCCCCCGCAACTCGTCCAGCTCGGCGGAGTACCCCTCCTTCAGGATCCGGCCACCCTGGAGAGTCGCGGGAGCATCGGGGTGGATGGCCCCCTCCAGGAGGGTCCGCACGTCTGCAAGGACGTCCAGGTGGGCAAGCTCCCTCGCCAGGTAGGGTGAGGACTCCGACGCGGCCAGGTCCACCAGCTGGGGGAGGATCCCCAGGGAGCGTCCCATGCTCAGGAGGTCTCGGGGGGTCGCCCGCCCGGCGCCCACCTTCCCCGCCAGTCTCTCCAGGTCCGACACGCCGTCCAGGAGCTCCCGAAGGTCGCTCCGGACGTCCGACCCCTCGAAGAGCTCGTCCACCCCCCTCTGTCTCGCCCAGATCTCCTCCGGGTCCACGAGGGGACGGAGCAACCACTGCCGCAAGAGCCGGGCGCCCATGGCGGTGACCGTGCGGTCCAGGACGTCCAGGAGGGTTCCTCCCGTTTGACCCGGGCGCAGGGACTCCACCAGTTCGAGGTTCCGGCGGGTCATCTCGTCCAGAGCCATCTCGCCGCCGGGCCGCAGGATCCGCGGGGACTGGAGATGGGCCAACCCCGACGGCTGGATGTCCGCCACGTACGAGATGAGGGCCCCGGCCGCCCGCCGGATCAGCCCGTCGTCCGACTGGAATCCGAACCCGTCCAGCGAATGGACCCCGTACCGGTCCTTCAACTCCTGGGCAGCGTTGGCCTCGTCGAAAACCCAATCCTCACGGACGGTGAGGGAGGGGAGTGCGGCCAGGTCCCCCTCCCCAGCCCAGGATCGGGGGGCCAGGACCTCCGAGGGCTCCAGGCGCCCCAGCTCATCCCTCAACTGGCCGGCGTCGATCTCGAGGAGGGTCAGCTCGCCCGTGGAGAGATCCAGGGCTGCCATCCCGAGCCGGCCAGGGGAAGGACTGGAGCCCACGACTTCCTTGCCGTTCCTCCTCCCCGGGGCCCCGGCCTGCCCGGGGGGACCCGGCACCACGGCCAGGATGAAGTTGTTCCGCTGTGCCTGGAGGAGGGCGTCGTGGAGGACCGTACCCGGAGTGACCGTCTCGACGACCTCCCGCCGCACGATTCCCTTGGCGTCGGCCGGATCCTCGACCTGTTCGCAGATGGCGACCCGCCGGCCCTGTCGAACGGCCTTGGCCAGGTACTCGTCCACGGCCTTGACCGGGAGGCCCGCCAGCGGCACCCTGGCCGCCGCACCGTTGTTCCGGGACGTGAGGGTGAGGCCCAGGAGCTTGGAGCCCTCCTCTGCGTCCTGGTAGAACAGCTCGTAGAAGTCGCCGACCCGGAAGAACACCAGGGCGTCCCGATTCCGGGCCTTCACCTCCCTCCACTGCTGCATGAGTGGAGTGTCGCTGGCGTTCTCTGGCGGCATCCTGGACGTCGGGGGCATCGATGTTCGGGGGAGGAACCTCCGGCAAGGATCAACGATACTCGGGCCTCGGTGGGCGATCAACCGGGATCGGGGCCCCCGGCCCACCGGCGTCACTCGAACGGGGAAGGAAGGGGAGGACCGCATGGACCACGGACCGCAGCGCTGCTTCTGGGTGCCGGAGGACGACGAGCCCTACGCCGCCTATCACGATCGGGAGTGGGGATTCCCCGTGGCGGAAGACCGGCGCCTCTTCGAGAAGCTATCCCTGGAGGGATTCCAGTCGGGGCTCTCCTGGCGGACGATCCTTCGAAAGCGTGACAATTTCCGCCAGGCCTTCGCCGGATTCGACTTCGAGCGGGTGGCGGGATTCGATGCCCGGGACGTGGAGCGCCTCCTCCAGGACGCGGGAATCGTCCGCCACCGGGGCAAGATCGAGGCGACCATCAACAACGCGGGCCAGGCCTGCCGGCTGGCGAACGAGTTCGGGTCGCTGGCTTCCTACTTCTGGAGGTTCGAGCCGGAACCGGAGACGCGCCCGGCCCGCGTCACACGCGATCTCCTGATGACCATGGCCACGTCCCCTGAGTCGGTCGCCCTCTCCAAGGACCTGAAGCGCCGGGGCTGGCGCTTCGTGGGGCCCACCACCGTGTACGCCTTCATGCAGGCCATGGGCCTGGTGAACGACCACACCGTGGATTGCTCGATCCGAAGCACCGTGGAGGAGGCCCGCAGGCAGTTCGAGCGGCCGGCCTGAGGGCCCCCTCCTCCGGTACAGGATCAGTCATGGAGGTTCTGCAGGAAGACGCCGATCCGAGCGTTCAGGTCTCCCGTCCCCTCGTAGAAGAGGGAGAGCACGGGCCGTCCATGGTCCTGCTGCACTTCGTTGAGAATGCCGGTGATGGTCTGGCCCGGCATGCATCCGAAGGGAGCGCAGTTCACCACGAGCCGCGCGCCCTGCTCGAAGAAGTGGATGGTGCGTCCGATGGTGACCAGAACCTCGCCCCCGAAGTTGAACTCGGCGTAGGGGAGGGCCGCATCGGCGGATTCCTGGATCGACGGCTCGTGACGGTCGGCCAGGAGTTCTCCCGCGTCCCCATACCACTGGTGCTCGCTCACGGAGAAATACTTGTTCTTCAGATAGCTCCGTGCCTGCCCCTTGATGTCCCAGCCCTGCTTGGCTCGCCGCTCGTGCTCCCAGGCCGCGTAGAGGACCCACTCGTGGAACGGGGCCAGCCAGGCCTCTCCTCCCTGGGATTCGATGGTCCTCACCACGTCCTGGTTTGCGAAGGGACTGCAGCGCACGAAGATCTCCCCGACGACCCCCACCAGGGGGCGGCCGTTTCCCGGGGCCGGGAGCGCGCGGAAGGGCAAGAGCGCTTCCCGGAACGCCGGCCGGAGCGGCTGGTCCTGTTCGAAGGCCCTGACCATGTCCGCGAGAGCGCCGGACAGCATGGCGTCGGTGCTTCCCGGGATCTCCTCATAGGGACGGAAGCGACAGCCGATCTTGAATAGCAGGTCACCGGCGAGGGTGCCGATCCAGATGCGTCTGCGGAGCTGCTCGTCCAGGCCCTGATAGGCGTTGTCGTTGTTGGGAGAAAGGAGGGCAATCTCCCCGAAGCCCTCACGCTCCAGAATGATCCGCTCCAGCAGATTGTACTGGCCGAACCGGCACGGTCCGCACGCCGACGGCATGAAGAGCGCCTGGTCCCCTCCGTCCCCACCGATCTCCCGGAGGCTCTGGACGAGCCTTCCAATGGTCAGGGTCATGGGGATGCACTCACCGCCTCGCGTGACCTGGCGCCCGACCGCCAGGGTCTCCTCATTCTCCTCGGGTAGGACCTGGGCATCCAACCCGGCCCCCCGCATGGCAGCCGCCGCGAGTGGAGCCGCGAAGGGGTGCATGGGAGGAACCCAGAGCCTACGGGACAGGAACGTCTCCGGCGCGTCGCCCACCATGGGGAGTCTCCGGGGGCGGGATCGGGAGGTCCCGCGGCTTCGGACCAGGTCCAGGTATGCCTCGACCCGGGTCAGATAGCCCGCGTCCCCTCCGTGCTCATCCAGTTCCAGGACCAGGAGCGGGTCCTCGCCGACGATTCGCTCTGCGTAGGACAACAGGAACGAGTCGGGGCCGCATTTGAAATTCGTGAACCACACCGGGAACGCCCGCTCCTGCCCCATGGTCCAGTGGAGACCCTTCAGGAGCTTCTGACCATAGGCCCAGTAGATGTTGCCGTACTCGGGGCCGAGCTCCACCTCGTCCAAGGGGAGCATGTCCAGGGGCAGGATGGGGAAACCGTATTCGGAGATCTTCTGCGGAAGTTCGAGGTTGGCCCCTCCGTCATAGAGGTTGTAGGCCCTCCCGAGGCAGACGATGACCGCCTCGTCCCGGTCGGCTCGGGCCTCCATGAAGCTGCGGCCGGCCTCGACGCAGGATTCCTCGTACCACCTTTGAGCCCCCAGGGCCTTCCGCCATGCAGCACGTACCTCCCTCGAGGTCACCTGCAGCGGTTCGAGCCCGGTGGTGAGGGCCTTCACCTGGCGTTTCTCGTCCCATCGGAAATCGACCCTGGGACTGAGGATCCGATCCGCACCGCCGTGCCCGCCCACCTTGAGGGCCGAACGGACCACCTGGGGCATCCCGCACACCACGGGGCAGAAGAAGGCGTTGGAGAATCCGTCTTCGACTTCCTGGCTCACCGTGTAGGGCATGAAAACCCACTCGACTTCCGATGCGGCGGCCAGCTGGGCCACGTGCCCATGGGAGAGCTTGGCCGGGAAGCAGTACTCGGCTCCGGACAGAGACGCGGCCAGGGTCTTGGTATCCCCCCCGGTGGGCCGGGAGGTCTTCACTCGGAACCCCAGGTTCGCCATGAAGGTCTTCCAGAGGGGTCCATGGCTGAAGGTCGAGAGGGTGGCAGGAATGCCGATCACCGGGGCGTCCCGGCCGGGACGGGGGGAATTCCGGGCGAAGGCCTCCGCTGCGAGTCGTGCCCGGGTGCGGAACGCCTCGTACTCGTCCCGCTTCTTCTTCTCCGAGGCATCCGGGTCCCTTCCACACAAGTAGCCCCAACTGGGCTGCTCGTCCTCGCCCTCGATCTCGGCGAAGGTGATGCGGCACTCGTTCGCACAGAGATCGCAAGGCTCCTGCCGGAGGTTGATGGCCCGGTTCGACAGGTCGAGCCCCTTGAACACGGTGGACAGCCTGGAGTCTCGCACCCGCTCTCTCGCCAGGAGGGCGACACCATAGGCGCCCAGCACGTGGCAATAGGGGGACACCACGATCTCGGCTCCCACCAACTGCTCGAATGCCGCCACAAGGCCCTTGTTACGGGCCGTGGCCCCGCAGAAGAAGATCTTGTCCGGCGACCGGTGCCGGGTCCCGACCACCTTGGCCAGGTAGTTTTCAACCACGGAATACATGACCGCGGCGAGCGCCTCGGCAGAGGAGTACCCCTGCCGGAGCAGCTTCTCCACGTCCTGCTCCATGAAGACCGTGCAGCGGTCCGAGGTGTGGGGCGGGCGGACCCCCTCCACCAGGTCTCCCACATCGGCGACCTGATACCCGAGCTTGAGGGCCTGCTCCTCGACGAAGGATCCCGTCCCCGCAGCGCAGACGTAGTTCATGTTCGAGTCACGCATGCTGCCGTTCCGGACCCGGATGTACTTGGAGTCCTGGCCCCCGATCTCGAAGATGGTGTCCACCTCGGGGTCGGTGGCGATGGCCCCCTTCAGGTGCGCCGTGATTTCGTTGACCACCGCGTCAGCGCCGATCACCGCGCCGGCGAGCTTGCGGCCCGATCCCGTGGCGCCGGCCCCCATGATCTCGACCTCCGAGTCCGCCCGCCGCGCGATCTCCGTCACCGCCGCGAGGAGCTTCTGGATGGCCGCGACCGGAGCCCCGGCGGTCTTGCGGTAGATATCCGCCAGGACCGCGCCTTCGTCGTCGACGAGGGCGAGCTTGGTAGAGGTGGACCCTACGTCCAGCCCCATATAGACCCTGGCGATCCCTCCGTCCGGCCACTCTCCAACCCGGATCTCGTTCCCGGCCTCATCGGTCCAGGCACGGCCCGTCTCGAACTCCGGGTGGGTGGACCGCCGGAGGGAGAGGGGAGGACGGCGTCGGCCGGTGCGATCCTCCGAAACGCTCTCCCGGAGCTCGGTGAGGGGAATCCTGGGCCGTGAGCCATTCGAGCGGTTGATGAGGGCCGCCCCGGCCGCGGCCGCGAACTCGGCGCCCTCGAAGGTGACGATCTCCGCGTGCTGCATGTCGTTGAGCCACCGGAGCACCTCCCGGTTCTTCGCGACGCCTCCGGTCAGAACGGTCAGGCCGTTGAGAGGCTTACCCTTGAGCAGCGTCTGGAGCAGGGTGGAGGACATGCCTCGGCAGAGCCCGCACCAGAGGTCTCGGGTCCCGTAGCCCTCCTGCTGTCTGTGGATGAGGTCGGATTTCGCGAAGACCGCACACCGGGTGGCGATGGTGGGAGGCGACTCCACGCCCTCCAGTCCATCCAGGTCCTCGTCCGACAGCCCCATCCTCCGAGCCTGGGCGTCGAGAAACGACCCTGTCCCGGCAGCGCAGACCGAATTGGTCGAGTAGTTCCTCAGTTCCCCGGCGTCATCCAACTCGATCAGCGTGATGGAGCTGCCACCGACATCGATGATGTTCCGAGCCGCGGGAACCACCGTGCGCACCCCTCGAATGGTGGCCCGGCACGAATCCACGGGAGAGAGCCCCAGGGCGGAGGCAATGGGGCCGCCGCCACCCCCGGTCACGCCCAGGCGGGCGCCGTTGCTGAGCCCCAGTTCCCTGGCTGCCGCCGCCACGGCCGCCACGGGCCTCCCCTCGTGATTGCGATGGAGCCCTGACAGCACACCCCCGTCGTCGTCGACGCGCACCAGTTTGAGGGTCAGGGACCCGACATCCAATCCGATCAGCACGGTCCGTCTCCCTTCCAGTGGGATTCAATGAACACCTTACAAGCAATTTCGGAGATACGCACCGTTCCCGGAGTCGGTCAAATAGCGTAGGAGGCCGTTCCCGGTTACGTACCGGCCCCCCCGTGCGCTCGAGGGCCCCGGGCTGGTAGGATAGGCTGCACTCCCCATCCCCCTTCAGAAGGAGCCGAGGCTTCCGTGCATACGTCAGAGGCAAAGCGTCAAACGAGCGTCATCCGACTCGCAGCGGCCCTCGCGGCCTGCGTTGCCATGACACTCATGGCCCCCGGTCCGTTCGAGCCCGTCACACCCGGTTCCCTCCAGGCTCAGGAGACGAATACCCCCACGGCGGACCCGGCCGACGTGGCGAGTCAGGACGCGATCATCGCGGCCGTGTACGACGTGATCTCCGGCCCCGCCGGGCAGGCCCGGGATTGGGATCGATTCCGCTCCCTGTTCCTATCCGACGCCCGGTTGGTGGCGGTTCGGGTGTCCCCGGCCGGTGAGGTGGGCACGGCGGTCATGACACCGGGCGAGTACGCCGAGCGCTCGGCAGCCCCCCTCATGGCCAACGGGTTCTTCGAGGTGGAAATCCATCGGGTCGGCGAGGAGTACGGCCATATCGCCCACCTGTTCTCCACCTACGAGTCCCGACGCAGCGCCGACGACCCCGAGCCGTTCGCACGGGGCATCAACTCCTTCCAGCTCATGTGGGACGGGGAGCGGTGGTGGGTGCTGACGATCTTCTGGGACAGCGAGCGGGAGGGTCAGCCGATCCCGGTGAGGTACGGTGGGTGAAGAGTCCGTGAGGCGTTCCTGAGCCTCGCCCGGACAACCCTAGACGTCCACCCGTCGCAGGCGGTTCGCGTTGGTGACCACGGTGACGGAGCTGAACGCCATGGCGGTCCCGGCGATGACCGGGGAGAGCAGGATTCCAAAGGCCGGATAGAGCAGGCCCGCGGCCACCGGAATCCCCAGGGTGTTGTAGATGAATGCGCCCACCAGATTCTGGCGGATGTTCCTGAAGGTCGCCCGGGACAGGCGCAGGGCCTTGAGCACCCCGTCCAGGGAATCGCCCATGAGGGTGATGTCCGCCGCCTCCATGGCTACGTCGGTTCCGGACCCGATGGCGATGCCCACGTCGGCCTGGGCCAGGGCCGGAGCATCGTTGATGCCGTCCCCGACCATGGCGACGATACGCCCCTCTTCCTGGAGGTCCCGCACCCGGGCGGCTTTCTGCTCGGGAAGGACACGAGCGAATACCCGGTCGATCCCCACCTCCCCGGCCACGCCTCTGGCGGTCCGCTCGTCGTCCCCGGTGAGCAGGACCACGTCCAGGCCCTCCTCCCGAAGGGCCCGGATCACCGCGGCCGAGTCGTCCTTCACCGGATCGGCCAGCCCGAGGAGGCCGGCGAAGGATCCGTCCACCGCCACCAGGACCGGGGTCTTTCCCAGCCCCGTCATGGTCTCGACCTCGTCCCGGAGCTCGCGGATCCCTTCCCCACCCACGCCATGGCGCTCGAGGAGCGCCTCCGTCCCGACCAGCACCACCCGGCCGTCCACGGTAGCCTCCACGCCGCCCCCGATCTCCGCCTTGAACCCGGTGGCTCCAGGCAGCTCCAGTCCACGCTCCCGGGCCGCCGATACGATGGCCTTCCCCAGGGGATGCTCGGAGTGACTCTCGGCCGCCGCCGCGAGGCGAAGCAGATCCCCTTCGGCCAGACCACCGCGCGGGACCAGGTCGGTAAGGGCCGGCTCTCCCCTGGTCACGGTCCCGGTCTTGTCCAGAACCACCGTATTCACTCTACGGGCCCGCTGCAGGGCCTCACCGTTCCTGATCAGGATCCCGTGCTCCGCCGCCCTCCCCACGCTCACCATGATGGAGATGGGGGTCGCCAGACCCAGGGCACAGGGGCAGGCGATCACCAGCACCGTCACCCCGACCACCACCGCGTAGTTGAGCTGGGGCTCCGGACCCAGGGTGAGCCAGAGGAGGAAGGCCAGCGCGGCGACGGCCATCACCGCAGGCACGAATACCGAGGCCACCCGATCCACCGTCCGCTGGATGGGGGGCTTGGAGCCCTGTGCGTCTCGCACCAACGCGACGATCTGTGCGAGAACCGTCTCGCGTCCCACCCGGGTCGCCCGGAATCGGAAAGCACCGGACCGGTTGATCGTGCCACCCACCACCTCGTCTCCAGGACCCTTCTCCACGGGCATGGACTCTCCGGTCACCATGGACTCGTCCACGGCGCTGAGGCCCTCCAGGATCTCTCCGTCCACGGGCAGGCGCTCACCCGGGCGCACCAGGACCACATCCCCGTGCCGGACCTCCTCTGCGGGGATCTCGACCTCCGTCCCGTCCCGGAGAACCCGGGCCGTCCTGGGCCTGAGATCCATGAGACGCCGCAGGGCCTGTGAGGTCCTGCCCTTGGCCCGGGACTCGAGGGCCTGCCCCAGGACGACCAGGGTGATGACCACCGCTACCGCCTCGAAGTAGGGATGGGCCGTGCCTTCGGGGAAGAAGCCGGGGAAGACGAGCACAGCGGTGGAATACAGCCACGCCGCGCCCGTGCCCACGGCCACCAGGGTGTCCATGTTGGACGACCCGTGCCGGGCTTGCTGCCACGCACCGGTAAAGAAGCGTCGGCCCACGTACCCGATGATGGGGATGGTGAGGATGGCGCTGAGCCACCAGAGGGCCCGCATGGCGTCGTGGGAGAGCCCGGAGAGCCCGGGAATCAGGTGGGCGTGGCCGACGACGGCCACCGGCAGCCCAAGGAAGACCCCCCAGCGGAACCGACGCATGAGTTCGGCCGACTCGGCTTCCCTCTCCTGCTCCCGCTTGGCGAACAGGTCCTCGGCGGTCTCTCCGGCGTCGGCGAGCTGTAACTCGTAGCCGGCGGCCTCCACCGCCCTCGCCACCTCCCCGAGTTCCACCACGCCGGGCACGATGGTGATCCGGGCCTCCTGGGTCGCCAGAGCCACGTCGACCGCGGCGACCCCCTGAACCCCTCGGATGGCCTTTTCGACCCCGGCCACACAGCCGGCGCAGTGCATGCCTCCCACCCCCACGGTGACCTGCTCTCGCCGCACTTCGTAGCCGGCCCGCTCCACCGACTCCACCAGGTCCTCCACCGAGACCCGGGACGGGTCGAAGCGGACCCTTCCATCCCCGGTGGCCAGGTTCACGCTGGCGTCCAGGACTCCCGGTCTATCCAGAAGGGCCTTTTCCACGGTGGCCACGCAGCCGGCGCAGTGGATCCCCTCGACGGGGAGGTCCATCTGGATCACCGCCCCGGAGTCGGTTTGGGGATCGGTACCAGGCGCACCCTCGGAGGGGTGGGCGGAGTCGGCGGAGGGGTGGGCGGTCATCGGGACGGGTCGGAGGGAAAGGTGTCACGCCGGGCCGGGGAGACTCCGGCCCGAAAGCTGCTTAAAAAACGTCACCGGGGCCCGTGCGGTTCCCGGACGCGCCCAGGAACCCGGGTCACCCGGGTTCCCGTCGATGGGTGTGGAACCCCTGCCCCATTGGCGACCTTAAGATACCGGATGGGGGACGGTACGGGCCAAGTCGGTGTTCCGTTCCCGGGCGCCGGGCAGAATCGCTCGGCAGGCTTGAACCACAACAGGTACCGACCATGACAGGCACGACAACGAGATACGGCATGAAGCGGACGCTCTCCATACCCGTGGAGGAGGCGGACCGCCGGGTCCGCGAAGAGCTTCAGAAGGAGGGCTTCGGCGTCCTCACCGAGATCGACGTGGAGGCCACGCTGAAGAAGAAGCTGGGCGTGGACTTCGGCCCCTACCGCATCCTGGGAGCCTGCAATCCTCCGCTGGCCCATCAGGCCCTGACCGAGGAAAGGGACATCGGACTCCTCCTTCCCTGCAACTTCGTGGTCTACGCGGGGGATGAGCCGGACACCTCGGTGGTGGCCGCCATGGATCCGAAGGTGCAACTGTCGGTAGCCGGACGGGACGATATCGAGCCCCTGGCCAACGAGGTGAAGGCGAGGATCGAAAGGGTCCTGGCCGCCCTCTAGCTTCCGGGTCCGGCGGTCACCGACGCCTCTCTGCCGGCGTCGTCGGTCAACGTGGCGTCGAATCCGAGATCTCGGATCCGGTTCATCTCGCCGCTGGCCTCTTCCGAGGTCCCGAACCGACCCACCCGGATGCGGATCAGGTCGCTGCCCTCGACCGTCACGAGACGGGGTCGGAGGCCAGCCTCCCGGGCCCGCTCCTCCACGACCCGGGCCCTGGCCATGGACTGGAAAGCCCCCAGTTGGACGGCGTATCCGCCTGCCGACGTTGCCGCCGGTTCCCGGACGGTACGATCGCCCAGGCTCCCTGCCCGCGCTCGGCTGGGGCGGGCACCCCAACGCGAGAGCCAGATCCTGGCTGCGGCGGCTTCCGGAGCGCTGGGATACTCGGTGACGATCCGCTGGAAATGCTCCGACGCCTCGTCCCATTCACCGGCGGCCTGCGCGCCCATCCCCAGTCTTTCGAGGGCCCTGGCCGAATAGGGTCCGCCGGGATACTCCAAAGCCAAACGGTGGTAATCCAGCTCGGCGAGAGAACGGTCCACCGTGAGCGAACCTCGGAGCCAGAGAGCCCTTTGCCGATCCTGGCGGGTTACCCCGCTTCGGTCGTCCCCCCACCAGGCCATCAGGATCTCCCGGGCTTGATCGACCCGCCCGGCGGCGGCCATCGTCTCGACCCGGTCCAGCGCGGAGTCTTGGGCGGACCCGAGTTCCGGCGAAGCCGCGGGCAAAAGAAGGCCGGACAGGAGGAGGCCCAGGCTCCGGACGCGCACGACCGCCCTCACGCCACCTCCTCCGGACCCCACCCCTCGGTGGCCCTGGCCAGAAGCCACGACCCCAGGATCTGCTCGTCGCCCAGAGGGCTTCGCTTCAGTTGTCGATCCACCGTCTCCAGATCGAGGAGCGCCCGGGACAGGCGATCCCTGGACCAGGCGCCGGCCTGCCCCGCCACCTGCCCCGCCAACCAGCGCTGGTGGGGTGGCAGGGCCGCTTCCAGGGCTCCACGCCCTCCCTCGAGGAACACGCCGAGGCGGAGCAACTGGGTGGCGAGAGCGATTGTCAGCCCCACGCCGCTCTCTCCCTGGGAAAGGAGGACCGGAAGCTCCTCGATGGCTCGTTGGAAATCCCCACTCCCCACGGTCTTGATCCATCCCCAGCGGTCGGCGAAGGGAACGTGGGTGCCGGCCGCTCTCACGACATCCAGGGTGATGGGCGCGCCGTCCTCGGCCACCGCCACCAACTTCTCGGCTTCGGCAGCGAGTGGCCCCATGGCGGGGCCCAGGGCGGCGACCACGGCCACGGCCGCATCAGGCTCGATCTCCCTTCCGAACCGCTCCCTGACCAATCCCATGAGCCAGCCAGGAGCATCGTCGGGGCCCAGGGCCCTGAACTCCGCCGACTGGGTGGCCTTTCGGAGATCGGAGTAGAATCGTGCCTTGGATCCGGAGGGGATGGTGGCCGTGAGAATCAGGACCAGTCCCGGGGGCGGCTGACGGACCACGTCCAGGAGTGCCGTGCGCATGGAGGGCTTGCCCGCGAACGCCTCGGCCTCACGGACGACCACGATCCGCCATTCTGCCATCATGGGAGGCGTGCCCATGACGGAGGCCAGGGTCTCGAGGGTAACCTCGCTCCCCCGGAGTCG
>JBDHCV010000002.1:0-179848 GCA_039591855.1 Gemmatimonadota bacterium | reverse complement strand
ATTACCATCCCCATGCTCTCGCTGGGGATTCTCGCAACGCTGGTCATGCTCTTCTTCAATGACCAGGTCCTGCCGGAGACGAACCATCGACTCCGGAACCTCATGGTCGACATCGCCCGGAAGAGCCCCACGTGCCAGATCCGCGAGCAGGTGGCCAATGAGATTACGTCGGAGGACGGGGAGACCCGGGTGTTCCTCACCGCCGCCACCATCGACCCGGTGACGTCCGAGCTCACCGATGTGGTCATCCACGACCTGAGCGAACACGACCGACTCCGATCGATCTACGCGGATTCGGGCACGATGGCCTTCAACGAAGGCCGCACCGATCTGTACCTCACCCTCTACGACGGCGAACTCAGGGAGGTCGGCGACGACCGTCCGGGTCAATTCAACCGGCTCTTCTTCAAGAGCCAGGTGGTCCCGCTGCGGAACATCTCCAACGCCCTGGAGCGTCGGAACGACGTCACCCGGAGAAGCGATCGCGAGATGTCCCTGGGTGAGCTTCTCGCCGCGGCTGACGAAGAACGCACCGAACACGACAGAGTCGCCGAGGAGTCACTGGGAAGGTCCCGTTACGCCCTCCGTCGGGCCCTCGGCCTCCCGGGTCGAGCCGAAGCGATGGATGAGTGGGACATCAGAGCCCTGGAGGGGGCCACGGATGAGGCGCCGGAGGGAGCGCGGACCGCCGAGGCCCAGGAGGCCACCGCCGGCGGTGCGGTCCCCCGTCCCGGCGCCCGGAATCCGGAGACGAGGCCCACCGCGACCCAGCGTGGCCGCGCGCCCCTCCGGGAGGACGGCGTGACCCAGACCGTGACCATGAACCACCGGACGAACGACACCCGTACGGGCATCCTCAGGCTCCAGGAACTCAGGTACCACGTGGAGGTGCACAAGAAGCTCTCCATCTCCTTCGCGTGCATCGTCTTCGTTCTGATCGGGGCGCCTCTGGCAATCCGGTTCCCACGGGGAGGGGTCGGCATGGTGATCGGAACGTCGGTCGCCATCTTCGCGGTCTATTGGCTCAGTCTCATCGGCGGAGAGCGCCTCGCGGATCGAGGCCTCATGACTCCGTTCTGGTCCATGTGGATCCCCAACTTCATCTTCCTCGCGGTGGGGATTTGGATGACGGCCCGTATGGGTCGGGAGATCAGCAGCACCCGGGGAGGGGGCTGGGACGATCTCCTCCATACCTTGCTCGCGGCCTTGACCTTCCGGTCGGCTCGGACATCGAAAACGGAGGCACGGGCGTGAGGCTCCTGGACCGGCTGGTCACCACGACCTTCCTGCGTATCTACGTCGCGTTCCTCGTCGGGGCGCCGATCCTCTTCGTCATCGGCGACATCAACGAGAACCTGGACGACCACATCGACCGTGGACTGAGCATGGCCGAGGTGGGAACGGCCTACCTCTATCAATTGCCGAAGTTCATCCTCTGGGCTTTCCCGGTCGCTGCCCTGGTGGCTGCCGTGTTCACCGTGCAGCGCATGACCTTGAACCGAGAGGTCATGGCGGCCAAGGCCGGCGGCGTTTCATTCCACCGCCTGGTCCTTCCCATCCTCCTCATGGGAGTATTGCTGACCGGTGGCGCACTCTGGCTCACGGAAATCGCACCGGGCACCAACCGGAAGGCCTCTGAGATCCTCCTGGACCGGGACTCGAGGCGGGACTGGCGGGCCAACTTCGTGTTCCAGGGAGACGGCGGGCGGATGCTCGCCATCCAGAGGCTTTCGGTGGGGGACGATCGGATCCAGGACGTCATGGTGGAGGACCCGGCCCCAGGACCCGACCGCCCGGCGACCCACACCATGGCCCGTGAGGCGTCTTTCTCCGAAGAGAGCGGGTGGACCTTCCGGAACGGATACGTGCGCCATCTCTATCCCGACGGCAACGAGACCTCCTTCGGATTCGAGGAGATGCGGACCCGAGCGTTCACCGAGCGGCCCTTCGAACTTCTCGAGGCTCCTCTGGAGGAGGAGGAGATGACCTATGCCGAAATGGGTCGAATGGTGGACGTGGTCACCCGCTCCGGAGGCGACGCCTCAGAGTACCGCTACAAGCGGGAGCGGAAGCTCGCCATCCCCTTCGCCACTTTCGTGGTGATCCTCTTCGGCGCTCCTCTGGCCACGACGTCGAAGCGGGGCGGGCCGGCCTTCGGAATCGGCGTGGCCCTGGGCTCCACCATCCTCTACATGCTGCTGCTGAAGTTGGTCGGCGCCTTCGGGGCCGCCGGAAACATCTCGCCGCACCTCGCCGCATGGACCCCAAACGTGGTATTCCTGGTGGCCGGCACAGCCCTGATGGTGAAGGTCCGGACCTGACCGGATCCGGGGTCAGCGCTCCAGTCCAAGAGCGAATCCCCGGTCCAGCCTACCCTCGCAGACCGCCTCCACAGGACCTCTGAGGGTCAGCCGCCAGTCCTCCTCCACGCGGACGGACAGGGTCCCTCCTGGTGCCTCCACGCGAATGGAGCCCGAAGCCAGCAGCTTCCGGCGCACCGCGGCTGCGGCCGCGGCACAGGCGCTCGTTCCGGAGGCGGAGGTGGGGCCGACGCCCCGCTCCCAGATCCGGATCTCGAGGGCCTCCGGTCCGGCCACTCGTACGAACTGGACGTTCGTACCGGCGGGGAAGGCCGGATTGGCGGAGAGGAAGGCGCCCATTTCCTCGACGTAGGCCGAGTCGAGACCCTCGGGGAAGACCGCCGCGTGAGGGTTCCCGACCGAGACCGGCTCGAAGTCGGGGAGGCCGAGGACGGGATGGACCAGTCGTGGATCGTGGGCACCTGACCGTAGTCCCACGGCCTCCGGCCCAAACTGAGCCGCACCCATCTCCACCGACACGTCGAAGGGCCCATCCTGCGATCCCGGATGCACGCGCATGGTGATCCGATCGCCACCCACCTCCACCTGGAAGGGTTCGTGGCCCACCCTCCCGGTCCGGAACACATGGGCGGCGAGAATGCGGAGCCCGTTCCCGCTCCGCTCGAACTCCGAACCGTCGGGATTGAACATCCGGAGGCGCCACGGCTCGCCGGATCCGCGCATGAGGACGACGACCCCGTCCGAGCCCACCCCCCGGTGGCGATGGCAAATGGCGGCCACCGCTCGGGAGTGGAGGCGGAGCCCAGGTCCCTCCTCCAGGACCAGGTAGTCGTTCCCCAACCCGTGCCCCTTGAAGAAGGAGATGTCGACGCGGGGAGGCTCGGGATCGGAAGGGTGGATCGCAGGCCGGTCGGGGCCGGGCGAGTTGTCTGCGTTCATTGCCTGGGAGTTGGAGGGGGTGGGGTCGGCGCCGCGAGACGCCTTCTCCGGGATTTCGTACGTTTCCAACGAGGACGCAACCTCTGATCCCCTCTGGACATGAAAGGGGTGTGGGTGTGTGGCGGACGTGAGGTAGGGGAGGACGATGAGGAGATCGCTCGCCGGCCACCAACGTCTTTCTGGTGAAGTTCAGCTACTGGCTGAGTCCGTGATTCCCTCCAGGACCTGAATCGCCAGTTCCACCTTGCCGAACGGGGCGCTGACCTGGATGCCCTGCACCAGGGACGCCACCTCTCCCCAGGTCTCCCGGGCGATGGCCACGCCCTCGGCCAGAGCGGCCTCCCTACCCCGGTCGCTGGCCCGCCGCATGCGCTCCACTACCGACGGAGGAACCACCACGCCGGGGACCTCGTTGGCCAGGAATTCCGCGTTGCGGGCCGAAACCAGAGGCCAGATCCCCGCCACCACGGGGATGCGCAGCCCCCGGGTGTCGAGCTCTTCGAGGAAGGAGACGAAGCCGGCCGGATCGAAGATCGGCTGGGTGACCGCGTACTCCGCTCCGGCGTCCAGCTTCCAGTAGAACCGGTTCAGTTCCTCTTCCAGGTCCGGGGCTCCGGGGTTCACCCCGACCCCCATCACGAACCGGGTCGGGTCCCCCAGGTCGTTCCCCCCTGGGTCCACTCCGTGATTCAGCCGGTTCACCAGGTTCGTGAGTCCAATCGAATCGATGTCGAAGACGGCGGTCGCATCGGGATAGGGACCCATCTTGGGTGGGTCTCCGGTGATCAAGAGGAGGTTCCGAATCCCGAGGGCGTGGGCCCCCAGGAGGTCGGACAGCATCCCCAGGAGGTTGCGGTCGCGGCAGGTATAGTGGGCCACCGCCTCGATCCCTCCTACCCGCTCCACCAGGGCGGACGTAGCCAGAACGCCCATCCTCATCTGCGCTCGGGGCCCATCCGGGACGTTCACGGCATCGACCCCCGCGTCCCGGAGGCGGGCGACGGCGGCCAGCAGCTCTTTCGGGTCCGCCCCGCGGGGAGGAACGATCTCCACGGACGAGACCGTTCGCCCCGACGCGAGCCCCTCCCCCCAGCGGGACCGCTCCGCCAGGGGCGGGGGGAGATGGAGGGGGTCGGCTGGGGCGCCTGCGACCCTGACCCGTGACCCGCGGGCCGCTGCCGAAAGGGGTCGGACGGCGTCGGCCATCCGTGCGACGTGCTCCGGAGTCGTCCCGCAACAGCCGCCGACCAGGGTGGCCCCGGCCTTGATCAGGCGCACAGCGTACTTGGCCATGTATTCGGGTGAGGCCATGTACATCTTGCGACCGTGCACCTCCCTGGGGAGGCCGGCGTTCGGCTGCACGGAGAGGGGAAGGTCCGTGAGATCCCGAAAGCGCTCCACCGCTTTCAACATGACGGCTGGTCCGACGGAGCAGTTGATCCCCATGACGTCGGGTCCGGCAGCGCCCAGCTCAGGAATGAAATGCTCCGGATCGGTGCCGAAGCCGGTCCGCAACTCGGCCGTCAGGGTAATCTGCGCCACCAGCGGGAGGTCGGTCGCTTCCCTCACGCCCCGGATGGCCTCGATCAGCTCCTGGGAAGAACCGAAGGTCTCGAGAACGATGAGGTCAGCTCCTCCCTCGGCCAGGGCCCGGGCCTGTTCGCGGTGGAGGGCCCGCACCTCCTTCCGGCTGGTGGGCCCAAAGGGCTCCATCCGCAGGCCCAGCGGCCCCATGGCACCGGCCACGAGGGCGTCGGCACCCGCGGCGTTCCGCGCCACCTCCGCACCCGCGGCGTTGATGGCCTCCATGCGGTCCCCCAGGCCAAAGCGCTCGAGCTTGGGACGCGACGCACCGAACGTGTTCGTTTCCAGGATCTCGGCGCCGGCCTCCACGTACGCCTCGTGGACGGTTCGGACCAGATCCGGCTGGGAGAGGTTCAGCTCGTCGTAGCAGCGGTTGATGAAGACGCCCCGGGCATAGAGCTCCGTCCCCATTCCCCCGTCGAAGAGGTGGGGATGGCCGTCCGAGAGCATGGCCCGGAATCGGTCGGGGCGGGACGGGGGCTGGGGCTCCGACCGGGTGTCGCCGAGGCGCTTGGCGTGTTCAGACACTGAAGTAGCGGGCCTCTGGATGGTGGACGATCAGGGCGGCGGTGGAGAGCTCCGGCACCAGGGCGCCGGCCTCGGTCAGGTCCATCCCCAACGCGGCTCGCACCTGGAGCAGATCGAACACCTGTCCGTGCTGCCGGTGGTCCGGACAGGCTCCGTACCCCCAGGAGTACCTGAGGCCCCGGTCCTCGGGGAGCCCCCATTCGGACCGGATCCGGCGATGGAGCCACTCGGCGGAGGCCTCGGCCAAACGGACGCCGAAGCCGTGGAGGTAGTAGCCCTCCGAATACTCGCCTCCCTCCATCATCCCCTGGGAGCGATCCAGGAGTTCCTCCCCCAGGGTCACCACCTGGAAGGCGACCACGTCCCTCCCCCGCCCCGGGAGTCCGGATCCGGAGCCGCCGTCCGTCCCGACCCCCGTCGCTTCCCCGCTCCCGACGAGAGGCCGGAAATAGTCCGACAAGCAGAGCCGCTCCCGCGCCGTTTGACGGGGGAACTCGAACCGCGCCGCCTCTCGCTCCGGGTCCCCCGGATCGAATACCACCAGCGCGTCCCCGTCCCGAGCAGCTTCGAAGAATCCATACACGGCCCGGGCCTTCAGCCACCCTCCGGTGAGGGCGTCCTGTCGATACCGGGCCAACCTCGGCTCGAACTCACCCTTGACCAGGCGATCCAGCGCCTCGCCCTTGGCGTTCTTGGCTCCCCAGTGGAGTCGGTAGAGCGTGTTGAGATCCATCAGGGGAAAGAGAGCCTCGGGCGGGATCCTCTCCAGGACCTTCACCCCCAGGAAGGGTGAGGCAGGGATCTCGGGAAGCACAGCGGGCGCGGGTCGGACCCCTCCAGACGGTGCTCCCGAGGCCCGAGCTTCCAGTGCGTCCCGCCGGGCGGTGCCTTCATGAACGTCCTCCGCCCGCCGTCGCAGGAACTGGTCCCTCCGGTCCGGGTCCACCAGCGCATCCATGGTCTCCAGCCCGGCGAATGCGTCCTTGCAGTAGTGCATGCCCGCCGGATAGACCCGGGTCCGCTCTTCGTCCAGAAAGGACGAGGCACGGACGAATGAAGGGTTGATGGCCGCGCCACCCACGAGCACGGGCACATGGAGCCCCTGTTGGTCCAGCTCACGGACGCAGAGGGGCATCTGCTTGGAGGTGGAGACCAGGAGCGCGGAAAGCCCGATGGCGTCTGCGTCCACCTCCCGGGCCGTGTCCAGGATGGTCTTCACCGGGACCTGCTTCCCCAGATTGTGGACGGTGTATCCGTTGTTCTCCAGGATCGTGTGGACGAGGTTCTTGCCGATGTCGTGGACGTCGCCGAGGACCGTGGCCAGAACCACCGTTCCCTTGCTCTGGCCCTCGGCCCGCTCCATGAACGTCTCCAGCTTGGCCACGGCTCGCTTCATGACCTCGGCGGACTGGAGCACGAAGGGGAGAATCAGATCCCCCGCCCCGAATCGATCGCCCACCTCCTTCATGGCCGGGAGGAGGACGTTGTTGAGCGTCCACACCGCAGCGGCTTCATCACCACCCCGGCTGGTGATGGCCTTCTGGACCAAATCCTCCACCCCGTCCCGCCTCCGGTGCAGGATCATCCACCGTATGCCGTCTTCCGGGGTGAGGTCCCGGAGCGGGTCCGTCGGTGTCTCGTCGGTGGAAACGTGGGACTCATAGAAGCCGATGAACCGCTCCAGGGCGTCGTCCCGCCGATGGAAGAGCAGATCGTCCGCCAGGTCTCGTTGCTCCTCGTCGATCTCCGGATAGGGTGTCACGTGGGCCGGGTTCACGATGGCCAGGTCCAGCCCCGCCTCCACGGCGTGGTGGAGGAAAACGGAGTTCAGGACAGCCCGTGCCGCCGCCTTCAGGCCGAAGGAGACGTTGGAGACGCCGAGGGAGGTCAGGACCCCGGGCAACGCTTCCTTCACCCGGCGGATCCCGTCCAGGGTCTCCCTGGCCGACGCTCGAAACTCCGGGTCGCCGGTGGCCAACGTGAACGTCAGGGTGTCGAAGATGAGCGCTTCCGCGGGCAGGCCGTATTCTCCGACGACGATGTGGTGGATCCGGGTGGCGATCTCGAGCTTCCGATCCGCGGTCTTCGCCATCCCCTCCTCGTCGATGGTCAGGGCCACGACCGCCGCGCCGTGCTCCACCACGTGGGGCAGGAGCAGGTCCAGCTTGCTCCTCCCGTCCTCCAGATGGATCGAGTTCAACACCGCCCGGCCAGGGATCTGGCGCAGGGCGTCCACCGCCACGTCCACCTCGGTCGTGTCGATGACCAGCGGGGCCTCCACGCCCTGGGACAGGAGCTTGACCAGGCGTCGCATCTGGGCGGCCTCGTCCTGCCGTTCCGTGACCGCGACGCACACGTCCAGGAGGTGGGCTCCGCCCTCGACCTGATCCCGGGCCACCTGGAGGATCCCGTCGTAGTCGTCGGCCAGGAGGAGTTCCTTGACCCGTCGAGAGCCCTGGGCGTTCACCCGCTCCCCGATCAGGGTGGGAGCAGGCACCTGCTGGAGGTCCGTGGCCCGTATCCCGCTGGACACCCGGGGGACCCGGCCCTGGGCCGCCTCCCGGCCTCCCAGTGAGGTCTCCCCCCCGCGGTCACGGAGGGAGGGCCGCCGAGGGGTCCCGCCCAGGGCCGCCACGACGGCGGCAAGGTGCTCCGGCGTCGTCCCGCAGCAACCGCCGACCACAGCCACACCCATTTCCTCGACGAACTCCCGGTGCGCATCGGCGAGTTCAGGAGGAGTGAGGGGGTAAATCGCCTCACCCCCTTCGTTGTGAGGGATCCCCGCATTGGGGATCACGCTGATGGGGAGCGTTGTGTGCTCGGAAAGGTATCGGACCGGCTCCCGCATATGCTCCGGGCCAGTGGAACAATTGAGACCGATCACATCTGCGCCGAGGGCCTCCAGCGTGACCATGGCGGAGCCGATGTCCGTCCCCAGGAGCATCCGGCCCGCAGTGTCCAGGGTGACCTGGACCTGGAGAGGACACCCCGCGCCACCGGCCGCCGCACGACACCCCGTGACGGCCGCCTTCACCTCCAGCATGTCCTGGCTCGTCTCGATGAGGAGGAGGTCCACACCCCCGGCCAGGAGCCCCTCGGCCTGCTCCCGGTACACATCCACCAGTTCCTCGTAGGTGATCCGACCCAGTTCCGGGTCGGACGTACTCGGCAGGAATCCGGAAGGGCCGATACTCCCGGCAACGAATCGGGGATGTCCGTCGGAGGACCAGGCTTCGGCCGCCCCCCGGGCGATTCGAGCGGCCTCCCGGTTCATCTCGAAGATCCGACCTTCCAACCCGTATTCCGCGATCGCCAGGCGGTTGGCCCGGAAGGTGTCGGTCTCCACCACGTCGCATCCCGCCTTCAGGAACGTGTCGTGGATCCCTCGGATGAGTTCGGGCCGCGTGAGGACCAGGTGGTCGTTGCAGCCGCTGAGGTCCTCACCGCCGAAGTCCTCGGGCCCCAGGTCGAGGGCCTGGATGGACGTGCCCATGGCCCCGTCGAACACGAGGACCTGACGGCTGAGAGCGTCGAGGTAGCTGACTTTGCGCATGGGCTCCGATCGATCCCGGGGCCGAAGGAACAGGTACGAAAAACGCCCCGCACCAGGTTGTCGGTGCGAGGCGGGCGATTCCCCGTCCAGTCCAACGTTCCCGGCACTTTAGTCCTTTGATTCGGCGGAAGGACCCCCTCCCGCCCGGCAGTGGCAAGCGGCCTCAAATCCCTCTGCCGTGGCTGCGTGGAAGTATCGGCCCGGTATCCCGGGGCGTCAACGACCATGGGCCATCAGGTACTCCACGTCATCCGGGTCCAGGGCCAGGGAGCCACCGAGGACCTCGGGGCCGTCCGGGCCGATGGCCACGTCGTCCTCCAACCGGATGCCCATGCCGGCCAGGTCTTCCGGGACCCCGGGGAGGTCCGGCGGGAAGTAGAGCCCGGGCTCCACCGTGAGCACCATTCCCGCTTCCAGGGTCACCGGAATCCCATCCACGGCGTACACTCCCGGATCGTGGACGTCCAGGCCGATCCAATGGGAGGTGTTGTGGGGGTAGTAGGCCTTGTACGCCTCCTCGGCGATCAGATCCTCCGCGGACCCCTGCAGGGCGCCCAAGCCGACCAGGCCCAACGTGAGTTCGGCGACCGCCGCGTCGTGGATGTCGGAGACCGGTCGGCCGGGGAGTGCCGCCGCCAGGGCTGCCGAACGGGCGCTGACCACCACCTCGTAGGCAGCTCGCTGAGGGCCCGTGAAACGTCCCGACGCCGGGACGGTTCTGGATACGTCCCCGGCGTAGAGATCCAGCTCCGCCCCTCCGTCCACCAGGACCAGGTCTCCAGGGCGGATCGCCCCACGATTGGCCACGTGATGGAGCACGCAGGCATTGGCTCCGGTCGCGACGATGGTTCCGAACGCCGGCAGGGCTCCGGAGGCACGGAACACCTGTTCGAGGCGGGCCTGCACCTCCCACTCCCTTACACCGGGCGTGGCGTAGGGGAGGGCCTCGCCGAACGCCGCGTTTGTCAACGCTGAGGCTTTTCGCAACGCCTCCATCTCCCCTGCGTCCTTTCGGACCCGCAGGGGCTCCAGGATCACGCCAGGATCCACCACGGTCCTGGGCCCGACCCCCTTGCGCGTGCCCTCCCGGCGGCCGAAGGCCAATGCCTCGCCGACCACTCCGTCGATCGCCGGGTCCGAGCCCAGCCGGAAGTGGACCTTCGACGCCGAGCGGAGGGCCGAGGAAAGACGTCCCGGCAATTCGCTCACCGCCAGGACGTGATCGATCCCGAGGAGGTCGGAGGTCCCTTCCGGTCCGAGTCGGGGTCCGCTCCATCGCTCCGCCTCAGGATCCCGAGGTTGGACGAACAGGGTCACGGCGTGGTCGGCCTCCCCACCGTGGAGGAGAAGCACGGCACCGGGTTCAACGCATCCGGTGAGGTAGAAGAGGTCCCCACCGGGACGAAACGCGTACCGGGAGTCACCCGACCCGCCGGCCGGGGCCGCCGCGGGGACCACCATCACGTCGGTGCCCAGACCGGAAAGCACGGCCTCCCTCCGCCGACGGAAGTCGGACGGGCCGAAATCCCCTGGAATCTCCAACGACGCTTGCACGATGATCCTCCCTGGAAGCGGAGCCGAGCGGTGGGGAACCTAGACGCCCACGGAGAGCCTCGACAACCCTGATAAGCCGATCTACTTTCCGAGTCCCATCCGCCGGAACCTCGAGTTTGAGCCACGCCATGAACATCCTTACAGAGCCTGCAGTCACCGTCCTTTCCCGCCAGGTCTTCCTCGGCCACCCCGACATCGACTGGGAGAGCGATTCCATGGTCGGGGGCGAAGCCCTCGCGGAATTCGCGGGCCGCCTGTGCTACCTCTCGTTCGGCGAGGACGCGGGAGTGAGCGGGGGCCACAAGAGCATTCCCGGCCGGACCACGAACGCCCAGTACATGAGCAACATCCTCAAGGTCAAGCACGGGTCGGTCCTGGAACACGCCACCTGGTCCCTCCTGCTGGAGGGTATCAGCCGCTCCCTGACCCACGAACTGGTGCGCCACCGGGCGGGCTTCGCCTATTCCCAGCTCAGTCAGCGATATGTGGACGAGAGCGAAGTGGGCTTCGTATTGCCGCCCGAGATCCAGGAGGGCACCGATGCCTACGACGTCTGGCTCGGCAGCTGCGAGCGGGTCCTGGACGAATACCAGACCCTCCTGGGCTTCATCGAGGCCCAGGTGGCGCACATCGAGTCCCGTACCCTGCGAAGGAAGCGGGCCAGGGAGACGGCCCGGAGCGTCCTACCCAACTGCGCGGAGACCAAGATCGTGGTCACCGGCAACGCCCGAGCCTGGCGTCACCTCATGGAACTGCGGGGATCCCCCTCCGCCGACCAGGAGATTCGGCGGCTTGCCTTCGCCATCCACGGGAAGCTGGCGGAGGAGGCCCCGGCCATCTTCGGGGACCTCCAGATCGCGACCACCGAAGACGGGACCGACTACCTGACTACCGAGAACCCAAAGGTCTGACCGGCGTCACCTCCGGCACGGACAGGGCCCGGGCCCGGGGGGTCGGCGGGTTCTCGATGAGCCAGTGCCGGAACCAGCTGCTGATCCGCTCCAGCCGATCCACCAGGAGCCAGGGCTCGCCTGTCCGGGAGAGGCCATGGGACGAGCGGGGGTACCGGACCATCTCCACCGGCACGCCGCGCTTCTTGAGGGACATGAACCACTGCTCCCCGTCGCCAATGGGAGTCCGGTAGTCGTTCTCGGAGTGGATGATCAGGGTGGGGGCCGTGACGTTCTCCACGTAGGAGATGGGAGACAGGCGGCGATACAGGTCCCGCCGCTCCCAGGGCGTCCCAAAGAACTCGTACTCGGTGAGTCCCTGGGCGTCCGAGCTTCCCCACCAGCTCTCCCAGTTCGTGATGGACCGAGACGTGGCTGCGGCTGCGAACCGGTCGGTGGTGGCGGTCAGCCAGTTCGTCATGAACCCACCGTAGCTTCCGCCCGACACTCCCAGCCGGTCCGGGTCGATCTCCGGGTGGGCTTCGAGGGCGGCCTCCACACCGGTGAGGTAGTCCTCCTTGTCCATCAGGCCCCACTCGCCTCGCGTGGCGTACATGAACTCGTGTCCGTAGTTGGACGAGCCCCGCGGGTTGGTGTAGAGGACGAAGAAGCCGGCCTCCGACAGGACGTGAAAAGTGGGAAAGAACGTATTCCCATAAGCCGAGTGCGGGCCCCCGTGGATCTTGAGGATCAAGGGGTAGCTCCCGCCCGGCGTGAAGTCCACCGGGGGAACCAGCCAACCCTCGACCTCGATCCCGCCGTCGACCTCCCAGGTGAGGCGCTCGGGCGCCCGGACGGTGACCCGGTCCAGCAATGCGTCGCTGAACCCAGTGGCCCTCCGCTCCGACGTCCCGTCGCCCGTCCCCACGTACAGTTCGGTGGGGGTCACGGCGTCGGTGGCCGTAAACGCCATGAGGGCATCGTCGTCAGAGAACGAGAACCCGCCGAGTTGCCGCGCTCCGGCCGTGACCTGCTCCACGGCGCCACCGGCCACCGAAACCCGGAACAAGTGGCGATCCCCGCCGATACCAGCCTGGAACCGGATCGAGCTTCCATCCACGCTCCAGACGGGGCTGCCCGGCCGGAGGTCCCAGTCCTCCGTCAGATTCAGAGGCTCACCGCGGAACGCGCCATCAGCACCGATATCCACGACCAGGAGATCTGTCTCCGCGCCGCGGGCAGGATTCGAGAGGAACGCCAGCCGCATTCCCTGGGGCCCCACAGCGGGGCTCGACTCGCTACCCGGGTTCTGCGTGAGGCGCCGGACGGTCCCTCCGGCCACAGGGACCGCCCAGAGGTCCCCGGTAGGCTCCCGTTGGCCCTCGTCGTCTTCGAATTCGTTCCCGGAGAAGAAGAGGGTCTGGGAGTCGGGGGACCAGACGGGGTTTCCCACGTTGAACTCCATGAACGTCACCTGCCGGGCCTCCCCGCCGGTCGCGGGCACCACGAAGGCCTGTCGCTTCCCCTGGGTGGAGAAGTGGGGCTGGAGAGAGAGGACCCCGTCCCGCTTGTAGCGCATGGACGTGACGACCCGACCGTCGAACCGCTCGGCGGAGAGGGTGTTGGTGATGGCGTCCGGGGCGATCCAACCCGCCCGGGGCCCGGGGCTCTCCTCCGGATCCGGCCGCTTCAGAAACGTTATCCACTGCCCGTCCGGGGACCACCTGGGCATCCCCTCCACACCGGGGATGTGGAAGCCCTCGCCACCGGAACCGTCCATGCGCAGGAACCATACGGCGTTGGGGTCGTCTCCCCGCCTGGAGGAGAACGCCAGGAGAGACCCGTCCGGGGACCAGACGGGGCCGGATGCGTTTTCCGTTGGAGAGGTTAGACGACGGGGCTCACCCGAGGGGAGACCGTCCTCGAGGTCCTGGATCCAGATCTCACTCCGCCGGGCGTTGTTCTCCTCCTCCACGAACGTGGCGCTGAACGCCACCCGGTCTCCCGACGGGGCCATGGCCACGTTGGAGACGGACACCAGGTCATAGTAGTCGGCGGGTTGGAAACCCCGAACCTGGCCCTGGGCCGAGAGGGGGAGCAGGGCGAACCAGGCCGCAGCCGTGAGGAAGAAGACGGTGGATCGGGCAGAGGAGGGCTTCATTTCCGTGGACCGTTGGGGTGCCTGGGTCGATCGATCGCGGTAAAGTTAAAGGAAACGCGCCGTTCCCCTCAATCCGCACCCAACCCAAGTATTCCAATGGTTCCAACTCCCGTGCTCCTCCTCGGGGCAGGCTTGCTCGTCTCCGCCCTCCATCCCGCTCTCGGAGCAGGGCAGGAAACGGGCTCAGCACGCTCCGACACCCTCCCGGCATATACCCTCCAGGGCGTCCAGGTGACGGTCCTGAGGATTCCCCTCGCTGCCGTGAACGCCCCGAGGGCGGTTGCTGTCCTGGGCAGGCCCGAGCTGACCCGTGGCAAGGGTGGGTTCTTCCTCCACGAGGCGCTGGAGTCAGTGCCCGGCCTGCAGGTCCAGAACCGCTTCAACGACGCCGTCGGCGAGCGACTCAGCGTCCGCGGCTTCGGGGCTCGGGCCCAGTTCGGGGTCCGGGGGATTCGCGTGTTGGTCGATGGGATCCCGGCCACGCTCCCGGACGGACAGTCCACCCTGGACCACCTGGACCTCGGGTCCCTCGGCAGGGTCGAGCTGCTCCGCGGTTCCGGCGCCGACCTGTACGGGAACGCCTCCGGCGGCGTGCTGAAGTTCCAGAGTCGTCCCCCCCCGGCCGGACTGGATCTGGAGGCTGTGGGCGTGGCCGGTTCGTTCGGCGCCCGGCGGCTCCAGGTCTCCGGAGCCGGGAGGAGCGGAGAGACCGGCTACCTGGCCAGCCTCTCCATGCATCGCTTCCAGGGATTCCGTACCGACCCCTCGGACCCCGGGGGGACCTACGGGGCCTCGGAGCGGTTGAGGCTCAACGCCACGCTGTCCACCCCCCTCGGGGGCGGAGTCCTCTCGACCGTGATCAACGCCGCCGGACTCGACGCGGAGAATCCCGGATCGCTCTCGGACTCCCTACTGGCCCTGGGGGACCGCCAGGCCTACGGATTCAACGTCTTCCAGCGCACCGACAAGCAGGTCTCACAGGGTCAGGCCGGCCTGACCTGGGCCCGGGACGGTGACCGTTCCAGGACCGAGTTCGCCGGCTGGCTCCTGCGGCGGAACGTGGATTCGAGGATCCCCAACACGGTGATCGACCTGGGGCGCTACGCCGGGGGCTTGAGAGCGGCCAGAGCCCGGACGCTCGGGACCCATCGACCCCTGGACATCACCGTGGGCGTGGAGGGACAGCTCCAGAGCGACGACCGCACCAACCGTGAGAACGACGGAGGGGAGGCCGGCCCCCTGACCCTGGACCAGGCGGAGCGGGTGGCCACGGCAGCCCCCTTCGTCGGATTGGAGTGGGCGGCCGCCCGGAACCTCGTCCTCTCCAGTGCCGTGCGCTACGACGTCTACCGCCTCGAGGTGGAGGACCGCCTGGTCCCACCGGGCGGCCCGGACGACTCCGGCTCCAGGACCCTGGACGCCTTCACGCCTTCTTTGGGGGCCCGCTGGGAGTTCCACCCCGGCGTGAGCCTCTACGCCAACTTCTCCACGTATTTCGAGATCCCGACGACCACCGAGTTGGCGAACCAGCCCAGCGGGGCCGGAGGATTCAACCCCGATCTGGACCCGGCATCGGGACGGAGTTGGGAGGCGGGCCTCCGGGGAGCGGCCAGCAGGACGTGGGGCTGGGAACTCGTGGGATTCTGGATCGAAGGCAAGGACGAGCTGGTCCCCTTCGAGGTGGAGTCCGATCCCGGCCGGACCTACTTCAGGAATGCCGGCGAATCCACGCGCAAGGGAGCGGAGGTCACACTCTGGGCAGCACCGGCTCCGTGGATGGACATCCGGGGCAGCCTGACCCGGACGGACGCCCGCTTCGACCGGTACGAAGTGGACGGGGAATCCCTGGCGGGAAACCGGATCCCCGGGCTGGCGCCGACCCTCGTCGATCTGGTGGCCCAGGGCCAGCGGGGCAGTTTCACAGCCGCGGTGCGCTATCTCTGGTCCGACGAGGTGCCGGTGGACGATCGGGGATCGGCGAGCCCGGCCCCCTCCTACCAGTTGGTGGACGTCCGCGTGGGGTGGGACGGGGTGGACTTGGGGCCGACCAGCGTCTCCCTCTACGGGGGCGTCACCAACGTGCTGGACGAGCGATACGTGTCGTCGGTGGTGGTGAACGCGTTCGGCGGGCGATACTACGAGCCCGGGCCTCCCCGTGGGGTGTACCTGGGGCTTTCGGTCCGGGGACCCGGAGGAGCCTCAATCCCGGCCCGGTAGGTGACGCCGAGGGTCAGGGTCCGACCCTGCAGCCCTCCGAACGGCGGACGACTGCAAGGGCGTTGGCGACCGGCCGCTCCCCTTCCCCGGCCGGCGGGCTGCTCACCGGCGTGGTCCCGACCACCATGACCGAGGAGCCGCCCCCGTCGAGGTTGAGGGCCTGCTCCGCACCCAGGGCCAGGAACATGTCGGCCAGTTCGAGAAGGGACATACCCGCGGAGTGGCCCTCACGTCGCCCGTCGACCACCACCATCCAGAGCGTCCCGCGGGCCAGGTCGAACCCCAGGGCGGTGCGGGGGTCCCGCTGCTCCACCGACACCGGTCGCTCCGGTCCGGTGAGGTCTCCGGCCCGGGCCCGCCCCTCGATCAGGAACGGGAACCCCCCCACCGCGCTCAACGACGGGTCGAGTTCAGAGCCATCGGGCCCAGGGCCCACCCGGTCCCGCTCTCCCACCCGAGCGGGAGTGCCGACCCACGGCCCGCCGACCCGGCTCCAGGCGAAGGCCGGCCTGCGCCCTCTGGACAGGACCTGTCCCCCAACCACCTCCCATCCCAGGGGCCGCCCCTCAGGTGTGAAGAAATCGCCGTTGGTTGCGGCCACGACCCCGTCCACCCCGGCCGCCAGCTCGGACACCCTTGCCAGCCCGTAGGATCCCGGGGGTGGGTCCCCGGCGGGGAGGACCTCGATGAAGAGATCACATCGTAGGAGATCCACCTGCAGGAGATGGATCGACCAGGGACCTCTTTCCGATCGGAGGGTGTGGTAGGTCACCCCCGGCGCGAGCCCGACGCGGCCCACCGAAACGGGCTGGAGCCACTCGACGGCCGAGCTCGGCAGAGGACCTGCAAGGCCCACCGGTCGGTCGGGTGGAGAACACCCTGCCAGGCCAAGAGCCCCGGCGAGCCCCACCAGGGCCAGCCGAGCCGATCTCCGGTCCAATAGCCCATCGGACCGAGAAGGACCATATTGGTCCATCATGCGAAGCTTGCCCCGCGCCAAGTCATGCCTCGTGCCTCTCGCGGCGATCCTCGTCGCCATGGCCCTCCCCCAATCGGGGCAGGGGCAGGCCCCCGATGGCTATCGCATCGGCCTCACCTTCGGCGGCACCAGCGCCGTGGGGCTGGCCTTCGAAATCATGTGGGGAGACGCGGCTCTGGACCTCTCGGTCGGCACCTGGGCGTTTCGGGACATCTCGCTGTCTGCCGTAGGCAAGTACTACCTGGGGAGCGACGAGCTCAAGGGCTACGGTGGTGGAGGTCTCTGGTACGTCACTCAGTTCCCGGCGGAAGAGGGGGAACGACGGGGTTCCGCGTGGGTCGCGCGATTCCCCCTGGGCGCCGAAGGGCGCATCAACAACTATCACGCCCTCGGTTTGGAGTTGAACATCGATCGGGCGATCTCGGTAAGGCGGTCCGACCCCGATGACGACCGCCCGCCCGCGAGCCGGATCATCCCCCTCCCAGGCGTCTACTATCGCTACGCCCTGGACCGGCCGAACTAGAACGTCCCTAGAAATCATCGGCCTCCTCCCAGGGCTCCCGTTGCCAGAACTCCTCCTCTGCCCGGGCGATCTCTTCTGGATCCAGAGGCTCCTGGTCCTCTTGCCACAGGAACCCCTCTCTCTCGATCGCCCGGACCGCCTCATCGTCGATGAGGAACGGTTGCCGGCCGGTCCTGGCCCGCAGGAGGCGGCGGATGCCCGCGCCCCCCAGGAGCACCAGGAGTCCGAGAAGGAGCCAGAGGGAGCCCATGAGACGATCAGTCCACTGGCGTCATGCCGACGTACTTGAGCCCACTCCCGGTGTTGAAGAGCAGGACTTCGTCGTCGGACTCGATCAGTCCCATATCCATCAGCCTGGGTACGGCCGCGGCTACCGCGCCTCCCTCGGGTGCGGCGAAGATCCCGGTGTCGCTCCCCACGTGTGCCACCCATTCCTCCATCTCGTGATCCGGAATCGCCACGGCCCCGCCGCCGGATTCCCGGACGGCTCGAAGGATCAGAAAGTCGCCCACGGCTCCCGGCACCCGGAGCCCCGAAGCGTACGTCGCCGCGTTCTCCCACATCCCGGCCTCCTCCAGACCGAGTTCCCAGGCCCGGACCATGGGAGCGCAGCCCGCGGCCTGGACGGAGAACATCTTCGGGCGGGCACTCCCGATCCAACCCAGCCGCTCCATCTCATCGAACGCTTTCCACATCCCGATGAGTCCGGTCCCGCCACCCGTCGGATAGATCACCGCATCGGGTACGCGGAAACCCAGCTGCTCCACCAGTTCGTAACCCATGGTCTTCTTTCCCTCGACCCGATAGGGCTCCTTGAGGGTGGAGAGGTCCCACCATCCGTGCTCCTCGACTCCCTTCCGAACCACCTTGCCGCAGTCGGTGATGAGTCCGTCCAGGAGCTGGAGATCGGCTCCCAGAGCCCTCATCTCCGCGAGAATCGGGGCGGGCGTGTCCATAGGCACCACCACATGGACCGGGATTCCGGCGGCGGCGCCATAGGCGGATGCGGCGCTGCCGGCGTTTCCTGCGCTCGGGATGGCCAATTCACGCACGCCGAGTTCCGCAGCCCGGGAGACCGCCATGCCCAGCCCCCGATCCTTGAAGCTCCCCGTGGGGTTCTGGCCCTCGTCCTTGATCCACACCCTTCCCACGCCCATGCGCCGCGCCATGCGGGGAGCGTCGATCATGGGTGTGAACCCCTCCCCGAGACTGATCCGGAACTTGGGATCTCGAACGGGCAGGACCTCCTGATACCGCCACAGCGTAGGCTCCCGTCCGATGAGGGACTCGGGTCTGAACTCCTCCCCGATGGCCTCGAGATCGTATCGCGCGAACAGTGGCTTTCCCGCAGCCGAAAGGCCATGGAGGGTCTCGCTCTCGAACACCTCCCCGGTGAGGGTGCATTCGAGGTGGGTGGCTCCGCGGACTCGTCGGATTGACTCGGACATGGGGTTTCGATGGACTTGGGTGATCGTTGACCCTGGACGGGCCGACTCCGGTCTGGCCAGCAGAACATAGGCCAAACTCCCGCCACCATGTAAACTATGGAGTGCAACCCTTCTGCGCCCTTCTCGCATCGAAGGGTGTGGAGCGGAGGATTCACCGCCGCGAGACGCGCGGCGGCTGCGTCGAGAACACTCGGGAGCGCATGACCGAGAACCAACTCATCAGGCTCGCCAGCGACGGAGATGGCTCCGCCATCCGTTCGCTCTACGAGCGATACGCCCCCAGGGTGTACGCCGTGGTCCGGCGTATCGCCGGGGACGACGATCTCGCCCAGGACTACGCTCAGGAAGCGTGGATCCGGGCGATCCGGGCGTTACCTACGTTCCGGGGTGAGAGCCGGTTCTCCACCTGGATCCATCGAATCGCGGTCAACGCCGCGCTCCAGGCGGTTCGGAAGGCCGAGACCCGCACGAAGCGTGAGGCTCCCATGCCCGCAGAGGTGCCGGCGACGTCGGGAAGTTCGGATGTGCTGTTGGAGCAAAGGCTGGAGGTCGCCATGGACCGGCTGCCCGAGGGGATGCGCCGGGTCCTGATCCTCCACGATGTAGAGGGATACACGCATGAGGAGATCGGAGAGTTGTTGGGTGTGAACTCCGGTACCTCGAAGTCACAACTATCGAAAGCCCGCGCCAAGATGCGGGAGATGCTCACGGGACTCGAATCCCACGGGCATGAACAGGGAGTGGAAGCATGGGGCATCTGACCAACGAGGCACTAGCCAGGATCGTGGACGAGCGACCCGACGAGGCCGAAAGCCAACACCTCGCGGACTGCCGGATCTGCGCCGAGGAGTTGGTCGCGCTGCGAGCGCAGACGGAGGCGCTGGGGTCTCTGCCGGCTCTCCGGCCTCCCCGGGGAGATTGGGAGGCGTTGGAAGCCCGGCTCGTGGCCGAAGGCCTCATCGATGCGCCGCGGCAGCGGAGGATAATCCCCCTGCCCAGACCCCTGGCCGGCGGTTGGATCACCCAGGTCGCCGCGGCCCTGGTCATCTTCATCGGAGGCTCCGTGATGGGGGCGGCCATGCGAGGGTCGACAGGTCCCGACGGCTCCCCGCAACAAGCCGGAAGCACGCCGGCCCTCACGGCCGGATCGGGATTGGCCGCAGGGTCCGCCATGACGACCCTGGACGAGGCTGCCGCGGACGTCCGACGGGCGGAGCAGGACTACATCCAGGCCATGGTGCGCTACCGGCAGTTGATGGAGGGCGGCGGGCAGGGTGTCCCGGCCTACGACCCGGCCAGCCGTTTCGCGGCACTCGAGGCGATCACGGCGGCCAGCCAGGCCGCGGTTCGGGAGGCGCCGACCGATCCGTTCCTCAACGGCATCCTGGCGAGCGTGATGGCGGAGCGTCAGTCCTACGTGCAGACCCTCACGCAGTCGAACGAAGACAACTGGTATTGATAGAATGATGCGAACCACACTCGCGCTCACATGCGCATTGAGTCTCATCGTCGGGAAGGCCGCCGAATCCGGGGCGCAGGAGCGAGAGGTCCAGGTTTGGACCGTCTCCTCCGAGGCCAGCGGCTGGATCGGTTTCTCCCTCCAGCAGACGTCGTATACCATGCTGTCGGGCGACGTCGTGGCCGAGGTGGTGATCGAACGGGTGTGGGAGGGAAGCCCGGCTGAGGCGGCGGGGATCCTGCCGGGGGATCGCATTCTTCGCGTCAACGGCGAGGAGGTGGACCCAGCCCACTCCATGGAGCAGTTGAAGACCCGACCCGGAGAGGCTGTCACGTTGGTGCTCCTCCGGGACGGCGAGGAACGCACGGTCGAGCTGGTCACGGCTGAACGCCCGGGACCCATGGCCCTGGTGAGGGGGCCCACCTCGGTGTCCTGGACCACGGACGTGGACTCCCTCACCCGGAAGATCCTCCTCACCGCCGACTCACTCAAGGTGAACCTCCGCCTTCTGGACGGTAGGGGGCCGGCGGTCTACAGCGGAGACTCCCTCGTCTTTCTCCAGCCGGAGCGGGTCGAGGGGGGCACGGTCCACGTGCGCACCGGTAGCGGGGAGGAGATCGAGGTCGTCCGCCCCGGATACGAAATGAGGTTCGAATACAGAGTGCCTGAGGGGCGCGAGCCGGCGCCTTTCGGCGTATTCGTGGCCCGGACGCCCGAAACCGACTCCCTGCTGGCCCAGCGTAGCCGGCTCAGGACGGAGATCGAGCGGGTCCGCGCCACCGAGGTCCAACGGCGAGCGGAGCTGGCCCGGACCACCTCGTCCGGACAGGCCCGTGCATCCCAAGAGGATCCGCGGCTGGTCGGCCTGGTGAAGACCAGGGAGAAGCTCTCCAGCGAGCTCGCCGACGTGGAGGAGGAACTGGCACGAGCCAGCCTCGAGGGTTTGGCGCGGCGGAGGGCGGACTCGGAACCGGCAGGGGTGTTCGTGAAGGAGTGGCCCGAGGCGCCCAGGGTGCGCTCGGTCTTCCCCTACCTGGTGGGCGAGCGGTTCGTGGCCGGCGCGGAGTTGACGAACCTGAATCCCGAGTTGGCCGAGTACTTCCCGGCGAGCCGGGGTGTGCTCGTGACCGAGGTGGTGCCTGGATCGCCGGCCCATGAAGCGGGGCTGAAGGGCGGGGACGTGATCGTCCGGGTCGGAGACACGGACGTGGACTCGGTGGACGCTCTGCGACGGGCCCTGGATCGGACGGGTCGAGAGGGACCAGCGACGATCACCGTGGCCGGCAAGAGCGGAACCCGGGTCATCGACCTGAAGCGCTAGAACCTACTCGTATCGCAGGGAGTCGATGGGGTCCAGCCTGGCCGCCCGTCGGGCGGGCCAGATCCCGAAGAACAGCCCGATCCCCGCCGAGAAGCCCAGGGCGAGGACGACCGAATCCACGGACACGGCCGTGTTCCAATTCCACACCTGACGCATCAACGTTGCGCCGCCCCATCCGAAGAGCACACCGATGGCGCCGCCCAGCAGGCATAGGGCCAAGGATTCGATGAGGAACTGAAAGAGGATGTTTGCCCGCGTGGCCCCCAGCGCCTTCCGGACCCCGATCTCCCGGGTCCGTTCAGTGACGCTCACCAGCATGATGTTCATGATCCCGATGCCGCCCACCAGGAGGCTGACCCCGGCGATCCCGGCCAGCAGGAAGGTGAACGTCTGGCCGGTCTCCGCAAACGTGTTCAAAAGGTCGGTGGCGTTCCGGATCTGGAAGTCCGCGGTCTCCCCGGGGCGGAGTCGATGTTCCCGCCGAAGGACCCCGTCGATGGACGCATATGCGGCGTCCATCCCGTCGGGGTCCAGGACCTTGGCACTGATCCCGTTCAGATAGTCCCGTCCGCCGAAGACCCGGTACTGGGCGGTGGAGACCGGGATGTAGACCCGCTCGTCGGGGTTCTGCCACGGGTTCGGACTTCCCTTCTCCTCCAGGACTCCCACCACGTCGAAGATGATCCCCCGGACCTGGATCGTCGAACCGAGCAGCACCTCCGGCGGCGTCTGAAGTTCGTCGGCGACGCTGGATCCGATCACCGCGACCCTGCGGCGTCCCTGGACCTCCCCCTCGTTGAACAACCGGCCTGCAGCCAGCGTGTAGTTGTTGATCTCGAAGTAGGACGGCCAGGTCCCGAAGATCTCCAGGTTGGAGTTGTATCGGAGGTACGTGACCTGCTGTCGACTGGACACCTCCGGAGCGACGAGCAACCCCTCCGAGGCCCGGTCCCGAAGCGCCTCGGCATCGGAGAGGTACATCCGACTGCTCTGTCCGGTGGACACCCCCATGGACCTGGATCGCAGGGGGTTGATGGAGAGGGTCGTGGTCCCGATGCTCTCGATCTGCGCCTCCACCGCCCGCTGAGCGCCCTCACCCAGGGCGACCATGGTGATGACGGCTCCCACCCCGATGACGATCCCCAGGGTGGTGAGGGCAGAACGGAGCGCGTTGGCGCGGATCGCCGCGACCGCGACCGCAACGATCTCGAGAAGGAGCTTGGTACCTTTCACAGGGCCTCCTAGCGGGGTCCACCCATGCCGGGGACGCCCCCGCCCATGCGCTCGCGAATCCGATTCACCCACTCCTGCTGCTGGGCCTGGAGTTGGGCGGCCCCGATCATGGCAAGCTGCTCACCCTCCTCCACCCCGGCGAGGATCTCGGTGTTGTCCCAGTCGTTGACTCCGATGAGGACGGCCCGAGGCTCCACGACGCCGTCTGCCTTGACCACGAAGGTGACCGCCGGTTGGGGCGATCCCTCACGCTGGGCTCCGGCGGGACGGCCCTGACCTCCGAAACCACCGCCCGAGGCCTGCATCAGGACTCTGGCGGAATCCCGGGAGATCTCCCCGCTCTGGATCTTTGCTCGGATCTCCTCGAAGCTCATGGCCGCCGGGGCTCCACCGCCCGGGGCGACCTCCGCCTCAGCCGGATCCTCGCCCCTCGCCTCGGCCTGAAGGGCCGCGAACACCGACCGATCGAAGGTCGCGGACTCGGGATCGAGCCCCAGGACCATGGCCGCCGGACCGGCGTCCCGGGCTTGCACGATCGCGCCGTTGGGAGCCACCAGAGCGTTGGGACGGGCGGAGATCATGACCTCCACCTCGGAGTTCATACCCGGCTTGAGCAGACCCGACCGGTTGTCCAGGCGCACGATCACCGGGAACATGGTCACGTTCTGCTGGATCACGGCCTGGGGCTCCACCTTCTCCACCGAACCCCGGAACGTCTGCCCAGGGAATGCCTCGACCACCACCGACGCCGCCATCCCGGCCTGGATCTGGCCTATGTCGGTTTCGTCCACCAGGGTACGAGCCTGCATTTCGGCGAGGTCCGCCATGAGGAAGAGGGTGGTACCACCGGACACGTTGCCCGAGGCGGACTGGATCACGGTACCCTGCTCCACGTTCCGCGTGAGGATGGTCCCGTTCATGGGAGCCCGGATCGTCACGTCGGAGAGTCGCAACTGAGCAAGCTGTAGGTTGGTCTGAGCCCGCACCAGCTGAGCCTTGGCGTTGGCGTGCTCGAGGGCTCGCCCCTCGTGCTCCTGCTCGGTGATCACCTCGGCCACGAGCAACTCTTCGGAGCGCGTGAGCTGAGCCAGGGCGATCTCGAGCCGGGCCTCTGCGACCTCCAGATCCGCCTGAGCCTGGTTGTGGTCGTTGCGGACGTCTCGGGGATCCACCTCGGCGAGCAGGTCCCCACGGCTCACGGCATCGCCCACGTCCACGTAGAGCCGCAGGATCTCCCCCGAAGCCTTGGACTTCACCTCCACGGTGCGGATGGGCTCCACCGAACCGGTGGCCTCCACCGTGATCTCCAGATCCTGCCGAGCCACTTCCGTGGTCTGGAGGGTCGGGCCCTCCTCCGCCGCGTCACCCCGGGAGCAGGCCGCCAGCCCAGAGCCGACGGCCACAAGAAGGGCGACCCTGAGGGCGCGCCCGGCATCTATTCCAATGTGCTTCATTGCGTTACCCCTGCAGGCTCGGTGAGGAAGTCGCGCTCGATCATCCCGTCCTTGAGATGGACCTGGCGACTCGCGTACTCGGCGATGTCGCGCTCGTGGGTCACCAGGATGATGGTCTGCCCCTCGCGGTTCAGTTGGGCAATGACACCCATGATGTCGGAGCTGGTTTCCGAATCCAGGTTCCCCGTCGGCTCGTCCGCGAGGAGGATCTCGGGATCGTTGATCAGCGCCCGGGCGATCGCCACGCGCTGCCTCTGTCCACCTGAGATCTCCGGCGGCTTGTGCCCCATCCGGTCGGCCAGTCCCACCAGTTCCAGCTTCTCCGCGGCCCGACGCTTGCGCTCCTTCGCCGGCATGCCGGCATACACCAGAGGGAGTTCAACGTTGTGCAGACACGTGGCCCGAGGGAGGAGGTTGAAGGTCTGGAATACGAAGCCGATGTCCCGGTTCCGCACCCGGGCGAGCTCGTCGTCCGAGAGCTCGCTCACCTCCTGATTTTTGAGCCAGTAACGCCCCTCCGTCGGGGTGTCCAGGCACCCGATGAGGTTCATGAAGGTGCTCTTGCCGCTTCCCGAGGGGCCCATGAGAGCCACGAATTCACCGCCGCGGATCTCCAGATCCACGCCTCGGACGGCCCGGATCGTCTCGGCGCCCAAGACGTAGTGTTTCTTGAGCCCCTCGGTTCGAATGACGACCTCGTTCACAACTCCCTCCCCAGTATCGATTCCAGATCCGCCCACGCGATCTCGTAGTCGAACCGCGCCTGGACGAGGCCGGCCTCCGCCTCGGTCAAGGCGATCTGGCTGGCCAGAACATCCAGGATGATCCCCACACCTACCCGGTACCGCTCCGTGATGACCCGCAGGTCCTCCTCCGCCACTGCCACCGACTCGACGGCGATGGCGATGGCCTGCTCAGAAGTCCAAAGGCCCTGAAGGGCTCGGTCCGCCTCCTGGCGTGCCGCCAGCCTGGCATCGACTTCCTGCAGCTGAGCGACCCGATAGGATTCCCGGGCCCGCTGCACCCCCACGCTCCGGGTGAAACCCTGGAAGATGGGGTAGCTGGCGTTGAACGAGACGCTCCAACTGGTACGCCCGTCCGCCAGGGCCCATTCGCCGTTGTTCCAGCCGTACCCTCCCGACATGCCCAAGGAGGGGATGTAGGAGGTTCGGGAGGACTTGATCCCCGCGTCCGCCGACTCCACGGCCAGCGCCGCGGCTTCGACCGTGGGCGAGGCGTCCTCCGCCAGGGCGAAGATCTCCTCCTCCGCCAGGGGCAATGGCCTCGGTCCTATCCCTTCGGGTACGGACGGCGATACCGGCTCGCCCAGCCCGATCTGCCGTCCCAGAGCGAACCGGGCCGCCCTGTCCGAGGCCTCCGCCTGAAGGACCCCCTGCCGAGAATTGGCCAACTCCAACTGGGCCCTGAGCAGGTCGGAACGGGTTCCCGAACCCAACTGGACCTGCCGCTCCACGATCTCCAGTCCCTGCCGTGCCCGGTCCTCCCGCGCCCTGGCCACCCGGAGGAGATCACCGGTGGCGAGGGCCGCGAAGAAGAGGCCTTTGGTCTGGAAGATCACCTGGTAGCGCTGGTTTTCCAGCCGGGCGCCGGCCGCGCCCACATCGGCCTCGGAGCGCTGGAGATCGTAGAACCTCTGCCCCCCCTCGAAGAGAGAGTAGTTCGCAGAGATCGATGCCCGAGCGGAGTTGGACGTACTGCTCTCCAGCTGGCCGAGGGTCGGGTCGAACTGGGACGAGCTCTGGATGGTCGCTCCTGCCGACGTAGAAACCGTGGGGAGGAACGAGCCCTTGGCCGTCTTCCTCGTGGTCTCGGCGTTCAGCAGTGCGTTCTCAGCCTGCGCCAACTGCGGACTGCGGGCGAGGGCCCGGTCCACTGCGTCCCTCAGCTCGACCGTGGTCTGCCCACGCACCCCTCCAGGGGCGAGGATCAGAACCGCGACGACGAGCGCCGCCCAACTTCCACTGGTGTACCCGCGCATCTATTCCCGTCTCTCCCCGTCTTCGGATTCCTGCCGCCTGCGGCTCTCGGCCCTGGCGGAGTCTCGCGCGGCGAGCAACTCGCGATATTGCCGACCCTGCTCCGGCGTAAGGACCGAGATGATGTCCTCTCGGATCTGCGCCACCAGTTCCCGACGCTCCCGCCGGTACTCTTCCTCGTGGTAGTCCTGTCGCGCCCTCAACTGGATCCCCGCGACGTCGATGATCGAGTCGATGAGAAACTCCTGCGCCTCGCTCAGCCCTACCTGGTCGACGATTAAGGGTCGTGGCCCTCTTTCACCCCCGTCTTCTCGGGAGGTTTCCTCGGGCGTCCGATCCCCTCCCCTGTCCGTGCGATCGAGGGCGGCGCCGATAAGGAGTCCGGAGGCGAACACCGCGCCGAAGACCAGGAGCGTCATGAACCGGGTTCCCTGATTGGTCATTGCGCTACCACTCCACTTCGGTCAGGTGGGCGACCTCGGGGGCGCTCTGCAGGGAAAGACCTGTCAGATCGACCCCGTCGGGTCCGTGGGTCAGCACGTCCTCCAGCGCCACGGGCTCGACGGGGAACTCGTCCCCCCCCTGTAGGAGCATGAGGCCGGCCAACATGGCGGCAGCTGCGGCGAGCGGAACAGCCGCCCTTCCCCATTGGAGCACCAGGTCCGTGAACGACACGGGGACCACGGCACGCCGCCGCGACAGGGCAACCGCTGCCCGGGCCGTGACCGACCGGTGGAACCGGTCCCAGTAGGCCGGGTCCGCGGAACCGGGGTCCGCCTGGGTCAGGTCTACTCTCTTCGATTGGTCTCTCATCATGGGCCCTACGCTCCTGCTGGCTGATTCAGCCCTTCGATCGAACTCCGTCACGAGGCGGCGGGGTCCGAAGCCCCGTCTGCCTCCAGTTCCTCCCTGAGGGTCTTCCGCGCGAAGTGCAGGTGAGACCTCACCGTACCCGGCGGAATCCCCAGCGCCCTGGCGATTTCCCTGTGCTTCCACCCCTCCAGATCATGAAGGAGCAGCACCTGGCGCCGCACTTCCGAGAGTTGTCCCAACGCCCTCTCCAGTTCCTCCCGAAGCCGGGCTCTCCCCAACTCCCGATCCGGCCCGGGAAGCCCCGAGGCCAGGGACACCGGCAACGACTCGCCTTCCCTCAACTGCTCCCGCCGAATGACGTTCCGGGCGCGGTTTCGAACGATGGTCAGGAACCACCCCGCAAATCGGGCCGGGTTCCGGCAGTCCTCGATCCGTTCCAGGGCCACCATGAACGCCTCCTGAGCCACGTCCTCAGCATCTTCATGCCTCCCGGTCACTCCCAGGGCGGCAAAGTACGCTGCCCGCTGATAGCGTCCCACGAGTACCGAGAACGCATCGGCGTCCCCCATCCGGGTCGCCCGGACCAACTCGGCATCGGATCTGGGAGCCATTTCAAACAAGAAGACACGGTGGGTGCAGGGAACGTTGAGGGTGACCGGGTCACGATCCCCCCCTATCAACGAGGCGGCAACGGGGAAGCGGGCCCACCGTGGATCGGGCAGGGCCGCCCGACGGCCTCACGAACCTGGATACGAAACCGCCCATGGGGGTCTTCCGCAATGCCCGGCCGACGCCAAGCCGGGATTGGGGCCCCCGCCCCTGAACCCGCCACGCTTGGACCGAGCCCCGGGCCCACGGCCGGCGGGCCGTCCTCCGGCCCCCCCTCGACCGGATCGGATCATGATCCCTGTAAGCTGATCCTGTTGGGGTTGGGTCAGGATCCCCTGGATCCGATGGTGGAACCCCTCTGCCAACCCCCGAAGTGCCTCGGACTCCTCGGATCTCAGGGATCGCATCTCCTCCCGGTCGAGCTCGCCGGACCGGAGCTTCTCACGTGCCTCCTCGCGGGCCAGGTCCGCCTGGGAGGAGACCTCATCGAACTCCCTCAGGAGGAACTGAAGCTCCTGGACCTGATCCTCGGTGAGACCCAGGTCCGCCCTGTTCGCAGTGGCGAGGTCCACCATCCGCTCCAACCCCGGTCCTCGGGGCGGACCCCGCATTTTCCCATCCCGCCCGGATGGGCCACCGCCTGCACGGCTCTGGCCCGCGATCCCCGCCGGCGCCATGAGCACCAGCGCCGTCCCTGCCACTACGACGGTCCACACCACCCTACCCATTGTCCTCATTTCTCTCTCCGTTTCGGTCATCCGTCACTCGCGCTGCGGGGTCCCTAGACCATCCCGACTCCCGCCGCCCGTCCCGAGCCTTGGCGCTCACCCTTCTTGACCATCCCGAAGTGAGGTGCGTTAAACGAAAAGCGGGGCCCCGCCGCAGTCGGCAGGGCCCCGCTCGGGACAGGATCGGGATGCCGCCTCAGGCCGCCCCCTTCTCCCTCCCGAATGGCAATACCGGGGTGGGCCTGACCTTGCCCCCCCAGATGAACGCCGCGACTCGGGGGCGCAGACCCTCGTCGTTGTTTCGATCGACGATCACGATCCCCGGCGCATCCAGCTGTTTCTTCCCCTCGCGTCCCACGTCCACCCCGCCTACCGCTTCCCGTCGCATGGGATCCTCACCGTGAATGAAGCCAAGGGAGCACACACACGTCTCCCCGCGCTCCTGAGTACACGGGCCGTGCCGGGAAACCCCGTCGGCCACCCAACCCTTTGTTCGACTGGGGTTTACGACGTCATGAAGGAGCCTTCAGGCCTCATGCCGACTCTGGAACGACCTTCTCGGTGGACACTCGCCGTGTCGGAATGACACGGCGATGGGGCCCCGGGGGGGACACGTCCAATGCTAGCGGTGGCCCTTGTCGCCCCTGTCCCGGGATCCTCCGGATTCCCTGGGCTTTCGATGGGGCCCCGCTGCGGCCCAGATGGCCAGGAGGCGCTCCGGCGTCAGGTCTTCCAGGGAGCCGATCACGGACAGGGACGACCGCTCCGCTCGAAGTCCCTCCGGATCCCGCGCGAAGAGGATCTCGACCAGCGTGACCGAGGGGCTGGCAGGGGGACCGCAGGCGGCCCTTCCACTCTCCCACGCCATCCAGGTCTCCCCTCCGGCCTGGAACTCCCGGACGGGTCGGTCCGCGGGCCCCGTCTCTCCGGGACTGGTCATGCCCTCACGGGCGGAGCGGAGCCTCGCGCCACTTTCCGGGCCGGTCAGGCGGTCCCGCTTCCGCCGCTTCTTCCCGAACCGTCCCCCTCCCCTACCCAAACGCTCATTGGGTCGGTCGGATCCTGACTGATCTCTGGCCGAGCGTGGGGGGTCCGGACGCTTGTCGTCCATCCTCAGCTCCTGAACTCGGAGGAAAGGTCGGGGCTCTCGGCGACCCGGACCCGAGACACCCGGAGCGGAGCGCCCAACTCCTCGCTGACGCGTTCCCAGATCCATCGGGCCAGGAACTCGGTGGACGGCTGGACCCTCTCCGCAGCGACCTCCGGAATCTGTTCGTTGAGATCCCGGCCCGAGAGGGGCGCGACGACGCGTCGCTCCAGGATCTCGTCCAACTGCGCCAGATTCAAGATCAGTCCCGTGACCGGATCCGGCGGTCCCACCACCTCCACCTCCACCTGGAAGGTGTGGGCGTGGCTCTCGGTGGTAGCGCCGAACACCTCCCGGTTTCGCTCCGGGCTCCACGCGGCCACCCAGTAGCGGTGGACGGCCGGGAAGCTGACCCGGCGAATCAGGGCCGATTCGCCCATCGACACTCCGTTCCACTTGGGTTCGAGGGACCGCCCGGCCCGGAGAGTCCAGGCTCCGGCGTCCCTGTTCAACGGTAGAGGAGCGCGGGGGATGACGCAAAGCACCGGGCTTGGAAAGGGCCGGTGAAGGCGTCGTTTTTGATTATCTTGAGGGGCCACTTCAGACCATCGAGACCGGAATCCAATGCATCAGACCCTGAACCCGGTTTTCAGTCCCCAATCCGTCGCCGTCATCGGGGCCAGCCGGACCCCCGGCACCATCGGCTACCAGATCGTCCACAACCTTCTGCGCCACGGGTTCCAGGGCGTGGTATACCCCGTGAACCCCAAGGCGAAGAGCGTACACTCCATCCCCGCATACCCTTCGGTATCGGACATTCCGGGGCCGGTGGATCTGGCGGTGATCGTCGTTCCGAAGGACCTGGTCCCCCATGTGGTAGAGCAATGCGGTGAGAAGGGGATCGAGGCACTGGTCGTCATCACCGCCGGATTCAAGGAGGTAGGGGGAGCGGGGATCCTCAGGGAACGTGCCCTCATGGAGCAGGTGCGGCGCCACGGGATGCGGCTGGTCGGCCCCAACTGCATGGGGGTGCTGAACACCCACCCGGCCGTTTCCATGAACGCGACCTTCGCGCCCAGCATGCCTCCGGCCGGAGCCCTCTCGTTCCTCAGCCAGTCCGGCGCGATCGGCGTGACCATCCTGGACTACGCCGCGGAATACGGGATCGGCATCCACCACTTCGCCTCGGTAGGGAACAAGCCCGACGTGAGCGGCAACGACCTGCTCGAGTTCTGGGAGGACGATCCCGACACCCGGGTCATCCTGATGTACCTGGAGCACTTCGGGAATCCCAGGAAGTTCACCCGAACGGCCCGGCGGGTCTCACGGAAGAAGCCCATCATCGTGGTGAAGGCGGGACGCACGAAGGCCGGCGCCCGGGCGGCCTCGTCCCACACCGGGGCCCTGGCGGGCGCCGAGATCGCCACCGACGCACTCCTGGCCCAATGCGGCGTTCTCCGCGCCAACTCCGTGGAAGAGCTCTTCGACATGGCGATGGGATTCGGCCACCTGCCCATCCCGGCGGGGAACCGGGTGGCCATCGTCACCAACGCCGGAGGCCCGGGAATCATGATCGCCGACGCGTGCGAGTCCGCCGGCCTGGATATCGTGGAACTGTCCCCCGACATACAGGCTCATCTGCGGGAGGTCTTTCCGGATGAGGCCTCGGTTCGAAACCCCGTGGACATGGTGGCATCAGCGACCCACGAGAGCTACCGGGTGGCCCTGGAGATCGTCCTCCAGGATCCCCGGGTGGATGCGGCCATCGCGGCCTTCGTTCCGCCCCTCGGAGTCCGCCAGAAGGATGTGGCCGAGAGCATCGTGGCGGCGGCCAAGTCCCGGCCCGAAACGCCGGTCCTCGCAGTATTGATGGGTCGGGAGGGGCTTCCCCAGGGCCGCTTGGAACTCCAGGCCAGCGGGATCCCCGCATACATCTTCCCCGAATCCGCGGCCCGCGCTCTGGCCGCCATGCACCGATACCGCATGTGGCGGGACCGTCCGGAGGCCCCCCCCAGGAGTTTCGAGGTGGACCGGGGGGCCGTCACCGAGATCCTGGAATCCGTGCGGGCCCAGGGACGGGAACACCTCTCCGAGCGGGAGGCGCTCCGGGTCTTCGGAGCGTACGGCATCCCGACGATCGGCTACCGGGTGGCCCGATCCGCGGAGGAGGCGCGAGCAGCCGCCGAAGAGCTGGGATACCCGGTCGTGGTGAAGGTCATGTCCCCCGACGTGATCCACAAATCCGACATCGGGGGTGTGAAGGTGGATCTGCGCTCCGGTGAGGAAGTGGAAGCCGCCTTCGAGCACGTGACCGAGAGCGTGGCCTCGGCGCAGCCCGATGCCCTGGTCGAGGGTGTTCTGGTGGAAGAGTTCGTGAAGGGAGGCCGGGAGACCATCATCGGAGTAGCGCAGGATCCCTCCTTCGGTCCGATTCTCATGTTCGGTCTCGGGGGCATCTACGTGGAAGGGCTCCGGGACGTGGTGTTCCGGGTCCATCCGGTCACCCAGGATGACGCCCGCGGCATGGTGCGCTCCATCCGGGGGACCAAGATCCTCGAGGGATTGAGGGGAGAGCCGGGTGTGGACTTCGATGCCCTCTCCGAAGTCGTGGAGCGTGTCTCCCAGCTCGTGGGCGACCACCCGACCATCGAAGAGATGGACGTGAACCCCTTCCTGGCGTTCGAGGACGGCGGGGTGGCCGTGGATGCACGGATTCGCATCGGCAATCCCTGACCCTCGTCACGTTTCGTTTGCGGATGGACCAGTCCAGATGACAGCTTTGACGGTAGGGGTTGGAGCACCTCCCGAACCCCGCCCGAACCGGAGTCGCAATGGCTGAAACGACTCGCCCGGACCCGTCCGAGCGCAAGGAACTCTCCGACCTCATCGTTCTCCAGGATCGCATCATCCGGGCCCTGGACAGGGTGAAGGATTCCCTGGCTCATCCCATGACCCAGGACCTCCTCCGGGCCTATGCACGCCTGGACGGGGACGTGGAGACCATGTCCCGGGTCCTCACTTCCGTGGAGAGTGCCATCCGGGACCTGAAGGTCTGCGAGGCAGAGGTCCGGAACGCCCTGCGCACGGACCGGTTGGAGACGGCCCCCGCGGACGGCCTTCCCGACCTTCCCCCTCGGCTGGCGCGGTTCATCGCGGTGCGCTCCGAAACCCCCGGCTTTCAGTACGAGGTGCTCCAGGACCCGGTCCGGGGCTGGATCATTCGATGGAAGGAATTCACCGGTCAGGGGACCGTACGAGGGCACGGCCAGTTCTACGAGCGGCCGTACGCCTGGCTAGAGGACTGACCCCACCCCGGGACGACTCGGGAATCCATCCAGCTCGTGGGCTCGTCACCGGCCCCGTCCGCCGCCTCCGCCACGTCCACCGCCTCCGCCTTCCGTCGCACGATGGCCGAGAGCGCATCCGAGCCGTAGAACATGCGAATGTACTTGGCCTGGGTTGGGGTGACGCGGCGCACGGCCCAAGCCAGATGCACGTAGTTCGGCTGCTTCGGTTCTGAGAGAAGGCGCATCCCCGCTTCCCGTGGCAAGCGGTTGCCCTTGCGGTTGTTACAGGGCGAGCAGGAGGTCACCACGTTGTCCCAGGTGTTCCCGCCGCCTCGGGAGGTCGGGCAGATGTGATCCCGGGTAAGGAACTCCCGCCCCCGCAGTTCCAGCCGGTGCCGCCCACAGTATTGGCACGCGTAGTTGTCCCTGGCGAACAGGAACGTGTTGGTGACCTGGCGCCGGAACCGCCGAGGAACGTGGACGAACCGAACGAGACGGATGACCTGCGGCGCGGGAAGGGAGGAGCGCTGGGACCGGAACACCCGGGTCCCGTCCACCTCCAACAACTCGGCCTTCCCCTCCAGGACCAGACGGATGGCCCTACGGGGCGACACGATGGTGAGAGGCTCGAAGGACGCGTTGAGGGCCAGGCAACCCATCGGGTGCGACTCCTGGTCTTCTGGAGAACCCAGATCCTGCTCTTATGCCGCAGTCTCGCGGGGCGGGCGGCCGCGAGTGCTCGGATGGGACGGAAACGTATACGGGCCAATCAGCGACGGCAACCGAGAGGATCACCGTTCCGGGGTCGAACCGGAACGATCTCGGGTCCCGACGTTAGAGGAGGGCTACGGGGTCCCGGTCCAGTGCGAGGCGGACGTCTCCTCCTCCGCGGAGCTCGTGGTCCATGATCATGGCCGCGCAGGCCCGACCCACGTCCCCCGCGGACCGAGCCCGAAGGACGAAGTGCCAGCGCCACCGTCCGTGGAGCCGCTCGATGGGACAGGGCGCCGGTCCGATCAAATCCACTCGGGACCCGGATCCCCTGATCCAGCGGGACATCCATCGGGACGCGGTCTCCGCCGTGGAGGCCGCCCGCTCCGGGTCCGGGCTGCTGATCACCACGTTGGCCATCCTCACGTGGGGGGCGTAGGGAGGGTCTTCCCTCTCCTTGAGCTCTCTTTGGGCGAATCCCACGTAGTCGTGGGCCACGGCGCAGCGGACCGCGTAGTGGTCCGGCAGCGAGGTCTGGATGATCACCTCGCCTTCCAGAACTCCCCTGCCCGTCCTTCCGGCTACCTGACTGAGAAGCTGGAAAGCCCGCTCGCTGGCTCGAAAGTCGGGGAGGTGGATACCCACGTCCGCGTTCACCACGCCGACCAGAGTGACGTTGGGGAAGTCGAGCCCCTTGGCGATCATCTGGGTCCCCAGAAGGATGTCCACCTCTCCCCGCTCCACACGCCCCAGGATCTCGTGGTGGGACCACTTGCCCGACGTGGTGTCCACGTCCATCCGGGCCACCCTGGCCTCCGGGAACGTCTCGAAAACGAGGCGCTCGACCTGTTCGGTCCCGATTCCTCGGAAGGACAGGTCCTTGGAGCCACACCGTTCACATCGGGTCGGTGCGGGTTCCTCGTGACGGCAGTGGTGGCATAGGAGCCGGCCCGTCCCCCGGTGGAACGTGAGGGAGATGGAACAATGCAAACACTGGCGCACGTCCCCGCACTCCTGGCACTGCACGAACGACGAGTAGCCCCGACGATTGAGGAGGAGTATGACCTGCTCTCCCCGGTCCAGCCGCAGGCCCACGGCGGTGGTGAGTTCCTCCGAGAGCACCCTCCGATTCGCCGGAGCCGCCCGCAGGTCCACGACCCGCACTGGCGGCGGCGGTTGTCCCGCGGCCCGATCCGGCAGGGTCGACAGTTCGTATTTGTCCTCGGCGGCGTTGGCCCAGCTCTCGAGGGATGGCGTCGCACTCCCCAGAACGGCAACCGCGCCGGCCCGAGCGGCCCGCACCACGGCCAGGTCCCGGCCCTGATACCTTGGCGCCTCGCTCTGCTTGTAGGTGCCCTCGTGCTCCTCGTCCACGATCACGGCCCCGAGATTCCTCAGCGGGGCGAAGATGGCCGACCGGGCCCCCACGGCTATGGTCTTGTCTCCCCGAGCCAACTGCCGCCAGGCATCGTAGCGCTCCCCTTCGGAGAGGGCCGAGTGGAGGACAGCCACCCGATCGCCGAAATGGGATCGAAAGCGGGAGACGGTCTGAGGCGTCAGGGAGATCTCCGGGACCAGAACCACTGCGGTCTTACCCCGGGCGAGCACCTCCCGGAGGAATTCGATGTAGACCAGGGTCTTGCCGCTCCCCGTCACGCCGTGGAGGAGGACGGGCCTGGGATTCTGGGCATCCAGTTGGGTCAGCAGGGACGCCAATGCTCGCTCCTGGGCGGGCGTGGGCACGAGGGACGGGGGCGCCTCCACCGGGAGTGCGGCGAAGGGGTCCCGGATCATCTCCCGGTCCTCGACCGAGGCCAGGCCCTTCTCTTCCAGTCCCCGGATGACGCCCCGGGAGAATCCTCCGCTCTCGGTCATGGCGGAGAGGTCCGATTCTCCCCCGGCCGCCTCCAGCCAGGCGTAGGCCTCCCGCTGACGGACCGCGCGGCCGAACAGCTCCTCGAGTTCCTGCAGGTCCTCCAGCCAGCGGGTCACGGTGACCACCCGTCGGGTCTTCACGGGCGGCGGACGTGGCGGGACGGTCTCGTGGGCGATCAGGCCCCGGGCCACCAGGGAGCGAATCTCGGGCCAGATCGATCGCCCTCCCAGCTGGCGACGGAGGGCCCGGGCCGATCGTGGGCCCGACGCCTCGGTCAGGAGGCCCAGCAGGGCCTCCTCCCTGAGGGGGAGTGGACCGTCCACCTCCACACCGGTGGAGACGATCAGCGTCCGGGAAGAGTCGGAGAGGACCGACGGCAGTGCGGCCCGGAGGGCGATGCCCAGGGGAGCCACGTAATAGTCGGCCATCCATCGGCAGAGACCCAGGATGTCCGGACCGGCCGAGGGCTCCGTCTCCAGGAGGTCGATGACGGGGAGGATACGGGAGCCGGAGGGAGGATTCCCCTCCCCGACGATCCACCCGATCCTCTCACGCCCGCTGAAGGAGACGAGCACACGGGTCCCGGGCCGGACCGGGTCTCGTCCCCCCAGTCGGTAGGTGAAGGTCTGGAAGAGAGGAAGGGGAAGCGCCACCTCCACAAAGCGGTCCTCCCCCTCCCGTCGGGGACGCGCCTTGGTCATCGAGCGCCCCCTACCCCCCGTCAATCGTCCAGCAGGAAGAACAACTGATCCTGGAGCTTCGGCGTGGTGACCTCCGGACCGCCCGGGCCCATATGGATATTCAGTTCGCTCCGGACGCCGATGTCGTCGGTGATGTAGATCCCGGGCTCGATGGAGAAGCCCACCCCCTGGATGAGAAGCCGGTCGTCCCGGGTCTCCAGATTGTCCAGATTCGGCCCTGAGCCGTGGAGACCGCGGTCGATGGAGTGTCCTGTGCGATGCACGAAATACTCCCCGTAGCCTCGGTCCTCGATCACCTTCCGGACCACGTCGTCCACCTCGAAACCCCGGACCTCGGCTCCCGCCCGGTGACGCTCTTCGAGGAAGGTCACGCCGGCGTCCCTCGCGTCCCGGACCGCCTCCCAGATCTCCACCGTGCGAGCGTCGGCCTCAGACCCCATGAACCCCATCCAGGTCTGGTCGGCCGGGCAGGCCTCGGGAGAGGGAGCGCCCCAGAGGTCGATCAACAGGAGATCTCCTCGGTTGATGGTCTCCCCGGGCTGCACGGGAGCGTAGTGGGGGTCGGCCGCCCGCGGCCCGATGGCCACGATGCAGTCCACCTCGTCGGTGAGTCCCCTGCGATTCAGCTCCCCGCGAATCCAGTCCCCCACCGCCGATTCGGTGGTTGGTGTCCCGGAGCGTATGGCGTCCGCGGCCAACTGGAAGGCGGCCGCGGCGGTCTCCTGCACGATCACCGCGCTCTGGCGGTGCTCCGTGAGCTGCTCCTCGCTCCAGCGGGAGTGGAAGGCCGACACCAGGTCGCCGGAGCTCACCGGCTCCACGCCCATGGACCGGATCAGATCCACGATCCCCGACGGAACCTGGTCCACGTACGGAACGGCTGAGCGGGGAGAGACCTCCATGGCGAGTCGGGTGCGGTCCCCGATCAGCTCGGCCAACCGCTCTTCCATCTCACGCCAGCCCGAATAGCGGAGCCGCTCCCAGGGCCACTCCCGCCACGACGACCCCTCGATGGCATGGATCATGGCCCGGGGGGTTCCGTCCGCGGGAATCAGGACGAACCCTCGTCGGGTGGTCCACTCCAACCCGATGAGCTTCTGGGAGATGGCATTCTGGCCGTGGAACTCGTAAAGCAGCCAACCCTCCAGGCCCATCTGGCGCAACTCGGACTGGACTTGCTCGACCCCCTCCGCAGAGAGGAGTAGCGCATTCTGGTTCATGGAATCTCGATCCTGGGGTTCTCTACGGTTTCAGTCGTTCGTCGACTTCTTTTGGAAGAGGGGGAGGTCGTCCACCTCCGGGTCCGGGTCTGGGGACTCCCCTTCCGCGACGGGAGAGCCCGGGTCCGGGACGCCGGGGTCGGGCTCTGGCGGGGATTCCGGGTGCACCTCCGGCAAGAGGTCGGGCTCGATCCGGGTCATGCCCGCCACCGGGTTCGTTCCCGCCACCGAGGTGGTGTCCTCCACCGAGGTCGTGGCTTCCATGGGGGCGGCGGCCTCCACACCCTCCACGTCCGCGAGTTGGGGCTTTCGGCCCAGGAGGAGGTCCAAACCCAGGATTCGATCCCGAGTCAGGAGGCGGTGGACCTCGCTCTCCCGGAGCACGGCGGTGACCACGCCTCGCCACCCCCACTTTCCCCGGGCCCGCCGGAGGATTCCCAGCTTCTCTGGAACGGAGAAGAGCTCGGCGAAATCCGGAAACGGCTTCCTGACCCGGGGCCGGAAGGCGGTCTCCTCGTCCGACCAGTCCTCGGAATGGAGATCCTCCACACCCGCTTCCCGGAGGATTCGCTTCCACTCCACAAGCATGAGCGGGCGGACGCCCAGATGCCTGGAAAGGATTTCCCGGCGTTCGGCCTCCAGGGGAGCCTTCCAGACGAGCTGCACGAGGACCACCCAACCCCCCGGCCGGGTCACACGAACCATCTCCCGAACGGCCGCTTCTGGGTCGGAATGGGCGGTGAGGCCCAACTCACCCACGGTGATGTCGAAGATCCCATCCCGGTAGGGGAGGTCGTCGGGCCGGCCCACCTGCACGCTGAACCGTTCCGCGGCACCGGCATCCCGAGCCCACGCCGTGGCCTTTTCGACGAGCTGCGGATCCACCTCGACTCCGGACCCCTGGGCCCCCATTTCCTCTACGAAACTCTGAAGTCCCACCCCGGCTCCACACGCCACCGAAAGGACTTCGGAGTCCTGATCCAGGTCCGTCAGTCGCCCGATCTGGCGCAGGAGGTCCTGGCCGCCCGGCGGCGGAATTCGCCTTGGGCTCAGCCGAACCAGGTCCAGCATGGACGGACCCGGAGAGGAGGAATCCATCAGATGACGGGCTCGTCCTCCGCCTCGAGCTCTCGAAGCGCGTCCTTCATCTTGGCCAGGTCCTCGTCCGAGAGATCCACGTTCTCGTGAGCCACCTTGACCTTGGGCGGAGCGATGCGCCGAAGCACGATGGCCAGGACACCCAGGCCCATTACGAGCGCCGCCGGCGGGAGGACCCACGCCAGGATCCCCGTGCCCTGGGTCTTGGGAATGGCACGCCACTCCTCACCGTGATTGGCGATCATCCACTCCACCAGCTGGTCGGAATCCCAACCGTCCTGGGCCAACATCTCGATACTGTCCCTCAGGACCCCGGCGTCGGGCGACGGGCAAACCTCCAGCATGAGCCCGGGGCAATAGGGAGACCGGAGCTTGCCGATCGCCTCCGCCGCCTCGGGATGCGGCAGATAGGCTTCCCCCTGCCCCTCCCCCGGTGGAATCTGGGCAACCAGGGCCGAGGGGAGCAGGACCACCAGGAAGGCGCCTGCAACCATGGCTCGCAACGACATATGTCTCTCCTTATTTGAACGCTTCACGCACGCAATGATTCTACCAAGCCGGGGAATCGGATACCACCCTGACGACCCCAATGCACACTTTCCCCCACGGGGTCGGCGGGACCATACTTCCACGTCCCGGATCTGCAGATCCCGCGCCAGGAACGAAGACACATGCCAGAAACCAGCCCGCCCAGGGAGATCAGTGGGGTGCGCACCGGCCCGATCCGGAGCGCCCTTCTCGGTCTGGTCGTGGCCGCGTCCTTCTGGCTGGGATGGGTGGCGTTGACGGTGCGGCTTCCCCTCTCCCCTCCCGGGAGTCCGGCGGAGGGGGAGTGGGTCGGGGCGACCCACGTGCACTCCGATGCGTCGGACGACGCCTCCACGCCCCTGCCCGAGATCGGCAGGATCGCCGCTGGTGCGGGCCTGGACTTCGTGCTGATCACGGATCACAACAGTGGGGGGTCCGGCGCCGTGGTGGAGTCCGGTGTCCTGATGGCACTGGCGGAGGAGGCGAGTACCGATGCGGGCCACCTCCTGGTGATGGGGGCGGGGGACGATTGGCGGGATCGGGACGATCCCTCCAGCGGGGAATGGGCGAACATCGTGGCCGCGGCCCGAAGAGGGGGCGCGACCGGCCTGGTCCGCCCCGGGGGCGGTCTGGTGTTCCTGGCCCACCCGGAGGGCCCGAACGAGTGGCGGGCTCCGGAGCTTCGGCAAGTGGATGGGATGGAGGTGTGGAATGCCGACCTGGACTGGCGGGCCGGGGACGGAGTGGTGGATTGGGCCTACGCCCTGGCCAGCCTGATCAGCTACCCCATCGGCGCCATGGCCCACCTCCTCGACCGGCCGGACGGGGGGCTGGCCCGCCTCGACGACCTGTTGTCCGAGCGGTCGGTTGCGGCGACCTGCGCCCTGGACGTGCACCAGAACATCGAGATCGTGGAACACCGCCGAGGAATCCCATTCCCCACGTTCGGCCAGATGTTCTCCATGGCCCGGCAGCACGTTCAGGTAGGCCGTCCGCGATCGGGGGACCCGGAGGAAGACGCCCTGGCGCTCTGGGAGGCTCTGGCCGCCGGGCGCAGCTACTGTGCTTTCCATGTCCTGGCCGACGGGAGCGGCCTGGTGGCCACGGCGGTTTCCGGGGAGGCCCGAGCGTCCCTGGGCGGAATCCTGCCCCTTGGGGGTGAGGCGTGGCTGGAACTCACCCTCCCTCCCGCCGGACCCCTAGCCCGGACGACCCTGTTCCGAGACGGCCAGGCCGTCGCCTCGACCGACGGTGCCCAGCCGTTCTTCCGCTTGGGCGGGCCTGGTGTCTACCGGATCGAGGTGTCCCTGCCAGCGCCGGGACTGCGAAGCGGCAGGAAACCCTGGATCCTCACCAACCCCATCTACGTGGTTCCTGCGGGAGTCCCTGAGGAGGGCCGACCGTGAGGAGGGCCCTTCTCCTCCTGGCTGCCGTCGGCGTCGTGCGGCTCCTGGTCGGCGCCGTGGTTCCCCTCTTCGAGGACGAGGCCTACTACTGGGTCTGGGCACTGAACCCGTCCACGGGATACTTCGACCATCCCCCGGCCATCGCCTGGCTCGTCGGGGCGGGCCTGCCGCTCCTGGGGGACTCGTACCTGGGGGTGCGGCTGTTCTCCATCGTGGGAGGGGTGGTCACCACCTGGGCGTTGGCTTTCACCGCGTGGCGGATCGCCGGGACCCCGGGAGCCGGGGAGAAGGGACCCGACGAGGCGGCCGCCAACCGAAGCGCCTGGAGGGCCTCCCTCCTGATTCTGGCGCTCCCCCTGGGCGCGGCCGGACTCCTCCTCGCCACCCCCGACGCGGCGCTCCTTCTCACCCTGGCTCTCACCATGGCGGCGCTGGACCGGGCCCTGGATTCGGATCCGGGCTCCAGGCGGGACACCGGGTGGTGGCTGATCACTGGAGTCGCCCTGGGCACCGCGTTCACCGCCAAGTACACCGCGGTGCTCTTCCCATTCGGGGTCACGGTGGCGTTCCTGGCCCACCCGGAGCTGCGGCGGAGATTCCTCACGCTGGGACCGTGGCTGGCCTCGGCTGTGGCGCTTCTGGTGTTCTCCCCGGTGGTGCTCTGGAATGCGGAGAACGATTGGGCGTCCTTCGCCTTCCAGCTCGGACACGGACTGGGCGGTGGGGGCTCCAGGCCGTTCGCCCAGGTGATGGAGATGCTGGGTGGACAGGTGGGTCTGGCGTCCCCGATCCTCTTCTTCATGATGGCCTGGGCTACCTGGCGAGCCCTTCGCCAGCGGAGAGAGCCCCGGCGATTCGTTCTTGCCGTCACCGCGACGGTGATCTTCGGCTTCTTCGTGTTCACCGCCACCCGGGACCGGGTGGAGGCGAACTGGCCCGCCCTCGCCTACGTCCCGGCCATCGTCCTCCTCGCCACCCAACCCCTCACCTCCCGGGGCCGACGTTGGTACGGCTGGGGTCTGGGCGTGGGCTTCGCGTTCGTCCTGCTGATGAACGTCCAGGCCCTCTACCCGGTGATTCCCATCCCCGCCCGAAACGACCCCCTCGCCGAAGCCTACGGCTGGGATGCTCTGGCCGCCGCCGTGGACAGGGAGACGGACCAGATGTTGAGCGACTCGCCCGGGCCGGCTTGCACGGGCCGGGTATGGGCCGCCGCCAACAACTATCAGGACCCGTCCCTTCTCACCTTCCACCGGTCCGGGCGGGAGCGCCACTTCGACCTCCAGCTGGCCCGGCGGCCGAGCCAGTATCGGTTCTGGGAAGGCTTCACCGACCTGGCTTCCTCTGGAGATTGCCTGGTGGTCGTCTTCCGAACCGGGAGCGGGCTGGAGCCCGTCGCAGAGCACCTGGGAGCGGGCTTCGCCCGCTGGGAGATGGGGCCCCTGGAGGTCTTGCGAAGGAATGGCACCGGGGAAGTGTGGGAGGACCGGCAGATCGTCCGATACTACGGCTGGACCGGCGCCTTGGAGCCGTTCACCCTGGCGCCGGACTGACCTCCAGCCCCAGGGACCAATCCCGGGTCAATCCTTGGCCTTCAACCCGGAGAATGGGGTCGGGACCTCGGAGAGGGACACCCCGGCCAGCGCTCGGATCACGGCCAGGGCCCCCAGCGCCGTGCGCTTGGGGTCGTATCCGCCCTCCAGGAGCGCGACCACCCGCCCCCCGCAGGATCTGTCGGCCGCCTCCATCACCTCTCGGGTCATGGTCCAGAAGTCTTCCGGCTCCAGAAGGAGCCCACCCAGGGGATCCCCGGCCATGGCGTCGAATCCCGCCGAGATGAGCACGAAGTCCGGGTCGAACCCCGAAAGGACCGAGTCCAGACCGTCCCGGAACACACTGAGGTACCGGTCCCGATCCGTGCCGGCGGGGAGGGGCAGGTTCAAGGTGAACCCCTTTCCGGCGCCGGCGCCCCGCTCATGGGCGGCGCCCGTCCCGGGATACCAGGGGCTCTGGTGCAGCGAGAGGTAGAACACGCCGGGATCGTGGTAGAAGGCGTCCTGGGTGCCGTTCCCGTGGTGTACGTCCCAGTCCAGGATGAGCACCCGTTCCGCGTGCCCCCGAGCCTGAAGGGCCCGGGCGGTAACGGCGACGTTGTTGAACAGACAGAAGCCCATGGGCTCCGTGGGGGTGGCATGATGCCCCGGGGGCCGGGTAGCCACGAATGCGTTCCCCATGGTTCCCTGGGCTACGGCCAAGGCCGCTGCCACGGCGCCTCCGACGCTCCCCAGCGCAGCCGTCCAGGACATGGCGGACACCACGGTATCGGCGTCCAGCGAGACCAGGGACTTCCCGGTCCGGGCCTGGGGCATACCGGCCCCAAAGCCCTCTCCCAAGGCCTCTGGACCGGCGTCCCGGAGTTCCTCCTCGAGACGGCAGGCCTCGCGCCACGCCCCTCGAACCCGGGCCACGTGCTCGGGAGAGTGGACCAGCAGCACGTCCTCCTCCGTCCCGGTGGGAGAGGCTCGTTGGTCCACCCGGTCATGGAGGACCAGGAGGTCCTTGCTCAGGACGGACGAGAGGGCCCTGAGACGCCCCTGGTGTTCCGGGTGGGCCCAACCCGTGTCGTGCAGGGAGGCGTCGGGGTGGAGGAAGAAACCGGTCCGAGGCTTCGCGTCGGGTGGCATCCGATTATGTGTGGGCGGCCAGTTCCCTGGCCATCTCCACCCGCTCCTGAATGCTCTTCACCTCGTGTCGCCGGGTCTTGAGGGCCAGGAGGGCGTCGCACGCGGCGCTGGTGGCTGACATGGTGGTCAGGTAGGGAATGTTGTGGGCGATGGCGGCCCTGCGCATGGCGTAGTCGTCGAACTGGGACTTCTTCCCAAGGGGGGTGTTGATGAGCAGGTCGACCTCGCCACTCACGATGGCGTCCACGATGTGCGGCCGGCCCTCATTCACCTTGTAGATGTGACGGGCCATGACCCCGAGGCGGTTCAGGTACCTCTGGGTCCCCCTGGTGGCCATGATCCCGAATCCCATGTCGTGGAGCCGGCGCAGGATGGGGGTCACGGTGGGCTTGTCCGCCTCGTTCACGGTCACGATGAGCGTCCCACCGTCTTCGGGCAGGTGGTTCCCGGCCGAGGCCTGTGCCTTGGCGAAGGCCATCCCGAAGGAGTCGTCGAAGCCCATGCACTCACCCGTGGATCTCATCTCGGGCCCCAACAGGGTATCCACGTCGAAGCGGTTGAACGGGAAGACGGCCTCCTTCACCGCCACCCCGGGGACCGGAGGCTCCTCGGGGATGTCCATGTCCCCGATCTTCTCCCCGGCCATGATGCGGCTGGCCAGGCGCGCCAGGGGAACCCCGGTAGCCTTGCTCACGAAGGGCACCGTCCGAGAAGCCCGTGGGTTCACCTCCAGGACGTAGACCACCCCGTCCCGGATGGCGTACTGGACGTTCATGAGACCGACCACACCCAACTCCAGGGCAAACCGGCGGGTGAGCGCCCGGATCTCATCGAGCTCGGGTCCCTGGAGCATGTAGGGGGGAAGCACGCACGCCGAATCCCCGGAGTGCACCCCGGCATCCTCGATGTGCTGCATGATCCCGCCGATCACCACATCCTCGCCGTCGCAGAGGGCGTCGACGTCGGCCTCGAACGCGTTCTCCAGGAAGGAGTCGATGAGTACCGGGTGGTCGTGGGACACGCTGAACGCCCGCCCGAAGTAACCTCTCAGGGATTCCTCGTCGTAGACGATCTCCATGGCACGTCCACCCAGGACGTAGCTGGGCCGCACCAGAACCGGATAGCCGATCCTGGACGCCACCTCCACGGCCTGATCTTCCGAGATGGCCACGCCGTTGGGCGGCACCGTGGCCCCTACCCGCTCGCAGACCGCGGCGAAGCGCTCCCGGTCCTCGGCCCGATCGATGGAGTCCACGCTCGTGCCCAGGATCGGGACCCCGAGCTCGGCCAGGGGTTCGGCCAGCTTGAGGGGGGTCTGCCCGCCCAACTGGACCACCACCCCCAGAGGCCGCTCCTTCTCCACGATCTCGAGGACGTCCTCCAGGGTCAGCGACTCGAAATACAGCTTGTCCGAGACGTCGAAGTCCGTGGAGACCGTCTCTGGGTTCGAGTTGATCATGATCGTCTCGAATCCCGCTTCTCTCAGCCCCAGCACCGCCTGCACGCAGCAGTAGTCGAACTCGATCCCCTGCCCGATCCGGTTCGGCCCGGAGCCCAGGATGACGATCTTCTCCCTCTCGGAGCGCTCGGACTCGTCCTCGGACTCATAGGAGGAGTAGTAGTAGGGTGTCGCCGCCGGAAACTCGCCGGCGCAGGTATCCACCACGTTGTAGGTGGGCCGGATTCCCGCGGCCCAGCGGAAGTCCCGGACCCGGGACTCGCTTTCCCCCCTCAGCGACCCCAGCTGGGCGTCTGAGAAGCCCCTCCGCTTCATGAAGCGGAGGTCGTCCTCAGAGACCTCGTCCAAAGAAGCATACCAGACCTCCAGCTCCACGATCTCCCGAAGTTGGTCCAGGAACCACGGATCGATCCTGGTCGCCTCGAAGACGGACTCCATGGAGAGGCGCGAGGACGGATCGAGCGTGCCTGCCACCACCCGATTCAGGGCTCGCTTCAGCTGGAAGGGGCGCTCGGGCGTGGGCACTCGCATTGCGGCGAGGAGAGCCTCGTCCGAGTCCTGCTCCAGCCCGTCGTCGTCGAGAGTCTCACCGACGACCCAACCCGTCCGGTCGGTCTCCAGACCCCGGAAGCCCTTCTGCCAGGCGGCCTGGAAGGTCCGGCCCACGGCCATGGTCTCGCCCACCGCCTTCATCTGGACGCCCAGGACCGGATCCACCTCCGGGAACTTCTCGAAGGCGAACCGCGGGACCTTCACCACCACGTAGTCGAGGACCGGCTCGAAGGAGGCGGGCGTGGTCTTGGTGATGTCGTTGGGCAACTCGTGGAGGTGGTAGCCCACGGCGAGCTTGGCCCCCACCCGGGCGATGGGAAAGCCTGTAGCCTTGGAAGCCAGGGCCGATGAACGAGACACCCGGGGGTTCATTTCCACCACCAGGAGATCCCCATTGTCCGGATTCACGGCGAACTGGATGTTGCACCCACCCGCTTCGACGCCGATCTCGCGGATGATGGCGATGGAGGCGTCCCGCATCTTCTGGTACTCGACGTCGGTGAGCGTCTGTGCGGGCGCGACGGTGATGGAGTCTCCGGTGTGGACCCCCATTGGATCCACATTCTCGATAGAGCAGACGATGATGACGTTGTCGGCCCCGTCCCGGACCACCTCCAGCTCGTACTCCTTCCAGCCCAGGACCGACCGGTCGACGAGGACCTCGGTGATGGGGGACGCGTCGAGCCCCTTCCGGACCTGGATCTCGAACTCGTCGCGGTTGTAGGCGATCCCTCCTCCCGTACCTCCCAGGGTGAAGGAAGGCCGGATGATGGCCGGGTAGCCCGTGTCCTCCACGATCTCCAGGGCTTCATCCACCGTACCAGCGAACCCTCCGTGGGGTACGTCCAGCCCGATGCGCGTCATGGCGGCCGTGAACTGCTCCCGGTCCTCGGCCATGGCGATGGAACGGGCGTTGGCCCCGATGAGCTCGACCCCGTACTTCTCCAGGACTCCGGAGCCGGCCAGGTCCATGGCCAGGTTGAGGGCGGTCTGTCCTCCCATGGTGGGGAGAAGCGCATCGGGCCGCTCCCGCTCGATGACCCGCTCCACCCACTCGGGGGTGAGGGGCTCGATGTAGGTCCGATCCGCGATCTCCGGATCGGTCATGATGGTGGCCGGGTTGGAGTTGACCAGGATGACCCGGTACCCCTCTTCCCGAAGGGCCCTCACTGCTTGGGTCCCGGAATAGTCGAACTCACAGGCCTGTCCGATAACGATCGGACCAGATCCGAGGATGAGGATTGACTCTATGTCGGTGCGCTTTGGCAAAGTCGGTCTTTTCGGACGGTTAGTCGGGCTTCTCCGACTCCTTCCGGACCGCGATGCTCACGGCAAGGGCGAATCCGCCCCAGACGAACGCCAGGACACCCAGCATGGTCACCCAGGTGGCAGTTGTCATGGACGGTCGGCTCCGGATCGAGGAGGCGGAAAGGGGCGGACGGATGCCCCGGACAAAGTCCGCCTAAAGTGACCGCCCGGAAGGCCTAAATCAAGGCACACCCCAGGGCCCGATGCGATCCGGACCTACCGGGTCAGGTCGACCCGGTACGTCGCCACGGCGGTGATGTGCCGGTTGTCGGAATCGGTCCCCATCCGGACCACCGCCTGGGGGGTCGGGGCACCCACGTCGGCGACCTCGATCCGGAACTGGAGGGGATCGTCGATCCCGGTGTTGACCGCGATGACACGGAGGCCCTGCCCACCGGGAATCGGGGAAGTCCAGACCTGGGTCGGTCCACTTCCGGTCACGGCGGTGATACCCGGACCCACCACGTCCAACACCACCCCGGCGGGCGTGAGTCCCGCCGACCGGGTGACCGTCGCGTCGTAGGCGCCCGGGCCCTGGGGGCCACTGTCGTCGCACGAGGCGAGAGGGACAAGGAGCGCGAAGATCCCAAGAACTGCGAGGGTCCGAAGAGTCCCAGTCATCGGCCGCCTCCTTCCCGAACCGGAGCCGCAGCCCCACCGGATCCCGGGCCCCGATCCGGCGTCGGGCCCGGGTCCCAGGCCGGCGGAAGCTGAATCAGGGTCCTCACCAGAGACTGGAGGTCGGCGCTCATGGGAAGACCGGGATTGCGGACGAGGAAGGACCGGAAATCTCCGAGATCATAGACCCCGTTGTCGTTGCCCGAGCGATCCAGGTAGTCGGTTTGGACCTCGGTCAACGCCCCAGTGGCGCCGAGGAGCGGGCCCGTCAGGGCTTCGGCTCCGATGGCCGGTTCGCTCACTTGAAGGGTGAGCAGGTGCTCCGATCTCAAGCCCCGACCGTCCACGGCCCGAACCGTGACGACGAAGTCCCCCGTCTCCATGGGCGTGCCCACGATCTCCCCCTGGGGCTCGAAAGACAGTCCCTCTGGGAGCCCCCCCGACGGGAGGACCGCCCAGGTGACCGGCTCCGTGGCGTTCACGACCTCGAAGGTCACCTCCTGGGGAACGGTGGCCTGCATGCCGACGGTCTCCTCGAGGCCTTCGATGGCATAGATCAACTGGAAGCCCGCCACAGTGCGGACCGGATCGTCCATGACCACCGTGGTCGGGTTCGGAGCCCCAGCCAGGTCCCCGCCCCAACCCAGGAACTGGAATCCCGTGGTCGGCGCGGCGGAGAGCGTGATCTCCGCGCCCCGGAGGAACCAGAGGTCTCCGCTCCCCTCGGGATCGGCGCTCACCGTCCCGGGAACGGGACCGGGGTAGTCCGACTCCACCTCCGCGAACAGCTTCACCTCTTCGCCGGAGAAGGTCGCCACCAGGGTGGCGTCCGACAGGCCCGTGACCCAGTCACGAGCCCGATCAGGGGTGTCCTGCCAGCCCTCAAATCCCAGCCGCACGCCGGCAAGTTCCGAGTCCCCCCGGCCCCGGGCCTCCAGGCGGTGGGCCTGGAACGGCGCAGACGCGAAGCCCAGCTCCCCACCACCGCCCGGAAGCAACTCCTCTCCGTCCAGCTCCACCAAGGCCTCCTGGGGGGTGGCGCCCTGGATCTGGATTCCGATCTGCTGATACCGGTGGATCAGGTCGAAGCGCATCTGCAGGCCCACCTGCTCGATACCCAGCAGGGTGAGTCCCGAGGGGTTGCCGTCGAGCGTCCACGAAGCCGGCACGCTTCCAGCGTGGAAGACCGGGTTGTTCGAGGAGCCCGGGTAGATGTCCCCTGCGTCGCCTCGGCCCCCACCGGTGGAGGAAAGCTCTTCCAGCCCATCGGCCTGCCGGACCCGAACCCCCATCCGGGTCGGGTCGGTGTTGATCCGGTTGTAAGGCCACTTCTCGTCCAGCACCGGGGTGGACACCTGCCAGACCAGCAGGCCCTCTGCGTGGAGGTCCCGATCGAAACCCAGGCCCTGCCGGTTCTCGAGCAGAAAATACTCGCCGGACCCGTCCAGGGCGTCGATCCGCAACACCGAACCACCGTCTTCCACCGGGTCCAGGGTGAGTCCCTCCAGGGACGCCCCCGGAGTCACCGAGACCACGTCCACCCAGCCCAGGACCGCCTTGCTCCAGGCTCCCAGGTGGCAAGGGGTCCCTGGGTCGCTCCCCTGGCACCCCCAGGAGCCCGTGCCCATAAGCCCCCACTCACCCACTGCACCGTGGCTCCCCCCGACGGCGTAGAGGTCCGGGAGACCGAACCCGTGACCCAGCTCATGGGCGAAGACACCGATCTCGTTGATATCCACGTCGTTGCAGGAGCGGACCGGCTGGATGGTGTAGTCGTTCACCCGGATCCGGCCGGGCAGCCCCGTCCCCGGGTCCCGCGTGGCGTCGGAGTTGGAAACCGAGTTGGTGACGAACACCTGGTGGGCGGAAGCCAGGGACCAGCGGTGGGACCAGATCCGGTCGTCATTGTCCGCCCCGCCACACTCGGCCCCCCGTGTCGGGTGGATCACGGCCAGGACGTCCACGAACCCGTCGTCGTCCCCGGAGTTGGGCACTCCGTCCGGCCCGTCGTTGTCGTACCGGCCCCAGTCGATGGACGAGCCGGCCTCGAGATCCGTGAGGATCCGGGAGATGAAATCACCGACCCTCGCACCTGAACCCAGCCCCGACGACCCTCCTGTCACGTCCTCGGCGGTCAGCGAGGTCCGCTCCCAGTCGGTCACTTCGGGAAGGAGCTCCACCCGACCGCCAGAGACCTCGCGGTAATAGTCGGGGATGGTTCCCGAGGGGTTGGGCCCGTCCACGAACTGGGCCCGCACCGCGGAAAGGTCGAAGGGAGGGGTGGGGGGCGAATCCGCGAAGAGACCCATGATCAAGGGGAAGCGGAAGGTTCCCTCGACGGCGGCGCCGCGGGCGAGGAACCCAGCGGCCGAAGACGACTCCAGGGACCCGCCCTCGACGGCCCGGGACGGCCCCGGGAGGAATCCCGACAGGCCCTCTTCCTCGCCGCCGTCTCCCTCCCCCGGCTCCCGGAGTTGCAGCACGTTGCGAAGCCGGGGTGTCCAGGCGGAGCTGAACCGGAATGCGCCGGGCTCCGCGGCGATCCTATCGTAGTAGGCCGCCGGAGGTCGGGTGCCGTAGCGCTGGCCCAGCATCTCCACGTCCTGGCCCCACGCGGATCCCACGCCGAGCCCCAACGCCACGGCGAGCCCGGTGGCCAGGAGGCCGGGGCGCAGCCTCGATCCGGGCGTCGGGCCCGAATCGGAGAGCGAGTGAGCAGAGGCTTGGCGCATGACGATCGAGGTGGTTGGCAGAAGTCGCTGGGACTCTCGTCGGTTTCGAGTATTAACCCCGGAACCCGAGCAGGATCCCCGTCAACCTCCCACCGGATAGAGGGGCTCGAAATCGGCGGTGAAGTGCCTCAGAACCGGCGCCTGGTAGGAGAAACGGAAGCCTCCGATGCCCTCCCTCCGCTCCCAGACCAGGAGAATGGCCTCCACCAGGTAGTCCACGTGACTCTGGGTGTAGACCCTGCGCGGGATGGCGAGGCGCACCAGTTCCATGGCCGCCGGCACCTCCTCTCCCGTCTCCGGATCCCGGCTTCCGAACATGACCGAACCCACCTCCACGCCCCGGACGCCCCCCTCCACGTACATCTCCGCGACCAGAGACTGACCCGGGAACTCATGGGCTGCGACGTGGGGAAGGAAGGCTGCGGCGTCCACGTAGATCGCGTGTCCACCGGGGGGTTGGACGATAGGGACGCCCTCCCTGGAGATGTGCTCCCCCAGGTAGCGCGTCGAGGCCAGGCGGTAGCCCAGGTAATCCTCGTGCAGGACCTCCTCCAGTCCCACCGCGATGGCCTCCAGGTCCCGCTCTGCGAGCCCCCCGTAGGTGGGGAAGCCCTCGGTGAGGATCAACAGGTCCCGCTGGCTTTGGGCCAGGGTCGCGTCGTTGGACGCCAGGAACCCCCCGATGTTCGCCAGTCCGTCCTTCTTGGCCGACATGGTGCAGCCGTCGGCGTGGGAGAACATCTCCCGAACGATGGCCCGCACGGGAAGGTCGGCGTACCCGTCCTCCCTCAGCTTGATGAAATAGGCGTTCTCGGCGAACCGGCACGCGTCGATGTAGAGTGGGATGCCATGGCTGCGGCACAGCTCGGAGACGGCCCGGACGTTCTCCATGGACACCGGCTGGCCTCCTCCGGTGTTGTTGGTCACCGTGAGCATGCAAAGGGGAATGCGCTCGGCCCCTTCCGCCTCGATGAGCGCCTGGAGCGCGGCCACGTCCATGTTGCCCTTGAAGGGGTCCAGGGCCGAGGGGACGAGACCCACCGCCACCGGCAGATCCACCGCCCGGGCCCCGGTCGCCTCGATGTTGGCGCGGGTCGTGTCGAAATGGGTATTGGACGGCACCACGTGGCCCGCTGAACACACCGTCGAGAAGAGGATCCGCTCCGCCGCCCGGCCCTGATGGGTGGGAATCACGTACTCGAAGCCGAAGATGTCCCGGACCGTCGATTCGAACCGATAGAAGGAGGGCGATCCGGCGTAGGACTCGTCCCCCCTCATGATCCCGGACCACTGACTGGCGCTCATGGCCGAGGTGCCGCTGTCGGTGAGCAGGTCGATGAGCACGTCGTCGGAGTTGAGCTTGAAGACGTTGTATCCCGCCTGCTCCAGGGCCTTCAGCCGCTCCGTACGGGTGGTCATCCGGATCGGCTCCACCACCTTGATCCGGAAAGGCTCGATGACGGTCCTCATCGGTTCATGTCCTCGCCCCGGATGCCCAGGGCCTCGGCCTCGGCTCGCATCCCGTCGATGACGTTCTGGATGTGCTCCGCCCGGTCCAGTCCGATGAGCTCCACCCCGGTGGCCACCTGCTCCCGGTCTACGCCAGCGGCGAAGGCCTTGTCCTTGAGCTTTTTGGTCACGGAGCGGGGGGTCAGGTCGTCGATCCCCGTGGGCCGCATGAGGCAGGTGGCGTATACGAGCCCGCTCAGCTCGTCGCAGGCGTAGAGGACCCGGTCCAACTCCTCGCTCGGCTCCACGCCGGTGAAGTCGGGGCGGTGGGCGAGGATGGCGTGGACCACCTCGTTCGGGTACTCCCGGGCCCGGAGCTCCTCCACGGCCTTCAGGGGGTGTTCTTCGGGGTGCTTCTCCCAGTCCAGGTCGTGGAGGAGTGCCGCCGTGCCCCACAGGTCCTCGTCCCCGCCCCGCAGGCTGGCGTAGTGCCGGACCGCCGCCTCCACGCAGTACATGTGCCGCCGGAGATTCTCGTTGTCCACCCAGGCTTCCAGGAGGGCCACGGACTCGGATCGATCGGGTAGGCTACTCACGGGTTGCATCCTTTGAGCATGCGTGGGACCCCGATCGGCCGCGGGTATCACGGCACGGTCGAGGCGGGGCAAAGGTGCGCCAGGGTGCATTCGTTGCAAGCGGGCTTGCGGGCGTTGCACACCTGTCGCCCATGGAAGATGAGGAGGTGGGACAGCATGGTCCACCGCTCCCGATCGAAAAGGCCCATCAAGTCGGGCTCGATCTTCTCGGGCGTCTTCTCCGAAGTGAGACCCATCCTTCCGGCCAACCGCTTGACGTGGGTATCCACCACCACGCCCTCGTCGATCCCGAACGCGTTCCCGAGGACGACGTTGGCGGTCTTGCGGCCCACGCCCGGAAGGGCCACCAGCGCCTCCATATCACGGGGGACTTCTCCCCCGTGCCTTTCGACCACGGCGTCGGCCATCCCGATCAGGTTCTTGGCCTTGCTACGAAAGAACCCCGTGGATCGGACGATCTCCTCCACCTCACCCTGATCCGCCCCGGCCAGGGCCCGGGGATCGGGAAAGCGGGCGAACAGGATGGGCGTCACCATGTTGACCCGGTCGTCGGTGCATTGGGCCGACAGGATGGTGGCGGCCAAGAGCTGGAAGGGATTCCCATGGTCCAGAGCGCAGTGTGCGTCGGGGTACTCGGCTTCCAGGATCTCGTAGATCCGCCCTGCCCGCTCCCTCTTGGCGCGACGGGATTCCCTAGCCATCGCCACCCGGTCCTTCTCCCGGCCCGACCGTGGCCGTGAACCCCGGGTCGGGGCCGAGAACCCGGCGAAACGGAAGCGCCGAGGGACGGGGGGTCGGCGGGGCCGGGCCCTCCCCTCCTTCGGGCGGTTCCTCCTGGGGGGGGTGCTCCACGGCGCCCAGCAATTCGGGGTGCCGATGCAGCAAGGCGAACGCCCGGCCCAGGAGCTTCACCAACTCGGCGCCGGTTTCGAGGGAGTAGAGTCCCTCCAGTTCCGCGCCGGGAAGGCTACTCTCGAAGTCGGCCCCCAACGCCCGGGCTGGCTGGCTCAGCGCGTCCAGAAAGACGGGAGGCGTCACCCCCGGCAAATCCACCACGCTCACTCCGGGCCGGTCCTCCCGGAGACCCAGGACGGCAAGAATGTGGACCACCCCGTCGGATCCCACGGTCCAGAAGAGCCCATCCAGGGGTTCCACCGCGCCCCCCTCCACCGCCTCTCCCCAGAAGAGGTTTCGAGGGAGCTGGAGGTACCCGGAGTCCGCCGGGGCCGCAGGGACCTCGGTCCACTCTTCCGCCTCCCAGGACACCAGGGCCCTCGCCGCGGCGGTGGAGAACAGGAGAACGGTCTCCCCGCCGGACCAGAAGTGGAATGCGTGGAAGAGGATGGGACCATGCCGGCGGATCTCGCCGTAGGGGTCCTCCTCGGCGCCCTGCCGGTCCTCGCCGGCGATGGCGTCGATGGCGTGTCCCACGGCTCCCAGAAAGACGAATCGGGCCGGGTCACGGGTGTCGGCCTGCCCTGCGGCGGCTTCGTCCCGGATGCGGGGAAAATGATCGCGAGTGAAGGCCCGCCCCGGGATCGCCACCTCGTAGGGGGTCCGGCGTGCGAATACGTCGTGGATGGCCATGGCAGTTCAGGACCCCTCTCCATCCGACCGGTTCCCGGGCTCGGACTCGGACCCGGCCGGTCCCAGCGGCTCCGCTTCGGCCTCCCAGACCTTCACCTCGGAGACCCGCCTCCGAATCAGGTCCCGGAGAACCCCTAGCGCGCCCCGCTTCCGGACCAGGACCAGTTCCAGTCCCCCGGGACCCGCGTCCACACCCTCGATCCAGACGTAGTGGACGTCCCCCTCGGGAGGGGGTGCGGGGATCCTGTAGCGGCCACCTCGCCAGGAGAAATCCACCTCCCCGGATTCCCAGGGGATTTCGAGGAAGAACTGATCCTCCACCTGGAACAGACCCCGGCCCAGGTCGTCGCCGTGCTGATAGTAGAACGGGTCGAACGAGTCCCCCTTCGAGCGTCGAAATCCCTCGTCCATGGCATAGTCCACCGACTCCAGCCCGTTGGCTCCCGCCAGGGACTCCACATGGTGGCGCACCTCGTGCTCCACGGTCTCGTGGATCTCGGCCTCCCAGTCGAAGTCCGGCTCCTGCTGCGCCACGGCCCTAAACGATCCGTAATAGAGGAGGACGGTGGAGCGGGTGGTCTCGGGACCGACCCAGTCCGAGGGATAGGACTCGGTCTGGCAGTACCCCAGGGTGAAGATGTCCGGCATCTCCGGGTGGGTTTCGGCCTCCTTCCGGACCACGAGCCCGTCGATCCCCTCCCGGAAATGGGCGGGAATGGCCTGGAAAGCGGCTTCGGCTACGGCCTGGAATTCTTCGAAGTCCATGGGGTCCCTTGGCCCCCGGGCCGCCCGGGGGTTGGCCGAGCGATCCGCGGCGCCGCAGAGAGGGTCAGGCTGTGGGCGGCAGTCCCCCGGTGACCTCGTCGTCCATGGAAACCGGTTTCGGGTACTGGGTTTCGTCCTGGGACAGGGTCCGGGAAACATACCAGCGGTTTCCGGCGATCAGGACCACGAGCACCAGGGCCCACTGGATCAACACCGTACCGATATTGTAGCTGCTGAAGAGGGTCCAGGTGGCTTCGAACCCCTCACCTTTCGCCGACCAGAGCCACCAACCCATGAGGACCACCGCCTGGACCAGCACAAGGCGTATGGCCCAGTCCCACCAGGCGCCGATGTGGATGTCGGAGTGCCCGGTGTTGATGAAGGTCTCCCGCCACCTCGTCACGCCGTAGCGTAGGACCGCGAAGGCGAAGAAGAACCCGGAGAGCATGAGGCCCACGCCCCATACCCAGTCCTGGTTTCCGAAAAAGCCCAGGTTCAGGGCACTGGGAATCCCGAATCCGAACCCCGCCAGCCCCACCAGCCGGATCGCGGCCTTACGGGTCAGGCCCAGGTCCATGAGGATCCGGCTGGCCAACTCGATCATGGCCACCAGGGAGGTCCAGGCGGCGAAGGCCAGAGCCAGGAAGAAGAGGGGCATGAAGAACCGTCCCCCCGGAATCTCCGCGAAGAGCTGGGGCACCCAGATGAAGGTCAGCCCCTCGTTCCCCGCTCCCACGATCTGACTCGCCGCGTCGGGCATCACCGAGAAGATGGTGCACAGGACCATGATCCCGGCCAACAGGGACATGGAGTTGTTCCCGAACCCGATGACGAAGGCGTTGAGGGCGGTGTCCTCTTGCTTCCGCATGTAGACCGCGTAGGTCAGCACCAGTCCCCATCCGGCTCCCGTGTCCCAGGCGTTCTGGGTGAGGGCCTGGAGCCAGATGCGATAGTTGGTCAGCTCGCTCAGGTCGGGGGTGAAGAGGAACGCGATCCCCCGTCCGGCGCCCGGCAGGGTGAGGGCCTTCACGGCGAGCACCACCAGCAGGATCACCAGGGAGGGGATGAGGATCCGGGCCGCCTTCTCGATGCCCTTCACGCCGTGGGAGACCACGTAGACCGCCATGGCCATGGCGATCCCGTGGGTGAGGACCGCCTGCCAGGACTCGGCGTACCCCAGCCAGAACGCATCCGGCGGGTTGGTGGGGATCTGGCCCAGCACGGACGCCGCGAAAAAACGGAGCGTCCAACCCATCACCACCGAGTAGTAGAACATGATCGCCGTGGCGCAGAACGCCACCCAGGCGCCCATCCAGCCCCACTTGGGACCGAGGGTCTTGGCGAACGCGCCGATGGGGCCGAACCGGGTCCCCTTCCCCATTCCGAACTCCAGGATGAGTAGGGGCACGGACCAGAGGAGGAGGAACACCACCCAGGCCACCAGGAAGGACCCGCCGCCGTTGGACGCCGCGATGCGGGGGAACCGCCAGACGTTCCCCGTCCCCACCGCCATTCCCATCATGGCCAGCAGCATCCCCCAACGGGTGCTGAAGACCTCCGATCCCTTTCGGCTCAATGGACTATTCCTCCGCCTGTGGAAGGTCGTTCCAGTGGAGGATGGCGTTCCAGATCAGGGCATGGTTCCCGTGGTTCTGGTGCCGATGGAGAGCGTCGAAGCCGTAGATGACCACCGCCCCCTCCCCCACCCGCTCGCTGTAGACCGCGGGCTGGCCACCCAGGGCGCCGGCCTCCCGGGCCACGCCGCTCAGAAGGATGGCGTCAACCGGAGCGTACCGGACCGCGACGGCTCCGGGCGCCGAGTTGGAGATGTTGAAGTACGGCCCGCCCTGGTGGTAGAGGGGGAGCTGGTCCCCGTACCCGTAGGTGAGGGGGTTCTCGGCATCGACCGTGGTCCCTTGCAGGATGGAGCCCGGCACGAAGATGCTCCCGGCAGGTCTGGTGTTCACGTCCCGGAGGAACGCGAACTCGACGGGGATCGTGGAGGCCGATCCCACCGTCACCAGGGTCCCGCCGTCCCGCACGAAGTCCCTGAGGGCCGTGAGCCCCTCGAACCCCATCCCACCGGTGATGTCCTCCGAACTGTCCGGGGTCCCGTGACTCGGGTACTCGGCGGTCCGGGTGTAGGCGATGGGGCCGTCGGACGGGTCCACTCCCTGGAGGATCCGCTTCCCGTTCGCGCCGCGGCCCTGATGGGGGAAGAGGATCACGTCGTAGCGGGAGCGGAGTGGCGCCAGATCGGCGAGCCGATCCTCGCCCACGTAGTCGTATTCCACGCCCTGCTGGTCCAGGGTGAAGCGGGCCCAACCCTCGTCCTGGGTCCGGCTCCAGGTGTGCAGCAGCGCGATCCGGGGAAGATCGACCTCGTGGGTCGCCACGTCCTCCAGGACGTCGGGCCGGATCCGATAGACCTGGAGCCCGTGCTCGAGGGCCCAGGCCTCCATGGCGTCCTCGTCGACATCGGCCATGGCCACCGTCCAACTCCCGGCCGGCAGGGTGAGGTCGTCGTTGACTTCCACCGCCGACTCGATGGCCGAGACCATCGGATCGCCGGCTCCGACCAGGGCCAGGCGGGCTCCGATCTGGTGGGCCGACGCCGCGGGGAGCACGGCGTAGTAGCCGTCGGACCCCACGCGCCGGGGTGTGTCTACCGATCCGGGCAGAAACACCTCGCCCGAAACCGCGTCCATCTCGAGGTCGTCGAGGATCGCCACGTCGTCCACGGGGTGGGCGTCCACGTTGAACATCAGAGGATACGTCCAGGCCACGTCGTCGTAGGGGGACGGAGCGTCCTCGGGGAATTCCTGCCGTTCCATGAGGGTCTGGACGTAGTTCCGGTAGGGCTGATCCATACGGATCACGTAATCGCCCTCGGCCACCTCGATCCCCCCGAATGCCCCGTCGTCCGTCGCCCGGTGCACCTCGATTCCCTGACGCTGGACGAGGTTGAGCATGTAAGCCGCGTCGGCCTTCCGGTCCTGATCCGCCGGCACCACCCAGGCGTGGGGGGACTTCTCCCGGCCCGCGTTCAGCGAGTTGTTCGACTTGTTCCAGTAGTTGCGAAGGATCTTCTCGCGGTTCTCGGCCACGAACTGGACCGCCGACAGTGCACCGGTCTGCATGTAGTTGGTGTTGTTCCGCAGCGACCACATGGTCCTGGACCGGGGCGGGTTGGGCCGGTACCACTGGACCGAGGTGGAATTGCCGCCCAGGGTCCGTTCCATGGTGTTGGGGACGCTGTTCCCAAAGGTCTCATAGAAGCGCCCCACCGCGTTTCGGGTGTTGGTGACCCACAGGAGGTAGCCCGGATACCAGCCGGTGTAGAAGGCGTGGGTCCAGACCCCTGGCATCCCCATGGACGCCATCTGGGTCGTCTCGAAGTTGGACATCCACTGCCACTCGTTCACCGTGATGGGATCCACGGTGGGGTTGTAGGGCCCCGTGCCGGTGGAGACGTAGAGGTAGGGCACCGACTCGTGGAGATCGTGGCCCACCGGGTACTTCCACTCCAGGAAGAGACCGACCAGCTCCTGGGTGAGCCGGGCCGACATCTGGAGCCCGTCCCGGTTGTTGTCGTGGAAGATGTACTTGCCCCAGTAGGGAGGACCGGGAACCCGGTCCGACGACTCATACGTCTCTCCGTTGTAGCGCCTGTGCCAGTCCACGACCTTGTCCCGCCCGTCGGGCTCGGCCACCGGCACGATGAACACGATGGCGTCGTTGCGGATCGTCTGGATGACGGGGTGATCGGAGACGGCCAGGCGGTAGGCCATCTCCATGACCATCTCCGGGGAGCCGGTCTCGGGGCTGTGCAGCCCGGCGTAGAAGGTGTAGATGGCCGGTAGGTCGGCGATGAGCCTCTCGGCCTGCTCCGGAGACGTCTGCCGCGGGTCGGCCAGGGCGTTGAGTCCCACCTTGATCTCATCGAGCCTGGCCAGGTTGGCCTCACTTCCCACCTTCACCAGCGCCAGGTTCCGGCCCTCTTCGGTCTCGCCCAAGAGGTCGAATTGGACCCGGGGAGAGGAGGCGGCCAGCGCACCGAAGTATCCGTAGATCTCCTCCACGCGGTGCAGAACCCCCGGCTTCCCCACCGGGTGCCCGAAGTGGTCCGACGGGGACACGACGTCGGGATCGGCGATGAGGTGGTCCACAAGCTCGGAGGTGTACTCCGGCATGGTGGTCCAACTCAGGATCATGCGGGTCCCCGCCGTGTCCACGGGCTGACCCCAGGGGGTCATCGCCGAGAGGCCCCTGTCCAGGTGCCAGTCGAACGTCTGCGGAACCCTGGCCTGGTCTTCGGCGCCAGCGTCTTCCTGTCCGAACCCGTGGGCCGGGGCGACGAGGGCCCCGAGGGCAAAGAACAGTCCGAGGATCAGGAGGCGAGAGAGCGGAAGCGCGGGGACCCGCCGGGGCCGAGGGATGCAGGGGAGCATCGGTTTGGTCTCCACTTGACGTGTGAGGAGGAAGCAGCGGAACAGACTGCCCCCACGCCCCCCCTTCCGGCAAGTGAGACTTAGAATCCGATGGTCAGGGCGATCAGGAAGCTGGGGCGCACGACCGACGCCGACGCCCGCCTCTCGCCCAGGGCCAGCGTCACCGGATCACTGATCTGTTCCAGGCCCAAGCCGTGACGGAAGGTCGAGAAATCCGCCCGGATCCCCACGTCGATTCCCCGGGGAGGCGGTCGATAGCTGACGATGGGAAGCCACTCGACCCCGACCCCCCAATGCCAGACGAACTTGGAGATCCGGTCGGACTTGGGAGTGGGGATGTCGACACCGTCCACACCCACGTTGTTCAAACGGTACCAGGCCCATCCGTATCCCACCTTGGCGAAGGGCTGGAGGCTCCCCGTGAGGAAGTTCCAACGGAGGCTGCCCGCATACTCGAGGAACTCCAGGTCGGACCGGAGCTGGTAGACGTTGGCCTCGGCGATGTTCAGCAGGTCGTAGCCCAGGTCTCCGGTCAGGAAGACCAGGGCGTTCTCACTGACGAACCTCCGACCCACGAAGAAGCTGATCCCGGTGGCGAACCCTTTGAGCGGGTCGTGGATGGTCTCCGTGGGGACGATCTCGCCCTCACCCGGCTCCACCACACCCACCGCACCCAGGATCTGTTCGATCTGCTTCTCGTTCAGGAACAGGTCGAGGAACGCATCGTCCATCTCCTGACCGATCCAGCCGTAGGACAGGCCCGCGAACCGGAACGGGATCTGATCCTGGTCGAAGAAGGTGGGGGGCTGATCGGTGAGGAGGGCGACCGGGGCTCCGACCACGCGGAAGAGCACGTCGAACGGAGGCAGAATGGTCAGGGTCGGGAGGGTCGCGTTGAGGAACCCCCAACTGTTGTTGAACGTGTCCTGCCACCCCAGTGCGAAATAACCCCCGAATTGATGCGGATTGTAGTCGTGAAATCCGGATCCGGCTCCCGTCAGGTTCCATCCCTTGTTCTGGCTGGGGCCCTGGGGAGCCAGATTCCCGGTGCTGGCATGGGACACGATCCCCGCGAAGAGGGACCGGGTTGCGGGATACCCCCACCGGATGGGGATCACCATCCAACTCCACTCCCGGCGCACCTCGGGATCCGTGTAGAGCAGGTCGTGGATCCGCTCCCAATCGGGCCAGACTTCGACTCGATCGGGTCGATCGAAGCGGACCACCGAATTCCGGCCGAACGGCCCGTCCTCCAGCCCGGGGCGATCCGACTCCAGATAGGCCCGGTAGTCGAACTTCTGCTGAATCGCCTCCGAGGTTCCCGCCGGGCCGACGTCCTTGTAGAGCCCCTGGAGCGGATAGGTGCCGTGGGAGTCCCGGTTCTTTCCACCGGGCCCCGCAAGCAACATGTCATTGCCCTTACTGTCCGCCCCGATGAAGCCGATGATATGGGTGTTGACGATCGTCTCCTCGACGTCTTCGTAGGCGCGCTCCCGCAAGGCCGCCCAGATTCGGTCGGCATTCACGCGCTCGGGAGTCATGGCGTCGCGTTCTCGTTGCCACTCCTCCCTGGGCGAATAGACGTTCGGGCGCGCGTAATCCACGGTCCAGACCCGCTCGTGGAAGTAGTAATCGACCCGCTTGATCACGAGCATGGCCTCCCCGGCAGCGGACAGGCTCCTCCCATCCAACATGCCCTGGACCTCCTCCGCCGTCTGGGGCCGGGTCACCGCATGCCTGGGAGAGATCACGATATTGACGTGTTCCCAGTCCCCCTCGTGGTTGTTCGCCCCGTCGTTGGTCGGGTAGAAGAACCAGTACTGGAGCACCAGTTCATATCCCTGCACGCCCTCCCGATTGGTCCCGACTTCCGCGATGAAGGGGTGCATGTAGGTCTTCGCGAATGATTCGTACTTCCGGGGGAGCATTTTGGTCACCGGGTCCTGGTACTCAGCCTTCCAGCTCTTCTCATCGAAGCCGGGAAAATTCCAGTAGATGACCTTGAATTCGTCGAGCAGAGGGTCCACCGCCGCCTTCTGGAATCGGTCGGACTGGGGATCCTCGGGATCGAACTCCTCGATCAGGCTGAGGAGCCGGCAGTCGTCGGTGTCCTGGCGAGGGCTCCCCCTCGATGGGGTACGGCACGGGCGTCCGTCCAGGGCCAGGAAGTCGATCTGTTCCTCGCGCAGTAACTCGCCCCCCTCCCTCGCGGTGTTCCAGGTGTCCACGTAGAGAGGCCAGCTACCACCCTGATCCCAGAACTTCTTCCAGTCCATTGGGAGATTGGTCGTGTTCAGGACCAGGTAGGGTGCGAAGCGGAGGGCGAGAGCGTGGAGGATTTCACCGCGGGTATCGTCGATCCCGTCCGTGGGCGCAACGTCACTGTATCCCGGGGCGTTCCGGTCCCCGAAGAGGTGAAGGGCATCCGACGCCTGGGCCTGACGGATGGGCCTCGTGTAGTTGAGGGGGACGTACCGGTAATACTCGGCCTTGCTCATCTCCTGGGCCTCGAGCCCCGGGGACGACAGCAGCAAGAAGCACATGGAGAGCCCGAAGAGTCGGAGGTGTCTCGTCATGGTACTCTCCAGAAGGCGGCACAGGCCGCCGCATGCGGGGCATCTTCACCCCGGAAAGCGAGGTAGTTCAGGGGGACATTAAGAGTCGTTGTTCTGTGAGGGCAAGGGCCATGCCCCGGCGGGGAAGACCTGCCTGGGCAGAGAAGAATCCCATCCGGCGGCACCTGCCCCCCGCCCTTGCCCCGCCGCCACAAAACCCCCCTCTTGGCGGTGCCACAGCGCAAACCCACTGGTCGTATTCGGGAGGACCCCATGACCGTCCTTGCATCCGTTCCGGCGCCCCGCGCCCGCCTGATCTTCACCACCCTCGCTCTCGTCGCGGCAGCCGGGGTTTCCGCCGTGGCCTCTCCGTCCACGATCGAGGCTCAGCACATGAGCCCCCAGGCCCCGGAGGGCTGGGTCGGTGGTCCGGGCTCGGCCAACTACGAGCTGGGCGCCCGGTTCGCGCCCTACCGGCTCCGTGCGCTGGTCCACAGCACGTCGGTGAACCCCAACTGGATCGAAGAGGGCGACCGGTTCTGGTACCAGTGGGAGAACTCCCAGGGGACGTTCTACTACGTCGTGGATCCAGACCGAGCCTCGAAGAGCCTGATCTTCGACAACAACTGGCTCGCCGCCGAACTGACCCGGATCACCAGGGATCCCTGGGACGGCCAGCACCTGCCTGTCCGCGCCCTGAAGTTCATCGACGACAACACCATCCAGTTCGAGGTCGAATCGTCCCAGGACGAGGAGGTGGAGGAGGAGGTGGGGGATCAGCAGGACGAGGAGACGGAGCGCCGCAGGGGCCCGCCAGCCAGAGGCCGGGCGGAGAAGAAGGTCTTCCACTTCGAGTACGACCTGGGCACGAGGGAGCTCCGGGAACTGGAGGACTGGGAGGACCCCGTCCGGCACCCCGGCTGGGCCAACGTCTCCCCGGACACCTCCATGGTGATCTACAACAAGGAGTGCAACCTCTACTCCATGCCCTACTCCGAGTACGAGAAGATCCTGGAGGCACGGCGGGGCGAGACCGGTGAAAAGGCCGACTCACTGGAGGCCGAGGTGGAGGTCCAGGAGACGCAGCTCACCGAGGACGGGGAGAAGTACTACTGCTATGGCTCCTACGGGCGGGGCGACACCGACAACGAGACCGAGGAGAACTGGGGCAAGCGCCAGCAGGCCGGCGTGACCTGGTCCCACGACTCGCGGTACTTCGCCATGACCCGACAGGATCGGCGGGAGGTCGAGGAACTCTGGGTCATCCATTCGGTGGGCAACGAGCGGCCGGAGTTGGAGAGCTACCCCTACGACCTGCCCGGCGAGGAGAACGTCACCCAGACCGAGCTCCTGGTCTACGACATGGTGGACGGGGACATGACCCGAATCGACGACGACCCGTGGAAGGACCAGCGGATGGGGATCTTCAACGCCCCATCGTCCGGTGGCGGATTCTTCGGATTCGGAGGCGGCGGCGGGGGATCGGAGGAGTTGCGGATTCGGATGTGGCTCTCCGACAACCCGGACGAGCTCTACTTCTGGCGCCGGAGCCGGGACCAGCACCGGGTGGACCTCATGGTGGCCAACCCCTCGGCCGGAACCGTGCGCGCCGTGGTGGAGGAGCGCCTCAATACCTACGTGGAGCACCAGACTCCCCGCCGGATGGAGAACGGAGACCTGATCTGGTGGTCGGAGCGGGACGGCTGGGCCCATCTCTACAGGTACGGGGCGGACGGGAGCTTGAAGGCCCGCCTCACCGAGGGCCCCTGGCACGTCGACGCCACCCTCGGCGTGGACGACGACGCCGGCCGGGTCTTCTTCCGGGCCAATGGCCGGGAGACCGGTGAGGACCCGTATTACATGCACGCCTACCGGGTGGGCGTGGACGGGAGCGGTCTGACCCTGCTGAATCCGGGGAACTTCGACCACCGGTCCATCATGTCGGAGTCCACCCGGTACTTCGTGAACAACTACTCCCGGGTGAACACGGTACCCGAGGTGGCACTGCACAACGCCACGGGGGAGAAGATCCTGGATCTGGAGACCGCCGACTTCACCGCGCTCATGGCGGCCGGCTACCAGTTCCCCGAGCCCTACAAGGTGAAGGCCGCCGACGGGGTGACGGACATCTACGGGGTGATATACAAGCCCTTCGACTTCGACGAGAGCAAGACGTATCCCATCGTGGCCTACGTCTATCCCGGCCCCCAGACCGAGTCCGTGGCCAAGGCCTTTTCCACCTCACCCTACGAGACGGGTCTGGCCCAGTTCGGCTTCGTGGTCATCACCATCGGAAACCGGGGCGGCCATCCCGACCGCTCCAAGTGGTACCACAACTACGGCTACGGGAACCTCAGGGACTACGGACTGGCCGATAAGAAGGCGGGGATCGAGCAGCTCTCCCATCGCCACGACTTCATCGACATCGACCGTGTGGGGATCTACGGGCACTCCGGGGGCGGGTTCATGTCCACCGCGGCCATGCTGGTCTACCCGGACTTCTTCAAGGTGGCCGTGTCGTCGTCCGGCAACCACAACAACGACGTGTACAACCAGAATTGGTCGGAGAAGCACGACGGTGTGAAGGAGGTCGTGGACGACGAGGGCAACGTCACCTTCGAATACGACATCGACAAGAACTCGGACCTGGCCGCGAACCTGAAGGGGCACCTGCTCCTGACCACCGGTGACGTGGACAACAACGTGCATCACGCCGGAACCCACCGGATGGCCGAGGCCCTGATCCGGGCCAACAAGCGGTTCGACTTCTTCGTCTTCCCCGGCCAGAGGCACGGCTACGGGAACATGGGCGACTACTGGTACTGGCTCCGGGCCGAGTACTTCGTGAAGAATCTCATGGGCGACTACCAGTGGAACGCGGACATCATTCCGCTGCAGGTGGAACGACCTAAGACACGCTAGGTGGGATTGCACGGACCGGAGCCGCAGGGCAGATGAGGCATGGAGGGAGGACCAACTCCCGGGCGAGGGCGGTCGCCTTGCTAGTGGCCGCGCTGGCCAGCGGCTCGGCAGCCTGCGGGGGCCTGACGAGCATCCAACTCTACCGGCCCCTCGGGCCGATCCCGGCCCCAGACCAGCCCCGCATCGGCGAGCAGGGGGATTTGGGCTGGACCCTGGAGCGAGAGGCGTTCCGACTGTTCGTCCCGACGGTGGAACTATCCGAGGAACTGACCTGGGTATTCGGACCCTTCATCGCGTTCCCCACCTTCTGGGAGGATCCGGTGCCGCGGGAGGGTCCGTTGAGGATCGGGCTCTCCGTGACGTGTCTAGAGGAGTCCCACATCTCCTTCGATCCCGGAACGATCGCAATCGCTTTTGGGGACGGCAGTTCCCTCAAGGCCATCGGAATCGCCTATGCCATCGACGGGGAACGTGAGTCGATGCCCCTGGTGCCTGTCGTTCTCACTGGCGGCGAGGCCTGGCACGGCTTCCTGGAGTTCGACGCCGCGCTCGTGGATCTCGCCCCCTTCACCCTGACCCTGCCGACGTTGACCGTGAACGGGGTGGGCGTCGACCTTCCGCCTATCCCGTTCGAGCGCGGAACGACCCGCGGTAGCGCCTGAGCCCCGTGGGCGGGCTCCTCCACGTGGTGGCGGGGCTAGCCATCAGCTGGTGGGGGTACGGCCGGCGCGACACGACGGGAGGCCTGGTCGTGATGCTGATAGGGTTCATCCCCCTCCTCGCTGATATCTTGAACCTGTGCCTGATCAGCGCCCCGCTTGGGGGCCCCTGAAGGTGAGCCGGCGTGCCTGACGAGACACCACGCGGACGCCAAGCCAGAAGCTCGAGGAGGCGCCGCGGCTCGAACAGGGCCGCGGCCCGCTTCGTCCCGCCACTTGAACTTTAGCACAAGGCGAGAGATCCCATCAAACGCCCGAACTCGAGCATTCGGATCGCCTCCTTGGCGGCCCTGCTCACCCTCTGGACACCCTGCTGGGCGCAGGCTCAAGCGGCAGGATCGGACCGGCGCGGAGACCCTGCGCCCATGGTCCTGTCCCGTACCTCAGGGCCCATCGAGTTGGACGGTGTGGTGGACGAGCCGGCATGGGAGGCGATCACGCCCCTCCCCATGACCATGTATTCGCCCTTCTTCGGGGGCGAGTTGACCGAACGTACCGAGATACGGATCGGGTACGACGACACGTATCTCTACGTCTCGGGCCGCATGTACGACTCCAATCCCGAGGGGATCCGGACCAACACCTTCGTACGGGATGCCTACAGCGGGGACGACCTGTTGTCCGTGGTCATCGACAGCTACGACGACCGCGAGACCGCGGTCTGGTTCAGCGCCAACCCGTCGGGGGCCCGGACCGACCGCGCGGTCGCCAACGACGCGCTGTTCAACGGCGGCACGTTCCCTGCGAACTCGGACTGGAACTCCCACTGGGACGCCGCCACGAGCCAGACCGACGAGGGATGGTTCGCCGAGTTCAGAATTCCCTTCTCCACCCTGGGGTTCCAGTCCGTCGACGGTGAGGCCCGGATGGGTCTCATCGCATACCGCTTCATCGCGCGGAAGAACGAGCGGCAGCTCTACCCGGGCATCGATCCAAGCTGGGGCGAGATGGCGTTCGCGAAGCCGTCGCAGGCCCAAAGGGTGGTGATCCGGGACGTGGAGCCCTCCAAGCCCATCTACGTGACGCCCTATGTCCTCGGCGGCTTCGACCAGGTTCCCGAACTGACCGAAGGTGCGAACCCCCAATGGAGGACCGAGCGGACGCCCACGACGGAGTTGGGGGGCGACCTCAGGTACTCGCCGTCCTCCAACCTGTCCCTGGACCTCACGGTGAACACCGACTTCGCCCAGGTTGAGGCGGACGACCAGCAGATCAACCTCACTCGCTTCCCCCTCTTCTTCCCCGAGAAGAGGCAGTTCTTCCAGGAGCGGGCCTCCACGTTCGAGTTCAACACGGGAGGATTCACCAACCGGGTCTTCCACAGCCGTCGGATCGGTCTGGTGGACGGAGACATCGTCCGGATCTACGGGGGAGCCAGGGCGGTGGGCCGGTTGGGAGGCACCGACTACGGCTTCCTCAGCATGCAGACGGCTCCGCACGCCGGTGACCCTTCGGAGAGCATGTCGGTGCTCCGGCTCAGCCAGCAGGTGCTGAACCCGTACTCCCGGGTGGGAGGGATCGTCACGGGGCGCTTCTCCAGCGGGGGCCGGAACAACCTGGCCTACGGCGTGGACACCAGCCTTCGCCTGGTGGGGGACGAATACCTCCTGGCGAAGTGGGTTCAGACCTTCGACGAAGAGGTCTCGGAGGAGAACGCCCTGGAGTCGGGCCTCATGCTGGCCCGGTGGGAGCGCCGCAGGGACGAGGGAATCTCGTACTGGGGTGAGTTCAGCAGGGTGGGAGGCCAGTACACGCCCAGGATGGGTTTCCAGAGCCGACGAGACTACACCTACGGAGGCGGCAACCTCCAGTACAAGTGGTTTCTGGGGGAGGACTCCGGGCTGAGGAGCTTCGCCGTGACCGGAACCACCGGCAACTACTATCGGAACTCCGACCGGAGCCCCGAGTCCCGGGTCTTTACGCCTGGCGTTTCCTTCGACTGGAAGGGCGGGACCGAGCTCACGCTGAGCGCCAACCGCGTCTTCGAGAGCGTGACCGACTCCTTTCCCATCTCGGAACTCTACGTCCCTCCGGGAGAATACTGGTACACCGAGGGGCGGGCCCGGATCGAGCTCCCCCACAGCGACAAGTTCCGTGGGGATTTCACCCTGACCGCCGGAACCTTCTACGACGGCACCCGGGTCGGGGCCATCCTGAATCCAACCTGGAACGCATCCCGCTACCTGGAACTGGGGGGCGGATACGAGATCAACGTCCTGGAGTTCGACGAGCGGGACGAATCCACCACGGTGCACCTGACCCGCTTGAAGGCGACCGTGGCCCTGAACACCCGCCTGTCCTTCAGTGGATTCGCCCAGTACAACAGCGCCGCGGACCTTACGAGCATCAATGCACGCTTCCGGTTTCACTTCCGGGAGGGCACGGACCTGTGGGTCGTCTATAACGAGGGGCTCTACACGGATCGAAGCAACGGGCTGGACCCCCGGCTGCCCCTGTCCGCCGGGCGGCAGCTCCTCATCAAGTACAACCACGCCCTGATCTTCTAAGCCTCGTCCGGCCACGATACCGTGGCGGCCGGAGGGCCAGGGGGTATAGAGTGGGCACGGGGATCACTCCGCAGAGCGGGACCGCCAACAGGAGACAAGCCGATGAGCATGGCCGAATCGTTCGGACAGTCGGGATTCGCGAAGTTCATGAGCAGCCCCGCGGGTCGGCTGCTTCGCGTGGTGGCGGGGCTCGCCCTCATCTGGTGGGGGTACGGCCGGCGAGACACCACCGGGGGGCTGGTGATCATGCTCATCGGCCTGATCCCGCTCCTGGCCGGGGCGCTGAACCTCTGCCTGATCAGCGCCCTTCTGGGGGGCCCGCTGAAGGCAGGCCGCGGCTCCTGAAACCCGACGGGCGGATGGACCGCCGTCGAATCAGCTCCTCGGTGCGGGGACGAGCCTCGCCCGGACCACGTAGGGAACGTCGAGCTCGTCCGTGACCACCGCCCAGATCCGGTCTCCCCGGATGGTCGGCGGGATCCAGGAGAAGACGTTCAGCGACGTGGCGACGGTTCCGGAGTAGGCTCCGGTCCCGTCGTAGACGTCGTACCGTCGCAGGGAGTCGGGGGAAGCGGTCTCCACCCAGACGCCGCCCTGGCGGGTCGGAAAGATCTGCTGCACCGCAGGCCACACCTCCGGCACCCGGGACCAGTCCTGGCTCGCGCCACCCCGCTCCCGGAGGCGCTCCCGGACCGCGTCGATCGCCGAGTCCCGGACCGCCTCCGGCACCGGGACCGGGGAGCGCGTCGTCTCGATCACGAGGATCGTGTCCCCTCCCGGGATCCAGCGCGTGATCCGGTACGACGGGTCCCCCGTGGCCCGGGACCAGCGGGCGCCCGACCGGTCCCCCACTTCGATCCCCAGGGGGTAGAAGGGAATCTGTTGGTAGCCGCTTCGTGTGCCGTCGGAGGCCTCCCAGTAGAAGGCGTTGGGTGGGTTCCGACGATCCGTCTCGGGCGGGGTCGGGAGGAACATCGAGTCCACCTGGACCATGGACCCATCGTAGACGCGCAGTAACCGGCGGCGGGGTGGCTCGAGAGTGATGGACGGCTTGTGGATGTGGCCCTCTGCGGTCATGGTGCCGCTCCACACGAAGCCGCGGGAAAGGATGACCAACGGGTAGGTCCGCAGGACCCCGCTCGCGGGGTCGAACACCGACATGCGGGCGTTGTCGAAGTCCGGCACCCACAGGAGATCCTCCTGGTCCACCATGAGGCCGAACCCCGCGCGGAGCTCCCCGGGGCCGCCACCCTCGCCCCCGAAGGTGGCGAGATGCCGTCCCGCTTCATCGAAGACCCCCAGTTCCTGGGAGACCCGATCGACGACCGCGATCCGTCCGTCCCGGGTCACGGCCAGCCCCATCAGCTGTCCGAACCCAGCCGGGCCGTCCCCCTCACGGGTCCCGATCCGGAGCTCCTCCTCCAGGACCCACGTCGCCTCCACTCCGTCGTCGGGCGGGGTGTGGAGGACCCGAACGGCGCCCCCGGGAAGGGTGTCCACGGTCGTGGTCCAACCGCCCGATTCCGCCTGCGGGTCCTCGCACCCCGCGAGGGCCAGCGCCACCGCGGCCAGCGCAGACCTGGAACGGACCCTCATCATTCCTCCTCGCGATCAGTCGGGCACGACGGCCACGATCCGCACCGGTCCCCCGCTCCCGCCCTCGATCTTCATGGGCAGGGCGATGACGTGGAAGCCGGTGGCGGGGAGCCGGTCCATGTTCGCCACATTTTCTAGCCCCGGGATGTTCTCGGCGTACAGGATCCGGTGGCTCTCGAAGAGCGTCGACTGCCCGTAGTCGATGCTGGGCGTGTCGATCCCCACGGCCGCGATGTCGCGCTCGGCCACGAGCCACGAGGCCAGCTCCGGGTCCAGGCCCGGGAAGTGGAGAAGCGGGACGGCCTCGGCACCCCGCTGGGCCGTGCCCAGGTAGGCCTCCGCGTCGGGCCAGAACCGGCCGTAGCCGGTCCGGAAGAGGAGGATGGTCCCGGCCGGGATGGGGCCGTGCTCCGCCTCCCAGGCCTGCACGTCACCCACCGAGATGAGGTAATCCCGGTCGGCCAGTGCCCCCTCGCTCACGTCCACCACCACCCCCGGGGCCACGAGTCGCTCCAGGGGAATCTCGTCCGTGGCCTGGCGCCCTTCCGAGAAGTGGACGGGTGCGTCCAGGTGGGTCCCTCCGTGCTCGGCCGTCGCTACCGAATACGACGAGTAGTAGTAACCCCCCTCAGCCGTCCCTTCGAAGTCGGTGGTCTTCTGGAACCCGGAGGCCGTGGGCCAGTAGAGGGTCTCCTCGTTGTACGGGTAGGTCAGGTCCACGAGCTGCCCCCCGGGGAAAGCGGACGCGTCGTTGACGGTGACTGCGGTGTCGCGGGTGTCGGCCGCGGGACCGCCGCATGCCGCGAAGGCGAACCCGAGCAACAAGGCCGCGGCGAGGGGGAGTACCCCGGGAGCCCGACCCGCAAGCGGGCGGGCTGGAAGCGGGCGATCAGCGGGAGTCCACACGTAGCACCTCCACATAGAAGTTCGGGTCCACTTTGAAGCCTGCCTCGTCTCCACCGTTGGACGGGCCCGTCACCGGCGCCTCCTGCCATTCCGTGCTCGGGTCCAGCCACCGGGCGGTGTCCCCGGTCCATACCCGGATCGGCATGTCGAAGCCGTCCACATCGGCCACCCAGCGGTACCTGATCACGTCTCCGTCCAGCGAATACTGGAATGTGGGAATCCCCGCATGCCGCAGGTACTGGTCAAAGACCCGCTCCAGGTCCTTTCCGCTCTTCTCGGCCACGTAGGCCTCCACCTGGGCGGAGGTCACCACCTGGTGGCGGAAGTCCCGGTTGAGGCCCCGGAGGATCTCCTTCCAGAGCGCGTCGTCATCCACGAGCTGCCGGATGGTGTGCAGCAGGTTTCCGCCCTTGTAGTACATGTCGGAGGACCCTTCGCTCTGCACACCATAGACCCCGATGACGGGCCGGTCGTTCTGGATCAGACCCCGGGTTCCGCGCACGTACTCGGCTCCGGCTTCCTTTCCGTAGATGCACTCGGTGTAGAGGTTCTCCGAGTAGTTGGTGAACCCCTCGTGGACCCACATGTCGGCCACGTCGGCGGTGGTGATGTTGTTGCCGAACCACTCGTGGCCGGCCTCGTGGATGATGATGAAGTCCCAGAGCAGCCCCCACCCCGTGTTGGACAGGTCCCGGCCCCGGTAGCCGTTCTGGAACCCGTTTCCGTAGGCCACGGCGCTCTGGTGCTCCATACCCAGGTGAGGCGTGTGCACCAGCTTGAACCCGTCCTCGTAGAACGGATAGGGGCCGAACCAGTCCTCGAAGCAGGCCAGCATGGGGCGGACCTGGATGAACTGGCGGTGGGCCCGGACCAGATCCGCCTCCAGGACCCAGAAATCCAGGTCCAGGGGGCCGTCCAACCCCTTGTAGACCTCCCCGAAGTGGGCGTAGACGGCGGCGTTCACCGACACGTTGTAGTTGTTGATGGGGTTGGAGACGAACCAGATCCAGGTGCGGGTGCCGTCGCCGTTGTCCTTTACCTCCCGGAGCCGCCCGTTGGAGACGTTGGTCAGGGGCTCGGGCACGGTGATGGCGATGCGCATGCTGTCCGGCTCGGCGGTCTGATGGTCCTTGGTGGGCCACCAGACGCTGGCTCCCAGGCCCTGGTTCGCGGTGGCGATCCAGGGGCGCCCTGCCGTGTCCTCACGCCAGATGAATCCCCCGTCCCAGGGCGGGTTCACAGCCACCACGGGGGTACCTCGATAGAAGACCGTGACTTCGCCGGTCTCACCCTCCGCCATCGAGGACCCCAGGGACACGAAGTGGGCCGCCCCCTCCCGCGTGAACTCCAACGCCCGGCCACCCCCGGTCACACTGTCGATCCGCAGGGGCTCCTGAAGGTCGATCTGCATGACGTCACCGGCGGCCATGGCGGTGAACACGATTCGATTGCTCCCCGCGATGGTGGAGTCCGCCGGATTCACCGCCACGTGGAGGTCGTAGAAACCGACCGTCCACCAGGCCCGTTCGGGCCCGATGGAGCCCCGCAGGGTATCGGCCCGGGTGAAGGCCCGGGTCTGGGCCTCGAGAGGAGCCCCCAGCCACGGGGCGGCCCCCGGCGAGACGGCCGTGAGGAGGGCGATCGCGGCCAGGACGGCTGCGGGGGCGAGGGAGCTGGGCTTGAGCCTGGACATCGAAACTCCTGAGACGGTTCAGTCGGACTCCGAGAGGACGGGTCCGGTTGGAAAGTAAGGGTCCACGGCGGTTCGTGGGGACGGAGGGGTGGCGAGGCTCACCCCCACCATGAGGGCGGCGGAGACCAGGAAGCCCGGCAATACCGGATCGACGGATCCGGGGCCGAATAGCTTCCAGGCAAACACCGTGAGCAGCCCTCCGATCATGGAGGCGGCGGCTCCCTGGCGATTCGCCCGCCTCCAGTAGACGCCGAATACCACCGGCACGAAGAAGGACGCCGCCATGAGGGCGGAGAACAGGAGCACGATGAACTGGATCAGGGTCCCCTCCCCCACCCCGCTCAAGATGAGGACCAGGGGAGCTACACCCACCAGGGCGATGCCGATCCGATCCACCCACAGCCGGCGCCGCTCCGAGGCCTCGGGATGGAGGATGCTCTGGTAGATGTCGTGGGAGAGGGCCGCTCCGGCCACCACCAGGAGGGAATCCACCGTGGACATCATGGCCGCCGTGATCGCGGCCAGGAGGAGCGCGCCGAGGACCGGAGGCAGCACCGTGGCCGCCATCACCGGCATGGCCAGGTCGCCGCTGGGCAGCGTGGGGTAGAGGGCCCGGGACGCCAGGGCCAGGAAGAAGAGCAGGAAGTTGATCCCACAGATCGCCCCCACGGCCAGCATGACTCCGCGACGGATCGCCCGCATGTCCCGCATGGCGTAGAGCCGGACCAGCTTCTCGGGGGTGGCCACCGAGCCCAGCATGAAGGCCAGTCCCATGGTGAAGAGGAGGCTCCCGGGCATGGACCCCCAGTCGAAGGCCGCCGGGTTTGCCGCCTGGACCCGGGCCACGAAGTCGCCGGGGCCGTCGAAGTGGCGCAGGGAGAGGGGCACCGCCAGCAGGACCCCCACCGCCATGACCACCAGCTGGAGGAAGTCGGTGTAGACCACCGCCAGCATCCCGCCGACCACGGTATAGAGGACCAGGACCACGGCGAACACGATCATCCCCGTACGGGCCGGGATCCCGAACGCGGCGTTGGCGATGAGGCCCCCGGCCACGATCTGAGCCTGGACGAAGACCACCACCGCGACCAGGATCACCACGGCCCCCAGGGCCCGGACTCCCTTTGACGCGTAGCGGGCCTCCAGGAACGCCGGCAGCGTCAACTCTCGGACCCGGGTGAAGCGGGGCGCCAGCACCCCCACCGTGAACCAGTAGGCCAGGGGAATGCTCAGCAGGACCCAGGCGAAGGACCACCCCACGGTGTGGATCACCCCCACCGTACCCACAAAGGACCCGGCGCTGGTGTGGGTGGCGGCCAGCGTAGCGCCCCCCAGGAGCCAACCCAGGTTGCCGCCGGCGATCCAGTAGTCGGACTCGGTGCGGGTGCGGCGCAGGGCGAACCAGCCCAGGGCGAATACCACGGCGAAATAGAGCAGGAAGACGGTGGCCTGGACGCTCACGCCCCCTCCCCCCTGCCCTCGGCCCGGCGCATCCAGCTCCCGTACGCCAGGAGCAGCGCCCCGAGGGCCAGCCAGAGTCCCCAGAACACCCCGCCCGGGACCTGGGTGGGGACACCTGTGTCCCCGGGGTCGTGCTCCCCGAAGCGCACCACGCCCGGGACGGCCGGCGCCGAGCCCACCAGCTCCCACCCCGGGCGATCGTCTCGGACCCGCAGCCCCGACGGAAACGGGCGGCTCAGGTCCAGGGGCGCCTCCGACCGGATGGAGATCTCCACCGCCCCCGACCCCCTCTCCCCGGAGACCCCGGCGGGGGCGAGAACCGGGATCCGCAGCCCCGTGACCGACCCGTCGGCGGCCCGGACCTGGGCGGAGGGCACCCGGTAGCGGAGGGCCAGGCCCGAGGGTTCGTCCAGCGACTCGAGCCCACCGCGCCAGTGACCCTCCAACCGGCCGGCGGCCACCTCCTCCAGCCCCGTCGGGCTCCATCCCCCACCCGTGGAGACCTCTACGTCCTGGAACTCGGCGGGCGACGCAATGGCCAGAAGGGTCAGTTCCACCTGGGGATCCTGCGAGGCGAGACGGAAGGACACGGTCACCCGGGCGCCACTGCCTTCCGACTCCAGCAGGGCTTCGATCCGGGCGCTCACCAGAGCCGTCTGGCCCCCCGCGTCCCCGGGGGTCGCACCTCCCACGAGGAGGCTGGCCAAGGCGAGCACGCCCACCCGCATGGCCGAACCCGCCCCCGGCGGCCCGGTCAGGCCCAAACCCGCTCCAGCACCCGGAGCACGTTGCCGCCCAGGACCTTCGCGATGTCCTCGTCCGAGTACCCGGCCCGCACCAGCCAGCGCAGGATGTTCTTCGAACCCTCGGTGGGATTCTCGATGCCGGCCACGTATTCCACCGGCTCGTAGTCCTGCCCCGGCTTGCCCCCGTGGGACTCCTTGAGCGAGAGGGCGGCGGCGTAGGTCCGGTGTAAGCCCACGTGGTCCCCGTAGAGGGTGTCCGGACCGAAGGCCACGTGATCGATCCCCACCAGGTTCTTCACGTACTCGAAGTGGTCCATGAACGAGTCCAGGGAGTGGCTGCGGTGGTCGGGACTCAGGGTCGTGTGGGGTGCGGCCTCGATGCCGATGACTCCGCCCCGAGCGGCGCACGCCTCCAACACCTCGTCGGGGGCCAGGCGGTTGCTGCTCCACAGGGCCTGGGCACCGATGTGGGAGAGGACGATGGGCAGTTCGCTGGTCTCGATGGTGTCCAGGGTGGTCTGGTCGCCGCAGTGGGAGCAGTCGATGAGCATCCCCACCTTGTTCATGCGCTCCACCGCCCGCCTTCCGAAGGCCGTCAGCCCGCCGTCCCGCTTCTCCTTGAGTCCCGACCCCAGGGCGTTGGCCTCGCTGTAGGCGATCCCCAGGAGTCGCACCCCGAAGCCGTGGAGGAGGTCGATGCGGTCCAGCTCGTTCTCGATCATGGCCGCGCCCTCCATGGACGCGATCCAGGCCACCTTGCCCTCGTCGTGAGCCCGCTGGATGTCCCCGACGCGCTTCCCGTGGATCACGAAGTCCTGGTGGGCCAGGTCGCAGAGCCGCATTCCCAGGTCGTGGAGCACGTCGTCCCACTGCCACCCGCTCCTGGAGTGGATGCGGCAGATCCCGTCCAGGAGGTTGTCGAAGACCGCGTCCCACCAGCCCGCCGCCAGTCCCTGGAAGGCCGTGGCCTGTCGCCCTTCCCGAGCGTATTCGGGCGTCTGGGCGATGTCCTCCGGAAAGATCCCCACGTGCTCGTGGAGGGAGATCATCACCGTCGTGGCGGAGAGCCGTTCGGCCCGGTCCTCGTCGACGGCGCTGAGCTCCACCGGGTGCTCCGCCACCCGCCCCATCTCCGCGGCCAGATCGAAGGCCCGATAGTCCGTGCCGGGCTCCAGATAGTCGAAGGACCGATAGTCGGGAGGCGTCTTGCCGGTGCCCATGGAGATCTCCTGGAGTCGGGTTACGAGCGGCATGGACATGGTCGGGGGGGATTCAGCCCGACACAAGAGCCCGGGCAACCCTCCACTCGACGTCCGGCGTCCACTTCACCCTTGTCATTCCTTCCGCTGGGGGAATCTCGCCCCAAGGAATGATCGCAGTGTGACCGAGGGGCGCCGAAACGGGCCCCTGTGTGATCGCTGAATGATCGGTGGGCCTTAGCCTGGGAACGAGGCGTCGAGCGCGATTCGCCGCCCCTCGAGACAATGTCACAGCCCCCCGGAAGGAGGCACCATGATCCGGCCAAGCATAGTCACCGTCCTCGCCACCCCGGCCCTGGCCCTCTGTCTCACGGCCTGCGATGGCAGGAGCCCCGCGGCACCACACGACACGCCGGACGGATCCACCGCGTCGGCCCAATTGCCCGCGGACCTCGAGGCCGTACCGTCCGCCGCGACCTTCCCGGACATCCTCCCCCTTCCCACCGGCTTCCAGCCCGAGGGGATCGCCACCGGACGCGGCACGGAGTTCTTCGTCGGCTCCTTCCCCTTGGGCGCCGTGTACAAGGGCGACCTGCGCACTGGGGAGGGCGCCGTTATCGTCGCCCCGGATCCCGGCTACCGGCAGATCGTGGGGCTGTCACACGACCCGCGCACCGACCACCTCTTCGGGGCGGGAGGATTGCTGGGACAGGCCCACGTGTTCGACGGGAGCACGGGCGCGATCCTGGCGACCTATCAACTGTCGATTCCGTGTGCCGGAGTTCCGTGCACGCTCGTGAACGATGCCGTCGTGACGCGCGATGCGGTCTACTTCACGGACTCCTTCCGGCCGTCGATCTACCGGCTGCCGCTGGGTCCGGGGGGGGAGCTGATCGGGGACGCGGTACCGGTGGAGATTCCTCTCGTCGGGGATTTCTTCTTCGACGCGGTGTGCCCGATCTTCCCGCAGCCGGCCAACGCCAACGGGATCGACGCGACTCCCGACGGCAAGGTCCTGGTGATCGTCAACCTGTGTACCGGACAGCTGTTCCGCGTCGACCCGTCCTCCGGGCACGCTTCCCTCATCGATCTCGGCGGGGCCGGACTGCCCTTCGGGGACGGAATCCTGCTCGACGGGTTCGAGCTGTACGTGGTGCAGAACTTCCTGAACCAGATCGCGGTGGTGGAGCTGTCTCCCGATCTCACGAGCGGTTCGGTCACAGGGGCGATCACCGATCCGGCATTCCGAATCCCCGCGACGGTGGCTGAGTTCGGCAACTCCCTCTACGCGGTGAATGCCCGATTCGACGTGGCGCCCCCCGACGTCCCGAGCCCCACCGTGGAGTTCGAGGTCGTGCGCGTGAACAAGCGATAGCGGGTCGGAGACCGCCCCGCGCCGGGTGGCGTGGACGCTACCCGGCCGACGTTCTGAAGGAGTATCCGCGGCAGCCCGCCTCCGCTCTCCACCGGGTCGGTGGATGGGCTGCGGGCCTTCAGATCTTCCAGGATTTCCAGGACGTTGACGCCTCCGTCGGGGAACCGGCGTATCCCGAGGGAGGGGTTGTCCACACGGAGCTCCTTGAGGGTGGCGGCCCAGCGGAGGAGGCTCGAGAGTTGCGCGTTCGCGTGGAACTCGTCGAAGGAGACCACGGTCGTGCCCGGTCGGTCCGTAATCGAGAAGTCCCGGACCGTGAGTGAGAGGCTGAATGGGTTGGTGAGGACCTCGCCCACCTCCACGTCCCGCCCCGTCCGTTCTCGGACGATGTCGACGATGAGCACCTTCGCGACCCGGGGAGCCACGAAGAACCCGATCATGCCATAGCCGACGAATGCGGCTACCACGGCCGGGCGACCAAGGTGCACACGAGGGACCCTCCGCATGCCGACCTGGGCTCAACCAGCCGATTCCGCCGCTTCCTCGCACAGGGCGACCATCTTCTTGCCTACCTCGAGGCCTTGGGCCCCGCGCCCAGCGTTGACTGTCACGTCATTCACCTTTTCGAAGTGCGCTTTGACGGATGCGTAGGCGGCAGTCATCGGAGCTCCTCGTCATGATCTCGCATTCGGTGGTGGCTCGCGGCGGCCCGTCCTCGCCGTGTGCCCGGGGGGACTTCGCGTTCCCGCACCTGCGCTCCCCACGCCTTCCCAGTACGAACCGAACCAACGCCGGACCCAGCCTACGCCGCCCGAACGCGCCTCACAGAGTTGGTCCCCACCCGGACCGACCCCGGTTGGATTTCGTATCCGCCGGGAACGGCGACCTGGACCGGGACGGAAATGGAATTCCCACCTAGCCGTATGGCTTCTCGAACAACGCTCCCGGCCCGTACGGACCGGCGGCCTGGGCTCAGGTCTGCTTCGTTCTGGCCGGGCCCACCGCCGAGACGAGAACCGAAGTCCGGTAGGGTGGATGAACCATCAACCAAGGCACGAACGGATGACCGGTAAGATACGGATTGCCATAATGGCGGCCGCGTGGACGGGACTGCTCATGGCACTCCCGTCCTGCGATGGAGACCAACTGTTGGGCCCCGACGCGCCCCAGGGCGTCGAGGGGCTCGTGCTCTCCGGGCCCCAGTGTCCCGTCCCGCCCGCGGACGGATCCTGCCCGGACCTGCCCTTCCCGGCCTGGATCACCATCCGGGACGCGGGTGGTTCCGAGTTGGGGCGTGTCCGGGCGGGGGAGGACGGGCGATTCCGCGTGGGCCTCGAGCCCGGGCTTTTCGTCCTCGATCCCGACCCGGGGGATCCGTTTCCCACGGCTCAGGATCAAGAGGTGGAGGTGGTTCCGGGCGTGTATACCGAGGTGCTGGTCCTCTACGACACTGGAATCCGCTAGCGACCCGGCGGGTCTCCCGACCCTCCTGTCCGTTGGTCGCTCTCGTCCGGTGAGCCGGCGGGGGCGGGTCCATCGGCTTTCATGGGCCTCGGTGGGGGCATATTCTGGTGGGTCTCAACGACCCTCGTGACCCTCGCGGCAAGCCGGACCCGGCCGCCCCCGGATCTCTCAGAAGAGCCCCATGTCCAAGACCCGATTCTACTCGCACGCGCGCGGCGCGGGGCTGGTCCTCGTGCTCTCGGCCCTGGCGTTCAGCCCGGCCGACACCGCCGCCCAATACGTTCAGAGTGAGCGCGGCAGCGTCTCACAGACGATGGAGGGGACGACGATCTCCATCGACTACGGTCGACCGCGCATCAAGGGACGAGGCGAGCCGTACGGGGACATAGCCTGGATCGGTGACCACCGTTGGACACCAGGCGCCGACAACGCGGCGACGCTGTCGGCCAACAAGCCGTTTCGTCTGAATGGTCACGAGGTGCCCGCGGGTGGGTGGTCCATGTGGATCGACCTGGAGCCTGAGGGCTTCACGCTCGTTCTCGATCCGGACTCGGTGGGATACCACACCGCTCCGCCTGAGGACCGGGAGGGACAGATCCACATCCCCCTCGAGACGCGGGAGGGGCCGTTGGTCGAGACGATGATGTTCTCGGTGCCCACGACCCAAATGTCCGGTTTCGAGCTCGTCCTGAGCTGGGGCACGACGGAGATCCCGATGACCATCGAGGTCGAGCGGACCTTCGCGAAGCCCATCGACGAGGAGGAGGCTCGTTCGATCGCCGGCAGCTACGCCTTCCGGCCGTCCGAGTACACCGGACCACCGATGCCCTTCGTGGTGACCTGGGTCGATGGAGCGGTGCGGGCACGTACCGTGGTCTTCGGGCGCGAGAACCAGGGCGCCTTCCCCGGGCCCCTCCAGTACGAGATCGAGAGCCTGGAGCTGGTGCCGCGCGGCGCGGGGATCTTCTGGGAGGGCTACGTCCAGGACGGGCGCGTCTTCGATCTCGAGGTCGACGTGGCGTACGAGGTGATCCGTGCGGACGACGGCTCTGTAGAGCGCATCGAGGCGCGCTGGGCGGACGACTCGCTCCTGGGAACCATCGAGCCCTACGACTGGGGTGACGCCACGTGGGACGAACTGGTTGCCTCGCTCGTGGACGTCCCGGAGTCCATAGGGCGCGAACTCGAAGGCAGTTACGGGAACAGGCCCGAAGGTCTGACCCGCTTCGACGTACGATGGTCCGAGGGCATGGTCCTGGTGGATCTGTCGTGGGAGGAAGGTCGTACACGCGTGGATCGGTTGATACCCAGGACCGCCGATACCTTCTGGCGGTGGGACTGGACCGACGGCGATTTCGGTCGCGGTGGGTGGGAGGATTTCGTCCTCCAGGTCGTCCGGGACGACGCGGGCGCCGTCGTGGGTCTCGACGCCGGTCCGGTCGGCGGGGAACCGTTCGCCAGGTTGCGTCGGCCGGGGGGGTGATCACAGCCGCTCCGGTCGCTCGGCGCGCCTAGCGACCCGTCCGGTCTCCGGACCGCAAAGCTGACCCCCCCAACTCGTTGCCTGTTGGAACCATTCCTCCCACGTCTCCGAAGCCACGTGCCCACCCATCCTCCGATTGGGGTGAGGATCATGCACCACCCGGCGCAGATCATGGTCCCCACAAGGGCGCCGGCCCAGAAGCCCAGAGTGGACTGGGGGGAAGCCGGAGCTGGCAGCCAGAGCCAGTCGACAACCGCCAGGAGCACGAACTGACCTACTCCGAACGCCGCGCCTCCGAGGATCAGGCGAGGGAGCGAGAGACTGTCCGTTCCTCCCCAAAACCATGTGACCGCGAAGCCGGGGAGCAGTAGCTCTGCGGCAACCGCAGCTGGAGCCATGCCGAGACGATGAGGCCGATGTCCGAGCGGAGCTTCGGCACGTTGCCCGGAGGCGGATCGAGACTGGTTGCGGTCAATGTCATGGGCATCCCGCACAGCGCGGCGGGACTAGTTCGATGATCCGTCCGCGGGACGCTTGTAGATCGAAACCCCCTCCTTGATGGTCTCAACAACCTGGATGTCGGCGAGCCGATCGGGATCGACGGTCAACGGGTTCTCGGCGAGGATCACGAAGTCGGCGAGCTTTCCCACCTCGATCGTCCCCTTGGAATCCTCCTCGAAGTGCTGCCAGGCAGGCCAAATGGTCAGGGCCTTGAGAGCAGTCGCGACGGGGACCCTGTGCTCCGGACCGAGGACCCGGCCACTCCGAGTCGTGCGGGTTACCGTGGCGGAGAGGACACGCATCGCGTCGGGATTCGCCACCGGGGCATCGTGATGGCTGCCAAACATCATGTCCCGCTCGAGCACCCACCCGGTAGGCGAGATATTCTCCGCGCGCTCGGGTCCGAGGACGGACTCCCGGTGCCAGTCACCCCAGTAGAACGTGTGCATGGGAAAGAGCGACGGGAAGATCTGGAGCTCGTCGAGCGCATCCACCTGGTCCTCCCGCAGGACCTGACCGTGGATCAAGACCGGTCGGTTGTCCACGTCGGGGTGTCGCTCCTTGGCCAGCCGCACGGCAGCGATGAAGAGATCGGACGCGGCGTCGCCATTGGCGTGGACCAGGATTTGCCAGCCGTTGGCGAACGCCTTCTCGACGGCCTCGTTCGCGGTCTGCCCGTCGATGGCCGCGTATCCCCTGTAGTCGGCCGGCTGGCCTTCGGGGGGCACGTAGTAGGGCTCCGTCAGCCATGCGGTCTTACCCTGTGGTGAACCGTCGATGGTGAGCTTCACTCCGCCGACCCGGTAGCGGTTCGAATAGGTCATGGACGGCTGCACGTCCTCGACCTCCAGGACGTCCGGGTAGGAGACGAGGTCGATCTGAAGCCGGCCGGCGTCCGCGACGCGCTTCATCGCAGCGAGGCCGGGGCCCACGGCCCTCCCCTCCTGTGCGGTCGTGTAGCCGAAGGAGGCCACGAGCCTGGTCCCTTCTTCGACCAGCGCATCGTTGACGGAATCGTCGAAACTGGTCATCAGCGCCGCGCCGAGCTGAAAGAAGGCGTACTCCTCGGCGACCCCGTTGGGCTCCCGTGAGCCTTCTCGGCGGCGGAACGCGCCACCGTTGGGGTCCTCCGTCTCGGCGGTCACCCCAGCCATCTCGAGCGCCTTGCTGTTGCCGACGCCCAGGTGACCGGATTGGTGGAAGATGAGCACGGGGACCTCCGTAGACACCTCGTCGAGTTCGTCGCGGGTCGGGTGTCGTTGCTCCGCCAGCTGCGAATCGTCGTAGCCGAATCCCACGATCCAGCCGACCCGCTCGATGGCCTCCTGGTTCTCCGCGGCCCATTCGCTGAGTAGCCGCTGCAGCGAGGCGATGTCCGCGCCTTCTCCATCGGGAGGCGGGAGGAGATTGGCCGAGGTGGCCTGGATCCCGATCAGGTAGGTATGGCCGTGGGAATCGAAGAAGCCCGGAAGCATCGTCTGACCGTCGAGGTCGATCCGCGTCGTACCTGATCCCGCCATCTGGAGGATCTCATCTTCCGAGCCGACCGCCAGGATCCGTCCGTCCTTGACCGCTACAGCCTCGACGCTGGGCCGATCGTCCACGATGGTGAGGATATCCCCCCCAAAGTAGACCGCATCGGGCTGTTCGGTGCCGGGCGTGCATCCGGCCAACACGAGCGCGGCCGATGCCGCAGTGAGAATGGCGGAGCGCCGCGAGTGTCTCATCCTTCCCTTCTCCTTCTGCAGTTCGGGCTGCGGAGGCCCGGCACCTCAGCACGGACCCACGTTCACAGTTGCCGTCGTGGCTCGCGAATGCGAGCCGCGACCGTCGAAGTGAGCGCCAGCGAACGAAGCCGGCAACTGGTTGTTGGATGGCGTCCCGTCCGCGGTCCACGGCCGCAATCACACTGGGTCCCACCTCAGAGGTCGCCCGTTCGCGGGGTCAGGAGGCCGCTTGCGCCGCGAGAACATGCCGCACCACGTTCACTCGCCCGCGAAGAAGGGCTGGACTGCCATCCGTCTTGTGCGGTGCACTGTCACCCGGCGCCGGAGTCCGATGGCACGCTGTGCGCGCTCGGTCTCTAGCGCCAGAGCCCTAGTCTGCAACTCCCCAAGGTTGGCACATGGCCGAGATCGACCAACACCCTTCCGTACCTTCGGCGCCAGCCGCGCGTCCGAGGCGAGCAAACACGATCCTCGGACGGCTCGCGCAGGACATCCGTGAGCAGAACTGGTTCGCGGTCGGGCTAGAACTCGTGATCGTTATCGCCGGCGTGGTAATCGGCTTCCAGGTCACGGCATGGGGGCAAGCGCACGCCAATCAAGAGAAGGAGCAGGTCTACCTCCGCCAACTCTCTCTTGATCTCGCCGAGACGGAGCGCCGAGCTGATTCTATCGGGCTCATAATGGCCCCGTTGACGCACGCGCCCCGCCGCCTGGCGCAGGCCCACTTCCTCCCCGAGCCACCGCCCCGAGACTCAGTGATCACCTGGGCGAGTCTCGCGCCGGTCTACTACGAGGTCAGCCCAGTGCTCGGGACTGCCGAGGCGCTTGTCGCGACCGGCGACATCGGCATCATCAGAGACGACTCCCTCCGCACTGCGATTACCGCCTACCTTGAAGTGTCGCGAGAGAACATCCGGGGCGCGGCGGGATTCGTCGATCTGTTGGTCCAGACCAACAGCGACTTATTCCGTAGCGCACCCATGGCCACCATCTTGGCGGAATCCGTCGGTCCTGTCGCGCTGGACTCCCTCGACCGCGAAGACGATTGGAGGGCCCTCGCCCCGCCGGGCGTTCCGCTTCCCGCGCTCGATACGGATGCGTTGGTTCTCGACCCGCAGATCCACGGCTTGATGATGGTGATCGCTGCTGTGAAGGGCACCGGGGGAATGGCCTGGCATCGAGGGGAGATTCGTCGGAACGCTGCCGCGTTACGCGAGCGAGTCGACGCCCGAATCGAGCGATGACCGAGACTCGCTTACGGTATGGTGCGTGCGTCGGCCCGCTCTAGTTCTCGGGTTGCTAACTACACTGCCACACAGAAGGCACAATGCCATTATGATGGCGCCTCACGAGGACTTCTCCGCCGTTCGTGAACTCCGCCCTTTCTCCCACTTCTCCGTATTTCGAGAACGGGACCGTTGGTCGGTGATCTGCGAACGGGTTCGGGGAGCCCCCACCTAGGCATGGACTACGATCCGGACCTCGTGGCCCTCGCACGGACGCTTCCCGGGCGCCGGTGGGACGGGACGGCGCGCATCTGGCGCCTGGTCCACCTGAGCGGGCTCATCCGCGAGGGGGTAACCCACCCGATCCCATCGCGGCCCCCCTTTCAAGCGTTCCTTGCAGCCATCTGCATATCCACCGCCCGGGTCCCTCCACCCCGGTTGAATTCCCCTTTCTAAGGTCCTCGGATTCACGTTCCATCCCCACCGCCCCACCTTCAGGCCCCTTCCTCTCGCTTGCGGGTCGCCCGGCCGCCACGTATCACTGTCTCCAGCACCCCAGCGGCGTTCGGCGCTGTGCCGGTGGTCGCCCGACGACCGGTCATGTTGGCCTACCACTTGGTCCACCTTCCTGGCCCGGCCGAGGTTGGCGGCGGCTGGTTGCCGCCTGGGTCATGCGTATCGTCTGTACCGAGCTGATCCGGAGAGCAAGATGCCAACGACACGGTGGCGGCGACTTGGCAGGACCGGCGCGGTCCTAACGATTAGCGCGTTCGTCGTGTCGGTCGCGATGCTGCTCGCGGTGGCGAAGGCGTATACGCCTCCCCATGCCGCAAGCGGTGTCGACCGCCCTGGCGACGCCGCAACTTATGCGAACATCATCGATCGGATGAGGGCAGGAGAAGGTTACTACCAAGCTGCCCATTCTGAACTGATCGCTAATGGCTACGGTACTCGCTCGGTGTTCAACTGGCGCACGCCCTTCTATCTCTCTCTCTTGAGCATGCTGCCGTCCTGGCAGGATGCGATGTGGCTTGTCCTGGGCTTGGCCCTGTGCGCCGCGCTGGCCATAGGCAAGCTGGTTTTCGACGAGGCAGGCCTCTGGGTGGTCGTCCCGCTTGCCCTGGTGCTGCCGGTTGCGTTCTTCGGGTATCTGGTCCCGAGCTGGGCCATGCTCAGCGAAGCCCCCGCGGGTCTCCTTATCCTGCTCGCAATTGCTTTGCGTGGACTGGGCTGGCGGGGAGGGGCAACGGTCTCGGGATTACTGGCTTTGTTCGTGCGCGAATTGGCCGCCCCGTTCGTGCTGGTCCTCGTGGGCTGGGCAGCGCTCGACCACCGCAAGGATGAGATCCGCGCTTGGAGCATCGGCCTTGCCGCATACGGTGCCTACTTCGCCTGGCATGCCTATAGCGTGGCCACGACCGTTGGGCCAATGGACAAAGCCTATCCGGAAGGTTGGTTGCAGTTCGGCGGCTTCAGCTTCGTGCTGGCGACGGCACAACTCAATGGCCTGTTCTCGATCATGCCCATCCAGGTGACCGCAGTTGCGTTACCTGTCGCCCTGGTGGGCCTCATCGCATGGCCGGGTCGGGCCGGGGCAGTCACGCTTGCGACCGTATCGCTCTATCTCACGGCATTCTTGGTGGTCGGCAAGCCGTTCAACAATTACTGGGGACTCGTCTACTCACCCCTTTTGGCTGTGGGATTGGCCTGGGCACCTGCCGGATTCGCGGATCTGTCACGGGAAGCCTTAGGTGTTTCCAGTAGGGCAAGGGCACAGGCGGGCAGTTCGTCGAGCGCGACCTGAGGCGGTTCTATCGGCCTCCGGTCCGGCCCCCTTCCAGCCGAGCCTGCCCGGCGCCGTGGTCGCCTGGTCCGCCTGAGGGGTGTCATCCGGGGGTGATCCACCCGATCCCATCGGGGGCCCGTTCGAGCGTTCAGTGCAGCCATCTGTAAATCCTCCGCCCGGCCCCTCCTCCTCACCTCAAACGCCAGAGGGCTCCGCAGCCGTCCCGCTGAAGAGTCCTCGGCAACCCTCCGCCCGGGAGGCCGCATCCATTAATCTTGGACGGTCGCCGGCCCGCCCCCCGGGAGTGGTGGGGCGAATCCGGTGAAATCACCCAGGTCGAAACAGGAAGAATCGAATGTCCCCGAGACGGATCCCCAACACCGCCCTCCTCCCCAGGCTGGCAACAGTTCTGGCGACCGCCATGGCCCTCTTCGCGACCTTCTGGGGAACCCAGCCGGCAGCCGCCCAGATCATCACCCTCGGGGCCCCCACCGCCGAATACCTGGAGGGACTGAGCTTCGTCCAGTCCGTCCGGGCGATGCCCGACGGGCGGCTCCTGGTGGCCGATCCCCTGGCACAGGAGCTCTTCTTTCTGGACATGGACTCTGGCGCGGTACAGTCCATCGGACGGCCGGGCGGCGGCCCCATGGAGTTCCGCCAACCCGACTCGGTATGGCCCTACGGGGACGGGAATTCCCTCATGGTGGATCTGGGCAACGCCCGCATGGTGGTGTTGGCGGAGGACGGCAGCTTCGGGGACACCTATCCGCTGGTCATGGGAGAGCCCGGGCCCGGCAGCCCCATGCTCCTCCTCCTCCCCCAGGGCGTGGACGGGGCGGGGAACGTATACATCGCCCAGCGGCCAGCCTTCGATCCCTCGGGCGAGCCCGGCGACTCCTCCATGGTCGTCCGGGTGAGCCTCGCGGACCAGCGCGTCGATACCGTCGCTCGGGTGAAGACCCAGGACCTTACCGTCCAGCGATCCGGGGGGAACGTGAGTATGCAGCAGATTCCCCTCTCACCCGCCGACGCCTGGGGCGTGGCTCCGGACGGCCGGGTGGTCATCGCCCGTTCGGGGGACTACCACGTGGAGTGGCATGAGCCCGACGGTTCCGTGGTGTCGGGTCGGCCGTTGCCCTTCGACCCGATCCGGATCCGGGACGCCGAAAAGCTGGCCTACCTCGAGGCCGCGTCCGGCGGCGGCATCAGCGTCTCCATCCAGGCGGGTGGGGACGGACGGCGCTCCATGTCCCTCTCCAGAGGCGGGGGCGGACGGGACGACGGCCCGGACCTGGACGCGTACGAGTGGCCCGAGACCATGCCGCCCATGTCGAACGGCCGGATCAACGTGGATTCAGAGGGTCGGGCCTGGGTACGTCGGAACACACCGGCTGGCGAAAACCCGCTCTACGATGTGTTCGGGGGGGACGGGAACCGGATCACCACCGTCGAGTTGGCGGAGGGCCGGAGGATCCTGGGCTTCGGCGAGGGCACGGTCTACGTGGCCTACAACGACGAGTTCGACCTGGTCTACCTGGAGAGGTACGCGCTACCGTCCATGTGACGGGACGGGGCCGACTCAGCCCACGGCCGGAAGGACGAGGTCGTCCCCGGATGGATTGACCAGAACCCGCTCCAACTGCACCGAGCTCGTGGGCGTTCCCTGGGCCGAATTCTCCTCGGCGTGGGGGATGAGGACGCCGTCCACCAGGCGGAAATCGTCGTATCGGGAAGTGAACGTCAGGGTCATGGGACCCATGTCCATGAGGGAGGTGGACCGCCGGATGCGGTGATCGGCCGGATCGACCCACAGGCGTAACTCACGCCCCTCTCCCAACCCGATGGAGAGCACCACGAGGTTCTCCTCGTCCGGCAGGCGCCGCACTTCGTCCCTGTGGGTGTCCAGGAACCAGGGCGCCAGAATCCGGGCCGCCTGCATCTCCATGGAGACGAGGAGGGGACCGTCCACCGCTTCCAACGTGGCCGGTGTCGAGCCCCGCCAGCCGGATCCGTCCTCCAGAATCCTGAGCTCCATTCGATCCTGGTAATGGACCAGGGAGCTGAGGGCCGTCCCGCCCCGGGAGATCCTCACCACGATCCCATGTCCTCCGGACGAGGTCCGGATCTGGCCCTCCTGCCGTATGGCCTCCACCCCGCGGAGCCGTTCGACCCCTCCATAGGCGTTCAGCAGGGCATCGATGACCCCGGCCAGCTCGGCATCCTGACCCACGCCGCCGGCACCCGCCTCGGACGTCTGGGACGACGCCGACGGCGGCCCGGCCAACCAACCCGCCGAAGCGATGAGCACCAGGAGCGTGCTTCGGGCGGCCCCCTGGGGGCGGGCCGGCCGCTGGGTTCTTCGTGAGGATTCCATGATGTTCCACGCGCCTTCGATCAGGAGTTCTGGCAAATGACCGCGGGGAACCAACGCAACGGGGCGGTCCGGGCCGGAACCGTAAGATCGAGGCGGACCCGGCCGCAAGGCGCGAGCGGCAGGGAATCGGCGCGAACCCTCGCTGATCTGGACCGGGCGGCTCGCCGCCTACGTCACCGTCCCACCCCGCCTACGTCATCTGGACGACGGATGACCAAGGCCTCGACACCCATCATGGATGTGAGGATCGACTACCCACGGTCCGGGCCAACGGACCCTGTCGAGGAGGCATCCATGAAACGCAGAGGACGAAGCAGGACAAAGGCCACTGGTATCGGCCTCTCGGTCGCCATCGGCCTGGCCATTTCACCCGCCCTTCCGGCCGCACTCAACCTGCAGAGCCCGGCATCCGCCCAGGAGACTGGGACACCGACCCAGGAGCCCCCGGCGTCGGACAGTCGCCTCCAGGAAGCGACCCGCGTGGAGCTCGACGACGGAACCGTCCTGTATGGGGTCATCCTCCGGGAGGCCGGGGACGAAGTCGAGATCAGGCTCATGTCCGGGAGCACGATCGTCCTGGACCGCGGGTCCATCGAGAACATGGAGGTGGTCAGCGGAGTGATGAAGGGGGGCGCGTTCCTCCCTCCGGATCCCAACCGGAGCCGGCTCTTCTGGGGTCCGACGGCTCGAACGGTCCCGAAGGGCCAAGGCTACTTCGGCGTCTATGAGATCGTGGCGCCGTTCCTGACCTTCGGGGTGACCGATTGGCTCACCATGGGCGGAGGGGTCCCCCTCCTCTTCTCCCCGACGGACGGGATCTCGACCCTGTGGCTCACCCCCAAGATCCGGCTCCTCCATCGGGAGAAGCTGGACGTGGCCGTGGGCTCGTTCCTGCTCTTCGAGACCGGCGACAACGGCTCCTTCGGTGCAATCCACTATGCGGTGGTGACCGCCGGGGACGAGCGTGCGTCCGTCACGGTGGGGGGCGGCATGTTCCAGGGCAGCCTGGACCGTCCGGGTGCCCTCATGCTGGGAGGCCAGGTCCGGACGTCCCGGTCCGTGAAGCTCATGGCGGAAGGGTACCTGCTGGACGGCGGGGGATTGCTCATCCTGGGGCCGCGCTTCCTGGGCCAGAAGCTCTCCGCCGACGTGGGCCTGGGAGTCCCGTTGACCGGCGACGGCCTGTTCGTCCTACCGATCGTGAACTTCGCCTACGCGTGGTGAAGCCCGGGAAACAGCGCTCCTACCCGCCGGGGTCCTCCTGGTCGGCCCTCGCCTCCACCGGGGAGATCCGCTCGATGGGAAGGCGCACGCACATGACGGTCTCTCCGGGTCGCGACCTGACTTCGATATGACCCTGGTGGGTGCGGACGATCCGTTGGCCGATCCCCAGGCCGAGGCCGGTCCCGACGCCGACCTCCTTCGTGGTGAAGAAGGGCTCGAATATGACCGAGCGCAGGTCATCGGGTATCCCGGGGCCATCGTCTTCGATCTCCACCTCGACCCACAGATCGGCCGTCCCGGCCCGGAGGCGTAACCGCCCCCCCGCCTCCATGGCGTCGATGGCGTTGTCGATGAGGTTCGTCCAGACCTGGTTGAGTTCGCCGGCGTTCGCCGGAATGAGGGGGAGAGCCTCCTCATACCTCCGCTCGACCGAGATGCTCTTGGCCTTCAGCTTGTGGCCGAGCATGGTGATGGTGTTGTCCAGCCCCACACGCACATCCGTCGGTTTGTGGTTCTGTGACCGATCCATGTGCGAATAGGTCTTGACCGACGCGACGAGGTCCGAGATCCTCCCCGCCGCATCCCCGAGTTCCACCACGATCCGGTCCGACTCGATCCCACCGGCGAGCCACCCCAGGACGTCGCCCAGGGCTTCGACGGGAACATCGGCAGTGGCATTGGCCAGATCCTCCAGGGGGAGGCCTACATCGGCAAAGGTCGCAGCCATCTCCCACGATCCCTCGATTCCCCGGTCGTCCATCCAATCGGTGAGACGATCCTCGAGGTCACTCCGCTGAAGCGCGGTCAGGGCCTCGGCTCCATCGGTCACCGCGGAGGTCCTGAGCCGCTCGAGCTTCTCCAGTGCCGACTCGCTCAGTCGCCGGCGAGCCAATGCCGCGACCAGCCCAGGGAGCTTCGCCCGGTGCTCGGAGAGCCGCGCGGCCGCCCGCTTGATCGCGGCCGCAGGGTTGTTGAGTTCGTGGGCGAGCCCGGCCGACAGCCGCCCGAGCGCCATCATCTTCTCCCCTTGCTGTTCGAGCCGGACGTCCCCCCGGACCCGATCCGACATCTCCGCCACCAGTCGTCGAACGACCTCGTGGCAGACATTGAGCATCTCGTGGAAGTGCTCCACCCCCAGCCGCAAGACCAGCGAAGGCTCAGAGGCGACCGTGTGCCGGGGGTAGTGGGTCATCCTCGAAAAGGGGAGCATGCCGGTGACCTCCCCGACCCGGGTGGTCGCGACGAGGAGCCACTCTCCGCCGATCTCCTCGAATCCCTGGACGACGCCCTCGACCACGATCCAGAGGGCGGTGGCCGGCTCTGCCCGATCGAACATGTGCTCGCCCGAGCGCAGCGCCACCGCTTGGCCTTTCCCACAGAACCAGTCCAACTGCTCGTCGGTCAGTCCGTGGAAGATCTCGAGGGGTCGCAGCTCCTCCCGTGTAATCCGGGCAGTTGCCTCCTTGGACACCCGGGTCAGCCTCGGATCAGCGCCACGGCCTCGTCCGTCGTGAGCACCGCACTGGCGATCATCCGGAAATTGAGGAGCGCGGCCTGGTAGAAGTCGCCGCCGGGAAGCTGGGCTCCGGCCGTGGCGTCCTTGACCACCGCAACCTCGAACCCCTGCTCCGTCAACTCCCGCAGGTGGGCCTCCACACAGAGGTTCGCGGACATCCCGGCGAGAATCACCTTGTCGATGCCCCGCTTGCGCAGCTGCAGGACCAGGTCGTTCGATTCGGGCCCGTAGACCTTGTGGGGGCTGGTCACGATCACGTTCTCATGCTCGATCAGGTGCCTCAAGGGCTCGTGCCAATCGGCGCCGGATCCGGACAACCCATCCGTCGTCAACGCCCCTACCCGATCGAACATGCCCACGGCGTGCATCATCTTCTCCAGGGCTCCGCCGAAGTTCCACTCGTGATCGTGGGGGTAGTAGTAGTGGGGGGAGACGAAGACGGGGACCTGGGCCTCGTGGGCCGCCGCCAGCAATTGGGCGAGGTGGGCGACCGTATGGTTCTCCTCGACGCTCTGGCCGACCACCTGCCACACTACGCCGTCCTCGGAGAGGAAGTCGCGCTGTGGATCGGTGATGACCATCGCGGTCCTCCCCTCGTCGGCCTCGAAACCCGGTTTGGGGAGAATATCATCGTAAGTCTGGCTCATGGGTGTGCTCCTGGGCGGGGGTGGCTAGTGGGTCACCATGCACCTCTTCCTCGCAGAATCAAATGGTGAGGTGACCGGGACTCCGCCCGGAGCGGGCATCAAGATGCCCCTAAGCTGCGACAGGTGTTACTGTTCGCGTGATATAGGCGCCCTGCCCATGTTGAGGGAGGAGGTGCCCGACCGGCGGCGGTGGCCCCGCGGACGACCTCCCGACACTGGAGATTCGAGAAATGGCGAGGAAGGGATCTTCCTAATGACGAGAATTGCCACGGCACACGCAGCCACCACTCAGGCCGCAGCCGAATATGTGGCAATCGCGGGGCGAAGCGCCCTGGGCAAGGTCCAGGTAATGGCGGGCCAGGTGACCAACTGGATCGACACCCAGCCCGGCCTCGCGTGGAGCGTGGCAGGCGTCATCCTCCTGCTCTTCTGGATCACCAGGAAGCGATAGCCCGGCCCCCCGGGCCCCGGATCGCGGCGAATCAGCCCCGGGGCGCGAACATCCTCTCCTGGAGCCACCCCCGGACGGAGTCCAGGCCCACCCGGACCTGCTCCAGGGAGTCCCGATCCCGAATGGTGACGGTGTCGTCCTCCACCGTCTGGCCGTCCACCGTGATGCACCACGGTGTCCCGGTCTCGTCCTGGCGCCGGTACCGGCGTCCGATGGACCCGGACACGTCATAGAACGACGGAATGGCGGCCGTGGTCAGCTCCTTGTGGAGCTTCTCGGCGATCTCCGGGAGCCCGTCCTTCTTCACCAGGGGGAAGACCGCGGCCTTCACCGGGGCCAGGCTCGGCGCGATGCCCAGGACCACCCGCTCCTCGCCCTCCACCTGCTCTTCCCGATACGCATCGCAGAGGACCACGAGCACGGCCCGGTCCACCCCCATGGCGGTCTCCACCACGTAAGGGATGTAGCGCTCGTTGGTGGCCGGATCTATGTACTCCATCCGCTTGCCCGAATACTCCTGGTGCCGGCTGAGATCGAAGTCCGTCCGGTTGTGGATCCCCTCGTATTCCTTCCAGCCGAAGGGGAACTCGTACTCGATGTCGTAGGCGGTCTTGGCGTAGTGGGCCAGCTCGTCCGGGCCGTGCTCATGGAAACGCAGCTTCTCCTCCCGGATCCCCAGGTCCAGGTGCCACTGCATGCGAGCTGCCTTCCACTCGTCGAACCACTCGTCGTCCGTGCCCGGCTTCACGAAGAACTGCATCTCCGCCTGCTCGAACTCCCGGGTCCGGAAGATGAAGTTCCCCGGCGTGATCTCGTTCCGGAACGCCCGTCCGATCTGGGCGATCCCGAAGGGCACCCGCTGCCGGGCGGTTCCCTGGATGTTCAGGAAGTTCACGTAGGAGCCCTGGGCGGTCTCCGGCCGGAGGTAGACCGTGCTCGCGGCCTCTTCCACGGGCCCCATGAACGTTTTGAACATGAGGTTGAAGAGACGGGGCTCGGTGAAGGAGTCCTTCACTCCGCAGGACGGACACTGGTTCTTCTCCACCTCCTCGGTGTCCGCCCGGAACCGCCGGTGGCAGTTGGAGCACTCGACGAGGGGATCGGTGAAGCCCTCCACGTGTCCCGACGCCTCCCAGACCCGGGGGTGCATGAGGATCGACGCCTCCAGCCCCTCGATGTCGTCCCGCTGATGGACCATGGAGCTCCACCACCGCTCCCGGACGTTCCGCTTGAGCTCCACGCCCAGGGGGCCGTAGTCCCACACGGAACCGGTCCCGCCGTAGATCTCGGAGGATTGGAAGATGTACCCGCGCCGCTTGGTGAGCGACACGATCTTGTCCATCACGTCGGGGTTGGCCATGGAACTCTCGGGCTTTCAGTGCGCGCGCCGCGCGGTGTTGGAGGGGTTCCACGGGCGCGCGCGGCTGGGTGCCGGCCCGCCCGCGAAGTGGCGTGCCGAAAGTTGGGGGGACGGCGGAGCCCTGTGAAGGCCCCGGGCCGCCCCCCCACACATCGTCAGTCCTGGTCGGCCTCCGGCAGTCCCACCGCACACGTGGGGTAGGGATGGTACTCGTACGGCTGGATCTCGTCGCCCGAGTCCCGGCGCACCTTGAGGTGCTCGATGATGGCCATGCGCTGCTCGTGGGTCAGGGCCGGACCGATGATTCCGTTCGCGGGGCCGCTCTCGGGCGTCCAGGGCACGTATCCGTCCCGGAACTCGTGGCCCTGATTGCTGTTGCCTTCCAGCCGCGTGTCGAACTCGAACCAGTTGCCGGAGGTCGGAACCGCCAGGCCCAGGCTGTCCGCGTTGAACTCACGGCTCCCCACCAGGAAGGTCGTGCGCCGATCCTCTCGGGGAGACAGCAGCTCGTAGATGGTGGGCACCGACCCGTTGTGCAGGTAGGGCGGCGTGGCCCAGAGCCCGGCGAGAGGCCGCGGCTTGTAGCCGGCCACGACCTGGGGCAGATCGGCGATGCCGAACCCGTCCAGTGAGTCGCGCCTGGCCTGGGAATACCCGGCCTTGTCGTAGGCCAGGTCCCGCATCATGGTGCCCACGAAGCTGAGAGCCAGGCCCAGGGGAAGGGCCTCAGGCTCGAACCCGGCGACCCGTTGAGCCGAATCGGCGGCGACGCCGTCGAGGCGAGCCTGGAACTCGGCCCGCTTGGCCTCCAGCGAATCCCTTTGCGCCGCGGGCGCGGTCCGCAATTGGGCGGTGAGGTCGTCGATCTCGGTCTGCAGGTAGATCCGATTCCGGGCCAGCCACGGCCCCAGGTTACTCTCCGCCACCCGACGCAGATCGTCGGCGGTCAGCCCGGTCCGGGTGATGTCCACCTTGGTGAGGGCGAAGTTCTGGGCGGCGTAGGGATCGGTGCCCACGTCGTCCGTGCAGAGGATCTTCACGATCCACTCGTCGTCTTCGGGGCCCTTGAGGGGAGCATTGCGGGCCTTCAGGGCGGCGTTGGCCTCGAAGGGGCCGTGACAGTCCACGCAGTGCTGGTTGAAGAGCTCCAGACCCTGGGCCGCCAGGTCGCGGTCGATGGTTCCGAACAGGTCCTCGGGCCAGGTGGGCGGCTCCAGGCGGCGCAGGGTGTGCTCGATGGTGTTCAGGTTCTCGATCATGACCGAGGCACCGAACCGATCGGCATGGGGGAGGGGCCGGCCATACCGGTCCATCAGGGCGTAGGTGGCCCCCACGCCCAGGGCCTCCCCGAAGTTCCGGGCCATGGGCTGGCTCACCGAGGCGCCGTACTGGACCCAGTCGAACTTCCAGATATTCCAGACCGGCGGATAGCTCACGGGTGCGTTGCCCACGTAGAGGTTCTCCAGATCCAGGTTCTCCCCGAACACGGTGTTGGAGATCCGGGCCAGGGCGTCCGTCCGGCCGTAGCCCTCCTGGATAGGCGCCAGGTTGCGCTCGTTGAAGCCGATCCTCAGGAACCCTCTGATCACCCCCAACATCTGCCCGCGCAGCACGCCCTTCCCCTGCGGGTAGGTCTCGCCCAGGACCGCTCGAGCGAATCGGTTGAACTTGATGGGGTTCGCCACCGTCGAGACCATGGAAGCCACGAGGGTGGGTAGGAAGTTCCCGAACTGCATGTCCGTAAAGGCGTGATTGGCCTGACCGCCGTCGACCCGATACGCGTTGATCTGGCCCCCGGTGGTCACGTGGAGTTCACCGGTGTGGCACGCCGCACAGGTGATGGCCAGGACCTGCTCGTCCAGCCGCTCGTCGTAGTGACGGGTGAACCCCACCGGGAGCTGGTCCGGGTTGGCCGGCGTGGCCGGATCGACGATGAAGCCGTACCGCCGCAGAAGGTCCGGGTTGACGAGCTTCGTCCGAGTGAGGGGGAGCTCCAGGTTCACGAACCAGTCATAGCGCAAGCCGCGCAGGCCGGCGCCCTGGGAGGTGTAGTAGTAGGTCTGGCGGCCCGGTGACTCCAGGCCGTCGCCCCACCCCTGCTCCGGGTAGACCACGACGTCCGGGGCCTCCTCCGGAAGCATGGCCCGACCAGAGTGGATGTACCACGCGGTCGCGATGGACAGAAGGAGGACCACGCCCAGAACCCCGGCCACACCCAGGGCGGTCAACCGAGCGAACCGGGCCAGGGAGACCTTGCCCAGTCGACGGATGGCCCGGAGAAGCGGACCCACGAGGGGGACCGCGGCCAGACCTCGCCCGGCCGTCGCTCCCACCACCACGCGTGAACCGACCTCCGCTGCGTCCGCCTGTCGCCGCTCCCGACTCTCCCTTTCGGGCTTCCAGCGGCCGCGGTTGATCCCGCCGATGGGCACGAAGTCCTCGAACGTGTTCTCGTGGACATCCATGTAGATTCCCGCGGTCTGCTCAGCCGTCAACTGGGAGCTCGGCAGGAGCGACAGGCGGCCCACCACGTGGAAGGGCGCCTGAGCTTCGTCCCACTCCACCGAAGCGTTCTCCACCCAGAAGGCCGCATCCCGGGTCCGGCCCCGGTAGGTCATGGCCTGCACGTCGAGGACCTGCACCGCGAAGTCGAAAGAGGCGGTGGGCGAGTCTTCCACCAGGTGGCGGAGGAGCTCGTTGGAAAGCATGGACGGCCCAGGCTCCAGCGGCTCCGCGTGGTTGTACCGGCGGGGGATCACCGAGTACTTGACCACGGTGTCGGGGCCCAGGGCGAACGGGACGTTGCTCCAGTACCGCTGGGTCTGGTAGGCCTCTTTGGGCGGACGCTTCTGGCGCCCCCCGCGCACGGCGGTCTTCAGGAAGTTCCACCACTCACGGGGCGACATCCGGAACATCGCCCCCAGTCGTTTCCGTGCGGAGGGCGCCGCCAGGATTCGCATGAGAACCGCGAAGTCGTGGATGTCGTTGATGGGGAAGGTGGGGGCGTTGTTCATGGAGAAGTCCGACCGCTGCTCCCCCCCCTTCCCGTCCGGGATCGACGCGCTGAAGGAGACCGCGCGCACGTCGGGCTTCTCGTCGGACTGGACCCGGGACTCCGCGTTGGCGAAGCGCACCGTGGCCTCATAGGAGCCGGGGGTTGCGAAGGGTCCGTGCCCCAGGCGTCCGGCCAGCTCGGTATCGTCCAGGGCCTCGGCAAGGTCGAAGACCTCGAAGGTCGCCCGGGCGGCCACGCCCTTGGCGTGGGTCCCTCGCTGCAGTGGGAGCCCCTCCTGATCCGCAAAACGGCGCTGCAACTCCATGAAATGCGCCGTGATCTCGGCGATGTCTGCGGCTTCCCCCGGGGGGATTTTCTCGAATGGGGACATGGCGTTCAACGGATCCGGTCGAGGAGTGTGCGGGCTGCCATCAGGTCGGCAGTGTCGAGACCTTCGGTGAACCAGTCGTAGATCGGCTCGAGCTCGGCCAGGGCCTCGGGGTCGCGGCCGTCTTCATGTAGGAGTCGAGCCAGGTCCGTGGCGGCCCGGATCTCGAAGGAGCGGGCTTCCTGCTCCCGGGCCCGGGCCAGGGCCGCGCGCAGGCTGGCCACGGCCCCCTCGCGGTCTCCGCCCAGCGCCAGCAGTCGGCCTCTGACCCTGTGGAGCTCGGCGGTGAAGCCCCGTTCGGTGGTGCGCTCCGCGTGGTCGAATCCCTCCTGCACGGCCGCCAGACCCTGCTCGATTCGGCCCGCCCTGGCGTGGGCCTCACCCAGGAGGGCCATGAAGGTCGGACGCACCAACCCGGAGCGGAGGCGGCTCAGCGCGTCGAGGGCCTCCTGGAGCAACGCGGCCCCCTCGTCCTCCCGACCGGAGATGGCGAGCGCACCGCCGGAAAACGACTTGGACCAGTGTCCTTCGTGAGCCAGTCCGTACTCGGCGCACAGAGCCAGGATCTCCTCGCCGAGGGCCAACGCCTCTTCGGCCTCGCCCCGGTAAAGGTGAATGCCCTGTTGGACGACCAGGGCGAAGACCAGGGTGGTGGGCTGCCGCTGGGACCGTCCGAGTTCCACGGTCTCCCGAGCCCGTTCCAGAGCCTGGTCCGGGTATCCCAACGACCACATGGGCCGGCTCGACATACAACGGGCGATCATGCCTGGGTCGATGCCGAACATGGCGGTGTAGCGCTCGTGCTCGTCCGGGGTATGGAGTTCCCTCCCCCGCTCCAGAAGTCTGTGGGACTCCACGACATCGCCTCGGAACTCGGCTGAAACCCCGGCCACGTGGTGAACGGCCACCATCCACGCCACCTCCCCCGAAGCCTCGGCCTGCTCCATGAGAAGGGGAAGCTGCTCCTCGGCGAGCTGCAGATTCCCGTTGATCATGTTGAAGAACGTCAGGTTCCACTGGACCGGGAACAGCTCCGGCGGGTCGTTCAGCTCGTGACAGATCTCCTGGGCCCGCCCGTAGGTCCTCTCGATCTCCTCGGCGGACCACCCCTTCACCGACCGCACCCCGTGGCCGCGAGCCAGCTGCAGCCCGAGCTCGAGCTGCTTGCGCTCGGGGCCGTCGGGAAGCGCCTGGAGGCCCTCCAGGCCCCGGTCGGCCAGGAGAAGCGCCTCGTTGAACCCGAACAGGGACGCGGCTCGCCGTGAGGCCACCATGAAATACTGCGCGCTCTTGCCGAAGTCCCGGGCGGTCTCGTAGAGCACGGCGAGCCTGGACGCCAGGGCCGCGTCCTCTCCCTGGTGGGCTTCCAGGGAGCGGGCGATCCGACCCGCCATATGGACCCGCCGCGTGGGCCTGAGCGACTCGTAGAGAGCGTTCTGGTAGAGCCCGTGGACGAAGTGATAACGAACGGTAAGCGTCCGGTCCGGAAACTCGTGCTCGTCGATCTGGCGCACGAAGACGTGCACGCGCTCCAGCTCCTCCAACTGGTCCTCCACCCGGACCGCATCGATCTCGAGGGTCTCGGCGAGGGTGGCGGAATCGAACTCGTGGCCCTGGACCGCCGCGGCGGTGAGCAATCGAACCTGCTCCTCGTCGATCTGCTCGATCTTGCGCGTGATCATCCCACGCACCGACTCGGGCAGATCACCGGCCTTGTCGGCGGCGCCAGGCGCCAGGGCCCAGGTGTCGTCCTGTTCCACGATCCCGCCGGAGTCCCGGAGGTAGCGAACCAGGTCGGCCATGAACAGCGGGCTTCCGTCGGTGCGGCGGTGGATGTCTCGGGCGAAGGTCTCGGGGAGCGAGTGGTTCGGGAACTGGAGTTCCAGGTAGCGGGCCACGTCGGCCTCCGAGAGGAAATCCAGGTCCAGCTCCTCCAGCACGCCTCGGCTCTTCAGATCGCTCCGGATCGCCAGGAATGGATGGCCGACGACCGCCATGTCCGAAGGCCGGTAGCAGGTGAGGACCATCACCCGCATATCGACGGAGCGGCTCACCAGGTAGTTCAGCATGTCCACGGTCGAAACGTCGGCCCAGTGGAGGTCATCGACGACCAGGACGAGGGGCTTCAACCGGGAGACCTGCTCCAGCAGAGCCCTCAGCTCTCGCTTCATGCGCTCCTGCGACGCCGCCGGCGCCGCATCGGCCGCCTCGTCCTCCGCTCTCCCATCGGGCGCGTCGGACCCCGCCGTGAGCTGGGCGTACCACGTGGGCGCCGCGGCCCGAATGACCGAGTCGAACGATGGCCCCGTCGCCGGGTTCCTGAGCTCGTCCAGAGCTTCCAGAATGGGCAGGAAGGCCTCGGAGCCCGCCAGGCTCTCCGAGCACCGCCCGATGGCGATGGTGGGCCGGTCGGACGCCGACCGGACCTCGGCCAGGAAGTCATGGAGAAGGCTGGTCTTCCCGATCCCCGGCTCCCCTCGGAGGGCGACGATGGAACTCGCTCCGGCCCTCGCCCGGCCGTAGAGATCCATGAGCCGGGCCCTCTCCTCCTCCCGCCCCACGGTGTCCCGACGGGCGGCCCGGACCTCCATGTCCGGCGCGGCCCCCGGCCCGGTCATGAGCGCAGCCAGCAGGCCCTCCACGTCCCGGGCCGTGGGCCGGCAGTCCAGCTCCTTCTCGAGCATGGAGCCCACCACGTCCGCGAGCGGACGGGGGACCTCGGGCCGAGTGCTCTCCAGCGGAGGGGGGCTGGCCGTCAGGATGGCAGCGACCATGTTGATCGGCCGGGGTCCGGCGAAGGGGGTGGAGCCGGCGAGCATCTCGTACATCATCGCCCCCAGGCTCCAAACGTCGGACGGGGGGCCGACCTGGTCGTCCCCCACCTGCTCCGGAGACATGTAGGGCACCGTCCCTGTCAGCGAATCCCGCTCGACATCGAGGGTCGTGGTCAGGTTGTCTCCCCCCTCGGGGGAGGTCAGCCGGGCCAGTCCGAAATCCAGGAGCTTCACGTAACCGTCTTCCCGGAGCATCACGTTCTCGGGCTTGATGTCCCGGTGGACGATTCCCGCTTCGTGCGCCGCCGCGAGGGCGTGCGCTACCTGACGCCCGATCTCACACACCTGCTCCACCGCAACAGGCTCGTCTTGGAGTTCCCGCAGGGTGCGACCCTCGATGAGCTCCTGGACGATGTAGTGATCTCCACCGTCCGTCGTGTCGATCTGATGGACGGTGACGATGTTGGGGTGATTCAAGGCCGATGCGGCCCGGGCCTCCCGAAGGAACCGGCGGGTGGCGATGTCGTCGGCTCCTACCGACTCCGAACGCATGATCTTGATTGCGACCGGCCGGCCCAACCGCGTGTCGAAGGCACGATACACCTCACCCATACCGCCACGCCCGAGGAGGTCCTCGATGCGGTAGTGGGCGAACTTCGCGGAAGGCACGGACCGAGCGTGGCGAGATTCGGTCATGGGCGTAGGATAGGCCGGGCTTGCCGGGGGAGCAATCAATTCTTGTCGGGTCGTGTGAGGGCTGGACGGGTTGCCGCACATGGTCCTTGCGCCTCGAGGTCCAGGCGACGATTAGTATGGCCTCACTTTTGAGATCACGCTCCGGCCACCGTCCGGATCCTTGTTCGTTCATTCCGCCACCCGAGGGACCCATGCGTCTTTCCGCCGACCGCCGGCCCACGCCCCGCCCCCCAGAACCGGTCGTCCGCGGGCTGTACGCGGCCATCCCGGCCGCACTGGTGATCCTCCTCTCCACCGGGCTCTTCGCGGCCTGCGGTGGCGACAGCGACCCCACCGGAACCGACCCGCCCACCCCGACCGGCACCATCAGCCTCTCGGTGACCACCTCCGGGGACGACCTGGACACGGACGGCTACCAGGTGACGGTGGACGGAGTGGACAAGGGAACGATCCAGCCCAACGGAAACGTGAGCATACCGAACGTCGCAGTGGGCAGCAGGACGGTGGCCCTCTCGGGAATCTCCCTGAACTGCACCCCGGCACCCGGGGCCTCGCAGACCGTGAGCGTAGCCGAGAACCAGGCCACGGCGGTCAGCTACACGGTGACCTGCGAGCCCGACCAGGCCACGCTCTCCCTGGTCACCGTGACGACGGGCAAGCGTTTGGACGTGGACGGATACACCTTGGTGGTGGATGGTGGCGCCGCCCAGACCATGGACCCGGACGACACGGTGGAGGTCCCCGTGACTTCCGGCGCCCACACCGTGGCCATCACAGGGCAGGCCCCCAACTGCGTGCCGGACGGCGACGTGACCCGGGACGTATCGGCCGCCTTCGACCAGACCACGACGGTGACCTTCACGGTCACCTGCTTCGAGGACCCCGTCATCTACTCCTTCGCTACGGAGGTCGGGGCCCACCTGGTGGCCGGCGAGTCCGACGGATCGGCCTCGGCAAACCTCACCGACTTCGGCGGTATCGTCCTCGGGTTCAATGCGAGTGGGGAGCCCCTCAATCCGGAGGGCAGCCACATCGTGTTCCAGGGCGCCAAGGAGCTCGGAGGCGACGACCCGCCCTCGTTCGACATCTACATCTCCGCGTTCAACAAGAGCGAGATCCGACAGCTCAGTCTTCCCGACCAGCAGTTCTACCCCTCCTGGTCCCCGGACGGCGCGACCATCCTCTTCTCGGGACGCGCATCGGGTGGGTACGGAGACATCTACACGGCCCCGGCGGACTTCTCGTCCTCCGCCAATCTCACCAGCTCCTCGAGTCAGTGGGAGTTCGCCCCCGACTGGTCGCCGGACGGGTCCCGAATCCTCTTCATGTCCAACGATCCGGACGTGCAGAACGACTGGGTGGCGGTCTATGTGATGGACGCCGATGGGTCGAACCGGACCAACGTCTCGGACAACGACGGAGCGCGTCCCGACGATGTGGAGGACGTGGACCCCACCTGGTCACCCGACGGGCAGCAGGTCGCCTTCCAGCGCTTTGGGATCTTCGAATACGTGGATGACATCTTGGTGGTGAACGTGGACGGCTCGGAGCCGACCAAGATCACCGACTCACCCGACGTGAGCGAGCTCTGGCTGGATTGGAACGACGACGGCACCGAAATCCTCTATGTCACCTCGCCGGCAGACGGATCTGGCCAGGATCTGTTCACGGTGTCACCGGACGGGGCTACCACCAACCAGCTCACCACGGGGGGGAACATATTGGGTGGGACATACAACGAAGCCCGCTTCCCGTGGACGCCCCACGCCGCAGGAGACATGATCAGCTACCTGACGTTCACTCCCGACTTCTCCAGGCTGGGAGTCTGGGTCATGGCCCGAGACGGTTCCGGAGCCATCGAGATCACCGACGACACCTCTGGAGACCGGCCGGCCTGGTCCCCGGGCCAGGGTGGGACGGAGCGGATTCACAGCTACCCGCTGGACACGCGGGAGCACCGTCGCACGAAGGGGAGATAGGGCCTGGGTCGGACGATCCCGGCATCATGGCGGGATCGGAAGCGGCAGACCGGGAGGGGCCCGGGGCAGAGCATCGCCCCGGGCTCCTTGGTCTTTTCGGGGCTGGACCATTGCCCGCCGCGGGATCGTAGTCCTACCGTTGAAACAGCACCCTCTTCTTCCAGGCGATCCCTTCCACGAGGCATCATGCACTTCCCCAAGCCCGCCCGAAGGGCAATCTCCTTTGCGGCCCGGGCCGTCAACTACGTGCACAAGCGGTCCGACGAGGTGGGAAGGCACGAGCACTGGCGGAAGAAGGCCGAGAAGGACTATCGCCACATGCGGGACAACCTGGGCCGACCGGAGTTGGACCGGGCCACCGTCAGGAGCGTCGAGGAGTACGCGGTAGAGGTCCTGGGCGGCTCCCATTTCGCGCCATGGCTCAAGGTCTACGCCCTCTTCCAGCAGCGGTTCGTGGAAGGATGGATCCCGGAGAACTTCTTCGCCCGTCGGGTCCTGCCCCGGTGGGAGTCCGAAGGGAACTTCATGGGTCCCAGGCGTACCGTGGCCCGGCAGTTTCTGGCCACCGCCCTCATCCCTGACATCGCCTATCGGATCAACGGCCGATGGTTCGATCCCGAGTACCGCCCCATCGCCCCGAATCAACTGGCGGACGTGGTGTTCGCGGAGCACGGGGAGGCGTACCTCAAGGAAGAGGGGCTCTGGCAGGGACTGGCCGTCCAGCGGATCGGCCCGGACGAGCTCGGCACGGCGGTGGCCGGGCTCCAGCGTGACGCCGTCATCCAGCGACCCGTGACCCAGCATCCCTTCTTCGATGAGATCTACCCGGATGCGGTGGCCACACTCCGGCTCGTGACCGCGTTTACGGACGGGGACCGACCTCGATTCCTTCGCTGCCGCCTCCGGATGGCCCGTGGAGGCGATCGATGGGTGCAGAGCGCGCTGCAGATCACCTGCCCGGTGACGGATGCCGAAGGCACGCTGTATGAAGAGGCTCACGACCGAGTGTGGAATCCGCTCTCCACCCACCCGGACACCGGTTTCCGATTCGCGGGTGCCAGGATCCCACACCTGGCCGAGGCCGTGGAGACGTGCTTGGAGCTCCATGGCAGGATCCCCCACCAGCGCTTGATCGGGTGGGACGCGTGTATCACTCCGTCGGGAACGACCGAGATCATGGAGATCAACACGGGCCACATCGGAATTCATCGCTTCGAGGCGACGGTGGGCCCCATCTTTGTTGGATGCGGGTTCGAGCAGTTCGCCTGAGGTTCCCATCAGACAGCGCGGCACCATGACCTTTCCCCGACCCGTCCGTAGGACCCTGGGCCTGGCCCAACGAGCCGTCCGATTCGGCGACAAGAGGGTCGCCACGGCGCTGATCCGGGATTATTGGGCGCGGCGCGCCGAGCGGGCCTATGGCGCGGTAGGGGAGCACCTCGGGCGGCCGGCGCTGGACCAGGCCACGGAGCGGAGGATCCGGAGCTACGCCCGGGAAGTCCTCGGATCCGCCAGCTACGCTCCCTGGATCCGGGTGTTCGCCCGATACCAGGAGCGGTTCGCCGAGGGCTGGATCCCTGAGGGTTTCTTTGCCCGGCGGGTCCTTCCGGGGCTGGCCGGAAAGCGGCGTTCCATCGGCAGAAGGCGAACGACGATGCGGCGGTTCCTCGATACCGATCACATTCCGGACCTGGCGTACAGGATCAACGGGCGGTGGTTCGACACGGCATATCGGATGCTGGGAGAAGCCCAACTCGAGGAACTGGTATTCGCCGATCAGGCCGAGGTGTACGTCAAGCAAGAGGGACTCTGGCAGGGACTCTCGGTCTGGCGGGCCGGTCCCGAGGATTTCTCGACCACCGTCGCCGCCCTGACCCGGGACGCCGTGGTCCAGCGCCCCGTGGTCCAGCACCCCTTCTTCGACGCCATTTACCCCGGCGCCGTGGCCACCCTCCGAATCGCCACCATCCTCGTGGACTCCGACGGGCCCAGCTACCGCGGGTGCCGGCTCCGCGTGGCCGGCAGCGGGGATCGGTGGGTCAGAAGCCAGAACCAGATCGCGGTCCCCGTTGGAACCGCCGAAGGCAACCTCACGGCGGAAGGGCATGACAAGGAATGGCGCCCGTTCACCCACCACCCGGAGACGGGATTCCGGTTCGAGGGGGCGACCATTCCCCACTTCCAGGACGCGGTGCAGAGCTGTCTCGAACTGCACACCCGCCTGCCCCACGACCACGTGATCGGCTGGGACGTGGCCATCACCCCCTCCGGCGACTCCGAGATCATGGAGGTCAACGCAGGCCATATCGGGATCAACCACTTCGAGGCCACGGTGGGGCCCATTTTCCTGGGCTGCGGCTTCGAACGCTTCGCGCCCCACCGGTGACCGTCCCATGAGTCTTTCCAAACCCATTCGGCGTGCGCTGGAATTCCAGCAGCGAGGCCTCCGGTTCGTGGAAAAGCGCCTGGAGGCGGTCCTGAACCGGGAGTGGCATCAGCGGCAGGCGGAGAAATCCTATGGGCAGATCCGGGAGAACCAGGGGAAGCCCGAGTTGGATCCCGCCCTTGCCCGGAAGGTGGACGCGTACGCCCGGGAGGTCCTCGGCTCCGTGCATTTCGCTCCCTGGCTACGGGTGATCGCCCTCTATCAGGGGCGCTTCGCGGAAGGCTGGATGCCGCAGAACTTCTTCTTCAGGAGGGTCATTCCCGGGCTCCTGGGGGAAGAACGGGACATCACCCGGAAACGGACCTCGTCTCTGCGCTATTTCGACACGGACGCCATCCCGGATCTCGCCTACAGGATCAACGGACGATGGTATGACCTGGACTATCGCCCCCTGGAGCTGGAAGAGGTGCGGGAGCTGGCCTTCGACGGTCGGGATGAGGTCTACGTGAAGGAGGAGGGCGCCTATCAGGGCCGGGCGGTTCGACGGGTGGGGCCCCGGGGATTCCACGGCACGGTGGAGGGGCTGACCACCGACGCGGTGATCCAGCGGCCGGTGGTCCAGCACCCCTGGTTCGACGCCCTCTATCCCGACGCCACCATCACCATGCGGATCACCACCACCTTCACCGACGAGCGAGGGCCCCAATATCGCCACGGGCTCCTTCGCACGCCTTTCGGCGGCGCCCGGATCGTGAAGGTGGGTACGAATCTGCTCGCGGCGATCACGGACATGGACGGGCGCGTCGCCGGCGACGGCGTGGACGGGAAGTGGCACCCCTACGACCGCCACCCAGACACCGGGACGGTGCTCGATGGGTTGAAGATCCCCCACTACCGCCAAGCGGTGGAGACCTGCCTTGGACTCCACGCTCAGGTCCCTCACGACCCGGTCATCGGTTGGGACGTGGGGATCACCGCCTCCGGGCGTCCGGAAATCATGGAGTGGAATACCGGCACCATCGGCATCTCCATCATCGAGACGCTGGCCGGTCCCACCTTCCGGGGGTGCGGCTTCGAGCGGTTCGCGGGCCCACCTTGAGACTGGCTCCCCGGGTCGGATTTTGGCATTCTTGACGAGCGGGCCGCAGGGAGCGCCCGCCCTCGGGTGAACCCGACCGGTTCCCTCGGGTAGGAGACGGATCCAGGGCCGCGCGCCTGAGCCGAGCTCGGGCCAGACCTCAACCACACGACGAGCCGACGCATGCTCACATTCACCGACGCCGCCAGGGACATGCTCCTGGCCTACATGAATCAGGACGACGACGGCGGGCTCGCCCTCCGGGTGACCCAGCGCCCGGGCAGCCCCCTGAACCCCCACTTCGAACTCACCCTGGTGAGCGAGAGCGATCGGGCCGAGACGGACCTGGCGGTGGACGGGGGAGGCTTCACGGTCCTGGTGGCCGAGGACGACAAAGAGGCCCTCGAGGGTGCCACGGTGGATTTCGTCCAGCGGGTCAACGAGAGCGGATTCGAGGTTCGGCCCGTGAACCAGAAGACGGCGCTCAGCGAGAGCGAGGGGGAATTGGCGGATCGGGTGCGCAGCGTCCTCGAGACCCAGATCAACCCCGCAGTGGCCTCACACGGCGGCGCCATCCTCCTGGCAGACGTGAAGGGTTCCGAGATCTTCATCGAGATGGCCGGCGGCTGTCAGGGCTGCGCCATGTCCCGCATGACCCTCCGGCAGGGGGTGGAGCGAATGCTCGCCCAGGCGATCCCCGAAGTGACCGCCGTACACGACGTCACGGATCACGCCAGCGGGGAGAATCCCTTCTTCACGCACTGATCCGAAAGCAGGGGAGGTGGGTTTGAGGGGAAGTCCTCGCCGTGCGCTTCCCAGCATGCTCCTGGGCCTCGGGCTCGCCGCCTGCGGTACTGCTACGGGTGCGGGCTCCCCGGCCGGAGAGCCAACCGATCCGGCGCCCGTCCAGGCCGAGCCCTCGGGTTCCGGCTACGTCCTCTCCAGCGGGACCCAGGTTCCCATCCTGCCCGCTCTTCCCGGAGACGCGCCGGAGGACTACTCGGACCGGTGGTGGGCCCAGCCCGACCTTCCCCAGGAGGCCTTTCCCGGACCCGTCCTGCCCGGGGACGGGTGGCTGGTCATCGCCGGAGGAGGCACCCTGCCCCCGTCCATCTATCGGCGATTCGTCCGATTGGCGGGAGGCGCGAACGCCAGGATCGTCGTCATTCCCACGGCCAGCTCGGAAGAGGGGTTCGACGACGACTGGTACGGCCTCGCTCCGCTGAAGCGGGCGGGCGCCAGAAGCCTGCGGATCCTCCACACCCGATCCAGGGAGGAGGCCAACTCCCTGCCCTTCGTCGCGGCCCTGGAGAACGCCACGGGGGTCTGGATCTCCGGAGGTCGCCAGTGGCGGCTCATGGACGCATACCTGGGCACACGGACCCACGACGCCCTCGCCCGGGTTCTGGAGCGGGGCGGAGTGGTGGGCGGCACGTCCGCGGGGGCATCGGCCATGGCGTCCTATCTGGTCCGGGGAGCACCCGAGGGGAATCACGTGGTCATGGCCCTGGGGTACGAGCGGGGGTTCGGTTTCCTCCGACGGGCCGCGGTGGACCAACACCTCCGGGCCCGAGATCGGGAGCGGGACCTTCGCATGGTCGTCGACCGTTACCCTCACCTCCTGGGGCTGGGACTCGACGAGGGCACGGCCCTCGAGATCCGGGGGAACCGGGGGCGTGTGTTGGGACGGGGCAGGGTTTATATCTACGAGAGTAGCGACTTCGACGGGACCGGCGTGCCCCACAGCTTCCTGCGGGAAGGGGACGAGTTCGACCTCCTCTGGCACCGGTTCGCGCCTCGGCGCTGACCCTCCCCAGGACGCGGGACCATCGCCACCGTCGGAGTTCCGGCGTTCACCCCAGCTTCGGATCCCAGCCCCGTGTCCCTCGCGCGCAACGCCCTCCTCTGGGCCTCCAAGAACCGGTGGATCGAAGGACAATTCCGGCGTCGCTCCTTCGCGAAGAAGGCCGTCTCCCGCTTCATGCCGGGCGAACGCCCCGAGGACGCGCTCCGGGAGGGGAAGGCCCTGGCAGAGAATGGGATCCCCACGGTGGTCACGGCCCTGGGGGAGAACCTGGAGCACCTGGACCAGGCGGAGCAGGTGAAGGACCACTACCTGGACGTCCTGGCGATGATCGACGACCAGGGGCTGGAGACCCACATATCGGTCAAGCTCACCCAACTGGGCCTCGACCTGAATCCCGTCGTCACCATGGAACATCTCCGGTCGCTGGCGGCCGCGGCGTCCCTTCGACGGAACACCCTCTGGGTCGATATCGAGGAGTCCCACTACGCGGACAAGACCCTGGAGCTGTACCTGGCTCTGAGGTCGGAATTCTCCAACGTGGGCCTCTGCCTCCAGTCCTACCTCTTCCGGGCCCAGGAGGACTTGGACCGGGTGCTGGCCGCGGATGGCTCGGTCCGACTGGTGAAGGGCGCTTACAACGAACCGCCGAACGTGGCCTTCCCCAAGAAGGCGGACACGGACGAGAACTTCTTCCTCATGGCCAGGAAGCTCTGTGAACACGGTGCGGCCCGGGCGGCGGCGTCCGATTCCGGGAACCCGTGGATCCGGCACGGACTCGGGACCCACGACCTGCCGCTGATCCGGCGGATTCACGAGGACGCCCGGTCGGCCGGATGGGGATCGGGGGGCACGGAGGTCCAGATGCTCTACGGAATCCGCAGCGGAGAGCAGAGGGCCCTGGTGAAGGAGGGGAACCGCGTCCGGGTCCTGATCAGCTACGGCGAGTCCTGGTTCCCGTGGTACGTGAGACGGCTGGCGGAACGGCCCGCCAACCTGGGCTTCGTGGTCAAAACCATGTTCAACCGCTGATCCCATGCCTCCGGCCCGCCGAGGCCCGGGGCGATGCCCCTCCCCGGTCCGGTGTGGCCTCCGGGTCTCTCAGAGCTCCGGCGTGGTGGCCGGCGAGCGCCGATGGTGGGTCGCTTGCTCGTAGGCGTAGGCCAACTCGATCAACCTGGGCTCCGACCAGGCGTCCCCGAGCAGTTGGAGGCCGCCCGGAAGCCCCTGGGGGGTGAATCCCATGGGGACCGTGATCGCCGGGAATCCCGTGGGGGGGGAGAGTTGCCAGCTGTTGTTTCCGTGGGGCGTCGTCAGATCCCCGATGAGGCGCGGGGGGTTGTTCCACGTCGGGTAGGCCAGGGCGTCCAGGGACTGGTCGGCCATCACCCGCCGGACTTCCGCCTTCAGGACCTCCACGTTCCCGGCAGCCTCGACACAACCCGGATTGGTCTGGGGCGTCCCCTGGAACCCGGCGAGGTTGCGGAGTCGGGACTGGATCGTGGGGTGGGCGTCCCCAGACTCGATGATCTCCTCCAGGGTACGGACGGGAGCGGCGTCCCCAAGGGATGCCAGGTAGGCCTCGAGATCGGGTTTGAAGCTCGAGCACCACAGCGACCCGGAGATGGTGTCCAGCGCCGGGATCTCCACGTCCACCACGGTCCCTCCCGCGAGGCGGATGTCGGCCAGGGCCTGCTCGAAGAGTGCCGTCATGTCGGGATCCGCGCTGTCGGTGTGGGAGAGCTGACGGACCACCCCCACCCGGGCGTCGGCCAGGGCGTCGGGCCTGAGGTGGTCCAGATAGCTCTCCGGACGCCGGGAGGCGCCTTCCGCCGTGACCGGATCCGCCGGGTCCGTTCCGGCCAGCACGTCGAACACCCGGACCGCGTCCTCCACCGTCCGGGCCATGGGGCCGCCGATGTCCCGACTGAAGTACAGTGGCACGATTCCGTCCCGGGATGTGAGACCCATCGTGGATCGGATCCCGACCAGGGCCTGGTGGGCTGAAGGCCCCCGAATGGAGTTGCCGGTGTCGGTGCCCAGGCCGACCGTGCCGAAGCTGGACGCAACGGCAGCCGCAGTCCCACCGCTGGAGCCTGCGGTGACCCGGTTGGTGGCGTAGGGGTTGCGGGTGTATCCGGGCAGGGCCGATCCCACCGTCTCATAGGGCGAGAATGCGAACTCGGCCATGTTGCTCTTGGCCAGCACGATCGCTCCGGCCTCCCGGATCAGCCGAACCTGCTGGGCGTCATCGGGGGGAATGGACCCCGCGAGCACCGCGGACCCAGCCGTCGTGGGCAGATCGCGGGTGTCGTAGTTGTCCTTCACGATGACGGGGATCCCATGCAGGGGACCGGAGAGCGAGCCGGTCTCGGCAAGGATCCGGTCCAACGAATCCGCTACCTCCAGGGCCCGGGGGTTCACGATCACGATGGCGTTGAGGGCCGGCCCGGACTTGTCGTACGCCTCGATGCGGGCCAGGTATCGCTCCACGAGGTCCCGGGACGTCAGCTGCCCGGAGAGCATGGCCTCATGGACCTCGGCGACGGTCGCCTCCACCAGATCGAGCGGTTGGTCGAGCCGCAGGTCCCGAATGGTGCACGCGCTGGCGCCCACGAGCCCCGACAGCAGAAGGAGCCCGGCGAACGTGCGCACGGTGCGAAGGCCCCGCATCGGGGGCCTGTCGGCGAACGGAGGTTGGGTCGGGGTCGGCATGGTGGCTCCGGTGGACTCTCGGTGTCGTTGTCGGCGGCGTATATTCTACGTTGCGGACAGGGACGGGGCACGGCAGTATCTTGCAGTCCGGATTCGAGCGAGCCCGGACCGCATCCACTCTCCGGGGAACCCATGAAACGTCGAAGCTTTCTGCGTACCACGGGCGCTGCCGCCGTCGCCGCCGGAGCTGGGATCACCGGCGCCGCACCCCCCTCCCTCTCTGGCGCCGTACCCGGCCCGACCCCGGATCTCGACCTTCGGCCTCCCAAGCGACAGCTGCGGATCCTGATCCTGGGCGGTACCGGCTTCATCGGCCCGCCCCAGGTCCGGTACGCCCTGGACCGGGGTCACGAGGTCACCCTCTTCAACCGGGGCCGGACCAACCCGGATCTCTTCGCCGGCGTTGAAACGCTCATCGGAGACCGGGCCGCCTCCGACTACGCTTCGCTGGCGGGGCGGACCTGGGACGTGGTCATCGACAACTCCTCGTCCAATCCCGACTGGGTGGAGGACTCGGCCAACCTGCTCAGGGACCAGGCCGAGCAGTACCTCTTCATTTCCACCCGGTCCGTGTACGCGGGTTTCGATCGGGTGCCCATGACCGTGGACGCTCCGGTCTACACCCCGGAGAACACCGAAGTCCCCGAGGGGGGAAGGCTTCCCTACGGGCTGGCGAAGGTGCTTTGCGAACGGGCTGCCGTCGCCGCGTTCGGGGAGGACAGGACCACCATCGTGCGTCCCTCGCTCATCGTGGGGCCGGGGGACCCCACCGACCGGTTCACCTACTGGCCGGTGCGGATTCATCGAGGCGGCGAGATCCTCTCCCCTGGGGACGGCACCGACCGGGTCCAGGTCATCGACGCCCGGGACCTGTCCGAGTGGGTGATCCGGCTCCTCGAGGACGGCACGACCGGAACGTACATGGCCCTCGGCCCCCGGAACGGTCGGTCCATGGCAGAGGTCCTCTATGGGATCGCGGCCGTGGTTACGACGGATCTCGAGTGGACCTGGGTGGACACCGATTTCCTCCTGGAGAGTGGCGTCCGGGCGTACTCGGACCTGCCGGTCTGGATTCCGACCCGGGGAGACCGGGTGGGATTCGCCCGTTTCGACCTGACCCGTGAGATCGAGGCCGGCCTCACCTTCCGGAGCCTCGCCCAGACGACGGCCGAGACCCTGGAGTGGTTCCTTTCCCTGCCGGCCGATCGGACGGCCGAATTGCGGACAGGGCTTTCACCCCGACGGGAGGCGGAGGTGCTCCGAGCCTGGCACCAGGTCGGCGGGTGAGTCCCGGCCGGATCCTCCTGCGGGCTCTTTTCCCCGGCGGCCTGGTCGTCCTTGCCGCCGTGACCCTCGCCTATTTCGGCAGCGGCGGCGATTCGGCCACCCTGATCGAGGGCTCGGTGACCCTCGTCATCTACGGCCTGGGGATCCTCCTTTCCCTCTGGTTTCGCCGGACGCGCGTGGCGGCGGCAATCCTGCTCATCGCCCTCTGGGACATGGTCCTGCCCTCGTTCCTCGGCTCCCAGGCCAGAGGCGCCATGACCCTGGCGGCCATCGTCCTGGGCTGCTCCCTGGGCTTACTGACCATCTTGCGGGATCGAGGCCTTCGGAGCTTCGCCGGATGGTTCCAACTCGCAACGCCCGGACTCCTGCTGGGATTCGTCATCCTGGCCGGAAACTACGGAGCTGAGGGGCTCGAGAGGCTGGCTTCGTGGGTGCCGGGTTGGCTCGAGTCCGCGCCGGACCCCGCCTCCATCGCCGCCCAGACGGGGCTCACGCCCGCCGCATGGGCCGGGATGGGCGTGGGGATGCTCATGGCGCTCGCAGGCACGATCGTGCACAGGGGGCCGGTGGAACGGGGACTGCCCTGGGCTCTGATCGCCGCCGCTCTGGCCATGGCCGTGGGTCTGGGCAGCAGCACGTCCACGCTGCTCTCCCTCGCCGCCGCGTCCCTCCTGGCGATCTCGGTGCTGGAACTCACCCACGGCTTCGCGTTCAAGGATGCGCTCACCGGCCTGCCGTCGAGGAGAGCTCTCCAGGAGAGTCTCGCAGACGTGCGGCGCCCATACACCCTGGCAATGGTGGACGTGGATCACTTCAAGCGGGTCAACGACCGCCATGGGCACGACGTGGGCGATCAGGTGCTCCGGATGGTGGCGTCACGATTGAACAGGGCTTCCGGCATCGGCAGGGCATTCCGATACGGCGGCGAGGAGTTCACCCTGCTTATCGACGGGGCGGAGCGGACCGAGGTAAAGGACCAGCTGGAGTCGGTGCGCAGAGCCATCGAGGAGTCGGAGTTCAAGGTGCGACGGAAGTTCCGGGCCAGGGGCCCGGGGGGAAAGGGCGCGCGACGCAGAGGGACAGCCGGACGTCGAGGGGCCATCCCCAGGAGACTCTCGGTCACCGTGTCCATCGGCGCCGCCGACTCCTCCAAGGCGGAAGACCCCGAGTCCGTTCTCGCGGCGGCCGACAAGGCCCTCTACAAGGCGAAGCGCTCCGGCCGGAATCGGGTGGCCGTCTAGTTTCGCTCCTGCCGCGGCTGGCCACTCTCTAGCCAGGCGCTCCACCATAGGGTCCGCAACATTTCCACACCGGCGACGAGCCGGTCCACCACGAAAGCCTTCGCCGCGGGATCCGCCGGTTCATCGGGATCGAACCCCGCGTCCCGTTCGAGCCGATAGAGGGTCTCCACCTGGAGGTTCGACTCGGTCAGGAACTCCCAGATCTCCGCTCGCACGTCCTGCACCCGTCGGGGTCGGGACTGGACCCGGGGAAGAACGTCCTCGAAGGTCACGTGGGCTCGAGGGAACAGGGACTCGAACTGCCGGTGGATGTCTTGGGACGTCGTATACCCCTCGGCGTTCGGAACCCGACCGGACCAGCCGTTGAAGTGGATCGTGGTGTGGTGAGGCTGGGCGCCGTCGGTGACATAGTGGCCGAGGATCCCGGCGTCGTTGATCACCCGGGCTTCGATCCAGGCCCGCTCCCTGGGCCCCGGAGCGTTCCGCCAGTCCCGCAGACCCACCACCATGCGCTGGTAGAGCTCCAGGATGCGCAGGTGCAGGAATCCTCCGTCCCGAACCGGATTCGAGAGGTCGGTACCGAAGAGGGCCGCCAGATACCGGTAGCGATCCTCTGCCCCCACCGCCGCCGGCGTGAGGTTCTCCATGTCCACGTAATGATCGTACCGGAACGCCTCGTTCATGGCCCGGAACCGGTCGTCCCTCCACCGGTCCGGCTCGGGATTCAGATAGGAGAGTTGGGCCGAGGCGTTCCGCAGGAACGTAGGCATGTCCCGGGGCAGATCCACGGCGGCGGCACGTCCCGAAATCAGATGGCCGTGCTCCCCCCAGGGCGTGGACTCGGGTACTGGAGAGGGGACGCACGCCGGCGCGACGGCCACCAGGGCGACCAGAACCGTTGGAATGTTCATGGCGGCAAGATGACCGATCCCCTCCCGGGTCGGAAGACCGGCATCGGAAAGAAAAGGACCGGCCGGGAGGCTTCTCCCGACCGGTCCACCACCCCACCCCACCCCACCCCGAACTTCCCGTCACCTCATACGGAGGAGGGGTTCGACCATTACTCCCGGCCCCAACGACACCCCCCGGAACCGTCTCCTCTTACGAGATGGGATGCCGCAGAGATTCAAAGGGTTGTATCCAGCCACCACCCGTCCAGGGCCACCGAGACTCCCGGCGATGCCTCGCGGGAAGCAATGCGCGGGCATCCATGCTGGACAAAGCCCCAGCCCCTTTCTAGCTTCTCGCTTCTTGGTCGGAACATGCGCGGCGGACGGAGCCTCGGCGGCGCCCTGCGCATCCGGTGGACTGCAGAAACCTCAAGCCAGAAGCAGAGAAGGAGCCTTCCATGGCGGATCAGTCGGGTACGCGGGTTCGAGTAATCCTCCGCTGGATCCAGATTCTCGATTCCCTCGACACGGACGAGGAGGGCGAGTTCGTCTTCAAGTTCAGGGTCTACTCCCGCAACGGGGGCGGTCAGATCCAGGAGACCCGCTTGCCGGAGGAGGGACACCTCAGCATCCACGAGAGTCGGGCCTCGAACCGGATCGACCACATCAACAAGGTCATCTTCGACGGGATGGTCCAGGACCACTTGAAGGTGGAGGCCCAGGGCGAGGAGCTCGACCGGTTCAGCGAGAACGACTTCCTCGAGCTGTATGCCAGGGAGTTCGCCGGCCCCCCGTCGGGGTTCGTCGGTCGCCACACGCCGGGGGACGAGGGCTCGGTGGACCCGGAGAACCTCCACAACTGGCGGCTCTGCTACGACGTGGAGATCGTCGAGTAGCGGATTGACCCCGGAGGGTCCCGCCTTTCGGGATTGAAGGGCCCCTGCAGCCGAGTCGGCTGGGGGGCCCTCTTTTCAACCCTCCGGTTGGGCCAGTTCGTCGTGGATTCCCCGGACCGTGGCGGCCGACAGACCCAGGGCCCGGCCGAATCGAATGAGGAGCACCCGTTCGTCCCGGACCAGTTCCCTGTCCGCGACCGAGACCATGCAGGCCGCCATCAGGAGGTCCCGGCGCTCCCGCTCGTTCCAGCCTTCGGTTTCCTCCTCCAGGTACTGCTCCACCGAGCGGGTCTCCTCACCCAGTGAGGCCAACTCCGACTCCACCAATCCGGGAGGAGGCTCGGAGCCCGTGAGTCCCTCGTGCACCCGCCGGATCAGTTCCTCTTCGGGTGCCCGGATCTTTCCGTCCGCCATCATCATCAGGACCATGGCCCTGAGGACCACGGGCTCGAAGGGGGTGCCGCTCCTACGGACCCGCTTGAACGCCGTCACTCCGGCCCCGGCGCGTCGGTGATGGCGGCCAGCACTCGCTCGATCAGCTCCGGTACGTGGCGATTCTGAATCCAGCGAGCCACCACGACCACGTCGTTCTCCCGATCCACGTAGATGATGTTGGTGCCTGCGCCCCGATGTACGAACGCCGACTCGGGCGCCGCAGGGATCGCGCGGCGATCCGTGTTGAGGAACCAGTTCATGAACCCGTACCCCGGGTTGGCCGGTCCAGGGGTCTCGGCCATCTCGTACCAGTCCGGGTCGAGGAGCTGGCGCTCCCCCCATCGTCCCTGTCGCAGGGTGAGGAGGCCGAAGCGGGCCTGATCCAGGGCCGAAATGAACATTCCCCCGCCCCAGTGGCCGCCCCCGCTCACCACCTGCACCTGCTGGCCGTCCAGGAGAATCCATGAGTTCTCATACCCGTGCCAGCGCCAGGTGCTGGAAGCCCCGATGGGGTCCATGATCCGCTCCCGGAGCACCTGTGGCAGAGGGCGACGCCAGACGTGCTGCAGTGCCAGGGCCAGGACGTTCACGCGGGTGTCGTTGTATTTGTAGACGGTCCCGGGCTCATCGTGCTCCCGGTATCGGTTCGCCCGAAGATCGTCCCCAGGGCGATCCGCCCAATCCGGCTTCCCCCACAGCGTCCCCTCCCAGTCGCTGGTCTGCCGCAGCAGGTGGTCCCAGGTGATCTTCCGGTTGTGCTCCGAGTCGAAGAGCGTGACCGGCCTACGCCCGGGGCCCGCGTCCACCGACTCCATGCCCGGCTCTCCGTCCCCTGGCCCCAGCAGGGTGGGCGGCACGTAGTCCCTCACGGCGTCGTCCAGATCCCCGATCAGCCCGTCCTCCCAAGCCAGCCCAGCGGTGGACGAGAGAAAGCTCTTGGTCACGGAGAACGTCATGTCCACCCGCTGCACGTCCCCCCATTCGGCGACGATGTAGCCGTTGCGAACCACGATCCCGGTCATGGGGCCACGGTCCCGGACCGGGCCTACGGGCGCGTCCAGGGGCTCCCGGCCCCGCTCCATGGGCTGGCGCTCACCCAGGTCCCGGGTGCCCGTGGTCTCTGCGGACACGGCGAACTCGATGGCCGCCCGCAGGGCGTCGGGGTCCATCCCCTGGGAGGACGCGCTCCTTCGCTCCCAACGATGGCGCTCGGGAACGTATTCCTGGGCTCCCACGTCCCCCGGTCGGGCCGACACGAGCAGGAGACAGAGGACCGCGATCAGCTGCGGGAGGGTGCGGAGCAGAGGGCGGCCGACGGAGGGGCAGGAGCATTCCGCGACTCGAGAACAACGTGGAAAGGGAGTCATCTCGGCTCCATTGAGGTTCGCGGGGAATGGGACCGGCTGCGACCGCCGGTCAGCGAAGGGTCGCTCCCAGCAGGGACGCCAGCAACTCCACCTGCTCCCGCTGGCTGTCGGCGGCCTTCCCCCGTCCGATCCGCTTCTTCAAGCCGTTCAGGCCGGTGGACCGGGTGTAGTTGATATAATGGAGACCCACACCGTCCGGGAGGCGGACGAAGGTCTTGATGCTTTCCTTGAAATACGTGGGCTGGAATCCGCTGCCGCTCTCACCCCTCACGACCTGGGAGTGCTGGGAGGCCCAGTCGGGGGTCTCGGCCTGGGTGATTCGGTTGCAGGCCCTGGACGGGTCCAGGAGGACGGGCACCCCATCGGTAGCCACGCAGCTCAGTCCGTCCTCCGTCACGATCTCCCTGATCCGCGACGAGGCTTCCATACGGAAGTCGGCCTCGGTGTACATGGCCAGCGCCACACCCGGCGTGATGTCCGTCCCATCGAAGCAGGCGACCATCTCCACCCGAACGAAGGAGTCCTCGAACCTCCTGACCGTATCTCCCTCTCCGGGAGCCACGCCGGACAGCCCGGCCCCGGGGTAGGATACGTCGATGGAGGGCTCGCAGAGTCCGTCACTCAACCGGGCGTGGGCTCGGATTGCCGCGGCCACCACGCGCTCACGCATGGCGGCGGGAAGGGCGTCGACATATGCGGCTGGGAGGGGCCCGGGCGATCCCTGGCGAAACAGCGCCAGGCCGTCCCGGGCCCTGGGGTCGAGAGGGACTTCTTCCAGGAAGGCGCCGAACTCCGGATCTCCCACCGGGACCTGGGGCGTGAACGCCATTGCTCCGGCAACCCCCCACATGAGGGCAAACACGGAAACCCGGGTCATCTTCCTTCCCTTTCGGATGGGGCGCCCCCCTCCGTCGGGGGACTAGTTTCGAGCCTCCTCCCGAGCGGTCGCCAGGGCCGCGTGGGCGGCTGCCAACCTGGCGATGGGCACTCGGTAGGGTGAACAAGAAACATAGTTGAGCCCGAGCCGATGACAGAAGTCGATGGTCTTCGGGTCCCCGCCGTGCTCCCCGCAGATCCCCACCTCCATGCCGGGCCGCGTCGCCCGGCCGTCCTCCACCGCGATGCGCATCAGGCGCCCGACGCCATCCCGATCCAGGGTCTCGAACGGGTTGAAGGTCAGGATCTCCTTCTGCTGGTACTCCACCAGGAAGCCCTGTTCGGCATCGTCCCGGGAGATGCCGAAGGTGGTCTGGGTGAGGTCGTTGGTGCCGAAGGAGAAGAACTCCGCCACCTGGGCCATCTCACCGGCGGTGAGGGCGGCCCTGGGGATCTCGATCATCGTCCCGAACTTGTACTCGACGGTCATCCGCTGTTCCCTCATCACCGCCTCCGCCTCCGCCTCCAGGGTCTTCTGCTGGAGGCTCAGCTCGTTCACGTGGGAGGTGAGGGGGATCATGACCTCGGGCAATACGGTCACGCCGTCCCGGGCGCAGCGGCAGGCCGCCTCGAAGATGGCCCTGACCTGCATGCGGGTGAGGTTGGGGATCAGAATGCCGAGACGGACACCCCGGGTCCCCAGCATGGGGTTGGCCTCTCGCAACGCCTCCACCCGCTCCAGGTAGTCCTCCTTGATGCGCAGCTCGCCCAGGAACTCGTCCACCTCGGCCAGGCCCTTGGCCGAGCGGAGCTTCAGCTTGAGGTCCGTGAGATCCCGCACCAGGTCCTCGTAGCTGGGCAGGAACTCGTGGAGGGGCGGGTCGATGAGACGGATGATGACCGGGTGCCCGTCCATGGCCCTGAAGAGTCCCTCGAAGTCCCCCCTCTGAAGGGGCAGGAGTTGGTTGATGGCCTCGTTCTGCTCGGTGACCGAAGCGGTCATGATCATCTTCTGGATGATGGGCAGGCGCTCGGACTCGAAGAACATGTGCTCGGTACGGCACAGCCCGATCCCCTCGGCACCGTATCCCCTGGCCCGCTCCGCGTCCCGGGGGTAGTCGGCGTTGGCCCACACGCCCAGAGTCCGGATCTCGTCCGCCCAGGCCAGGAGCTGGAGCAGCCAAGGGTTGTTGAAGTCCGGCACCACCGTGTCGATCTTGCCCTCGTAGACCGTTCCCACGGTTCCGTCCAGGGAGATCCATTCCCCTTCCACGATGGGCGGGCCTTCGCCCACCATCATTTTTCGGCCTTCCAGGTCGATCTCCAGGCTCTCCACACCCACCACGGCAGGCGTCCCGAACTGGCGGGCTACCAGGGCGGCGTGACTCGTCCGTCCCCCACGGCTCGTGAGCACCCCCCTGGCCGCGAGGATTCCGTGGACGTCGTCGGGCTTGGTCTCGGGCCGGACCATGATCACGTCCTTGCCTTCCCCATGCCACCGCTCGGCGGTGTCCGCGTCGAACGCCACGACACCTACGGCCGCGCCCGGGGAGACGTCCAGCCCCTTGGCGATGGGAGAGCGACCGGCCACGGCTGCCGGATCCAGTTGGGGATGGAGGAAGAAGTCCACCTGGGCGGGCTTCACCCGGCTCACCGCTTCTTCCTTGGAGATCAACTCTTCCTCCACCATGTCCACGGCGATCCGGACCTCGGCCTGGGCCGTTCGCTTCGCGTCCCGGGTTTGAAGGAGCCAGAGCTTGCCCCGGTCGATGGTGAACTCCATGTCCTGCATGTTGCGGTAGTGTGTCTCCAGCTTGGCGGCGATGCCCTCCAGTTCGTCGTAGAGGACCGGAAGGAGCTTCTTGAGCTCGGCGATGGGCTCGGTCTGCCGGATCCCGGCGACCACGTCCTCTCCCTGAGCGTTCATCAGGAAGTCGCCTTCCATCTCCTTTTCGCCCGTGGCGGCGTTCCGGCTCATGGCCACGCCGGTCCCGGACTCCGCTCCGAAGTTGCCGTAGACCATGGTCTGGATATTCACCGCGGTCCCCAGGTCGTCGGCGATCCCCGCGGCCTTGCGGTAGCTCTTTGCCCGCTTGGAGTTCCAGGACTTGAAGACGGCCTCCAGGGCCAGGCGGAGCTGCTCCTGGGGATCCTGGGGGAAGTCCGCGTGGACGTAGGAGTGGTAGATGTCCTTGAAGCGGACCACCACGGCCTTCCAGTCCTCCGCGGTCAACTGCACGTCGGACTTGGCGTTGACCCACTTCTTGCGATCCTCGATGACGGCGTCGAAGACCTCGTCGGAGATGGACATCACCACGCTGCCGAACATCTGGATGAGGCGGCGATAGAGGTCGTAGACGAACCGGGCGTCGGTCCCGTTGGTGAGGAGGCTCTCGGCGATCTCGTCGTTGAGCCCGATGTTGAGCACGGTGTCCATCATGCCGGGCATGGAGAACTTCGCGCCCGACCGGCAGGAGACGAGGAGGGGATCCTTCCGGTCGCCGAACTTCTTACCGGTGGACCGTTCGATGGCCTCGATGGCCTCGAGCGCCTGCTCCCAGAGCCCCTCGGGAGGCCGTTCACCGGCTTCGAGGTAGGAGTTGCAGGCCTGGGTCGTGACCGTGAACCCGGGGGGCACCGGCACCCCGAGCCGGGTCATGTCGGCCAGGTTGGCGCCCTTTCCGCCAAGGAGTCCCCGGGCGTCATCCCAGGAACCGCCGGCCGCCGTCTGGGCCGCATCCAGCTCATTGAACAGGTAGACCCACTTGGTTCCGGTCGCCACCGGAGCGGAAACGCCGACGCCCTCTGCGGTCATGAGTCGATCCCTCGCACCTGTTATCCACTGGGGAACAATTGTCCTCGGCCACCGGCGCTCGAACGCCCGCGCGGCCGTCGCAACAGGGTCACAATCGAGCAACTTGCGTGCCGTGAGGAGGGGACGGACGGCCACCGGCGGCTACCCTCCAACGACCCGGCGTTTGAACTCCCGGTGGGATCCGCGGTAACGTAGGCGTGTGCCTGCCGCGTTCGCCGAACGGGACCCGGCTCGATCCCGCCATTATCGTCTCGGAGTTCTCGAATGAACATGACTTTGCGCCACGCCCCGGTTGTCGCCATCGCAGCCATGGCCGCCGCAACGGTTCTCGCCACCCCGTTTCAACTGTCGGCGCAGGACCTTCCCTCGGACGAGGCGGGTGCCGTGGCCCGCCTGGACGCGTCCCCTCGTCACGGGGAATGGGTCAGCTTCCCGGCGGGCGGCGGGGACGAGGTGACGGCGTGGGTCGTGTATCCCGAGCGAAGCGACGCGGCCCCCGTGGTCATCGTGATCCACGAGATCTACGGGCTCACGGACTGGATCCGCTCGGTGGCCGACCAATTGGCCGCGGAGGGCTTCATCGCCATCGCTCCGGACCTTCTATCCGGCAAGGGTGTGGACGGCGGCGGATCCCCGTCCATGGACCGACAGGGCGCCGTAGCGGCGATACGAGGCCTGGAGCGGGCGGAGGTGAACCGGAGGCTCGAGGCCGCCGCAGCCTACGCGACCGGTCTCCCGGCGGCCGGGGACCAGGTTGGGGTCGTGGGATTCTGCTGGGGCGGGAGCAGCTCATTCCTTCTGGCCGGCGCCTGGGACGGCCTGGACGCGGCAGTGGTCTACTACGGGTCCTCCCCCGCCACGGAGACGCTCTCGGCCATCACGGCACCCGTCCTGGGGCTCTATGGCGGGGACGACAACCGGGTCAACGCCACCATCCCCGATGCCCGTCAGGAGATGGACCGCCTGGGCAAGACATACGAGGTGGAGATCTACGACGGAGCCGGGCACGGATTCCTCCGGAATCAGCCCGGGCAGGAGGGCGCCAACATGCGCGCCACCCGGGCAGCCTGGCCCCGAACTGTTGCGTTCTTCCAACAGTATCTGGGAAGCTGAGACCCCGGCGGCGCGGGACGGACCCCCTGGATGGGGGTCGAACGAACCACGGGAGCGGTAGCATGGAGCAGAAATCCAATCGGGAGCCATCCAATCCGGGTTCCTCCGGACCGGAATGGTCCAGGCGGGGCTTTCTCCGGGTCGGCGGAGGCTGCGTCGCACACTTGCTGGCCGCTGGCGTGCTGCCGGGCCGACTGCTGGGGGCCTTGGGTCACGGCCAGGTCATCCCCACCATCGGGGGCCGCCAGATCCGGCCGGTGACCCAGGAGGCCTGGGGCACCCTTTACCGGGTGGCGGAGGGGGTGTACGGAATGGTATCCAACCCGTTCGCCGAGGGGGACGCCGGACGGTTCACCCTGTGCAACGGGGGCCTGGTGGCCGGAACCGAAGGCGTATTGATGGTGGAGGCCTTCGCCACCGCCGAGGGAGCCCGGTGGATGAGCGACCAGGCCGAAGCGCTGTCGGGCCTGCGCCCCACCCACCAGGTGGTCACCCACTACCACCGGGATCACACCGACGGGCTGGGGGGTGCCCAGGCCACTCCGGATCGGCCGGTGGCCATCCTGTCCACTGCGGGGACGCGGGATCTGATCGAAGCCGGGTGGCGGGAGGCGGACTCGGCGGGAGGCCGGCCCCTGCCGGAGGGGGCCTTGCCACCATGGGGTGGGGACCACGAACTGGATCTGGGAGGGGTGGTCGCTCGGATCCACTCTCGGGGCGGACACACCCCCTCGGACGTCACCGTAGAGGTGGAGTCGGGCGGAGAACGGGTCGTCTTCTGCGGCGACCTGGTCTGGAAGGACATGTTCCCCAACTTCGTGGACGCCCAGCCGGGTCGGCTCATGGACTCGGTCCGGGCCCTGGGATCGGATCCCGGGACCGTATTCGTTCCGGGACACGGCGAGCTGGCGAGTGGGTCGGACATGGAACGGTATCGCTCGGTGCTGGAGCACCTGGAGGGGTACGCCCGCATGGCGGCCGAAGCGGGAACCCCCGCCGAGGCGGCCGCGTCCGCGTACGCCATTCCCGAGGAATTCGGTGAGTGGTTCCGTTTCAGCCAACGGTACAACCAACTCGCCGTCGAGGCATGGTACCGGGAGCTGGCCCCGGACGCCTAGACCACGGGAGGCCGGACTACCCCGACCTGGAGGGCCCGGGGGGCTCGGGGGTCTCTCGGTGCTCCTCCACGAATGCCTCGGCGCCCTCCGGGAGGAGCAGGTTGTCCGAGATCGCGGCGATCTCCTCCGCTTGGCGCCAGGCCGCCTTCAGGCCCGCCAACTCTCCGTCCAGCGCCCTTCGCTCGGACTCCTCGTGGAGGGCCATCTCGAGCGCCAGGCGCGTGGGGGTGGGGAGCTTGTGAAGGAGCCCGGCGCTGTCTCGGGGACGTTCGACCCGGCGGGTGGCCTTCTTCGCCGTCCCGGCAGGGACCGAGGCCGCTTCCACGAGACCGCCCAGGTAGGCTTCGGGGTGGCCGGCCTCCTCGATGAACCCCACGGCGTTCTGCACCTCCGCAGCTCGGGCGCCACCCCGATTGAGGCGTGACACCAGGATTCCCGCCACCTCCCTGCCCTCCTCCCCGGTGAACCGCTCCACCCGCTTTCCCTTCATCACCTCCACACCCCACTCGCCGTCACTCTGGATCATGCGAGCCTTCTTCAGATCGGGGAGCTTCAGCTTCAGGACCTCGCCGTCCCCGGCCGGCACACGGGCCAACACCCGACCGTTCACCCAGATATTCACGAAGTTCCCGCTCTGTCCCAGGAGCGCCCCGCTGATGAGTCCCGTCGTCACCCCGACCACCGCCACCACGCCGATGACGCCGAACCCGGCGGCCCCGTAGAGCATGGCCTTCCTCCGCCGGCGTCCGAACTGATCCCCGTAGCGCCACGCCGCGAACTCGGGGCGGAGCGCCGGACCGATCCGCACCAGATCCAGGCCTCCCGGATGGCGTCCCAGCCCGATGTGCTCCGTGGAGACCCGTGTGCGCATGCCCTCGAAGAGCCGCTCGCACTCCTCCACCGCCTCCCAGCGCTCCTCGATGGGGGTCAGATTCCACCGCTCGCACTTCCGGCAGACCACCCACAGGCGCCCCCGATGGGCGTCGAAGGCGAGCCGTCGACCCACGGGGAAGTGCTCGACCACTTCGTTCCGTCCCAGGGAATGGCTGCAGAACATGCATGTCGAGTACATGGCGGATCCTCGGTTGGGCGTGGACCGTGCGCAGGAGCGGCTCCCCTACGCGGTCACCCCTTCCCCAACGGTGCGTTCAGCTGGATGCGTCGGATTGAATACGTCCGTGCAGCCGGGAGGATTCAATGGTGCGTCGATACCTTCGCGGCGGGCTCTCGGCTGTGGGGAGCAGGCTTCCTCAGACGCTCAGGTCCGCCGTGGGGAGGAAGCCGGGCGCTCTCCGGTGCAGGGTGGCCTGCTCGAAAGCGTAGGCGATCCGGATGAGCGGGCCCTCGCTCCATTCCCTTCCCCAGAAGGACACCCCCACGGGCATCCCGAACACGAATCCGGCGGGGACGGTGACGTTGGGGTAGCCGGAGATGGCGGCCGGACTGGAGCTGCTGATGCTGTAGTTGTCGCCGTCGATGAGGTCGGTGACCCAGGCCGGACCTCCGGTGGGGCCGAACAGGGCGTCCAAGTTGTGCTCGTTCATGACCCGGTCGATGCCTTCGGGCCCGGCTCTCCTGCGCTTTTCCGCGATTCCCTCCTGGTAGGCCTGCTCCGACAACGGGCCCTTCTCCTGGGCCAGGAGCATGGTCTCCTGCTGGAAGTAGGGCATGGAGCGATCGGCGTTCGCCTCGTTGAACGCGATGACGTCCTCCAGGGTCCGAACCGGAGCGTCAGGCCCGAGGGACGCGAAGTACTCGTTCAGGCCGGCCTTGAACTCGTAGAGCATGGTCTGATACGCGACGCCACCGACCCCGCGCTGATCCGGGATCTCCACCGGGTCCACCAGTTCCGCACCGGCGGCCCGCATTACCTCCATGGCCTCCTCCAGGATCGCCGTGACCCCCTCGTGGCTTCCGAAGGTGTCCCTCACGATCCCGATCCGGGCGCCTCGAAGGCCCTCGGGATCCAAGAAGGGGGTGTAGTCGGTGGATGCGTGGCCCTCGCTCCGCTGGGTATGGGAATCCCGGGGATCGATGCCCATGCAGGCGCCGAGGAGGATCGTGGCGTCCCGGACCGTTCGGCACATGGGGCCCGCGGTGTCCTGGGTCACGGAAATGGGGATGATCCCGCTCCGGCTCCAGAGGCCCACGGTGGGCTTGATCCCCACCACGCCGTTGGCGGACGAGGGACACACGATGGAGCCGTTGGTCTCGGTGCCGATGGCGATGGCGGTGAAGTTGGCCGAGACGCCGGCCCCTGACCCGGAGCTGGAGCCGCACGGATTGCGGTCCAGGGCGAACGGGTTCCGACACTGCCCGCCCCGCCCGCTCCAGCCCGACGAGGACCGGTTGGAACGGAAGTTCGCCCACTCGGAGAGATTCGCCTTCCCCAGGACGATGGCTCCGGCCTCCCGGAGGCGCTCCACGATGAAGGCGTCCTGGAGCGGCGTGGACCCCTCCAGGGCGAGGCTTCCGGCCGTCGTGGTCATCCCGTCGGCCGTGTCGATGTTGTCCTTGAGGAGGATCGGGACCCCGTGGAGCGGTCCCCGGACGCGTCCTTCCGCCCGCTCCCGATCCAGATCGGCCGCGATGGCCAGCGCATCGGGGTTGGTCTCAATGACCGCCCGAAGCTCGGGCCCTCGGAGGTTCCCGGCGGCGATCCGATCCAGGTATACACGGGTGATCTGCTCCGACGTCCATTCGCCGGAAGCCATCCCGGCCTGGAGGCGATCGAGGGTGACCTCCTCCAACTCCGGATGGGGAAGTTCGAAACCCGCGCCCCCCCCGGCGCCGGTCCCCGGGCCGCCCTGATCGTCAGGCCCCGCGGCCGTGCAGGCCGAGCCCAGCCCGGTGAGGGTGACCGCCCCGGCAGCCGCCCCGAGGCCCAGGAACTGCCGACGGCTTACGTCGCGGCCGCCCGGGTCGTCCGCAGTGAGGTCGGACTGTGTCGCCGCATTCTCGGATTCCGGCTCGCCCATCGTGATCTCCAGTTGCTCGTTGTCGGATCGACCCCGGGGGCAACGGTAGGCCCCGGCGGCGGCAGAAACCAGCCCCGACCGGCCGGGAACTTGGATCCCCCATGTCGGTTTGTCCCCTCTCCCATCGCATCCTATACTGGGTTCATCAGGACCGTTGAGACCCGCTCTCCCGCCCGGGCGGAATCCAACGCGCAGAGACGTTCTGCGCCCTGGATTCTCCTGCCACCCGAACGGGAGAGGTGTGTATGCGTTCTCGGACCGACACGCAGCTGGTCGCCTCCGCAATCCCTTCCATTCCTGTCACTCACAGCGGAATCGACTGGAAGTGGACCAGCATCGCCGTACTCCTGGGGGTGCCCCTCATCAGCACCTTCACCTACATCGTGGCGCCGGAGATTCCCCGCCCCGACGTGGCCATCCTGATCGGAGCCCTGACATTCCTCTTCACCGGGATTCTCCTGGGGTTCAAGTCTCCCGGGACGACGATCCTGGAGGGCCTGGCGGCCGGGGGAGTCCTCGCGGTCCTCACCGGCGTGGTGCTGATCCTGGGTCTGGGGTTCTTCATCCCGCTGAAGATGGTGGTGGTGGGGGCGGTCGGAGGACCGGTCCTGACCATGGCTGGAGCCTGGGTGGGTGAGATGCTGGAGGGCTCGTTGGAAGAGTCGTCCCGGGATCCCGGGCTGGCTGTGCGATGGATCGGCGTGGGCATCCTGATGGGCTTCATGCTCAGCAACTACTCCGTGTTCGTTACCCGGGCCCTATTCGACGTCAGCGAACTCGTCATCCTCCTCTGTTACTGCGTGAGCTTCGTCGTGACCGGTGCCTTCGTCGGGTACTACTCCCCGGGCGCCACCCTGGCCGAACCATGCATCGCCGGCGCCGGAGTGGTGTTTCTCGAAGGCGTCTTTCTCTGGACCGTCATGGACACCCCGTTCTTCATCTCCATCATTGTGATCGGGATCGTCGGGGCGGCGGTGTTGGGGCTCGTCGGTGGGATGGTGGGAGAGTTGCTCCAGGGATATCGGCGGCGAGTGAAGCCATAGCGCGACCGCCAGGTCCTTCGCCGGCGGGACCGAGGTCTCGAGCGTCCGGGCCGGGTGAGATGAGGAAGGGGGGAGGGCGGATGATCCGCCCTCCCCCCTTCGTTTTACCAGATCGAGGGTCTTGTCCGCATCACACCGCGGGCACCGCGTAGAAGCGCAGCTCCAGCAGCTTCAATCCGTTGTTGTCGAAGTTCCAGAAGTAGTTCTCGAAGCAACGGTCGAAAAGGTAGACGTCATAGCTCGACGGCGCGAGGGCAGAAACGTCGGTGTCAAGCGGGTCACCATTCACGCAATTGTAGAGCTCCGGATCGGATGTCGGATCGATGGTGACGACCATCCTCAGGAGCTCGTCGTTCACGAGTTCCGCCTTGGAGCGCCCAGCCTTTCGCTCGACCTCGAGCTGATTCGAGCCGCACCAGATGTCGTCGTAATCGTCGTACCCATCGCCATCTTCGTCGGCGCAGGTGGTAACGATCGCCTTGCCGTTGGGCGTGCCGAGGGCGCGCGCATAGACATCGTAGACGGGAGTACATCCGTCCGTGGAATCATCGCCCACACACGGATCCGGTAGCATGAACTGGGCGCCGTCCTTGTCCGTCGCATTGGCGTCGAGGACCCCGTAGCCATCGCCCTCGACGAGGAGGATCTTGTTGACCCGGCTGTCCTGCTTCCAGTAGTCGGTGTCGGTCTTCCACTTTCCGCCGGCGTTGGTGACGGTCTCGCCGCCGTTGAGCAGAACGAAGATCCGACGGCCGTTGTTGTCGTCCATGTCGGCGGTCTTGCCGTGGGGCACGCCGATGATGTTGAGCTTGTAGTCGTGGGCGCCCTGCGGAAACCCGTTCCCCGTGTGCGCGTCCGCCTGCAGGGTCAGGTCCGGAGTGTCCGGAGCGTCCGCGAAGTCCGGCGACGTGGGCTCTCCCGCGCACGCAGCCAGCCCGATGACGAGGGTTAGAACGATCCAGCGCTTCATACTCGACCTCCTTGGATGGGAAAAACACGAAATCGCGGTCGGATGACTCCCGGCGGTTCGCGAACCGCCCGAGTCTCCGGACCGAAATGAACGGATTCTCCTGTCGAATCGACCCGTCCCCTCCGAACGGGTAAGAGGCAGGATACCGCAAGAATCGCACGAGGGACCGATGTGAATGCTAAATCACTACTGCAAAATGTTTTGCGCGTTTTTTTACCGGAAACAAATGGCGTAATACGGCTCGATCTGATGCAACCAAGCATCAGGGGTGGAGCGGACCGCTACAGGGGGAGGTGGTGAGGGATGAGCGGAGTCGCGGGAGAAGCGCGCCTCTCTCGGTAGGAAGGCCCCTGCGTCCCCGGATCGACGACGCGGAGGAAGGCATGGATGACCCGACAGCAGGCAGGAGGTCGAGATGAAGCGGACCACGATGGGTCTCGGACGGAGCGGAGTGGGAATGGCCCTCATGGCGGGGGCACTCGTCCTCGCCTGCGGTCAGGTCGACCGGTGGGCCTCCGAGCGCGAAGAGGACTCGCCCGAGGTGGCAGGGAGGACAATCCCGGCGGTGGACCCGTCCCGGGTGACGCAGGTCCTGGATGACACGGGAACGTCGCTGGGGAGCGTAGCCCTGACGGTCGAATGCGCCCCCGAGGCCTCGACGCTCGTCACCCGAGGACTGGCCCTCCTCCACAACATGACCCACGTCGAGGCCGAGGACGCCTTCCGCGAGGCCACGGGAATCGACCCGGGGTGCGCGCTCGGGTACTGGGGACAGGCCATCTCCTGGGTGCACCCGGTCTGGCCGGACGTACCCTCCGACGACCAATTCGCCCGGGGATGGGAGCTCCTTCAACAGGCGCGGGCGGCCGGCTTCGCATCGGACCGGGAGGAGGCCTGGGTCGTAGCCCTCGAAGCCTATTACGCCGAGGGGGTGGACCGGACCGAGCCCGAACGGCTGGCGGGCTACGCCGAGGCATGGGCAAGGGTGACCGAGCGGCACCCCGGGGACCTGGAGGCCCGCTTGTTCACGGCGCTGACCCTCATCGCCACGGCCCCGGGTACCGACACGACGTTCGCCAACCAGATCCGCGCCGGGGAGATGGCCGAAGAGGTTCTGGCCCTCGTGCCGGACCACCCCGGCGCCCTCCACTACATCATCCACGCCTATGACGTCCCGGGACTGGCCGAGCGGGCGCTGTCCGCGGCACGGAGCTACGGGCTCGTGGCCCCCGAGAACGCCCACGCCCTCCACATGACGTCGCACATCTTCACCCGACTCGGTCTCTGGGACGAGTCCATCGACTACAACCGGCGGTCCGCCGCGGCGGCCCTGTCCCACCCCATCGGGGGAGCCACCTCACACCATCACCTCCACGCCCTGGACTACCTGGCGTACGCGTACCTACAGCAGGGACGGGATGACGAGGCGCGGGAGGTCCGGATGCACTTGAACGCACTGGACGGCCCGGTGGTGGACAACGTGGTGACCGCCTACGCCTTCGCGGCCGTGCCGGTGCGGATCGCAGTGGAGCGACGGGACTGGCGGGCCGCGGAAGCCATCCCCGCGCGTTGGCCCCGGGACCTGACGTGGGATCGCTATCCCCACTTGGAGGCCATCGTCCGCTTCGGACACGCTCTCGCAGCCGCGCAGACGGGTGACCTGCCGACCGCCCACGCCGCGGTCGAGCGCCTGGAGGCCCTGCAGGAGGCAGCCTCCGAGCTCCCGGATCGGTACGACTGGGGCGCGCAGGTGGAGATCCAGAAGATCGGGGCGAGCGCATGGCTTGCCTTCGCCGAGGGCGACCACGATCGGGCCCTGTCCTTGATGCGCCGGGCAACACAACTCGAGTCGATGAACCAGAAGCACCCGGTGACCCCCGGGGAGGTGGTGCCTGCGGGAGAGCTTCTCGGGGACATGCTGCTGTCCATGGGTCGGCCGGGCGAAGCGCGGGCGGCGTTCCGCTCGGTGCTCGAGCGGTCACCTAACCGCCTCAACAGCATCTACGGCAGTGCCCGGGCGTCGGAGATGGCCGGTGACGCGGCCGCCGCCGCGAGAGGCTACGCGGATGTCGTGGCCCTGACCGGTCCGGACAGCCCCCTCCCGGAGGTGGCCCACGCGAAGGCCTTCCTGGGAGCGGAGTAGCGAGGGTGCAACCCGGGCCCGGCGGGGATCTCCCAACGGGCCCGGTTGTGTCACCTTTGCCGATTACTCAGCTCACCTGAGTTGCTCCCGGGTCTCGGTGCAATACCCGGATACCGTCATCGTCTCTACCTGGCCGATCACGGCGAAGGCCAAGGACATGCCCGTCGTGATGCCCGTCACGCTACCACCCCCGCACTGCTCCACGAGCTGGTTCAGTAGTTCCCCTCCGGTGGACGAAGGGAGGGGGGAGAGGAAGAGGAAGCTGAACTTCGAAGCCTCCGCCGTGACCCTCTGCCCCGGCTCGATGATCACCGTGGCCGCGACGGGATAGGTCATGCAGCCCCCGGTGGCCAGAAGGGCGGCTAGCGCGAGTGCTTTCATGAGTTTCGTCATTGGTTATTCCTCCCCGCCGTTCGCCCGGTACTGCCAATTCCCCTCGCCCAGCATCCGCATGGCCTCGTCGATGGCGGCCTTGAGCTCCCGGTCGAAGCCGGCCAACTCGTCCTCGGGGGTGTTCTCCGCCCAGACGTCCGGGGCCACGCCGTAGTTCTCGAGGTTCAGCCCGTGGTTGTTGGGCTGGCTCGGGTCGTAGTTCACGACCAGTGAACCGGGCGTCCGGATGGTGCCCCCGTTGATGAGCCGGTAGCTCCCGGTGGCGATCACGGCACCCATGGTGGGATTCCCCACGATCCGACCCAGCTCCAGGTCCCGGAAGCCCAGGGGGGTCACCTCGGAGTCCGACGCGGACCGGTAGTTGATGAGCATGACCTTTGGTCCAGCGATGGCCTGCCGGGGCCGACGTCCCGCGCTCGGAGCCGCCCAGCGGTTGTTCCAGTACTCGTAGGGGCGGCGCTCCAGGATGTCGAGGATCTGCTGATCGATGTTGCCCCCACCGTTGTATCGGATGTCGACGATGATCCCCTCGGCGTTCCAGAACCGGTCGATCTCGTTCTCGAAGACCCGCAGCGACGCCTGGTTCATGGCCCGGATGTGGACGTAGGCGATCCGCCCGTCGGTTTCGGCCGTGACGTAGTCCCGGTTGCCCTCGACCCACTCCTGGTACTGGACGTTGCGCAGAGAGGTCATGGTCCGGATCCGGAGATCCCGGGCGTTCCCGCCGTTCGCCGAGTCGGCCACGCGCACGGTCACGTACTCGTTGATCGCGGAGTTCAGGTGCATCCAGTAGTTGTCGCCGGCCCGGGTCTCCTTCCCGTCGATGGCCATCACGTAGTCTCCCACCTGGATATCCAACCACTCCTTGTCCGCGGGGCCGTCCCGATAGACGTGGGTCACCCGGTACCCTCCGTCCGCCGGCTCCAGCTCGAAGCCCGGAAGCCGGGTCTGGTACTCCTCCTCCATGGAGACGCTGGGCGAGCCCCGCACCCCCACGTGGGAGGCGTTGAGCTCCCCGATCATCTGGTTGGCCAGGTCGTAGGCGTCCTCGTAGGTGCCCACGTGCGCCAGCAGGGGCTTGTAGGTGTCCCGGGCCCCGTCCCAGTCCACCCCGTGCATGTCCGGGTCGTAGAAGAGGTGCTTCATGACCCGCCAGCTCTCCTCCAAGATCTGCTCCCACTCCCCCCGGTGATCCACCTTCACCGAGAAGGCGAAGGGGATCCGCTCGGCCCGGGGCTGCCCCCCGGTCAACGGCATCTGGAAGATCTCGGATCCCCCGGAGGGCGCACCGCCGAACCCGCCCCCACCCTGGGTGCGGAAGAAGAAGACCCGCCCCCCCTCGTCGGGGATCTGCATGTCGGAGAAGTTGCCCCCGGCTACCCGCCGGGCCTCCCCGCCGGTGACGGGCACCGCGAACAGCGCGGGTCCGTCGTCGTCCCTCGAGGTGTAGTAGACCGTCCCTCCGTCGTGGGAGAGGACCATCCCCCGGATGCCGTTCTCGCCCGAGGTCAGCTGTTTCACACGCTTCTCGATGCCGTCGCCGTCGACCTGGAGGGGATCCACCTCATCCGAATCCTCCGACCGATCCGCCTCCCGACCCCGTACCAGGGGATCGTCCGGGTCTTCGGTCAGTCGGGCCAGGGGGGTGACGAACAGGTGCGCCGTGCCCCCGTCCCTCATCGAAGCGAACACCAGGTGCTTCCCGTCGGGGGTCAGCACCCCGCCGATGTCCCGGAACGGATCCCGGGTGACGTTGATCTCGTTCCGGGACGAGACCTCGAGGAGATAGACTTCGTCGTCCTCGTCCAGATCCCGGCGGGAATAGAGAAGCCAGCCCCCGTCCGGCGAATACTGGGAGAGGGTGAACCCGCGGTTGACGTTGAAAGCCAGCTCGGTGGTTCGGCCCGTGGCCACATCCACTTCGAAGAGCCGATTGGCGGCCTCGAAGGCGATTCGCTCCGAATCCGGCGACCAGACGTAGTTGTCGTCCTTCTTGGAGTCGTGGTCCGTGAGCTTCCGGCTCTCACCGGTGGCCAGGTCCCGGACCCAGATCTCCTCCTGCCCCCCGTCGTCTGAGACGTAGGCGAGCATGGACCCGTCGGGTGAGAACTTCTGGTAGCGGTCCCGCCACGCCGACGATGTGACCTGGGTCTTCTCCCCCTTCTCGGGATCCACGGGGACCATGAAGATCTCGCCCCGGCTGTCCACGGCCAGAGTCTTCCCGTCCGGGTGGAGGGCGAAACCCTCGGCCCGGTTGGCGACGTCCACCCACTCGACCCGGTTCATGGTGGGATCGAACGCGAGAGCCACGGTGATCCGGGTGGGCTCGCCACCGGGCACGTCCAGGGTCCACAACTCGTGTCCCCGGGTGTAGGCGATCGTGCTTCCGTCCGGGCTGATGGACGGATAGTTGACCCCGTCCCCCGAGTGCCGGGTGATCTGGGTATCGTCGCTCCCGTCCGGCGCCATGGACCAGATGTTGAAGGTCCCGTCCCGCTCGCTCAGGTAGTAGAGGCGCCCGTCCTGGCCCCACATGGCCTCCCCGTCCGGAACGTGATTCCGGAAGTCCTGCAGGTTGGTGTCCGTCAGCTGTGTGACGCTCCCCGACTCCCGGTCCATCACGTAGACGTCCGGAGCCCGATTGCCTTTGTAGCCCTTCCGCGTGGTGTTCACCCCGATGCGGTTGAAGGCCACGAATCGCCCGTCCGGGCTCACCGCCGCTGCGGCCGCCTGGTCCATCTCCATGGGCATGGGCAGTCCGCCGTCGGGCGAAACGGTGTGCATGGGCGAGAGGAAGGGATGACTCCCCCTCGAGGTCACGAACATGATGGTCCCATCAAGCGTCCATCCCGCCACCCGGTCCGCCGTGGTGTGGAAGGTCAGCTGGGTGGGCTCCCCCCCCTCCACCGGAATCAGGAAGACGTCGTAGTTGCCGAACCGGTCGCTGGAGAAAGCCACCCACTGCCCGTCCGGCGAGAATCGCGGGAGCACGTCCCGGGCGACGTGGTTGGTGAGGCGTCGGGCGTTCGAGCCATCCCGGGAGGCCACCCAGATGTCCCCCTGATAGGAGAATGCGATGAGGTCCCCGCTCACATGGGGATCCCGCATGAACTGGATGGGGTCCGGAGGCGGGGCGGAGGCTCCGAGCATCGCTACGGAAAGAAGGAAAAGAACCAGCGAACGGACCTTGATCATGGTCGGCTCCATACGACGGTTTCCGGGGCGCGGGAGATCGGGGTGAAGATAGGGTTCGGGCCCGGGGGCGGCCATCGGAATCGGGAACACGGCGGTCGGCATGAAACGCGAGCCCGTTCGCCCCGGGCGTTCGGGCTCGACATGTTCAGATTCATATGAGACGCGTCGCACGCCTCGCCGTCCGAGGCCTCCTGATTCTCGGGCCGGCCTACCTGGTCCTTCTGGTCTTCCTGGTCGCTCGGGAGACGGCTCTCGTGTTCCCGGGAGCCGGGAGGGCGGCGGGGGAATGGGCGGTACCCGCCGAGCCCGGACTGAACTGGGATTCGACTCGCGTGCCTGCGGACGACGGCGTGCCCGTCTTCCTCCTCGCCGCCCCGCGTCCCGACGCCCCATCGGAAGCCCCGTGGGCCATCTACTTCCACGGCAACGGAGGGCTGGTGGGGACTCCCGGCTCGATCGAGCGTTACCGGCTACTTCACGAGGCGGGCTTCAACGTCCTGGCGGTGGAGTTCCGGGGCTACGGGGTCTCCGCGGACGTGGGGACGCCGTCCGAGTCCGGGTTGTACGCGGACGCCCGCGCTGGCTGGGACTACCTCACCCGCGACCTCCTCGTGGATCCCGAGAGGATCGCGGTGTACGGGTGGTCCCTCGGATCCGGGCCGGCCATGTACATGGCGGGCGAGCTCGCCCCGGCCGCGCTGATCACCGAGGGCGCTCCGACCTCGGCTCCCGACCGGGCGGCCGAACTCTACCCCTGGGTTCCGGTCCGCCTCCTCATGCGCACCCGCTTCGACAATCTCGCCCGGGCCCCCACCCTCGACCTGCCCTGGGTCCTGTTCCACGGTCGAAGCGACGGGGTGGTCCCGTTCCACCATGGCCTCGCCCTCGCAGGGGCCTCCCGTGACGCGGAGTTGATCCCTCTGGAGGCCGCACACAACGACGGCGTGCTCGCCGACCGCGGTCGGGCGCTGGAGGCGCTGCGAAAGCTCGCTGGTCGGATGGGGCGGTAGGACGGACCGGGCGGGGCCGACGCGTGCGAGCGAGCAGGGCACCCGGTCGGGCGCCCTGCTCGCGAAACCGGTGGGATGGGGACCCGTCCTTCTTCAGCTCGCGGGAGGTGTGGCCGAGGTCAAGACGAAGGGGACCGTGACGTCCCCACCCTGTCCGAGCTCCACGTTCTGCGGCGACTCGGGATTGGTGGTGAAGTCGTAGGTCACGCCATCCTTCCGCTCCACCGATACTTGGTAGTCGCCTGGCAGGAGGAGGAAGAAGGTGGCGGTCCAGATCCCGTCCGCTTCCGGATCCTCGAAGGCCACCGGGGTCTCCTCGGAGCTCAGGCGCGCCTGGAAGTCGGCCAGGCTGCCGCCCACGCCGTCCAGACCCGCGTCCTCGGCCGCCGTGAGTTCCACGGCGATCGTGCCGGCAAAGCTGAAGTCCTCGGCCCGGATGACGGGGTGCATCACCCACTGCCCCGAACTCCCCGCCACTTGGCCAAAGCTCTGGGAGACGTCGAAGTCCGCAAGGAGGATCTGGGCGTCGCCGTCGACGGTCACCGCGCCTCCGGGAAGGTTGACCTTGAGGCCGCTCTGGTCGAAGGACGGAAGCTGGAGGGGTCCATCGACGTCCCCGCACCTCGTGAACCCCTCTGAGGCGTAGACCATGCTGCTCTCATCGGGGCCCTCCACCTCGATGCAGGCGTTGGGGATCACGAACCGGAGTTGCGAATAGGTCCCCGCCGGCACCACCGCGCCGTTCACGAGGGTGGCGAAATCGTTGGAGAGGGTCAGGAGGTCGGTGACGAAGGGGGTCTCCCGGAGAACCGCGGCTCCGTCGTCTTCTCCGCCCCCGTCTCCGACCAGCTCGACGCGCCTGATCTCGACCCAGGCCTGGAGGAAGTCCCCCTCGGCATCGGTGAGCAGGACGGACATCTTGCCCGGGGCTCCGGCTCCGGTGCGGTCGCTACATGCGGAGAAGACAACGACGAAGGCCAGGGCCTTGGCCCATGCCACGATATGCTTACGGGTCATCAGGGACTCCTTGGATCAAGCGTCCGGAAGGGCGGGAACCGGGGACGTCCCGGGTCGTGATTCCCTACGGACGGTGCAAGGGACATTCCCAACGATACGATGACGGGGGGGAAACAAATATGTCCCAGTGGCTTCAGGAGATACGGGACTCCGGGCGAGACCGTGTGGGTGGAAAGGCGCCCTGGGGAAGGACATTTCTGCCGCCTGTCGGAAGCTCGATTCCGCTTGGAAGGCTCAGACCGGGTATCCGGCGCCAGTGAGGAGGGGGTCGTTCGCTCGGAGCACAGAGTCGCGGTCCGAAGCGACGGGTGCCGCGGGATGGAGCCTGCCGGGAACGAACACGGCGGGTGGCGTGGATTGCTGCCCGCCGGGGTTCCTGCCGGCAATACGGCATATCCGCATCACCCCCGCCTTTCCTTCACGATCATCCTTGACCCACCGATCTCCCCCCGCCCATCCTTGCGCACGCGACGAACGGGGCCCGGATCGCCTGAGCCCGGCCCGTCGGCGTGCGGGGACCTCCCGCCGAGGCTCCCGACGATCATTCCGCCCAGAGGTTCCTAGTGGCCGACGACACCCCCCTCGGTATCGACGACGTCCTCGCCCGCGAACGCCAGGCGATGCAGCCCGACGGCGCCTCCGACGAATCGCAGCCCGTGAGCGCCCTCTGTATCTCCGGCGGAGGCATCCGCAGCGCCACCTTCGGGATGGGGGCGATCCAGGGACTCGCCGAGCACGGGATCCTGGAGAAACTCGACTACATCTCGACCGTGTCGGGGGGCGGGTTCATCGGCAGTTGGCTCACCGCATGGGTCAACCGGGCCAAAGGCCTCGCCGGGGTCGTCCCGCGCCTTCGCCGGGACGCCCCCCTGCCTAAGCCCGGCGAGTCCGACCCCATCCAGCACCTGAGGGACTACAACAGCTACATGTCCCCCCGGGTGGGGACCTTCTCCACGGACCTGTGGACCCTTCTGGCAACCGTCCTGCGCAACATCCTGCTCAACTGGCTGGTGCTGATCCCGCTCCTGATGTTCGTGCTGATGATCCCGCGGCTCTTCCTGTCCCTCCTCGCCTTCCCCGAGGTGGTGTTCAGCGATGCGGTCTTCCCCGGCCCCGGCACCGAGCCCGACTACGGCGCTCCTGTGCTGAACGCCGTCAGCGAGTCGGCCCTCGTCTCCTACGTCCTTCCCGGAATCGCCCTGGCCTGCCTGGCGACGGCGCTCTTCTTCATCCTGCGCTATCTGCCCGGCCTCGGGGGGAGGGACCACACCCGCTACGACTACATCCGCAACATGTTGGTCCCCCTGGTCGTCGGGGTCCTGACTTTCATGGCCTTCGACTCCCTCCATTACCTCGGCAACTCGTTCGTCGACGAAAGCAACCTCAGTGACGTCCTGTGGTGGATGCTCCTCGCGTGCGGCGTGGCGTGGCTCCTGAGCTTGGCCGTCAGTCCCCGTCCCTTCGGCGAGCGCATGCGCCTGCTCATCGGGCCCCTGTCGCTGGCCGTGCTGTGCATGGCGGTCGGGACCGGCGTCGCCACCTGGGTGACCACGAACTTCGTGCTGTGGAATCCCAAGCCCGAGCTCGACCTGTCCTGGGCGGCGTACGTCACCCTGGGCCTGCCTTTGATCCTGCTCGGCTTCGCTTTGGCCACCGTCTTCTTCGTGGGCCTCTCCAGCACGTTCCTCCGGGACGAAGACCGGGAATGGATGTCACGGGCTGTGGCCGGGGTGCTCCTGGTGGCCATCGGATGGTTCGGGGTGTGCGGGGTCGTGCTGATGCTGCCCGAGTGGGCCTTGGGCTGGCGGGCGTGGGCGCACGGCCTCCTGGCCAGCGTGGCCGTTGCCGCCGGTTGGCTCAGTACCTTCAGCGGGTCTTTCGTGGCCAACGCCAACGCCGGGGCGGCAGGCGAAACCCAGAAGCCATCTCGCATCCTCTCCCTGGCCGCTCGCGTGGCCCCGCCCGTCTTCGTCGCGCTCCTGGCCGGCGCCCTGTCGGTCCTCACGAACGTCCTCCTGAAGGCCATGCACGCACTTTCGGGCCACCAGATGCTCGGCCCGGACGGGCAGGTGGTCGGTTGGGCGAACCACTATGGGATCCTCGACCGGTCCCATCCCGCCCACGTGGCTTTGCTGGCCCTCGCCCTCCTGTCGGTGAGCTGGATCATGGCGCGCTACGTGAACATCAACACCTTCTCGCTCCACGCCATGTACCGGGACCGGCTGATCCGGGCCTACCTGGGAGCCTCCAACCCCCATCGCAGGGCCAGCCACTTCACCGGCTTCGCGGCCAACGACGATCTCCCCATGGCGGACCTGGACCCGGCGCTTCGACCGTTCCATGTCGTGAACCTCACCCTGAACCTGGTGGGATCCAGCCGTCTGGCCTGGCAGCAGCGCAAGGCCGAACCCTTTACGGTGACCCCACTCCACTGCGGCAACGCGTCACTCGGGTTCCGTCCCACGGATGAGTACGGGGGGGGGATCACGCTGGGAACGGCCGTGGCCCTTTCGGGCGCCGCTGCGAGCCCCAACATGGGCTACCACTCCTCCCCGGTGGTGGGGTTCATCATGACCCTCTTCAACACCCGCCTCGGAGCCTGGCTGGGGAATCCGGGGACCCCGGGGGCGCGGAGCTGGAAGCTGCCCGGCCCCCTCTCCGCCATCCGGTCACTGGTGAAGGAAGCGCTGGGCCAGACCTCCGACGAGACCCCCTACGTGTACCTGTCCGACGGGGGACATTTCGAGAACCTGGGGCTGTACGAGATGGTGCGGCGCCGGTGCCGGCAGATCGTGGTCTTCGACGCCGGGTGCGATCCGGACTTCAACTACGACGACCTGGGAAACGCCCTGCGGAAGATCCGCATCGACATGGGCGTGCCGATCACGTTCTCCGACGCGGGCACCAATCCCCTGCGTGAGGGGGTGCGCCGCTGCGCAGTGGCCACGGTGGAGTACTCGAAGGCCGATCCGCCGTCGGAGGACGGGTTCCTCGTGTACGTCAAGCCGCTGCTCCTGGGGAACGAGTCCCCCGACGTGGCGAGCTACGCCGCCGCCAATCCCACCTTCCCCCACCAGAGCACCGCGGACCAATGGTTCGACGAGTCCCAGACCGAGAGCTATCGGCTCCTGGGGCTCCAGACCATCGACGAGATCTGCGACGGCTGGGACGGCGGGTCGCTGGCGTCCCTCAGGGAACACATCGAGAGCGTGTACCTGAGCACGGCGTAGGGCCTCGAAGAGGCGGTAGGGACCGGATTCTCGGGGAATCCGACACACTCTCTGGCACGGTCCGTGTCCAGAATACCGAAGCCCCGCAGCCGAACCGACTGCGGGGCTTGGACTTGGGGCAGTGGAGCCTGCCGGGAACGAACCGGCGACCTCCTGCCTGCAAATCGATAATCGGTTAGTCCGAATCACGGCAAAACACGTCTAACTCGTTGGTAGAGAGCACGATCTGCCGTTCTTGTCGCCCGGCGAGGCCAGGATCTGCAGCCCTGATGGGGCCCAATATCGGGCCCAAGTGGACACCGGTACGTACCTGCAACCGGGACGTGGACTCCGGGCCCGTCAGAAGCATCGGCCCCACGGCGCCTTCCGGCGTCTGACTACTTGCGGACCTACCTGCGCGAGGCGAATCTTGCGCCAATCCTCGAATCCCCCCGCCATGACCGACATCCCCTCCCGTCTCAACGCCGCCCTGTCCGACCGCTACCGCATCGAGCGCGAGCTCGGCGCGGGGGGGATGGCCACGGTGTATCTGGCCGAAGACCTGAAGCACGATCGCAAGGTCGCCATCAAGGTCCTCAAGCCCGAGTTGGCCGCCGTCCTGGGCGCCGATCGATTCGTGCAGGAGATCAAGACGACGGCGAGCCTGCAGCACCCCCACATCCTACCGCTGTTCGACTCCGGTGAAGCGGACAGCTTTCTGTTCTACGTCATGCCCTACATCAAGGGCGAGACGATCCGTGAGAAGCTGGATCGGGACACGCAGTTCGGGATCGAGGATGGGGTGCGGATCGCGACGGAGGTGGCGGACGCGCTGGACTATGCACACCGGAACGGGGTGATCCATCGGGACATCAAGCCGGAGAACATCCTGTTGCACGACGGGCGGGCGATGGTGATGGACTTCGGGATCGCGCTGGCGGTGAGCGCGGCGGCGGGCGGGCGGATGACGGAGACGGGGCTGAGCCTGGGCACGCCACACTACATGAGCCCGGAGCAGGCGACGGCGGACAAGGCGATCACGGCGCGGAGCGACGTGTATTCGCTGGCCAGCGTCTTGTATGAGATGCTGGCGGGCGAGCCGCCGCACATGGGCAACTCGGCGCAGGCGATCATCATGAAGATCATCGCCGAGCGGGCGCAGCCGGTGACGGAGCTACGCGGTTCGGTGCCGCTGAACGTGGCGGCCGCGCTGGCGAAGGCCCTGGAGAAGCTGCCGGCGGACCGATTCGACACGGCAAGGGAATTCGCCCACGCACTGGGCGACCTGACCTTCACGACCGCGACCGCCGGTGCGGTGGGCGCGACCGCCCCGCCGGCCCGCCGCCGTTCCGTTCTCACCGCCGGGCTCGCCGCGACTACGCTCCTCTTCGCTGCCGTCGCTACGTGGGCCCTCCTGCGGCCGCCCCCGAAGCCGGTGACCCGGTACGCGCTGACGATCCCGCCGGACCGTTCACTGGTCATCAGCGAATACCCGCAGTTGAATGTTGCTCCGGACGGGTCGTGGCTGGTCTACACGGGACCCGGCGACGCCCCCGGGGAGACGCAGCTGTGGGTGAAGGCTCGCGATCGGCTGGAAGCGACACCGCTGGCCGGCACGACGGGAGCCCAGATCCCCTCCGTGTCACCGAACGGGGAGTGGATTGGCTTCATCGCCGCCGGCCGACTGTGGAGGATTCCGGCGAACGGCGGTGTCGCCACGACGATCGCAGACACCGCCCAGGGGGTCGCCATCTGGCTGGACGACGGGACCGTCGCCTACCAGGACGGCGAGTGGCGCTTGCGGCGCATGCCCGCGGGCGGAGGCAACTCGGAAGTGGTGTTCACGCCGGAAGCCGGGCGGTTCGCCGGTGCCATGGCGGCCCTGCCGGATGGCCGGGGGATCCTGTTCACCCACTGCTCGGCAAGCTGCGTGCCGACCTCCGAGCTCTGGGTGGCCGACGGCCGCTCCGGCGAGGTGAAGCTGCTGCTGCCGGACGTGGCCTGGGCGGCGTACGCGGATGGCCGACTGCTCTTCGCGCGACGGGACGGCGCCGTGTTCGGGGCGCCGTTCGACCTGGGTACGCTCAGTGTGACGGGAGCTCCAGTGCCGCTCTTCGAAGGCGTGACCGTGACAAACCGTGCACAGATCTCGCTCGCCGCCTCGGGCACACTTGTCTACCTCGCCGGGGGCGGATCGGGGTTGGCGAGTGAGGCGGTGTGGGTGTCCCGAGATGGCCGGGCCGAACCGGTCGATACGGCATGGGGTCTTCGGCTCGAAGACAATCTTCCCGGTTGGGCGCTCTCTCCCGACGGAACACGCCTTGCCATCACCCCGCGGATCGAAGCGAACGCGGACGTCTTCGTCAAAGAACTGGACGAGGGCCCGGTGTCGCGGCTCACCTTCACTGAGTCCCAGGAGATTCGACCGCGCTGGACGCCGGATGGCCGCGCTGTGACCTTCCTCTCCAATCGCGGCGGGGACTTCGACCTCTACCAGCGTCGGGCGGACGGGACCGGAGCAGATTCCCTCGTGCTCGACCTCGAGGCCGCGATATGGGAGGCCCATCGGTCCCGGGACGGACAATGGATCGTCATGCGGACGGGCACGGGCGACAACCTGCGCAATGTCGTGGCGCTCCGGGTGGGGCAGGATACGGTGCCCCGCCCACTGTTGGTGGCGCCCTACGATGAAGATTCGCCCGCGCTCTCACCCGATGGACGCTGGTTGGCCTACGTGTCCACGGAGACGGGACGGCGGGAGGTGTTCGTGCGGCCGTTCCCCGACGTGGAGGCGGGCAAGTGGCAGGTCTCGAACGCCGGCGGCACGAGCCCGGTGTGGGCCCACAGCGGGCGGGAGCTCTTCTTCATCAACAGCAACCGGGAGCTGGCCTCGCAGGCGGTGCTGCCGGGCGCGGTGTTCCAGCGGGGTGAACAGCAGGTCCTGTTCAGCGCAGCTGGCTACCGAGAGGTAGAGTTTTACCGCTCCTTCGACGTCAGCCCGGACGACTCCCGGTTCCTGCTGGTGCGATGGAGGGACCAGGTCGGTGCGCAGGACGAGCCGGCGCTGGTCATCGTGGAGAACTGGTTGGAGGAAGTGAACCGGATCATGCGCGGAGCCGGCCGTTGAGCGATACACAGCCCTCGCGCCTCGCCGCAGCTCTGGCCGACCGCTACCGCATCGAGCGGGAGCTCGGCCAGGGCGGCATGGCCACCGTCCACCTGGCCGAGGATCTCAAGCACGACCGCAAGGTCGCCATCAAGGTCCTCCGTCCCGAACTCGCCGCCGTCCTGGGTGCCGAGCGGTTCCTGGCGGAGATCAAGACCACGGCCAACTTGCAGCACCCCCACATCCTGCCGCTCTTCGACTCGGGCGAAGCGGACTCGTTCCTGTATTACGTCATGCCCTACATCGAGGGCGAGACGCTCCGGCAGCGCATCGACCGGGAGGGGCAACTGGGGGTGGAAGAGGCCGTTCGCATCGCCCGGGACGTGGCCGACGCCCTGGACTACGCCCACCGCAAGGAGATCATCCACCGGGACATCAAGCCGGAGAACATCCTGCTGCAGGACGGCCGGCCCGTGGTCGCCGACTTCGGGATCGCGCTGGCCGTGAGCGCCGCCGGCCAAGGGCGCATGACGGAGACGGGGCTCAGCCTGGGGACGCCGCATTACATGAGCCCGGAGCAGGCGACGGCGGACCGGGACCTGACCGCCCGGGCCGACATCTATTCCCTGGGGAGCGTCCTCTACGAGATGCTCACCGGCGCCCCGCCGCACACCGGCGCGTCGGTCCAGCAGGTCATCATGAAGATTCTCACCGAGGAAGCGGGCCCGGTGACCCGGCTCCGCAGGTCGGTCCCGCCCAACGTGGCGGCGGCAGTGGCGCAGGCCGTGGAGAAGCTCCCGGCCGACCGATTCGAGACCGCCGGGGACTTTCGGGCCGCCCTCCTGGACCCCGGATTCACGGGCCGGATGATCCCGGGCCGTCCCGGGGCTGCCCCAGCCCGGACATGGACGCCAGTCACCACTGGTCTCGCCGTGGCCGTCGGGATCCTCACCGTGGCGGTCGCCGCACTCCTGACCGGGCGTCCCCCGGAGCCCGACCGGGACGTCACCCGCTTCATCATCGACCTCCCTGGCGACCGGGAGGCAGGCGGCGGAGCCTTCTTCGATCCGGGGCTGGCCATCTCCCCGGACGGAAGCCGGATCGCGTTCGCCAGCGTGACCGGAGCGCTGCCCCAGGTGATGATCCGGGAGCGGGACAGACTCGACCCCGTGCCGGTGCGAGGCACCGGCGACGTGCGCTGTTGCGTGTCGTTCTCCCCTGACGGGGAGTCCCTGGCCTTTCTGACGACGCTCCTGGAACTGAAGGTCGTCACTATCGCCGGTGGGCTCCCCAGGACGCTCGTGGATTCCGGCGTCCAGGATCCGAGCCTGTATGGAGGGGGCGTGGACTGGGGCGAGGACGGACTCATCTACGTCTCCATGCTGGATGGCGTGTGGAGGGTCTCACCCGAAGACGGGAGCCGGGAGCGCATCACCACCCTGTCGGAGGGAGAACGGACCCACGCGTGGGTGGACGCCCTGCCCTCGGGAAGAGGCGCGCTGATGACGGTCATCCCCATGGCCTCCCGGAATCTCGACGCCTATCAGGTCGCCGTCGTCGACTTCGCCAACTCCCGGATCCAGGCCCTCTTCCAGGGGGTCTACGCCCGCTACTCCCCCACCGGACACGTGGTGGTGGCTCAGGCGGACGGAACCTTGCTCGCGGCCCGCTTCGACGCCGACCGGCTCGAGGTCACCGGCGCCCCTCTAGCTCTTCAGGAGACGGTGGACGTGGTGGCGTACGGCGCCGCTCGGTTGGCCCTGGCCGAGGCGGGCACCCTCGTCTACCGGGGAGCCGGGGACGCGGTGGACGACCTCGTCTGGGTGGATCGGACCGGCGCCACCGAGGATGGGCTCCTGCCGGACGTGAGGAGCACGCTCGCGGGCGTACGGATCTCTCCGGACGGGTCGGTGTTGGCCGCCGTGGTCCAGTCCGAGGAGGGGACGCACATCTGGACCAAGCCGCTCGGGGGTGGAGATGCGGTTCGCCACACCTTCCAAGGCGAGCTGAACTGGCGGCTGAACTGGTCCCCCTCGGGGGAGGCGGTCTACTTCATCTCCGATCGAGCCAGCGTGGGCGCTGTCTACCGAAAGCGTGTGGACGCCACAGGCCTACCGGAGGCCGTGGTCATCCCCGAGACCCGGGCGATCTTCGAGGTGGTCCCCGTGGACGCCCAGCGCCTCGTGATCCGGACGGACAACCAGGAGCCCGGCGCCGGGGACATCCTCCTGGTGGAGATGGGGGCGACGACCACCGTCACGCCCCTGGTGGCCACGGAGGCGGGCGAGCTCACTCCGGCCGTGAGCCCGGACCACCGCTGGCTGGCGTACGTCTCCGACGAGGGGGGATCCAACGAGGTCTACGTCCGCCCCTTTCCCGATGCCGACGCGGCCGTCTACCGGGTGTCCACGGAGGGAGGAACGGAGCCCGCGTGGGGGCGTTCGGGCGGGGAACTCTTCTACCGGAACGGAAACGGGGACATCGTCGCGGCTTCGGTGGTCACCGAGCCGTCGTTCCGTGTGACGCGCCAGCAGGTCCTCTTCTCCGGGCTCGACTTCGGGTCCAACATCTTCAGCACCCAGTACGACGTGTCGGACGACGGACAGCGTTTCCTCATGGTCCTCCGCGGGAGATCCGGGGCCACCGGCGAAGCGGTGGTGGTCATGAACTGGACCGAACGGCTCCGGAGCGGCGAAGGCGGCGGTTGAGGATTCCAGAGGGGAGGGACCGCGATCCTGCTAGCAGGACATCCTGCATGACGATCACGACCCAAGCATTGCCATCGATCCCGACAAGGGCGTCTGGTATTGCTTCCCGTGTGGCGAGGGTGGCGATGCGATCAAGCTCTGGATGCAGGCCCGTCGTGAGTCGTTCGCTGACGCGGTGCGTGAACTGACGGGAGACGCGGCGTGAGGCCGTGCAGGCCGCCGTTACAGCGAACACTCATAGGATGGTCGGCAGAAGTAGATCCAATCCGTTCTGACCCAGATGTAAGCAAACCCTACGAAGACGGCTTCGGTGACCGTGAAGAGCCACGGCTCGATGACGGCTCCAGCGAGGTGAATCCACTGGTGTTCGGGAGAATCCTCGTACCGAGCGCCGGTGCTCGTGCAGACCGGGAGGTTGGTGCCATCCACGGACGCGGAATCCGACGGCCCCGACACTTCAACGTGACCAGTGGAGATTGCTGGGACCGTGGTAACCTCGGTGCTAGGACCGGGTTGAAACGGACTCGTCTCAGCCATGGTCCGACAGCCCCCAAGCAGGAGGGTGATCGCGATGGTAGCGATGCCGAAGCGCGCGTTCATGGTTTGTAGGGTGCGACGGTTCGATCAGCCTGCACCGCCATGGTGCGCGATTGCGACCGCGACACCGTCCGTCGGGTTGCGTACGCAGGGTGCGGAGAGTGCGTCGTGGATGGCCGGGCCAGGGTTCCAGGTGGCTCAGACGGGACCGGGCCGTGATCCCAGCTGAGGACCTGAGGTGGCTCTGCGAGGAGTGGCTTGAGCGGACTGGGGGCAAGGTCTTCGACGGCGAGATCCTCAATTCGACGGGCATCTTGGATTGCCGGACCCTAGAGCAGCGTCTGAGGATCTTCACTTAGGGGGCGTTCCCCTCCCTACCCGGGCGGGCCACCGCCTTTCCGGGCTAGCAGCAGGGTTCCGCGTCAGCGAAAGTGCGACCAAGGGTAGCAGGTCCCGATCCACGACCTGAAGTCCCCCCCCGCTCCAGGAGCACGGATACGAAACGGGCGACACCCGAAGGCGCCGCCCGTCGTCAGAGGTTGGTCAGCTCACGGGGTACGGTCGACGATCTGCACGTGACCCGCGGTTAAGGGAGAGTCGGTGTGATTCCGGGCGATTTTGCCGTCGAAGAAATCCTGCCAGGCAGGGTCGCTGCACACCGACGGGTCACCACCGATTCGGTTGTCGAGACCACTGATGCGGTCGTCCTCGGCCTGTCCCTCGCCGTAGTCGGTCACTTTCCAGGCCATCGCAAGTCCCACCGGGATGTAACCCGGGTCGGAACTGGCGGTGACGAACCCGCCGAGGTAGGCGCTGTTGCCCACGACCGAGAGGCAGACGATGTCCAGGTCCATCACGACGCCGTCCAGCTCGCTCCAGTCAGCGTGCAGATTTCCCGAGACGCCGCCGTAAGCCGTCTTCCGTGCCGTGAATCCGTAGGTCTCCATGAATCCTTCGTAGCCGGCGGGCCCGAAGGTCGTGAGGTCCGCCCTTCCTCCTCCAGTCACGGTTTGAAGGACGGCGCCTCCCTGATCGGAAGCGAGAACGAGGTCGTCTGGGTCCAGGGCTGCAGGGTTTGCGCCACAAGCTGTGACAGCGAGGGCAATGGCGAAGATGGCGGGGTTTTTCAAGGAACCTCCAAGTACGGCGGGAAGGTGTGACTGCTGAGGGGAGAGTGCGCCGCACGCCCTCAGTTGGGTGCGGTGTAGTTCGCAAGAGCCGTGCCTTCCAGAGGGATCGGTGAGCCTCTTGCTTGTGGGCGCGGGAGGGCAACCGGGCCGAGCTGTAATCTGTCCCATCCCGCCATCCTATCGCCTACCCCCCACGCCCGCTTCCAGGCAACCCTAAACCGGAGGGTGCGCGTGGGAATCGTCATATGGTGGCCGGAGGACTTCAGGGAGGTGCCGTCCTGGGGGACAGAGGAACGACGGGGCGGGGTGGACGCTGGCGACGGCCCTGAGACGGATCTCGATTGATGACGCAATGATGACTTAGCGTGATCGCCACCCACATGGCGGCAAAACAGACAATGCCCAGCAACCGCATAAGCGATTTCTGGGCATTGTTTTATGTAAGTGGAGCCTGCCGGGATCGAACCGGCGACCTCCTGCTTGCAAATCGATAATCGGCCAAGCCGAATCAAGGCAAGAACACGTCTAACTCATTGGTAGAGCGCACGATCTGCCGGTCGCAGCAACCTGCCGCTGACGGTCTGTTTACCCCCCTCACCTTTCTTTTCGGCGCTGATCCGCGGCTCGGGAAGCGCTTGGCCGGCGCCTTGTCGCGATGGTTGCTAGGGCTTACGGTGAGGCGACTATAAGCCGGGGAGTCCGGCCCGCGCCTCTCCAGGAGGCCAATTCGCGATAGGAGTCGGCATGGAGGTTCCGGTGCTAGCCGCATCCGTTCAGGAGGCCGGTCAGGCGTTCGACGGTCTCAGCACACTATGGGTTCTGCTGGCGGCGTTCCTCGTCTTCTTCATGCAGGCGGGGTTCGGCATGCTCGAAGCGGGGCTCGTGCGCACGAAGAACGCTGCGAACGTCCTGACCAAGAACGTCTTGGACTTCTGCTTCGCGGCCTTGGCTTACTTCATCTTCGGGTACGCTCTCATGTACGGGGGCGACGGCGCCCTGTTCGGGACTCGGGGCTGGTTCATGATCGGCGCCGAATCACCCGTGGACGGCCTCCCTCTGGAAGCTTTCTGGCTGTTCCAGGCGGTGTTCGCCGGAGCCGCGGCAACCATCGTGGCGGGAGCGGTTGCGGAGCGCATGAGGTTTGCCGCCTATCTGGCCTACTCATTCCTCATCTCCGCCTTTGTTTACCCGATCGTGGGGCACTGGGTCTGGGGTGGGGGATGGCTGGCCGGGCTGGGCTTCCATGACTTCGCCGGGTCCACGGTTGTTCACGCTGTGGGCGGGGTGGCCGCTCTGGTCGGGGCCTGGATGCTCGGCCCCCGGATCGGCCGATTCAATGAGGACGGCTCGTCCAACGTGATCCTGGGGCACAGCATGCCCCTGGCCACCCTGGGGGTGCTCGTCCTTTGGTTCGGATGGTACGGGTTCAACGCCGGGTCCACTCTGGGGATGGCTGAACCCGACGTGGTCGCGCGGGTCGCCATGAACACCACACTCGCCCCGAGCATGGGCGGGATCGTGGCCATGGTCTTCGCGTGGGTGAAGTACGGAAGACCCGACCTGACCATCGCCCTCAACGGGGCCCTGGCCGGGTTGGTGGCGATCACTGCGCCGTGCGCCGCGGTAGGTCCGGGAAGCGCGATTTGGATCGGAGCTGCAGGCGGGATTCTGATCGTGTACGGGATCGAACTCCTCGACCGTCTCGGCATCGACGACCCGGTCGGCGCAGTTCCTGTACACGGGATGGTTGGAATCTGGGGTACGCTGGCGGTGGGCCTCTTTGGTCAGGCTGCATTCGGTTCTCCTTCCGACGGCCTTTTCTTTGGGGGTGGGTTCGGCCAGTTGGGGATCCAGACCCTGGGAGTAGTCGCCTGTCTTGCGTTCGTCGCGATCGTGATGTGGATCGTCTTCAAGGCCATCGATGCCTCCGTCGGACTCCGAGTTTCCCATGAGACGGAGCTGAGGGGGCTGGACATCGATGAGCACGGTCTGGAGTCGTACAGCGGCTTCCAGATCTTCACTACTGATTGAGCGGGAGGACCTGGCCATGAAGCTGGTCGTCGCCGTGATCCGGCCGGAACAACTTCCGTCCGTGAAGACGAGTCTACACGAGGCGGGATTCCCCAAGCTCACCGCTTCGACCGTAATGGGCACCGCGCCGCGAACGGAGCAGCGCAAATACCGGGGGGTGGAGCAGAAGGTGAGCCTGTTTCGGCGTGTGCGGGTCGAACTAGCGGTTACCGACGCCGACCTGGAGCGGGCGATCCAGGCCATCTCCGACGGGGCTCACGAGATCGGTGGATGGGGATCGATCTTCGTAACGGAGCTGCATGAGGTCATCTCGATCTGGACCGGCGAACGCGGTCCGCGGATTCTGTCGTGACGGGGGACGCTGATGTCTAGGGACCGGCGCGCCACGGCGCGCGACGTGATGAAGATGATCCGAGAGGACGGAATCCGGTTTCTCGACCTGAAGTTCGTGGATCTCATCGGCACGCTTCAGCACCTGACCGTACCCAGCGAAGCCGTGGACGAGGACACGTTCCGAAACGGATTTGCCTTCGACGGGTCGTCCGTTCGGGGGTTCCAGAAGATCAGCGAGAGCGACATGTTGCTGATGCCGGACCCGGCCTCGGTATTCAAGGATCCCTTTTTTGACGATCCGGCGCTCTCCGTCTTCTGCGACATCGCCGATCCGATCCGTCGGACCCCCTACTCCAGGGATCCACGAGGGATCGCGGGGCGAGCTGAACGACTCGCCCGGTCACTCGGGCTGGCCGACCAGGTCTTCTTCGGACCCGAGATCGAGTTCTTCGTGTTCGATGAGGTCCGCTTCGATCAGGCGACCCAGCACGGCTACTATTTCCTGAACAGCGCCGCTGCGTTCTGGAGCTCAGGTGGGCAGGAAGGGGGCCCGAGTCTGGGGCACCAGGCCGGCCGGAAGCAGGCTTACTTCGCGGCGCCACCGGTCGATCAGTACAACAACCTGCGATCCAAGATCTCCAACGTGCTGCAGCAGGTGGGGCTGGAGCCGGAACTGCACCATCACGAGGTGGGTGCTGCGGGGCAGTGTGAGATCGGATTCCGCTTCGGCACCCTCCTGCTTCAGGCCGACGCGGCGATAAAGTACAAGTACACCGTCAAGAACGTCGTCGACCGCTACAAGAAGACCGCTACCTTCATGCCCAAGCCCCTTCTACAGGAAAACGGCTCGGGCATGCACATGAACGTGAGCCTCTGGAAGGCCGGGCAGAATCTGTTCTACAAGGAGGGCGGATACGCTGACCTGAGTCCGTTCGCCCTACAGTTCATCGGCGGACTCCTGAAGCACGCGCCGGCGCTCTGTGCCATCTGCTCGCCGACCACCAACTCCTACCGGCGTCTGGTGCCCGGGTATGAGGCTCCGATGAACCTGATCTTCTCGGGCCGCAACCGAAGCGCCTGTGTACGAGTTCCGGTCGGGGGGTCCAGTCCCAAGGCGAAGCGCATCGAGTTCCGTACCCCCGACCCCTCCTGCAATCCATACCTGGGATTCGCCGCCCTGCTCATGGCGGGAATGGATGGCGTGCTCAGCGATATCGAGCCACCGGACCCGGTGGACGAGGATCTATATGCGCTGGCGGAGACAGAGCGTGGCAAGGCCATCGGACGGACCCCCGCGAGCCTTGGCGAGGCACTGGACGCCTTGGAGCGGGACCACGAGTTCCTGCTGCGGGGAGACGTCTTTACCAGGGACGTGATCGATACCTGGATCCAGACCAAGCGTACAGACGAACTCGAATACGTGCGGCTTCGTCCGCACCCTGCCGAGTTTGCGCTCTATTTCAACGTGTAGACCGAGCTCCGAGATCGGAGAGGACGGACAATGGACTCAGCACAACTGATCGGGATTTCCCTCGGGGTTGGGATACTCGCCGTGTTCCTCCTCATCGTGTTCATCAAGTCGAACATGGTGATTTGCCAGCCCAACGAGGTCGTGATTCTGGCGGGGCGGTCCCGCAAGCTCGCTGACGGCACCTCGATCGGGTACCGGGTGATCCGGGGCGGTCGGGGCTTCAAGCGACCGTTCGTGGAGTCGGTGATGAGATTGCCCCTTACGACCCGCACGGTCGACATTCACCTCTCGAAGGTTCTCTGTGCCGGGATGATTCCCGTGAACATAGAGGGCCGGGCCAACGTGAAGCTGGCGGGGCGGCCCGAAGAGGGGCTTGAGAGTGCTGTGGAGCGCTTCCTTGGCAAGGGCACGGAGGCCGTGGACAAGACCGCGCGGCAGGTGCTGGAGGGTTCGCTTCGCGGCATCGTCGCGTCGGTAAGTCCGGAGGAGGCCAATGCCCAGCGCCTGGAAATCGCAGGGAAGGTCGTGGAGCGTGCTCGCGAGGACCTGAACCGCCTCGGCATTGTCCTGGACTTCCTCCAGATCCAGAGCATCACCGATGACCAGGGATATCTGGATGCCATCGGCCGCAAGCGGACTGCGGAGGTGAGCCGGGACGCCCGTATTGCCGAGGCAGAGGCTGAGGCTGAGGCCCGCCAGGTTGCGGCCGAGCAGACCCGCATCGGCCGAGAGGCCGAGATCGCCTCGGAGAGGGTGGTGATCCTCCGGGAGAACGAACTCGCTGTAGAACGTGCGGACCTCGCGGCGAAGGCGAACGAGGCGGAGGGGCGGGCCGCTATCTCAGGTGAGATCGCCCGAGCTGAGCGCGAGATCGAGTTGGAGGCCAAGAGAGTCGAGGTCAGCGCCCATCGCGAGGAAGCTGATACGGTCGTGCCGGCACAGGCCCGGCAGAAGGCGCTCGCCATGGAGGCCGAGGGGAAGGCCTCTCGGATTCTCGAAAACGGGAGGGCGATGTCGGAGGCGGTGGAGTTGATGCAGAAGCAGGTGGCCGGCGGCGCGACCAGCGACCTGTTTCTGATCCAGATGTTGCCGGGCCTCCTGGACAAGGTCACTCGGGTCATGGCCGACAACCTGCGGGTGGACAAGCTTACCATTCTCGACGGCGGCGACGGGGAGGGGCTCCCAAACTACGTGAAGAACCTCTCGAAGAGCGCGATCACCATGTTGGAACAGGTGGAGAACGCGACGGGGATCGACGTAGCGAGGCTGGCGAAGGGGAGTGGGGGGGGCGAAGCGGGGCTCCCTGGTGAACTCGACTGAATCGAATAGCGGAGTGGCCTGGATGACGAATGACGCGAAGATGGATGAGAGACTCCGACAGGTGTTGGAGGAGAGTGGTTTTACCTCAGACACTATCCTGTTCCGGGAATCACTGGAGGACTTTCTGAGCCAGGATCCCGACACCGGGGCATGGACCATCGCAGCGAATCCGGATCCATCCGAGGCCGTGGTGAACGTCTACGAGGGGGGAGCGACCTCGTTGGCCGCTCAGATCGGGCCGGGGCTCGCCTTCACCACGACCTCTGACAGCCAGTGGTCGGAAGACGGGCGTACCACAGTCGCCGTCCGCCTGGGCGACGTCCTGAAGCAAGGCGGCCGAATCTACCCGGTCCTCTCGGTGATCACCGAGCCGGTGTTCTACCTGACGCTGCCTGCGGGCCGCGTTCAGGTCTCAAAGGTCTGACCGAGTCGAACCGTGCTCGATACCTTCCGCCGTGACCGGTCCATTCGCTACAGGGTGCACGTGGTACTGGGACTGGTCGCAGTCCTGGCCCTCGGCACGATGGCAACGGTGTCGTACCGGCTGGGAGTTTCGACCCTGGAGCGCCAGGCGATCGATCACCTGACCTCCGTTCGCGAGTTGAAGGGACGCCAGGTCGAAGCATACTTCGAGATGATCCGCGCTCAGGTCGTCTCCCTGTCGGAGAACCGGATGGTAGTAGACGCCCTCCGGGAGTTCTCCGCGGCGACCGAGGAACTTGGAGCCGTCCCACCCCTAGACGGCGAAGCAAATCTCGCTCTCAGCCTGTACTACCAGGACGAATTCCTTCCTCGCCTCTCGGCGAACGTGGACGATCCGGGACCGGCCACCGCCTACATCCCCCAGGACCAATCGGCGCGACATCTCCAGCACCTGTTCATCAGCGGGAATCCGTTCGAGGTAGGGTCGAAGCAACTGCTCGACGGGTCTGACTCGGGGACCCGCTACGATGGCGTCCATGGGCTGTATCACCCGATTTTCAGGTCCTTCCTGGAGCGGTTCGGGTTCTACGACCTCTTTCTGGTGAGCGCGACCGACCACCGGATCGTGTATACCGTGTTCAAAGAGGTGGATTTCGGCACGTCCCTGGAGGTGGGCCCCCACCGGGATTCCAATTTGGCGGAGGCGTATCGGGTCGCCCGGGAGTCCGAGTCGGACTCCTTCAGCCGCCTGATCGACTTCGCGCCCTATCCGCCCTCGTATGGCGCACCGGCGTCATTCATCGCGTCTCCGGTCATGGACGGGGATGAACTCCTCGGAGTCCTCGTGTTCCAACTGCCCTTGGACCGGATCAACGAGACCATGACCAGCGGTGGAGGTTGGCGATCGGTGGGGATGGGCGAGAGCGGCGAGGCCTACCTCGTGGGCCCTGACGAACGGCTACGCACCGAATCCCGGTTCCTGATCGAGGACTTCGAGGGGTATCTGCAGGCGATCCGGGAGGGAGGGGTGGGCGAGGATGTGGTTCGCGCCATCGCTGCCCAGGGGAGCGCGGTCGGCCTCCAACCGGTGTCGACTGAAGGAGTCCGACGGGCGTTGACTGGCGAATCCGGCGTTGCGCGGTTCCTCGACTATCGAGGAATCGAGGTGTTCTCGAGCTTCCGTCCCCTGTCCATAACTGGGTTGGACTGGGTGTTGATGAGCGAGATCGACGTTCAGGAGGCCCTCGCTCCGGTTGGAGCGCTGGGTCGCAGAATGCTGATCGCTCTTGCCGGACTCCTGCCCCTCCTGGGTCTTCTGGGGTTCTGGTTCGCGGCGAATCTGGTCCGCCCGATCCTTGGACTCGCCGAGACGGCAGCACGACTCGCAAACGGGAAGTTGGAGGTCGAGGTAGATGTAGGCCGGGGGGACGAGATCGGGGATCTCGCGAGGAGTTTCGAGACAATGCGCGTGTCGCTTCGTGACCTGATCGATCGTCAGAACCGATCCATCGAGGCGCTCTCTACCCCCCTGATTCCGATCCATGACGATGTCGTCGTGCTCCCGCTCGTCGGCGAGCTCGACGAGGTCCGTTGCGACCAGATCCGTCGGAACCTGACCCGGGAACTGCATGAGAAGGGGGCACGCTTTGCGATTCTCGATCTCACAGGTGTGCCTCGGCTGGATGAACGCGTGACGCTCCAACTCCTGGGCATAGCGCAGTCAGCTCGGCTACTCGGCGCGGGAGTTATCATCTCCGGGATCCAACCTGCGTTGGCCTCCGAGATGGCCGACCAGGGGGTGGAACTCGATGGCATTCTCACCGCGAGGACCCTCCGGGACGCGATCCGGCTCACGGAAGCGCACGACGCATAGACACGACGCATTGAGCTGACCAGAATGTACTTCGGCGGCCTGGTCAACAACCAAAGAGGATTCAATGGCAGACCATCACGCGATCAACCACCCGACCCATCCGGATCATCGTGAACTACTGGACTTGTACCGGATCGGAGAGGAAGACCTGGAACGGATCCGCAGTTTCGGAGAGCTAGCGCTCGCCCGGATGGACGAGATCGTGGACCGATGGTATGCCTGGTTGGAAGAGCATCCCGACTATGACCAGTTCTTTTCCGATCCGGAGACTGTTCGCCGGGTCCAGAAGCTCCAGGAGCCATACTGGAACCTCTTCATGGACGGCCAGGTCGACGAGGACTATGTGCGCCGCCGGTCCGTGGTCGGCGAGACCCACGCCCGCATCGGGTTGCCGCTCAACATCTTCTTCGCCGGCATGAACATGTTCCACGAGTTGTTCAGCGAGACGATTCGGGAGTGCGACATCGACCCAGGCGACCGCGACCTGATGGTGGAGTCCGTGGTCAAGCTACTCCACTTCGACACCGCTATCGTTGTGGACACCTACAACTACCTGGTGGAGCAGGAGTTGACCGCAGCATCCAGGTCCCTGATGGAGATGTCCACGCCCGTAACCGAGATCTGGCAGGGATTGCTGTTCCTACCGATCGTCGGGATCATCGACTCCAAGCGTTCGCGAGACATCATGAACGCGACCCTCGGTAAGATTTCGGAGACCCAAGCCAGGGTGTTCATTCTCGACATCAGCGGTGTGGGAGTCGTGGATACCGCGGTGGCGAACCATCTGATCAAGATCACCCGCGCCACCAAACTCATGGGCTGTGAAACCACGATCTCAGGAGTCTCTCCCGCCATCGCACAGACGATCGTCGATCTGGGCATCGACGTCGGTGAGGTCAAGACCACTGCGACCATGAGGGACGCGTTGTCTCATGTCGTCGGGGCTCCGGGCCGACTAGGGACGCGCGAGCGGTGAGGCCCGCGGCGGATTCGCTTTCCCGAATCCCCCTGCAGCTCGCCCAGGGGTGCGTCGTCGCGTCGATACAGGTCGATCTGGACGAGGGCATCTTGGCCGCGTTCAGAGACGAGCTCCTCGACTTCCTCCAAGCGTCGGGTGCCCGGGGGGTGATCCTCGATCTGTCCGGAGTGGACGTGATGGATGGCGAGGATTACCGGGCGATCAGGGACACCATGAGAATGGCTTTGCTCATGGGAGCAAGAACGGTGTTGTCGGGGTTGAACGCCGGGGTCGTGGCCGCGCTGATCGATCTCGGAGTGGACACGAGAGGCGTCGAAGCGACCGCAACGCTCGACGACGCATTCAGCGTTTTCGGTCAGGAGGAGGGGTCCGGCTCGGAGGTCTCCGGACCGGTGATAGCCGGCCCAGAGGGGTCTGAATTGCCCGGCGAAGCGACGCCGGAAGATTGGGCCCAGGCCGTCGTGCACGACGATGACGCGTAGGGCCATACAGCGGGTACGACGGGACGCGGACGTCGCCCACGCAGTGGGTTCCGCGGTGGCCATCGCACGGAGCGCAGGGTTCGAGGAGTCCGAGGCCAAGGCCCTTGGGACCGTAGTCTCGGAACTCGCCACCAACGTACTCAAATACGCCACGAGTGGAATCGTCCTGCTCGAGGAGGTCCAGGAGGGATCCCGATCCGGACTTCAGGTCACGGTCACGGATCGCGGACCGGGGATCGAGGACGTCGACGAGGCGTTGCAGGACCACTTCAGTTCCAGTGGAACGCTGGGACTCGGTCTTCCCGGTGTGCGGCGGATGGTCGATGACTTCGATCTGACCTCCAAAGTCGGGGTCGGGACGAAGGTGATCGTGCGGAAGTGGAGGGGCTCTCGTCACTCATCGTCGCGGTATCGGTCCGCTGCGGTCGCGTCGGCTCACAGTGACGCATTCGCGGAGCGGGGCACCACGCGCGGAGAGGCTCGTTTCCCGGGAAAGAGTGATACCGCCGCAACGCTCGAACTCGCCTTCGTCAACCGCCCTTGCCGGGGAGAACTTGTCAGCGGCGACGCCGTTTCGATCACGGAGGCGGACGGCGGCGTCCTGATCGGGGTCGTGGATGGGATGGGGCACGGGCGTGAGGCGAATGCCGCGGCCAAGGCGGCGGTTCGCCTGATCCGAGAGCGCGGAACCCTTCAGCTGGAGCAGTTGATGATCCAGGTGAATGAGAGGCTTGCTCGGACTGTTGGAGCCGCTGTGTCGCTCTGTTGGATAGACCTGGGATCGGGCGCCTTCCGCTACGCCGCGGTGGGGAACACGGTTCTTCGCCTCGAGGGCGACACGTCCCGCCGCATCGCCGCTACCGCTGGAACGGTCGGGACCCGACTCAAGAAAGTGCGCGTCGAGACCGCGACTCTCCAGGAAGGCGAGGTTCTCCTGATCCACAGCGATGGGATCTCGGAGAGAACCTCCTTCAAGGACTACCCACAGCTCCGCTTTCATGGCGCCGCCGTGATCGCCGATCGTGTGGTGTCGCGCTACGGCAAGCGCCATGACGACGCGGCGGTCGTTGCCTGCAGGTGGGAGCGATGATCAGGCTCGGCTCGTTGTCGGTAGGGGCTACCGGTTCAGTCCGGGAACGACGAAGGAACGTTCGGCTCGCGCTCGAGGAGCTGACTCGAGACGGGATGCTGGCAAGTCGGATCGCATCCGCCACATCACAGCTTATCCGGTTGGTCGACCGCCATTCCGAGGACGGTCGGATCGAGGTCGGGATCCGCACGGATCGGGAGCCGCCAGAGTTCGTTCTCGAGCTGGTTGGTGTCCGAGATGAGATCGACCGCGGAATGGCCGAGGCGTTCTTCGACACCGTTCAGCCCGCCGAAGTCGATGGGATCCCTGGCCTGCGTCTCGGTGTCGATCTCGTGCAGATACCGAAGAATGGGCTCACGGACTCGGTGATCGGTCGCCTCCGAAGACTCATCGAGCAAAAGGGCCGGGACGCATTGATGCAGGAGCTGACGGTCAAGAACCGGGAGCTGCAAGCATCGTTCGACGACCTTCGTCGGACCACCACCGCAAAGGAGCGGATGGAGAGCGAACTGAACATCGGTCGGGACATCCAGATGAGCATGTTGCCCCTGGAGTTCCCCCCGTACCCCCACAGGAACGAGTTCACGGTCTTCGCCACACTGGAGCCTGCTCGTGAGGTCGGGGGCGACTTCTACGACTTCTTCCTTATCGACGAGGATCGCTTCTGCTTCTGCGTCGGGGACGTGTCGGGGAAAGGTGTCCCGGCCGCGCTGTTCATGGCCGTGACCAAAACGCTCATCAAGTCCCGCGCCTCGAACGACTTCTCGCCCGCGAGCATAATGACCCACGTCAACGAGGAGATCGCGCGGAATAACGACTCCGCCATGTTCGTGACCCTGTGGCTCGGAATCCTCGATGTGACTTCCGGCGCGCTCGTGTACACGAATGCTGGGCACAACCCGCCCTACGTGAAGCCTGACGGGGGTGATCCCGTGCGCCTCGACGCGCGCCACGGCCCGGTGGTCGGGGCCGTCGAGGGGCTGGTCTATGGCCAAGAGTCCACGACTCTGCAGCCTGATGATCTCGTCTTTCTGTATACGGATGGGGTCACCGAGGCAATGGACCCAGCGGGGACCCTCTACGAGGAGGCGCGCTTGGTGGAGGTGTTGAGCGCCCAGGAGTCGCCCTCCGTGGAAGAGGTGGTGGGGGCCTCGACCGAGGACGTGTGGCGGTTCCAGGCTGACGCAGAGCAGGCGGATGACGTCACGGTTCTCGCAGTCAAGTTCGCGGGACGAGCCCTCGGTGTTTCCGACGTCCACAGACTCCACCTCGAAGCTCGGAACCGCTACGAAGAGATCGACGCCGTGAACCGTGCGTTCGACGAATTCGCGGAGTTGCATGGGCTACCGACCCGGGTCCGCAGGAGTCTGAAGCTCGTCTTCGACGATCTTCTGAACAACGTGATTTCCTATGCCTATGAGGATGACCTCGAGCGTATCATCGACATCCATGTCGAGCTGTCTTCGGACCGACTCGCGGTTCGCATGGCCGATGACGGTCGACCGTTCAACCCATTTGGCCGCATTTCCCCGGATACTGCCCAACCCGTCGACGAGCGTGAAATCGGCGGGTTGGGCATCCACCTCGTCGAAAGTCTGATGGACGAGGTGTCCTATACCCGACGTACCGACCGAAACGTGGTCGTGCTCGTCAAGTACCTCTCAGAGAGCGACAAGGAGTAGCATCGCACGTGAACATCTCGGTCAATGATCAGGGCGACGTGAGCGTCGTCCACTTCGAGGGGAACCTCGATACCAACACTGCCCCGGAGGCACAGGACAGCCTTGACCGGCTGGGGGCTGAGGGCGTGAAGAAAATCATCGTCAACTTCCAGGATCTGGACTACATCAGCAGCGCAGGACTCCGTGTGCTTCTCGGCACTGCGAAGAAGATGTCGGCCTCCGGTGGTAACCTTCGGATTTGCGGTCTGAACGAGACCGTGAACGAGGTGTTCGAGATCTCCGGCTTCAGCATGATCTTGAGCGTATTCGGCACGGAGGCCGAAGCCCTGGAGGGGTTCTGAGGATCCTGGGGTTGCCAGCGTGATCATCCCTGAGGGGTCGCGGTTCCGATCCCGATGGGATCTTGTCGCGCTCGTTCTGGTCGGCGTTTCGTGCCTGTTGGTTCCGTACCAGGTGGGCTTCGTACACCGACCCATCCTCCTTTCATCGATCGGGCTTTACCTGATCGATGCTTTCTTCCTCGCCGACATCGCTCTCAACTTCCGCACGAGTTATCGCACGGGAGGCGTCGAGGTCAGCGAACCCGAGTCGGTGCGAGGGCGGTATGGGGGCGGCATGTTCGGTGTCGATCTCCTCGGATCGATCCCGTTCGACTTGCTACTCCTCCCCTGGGCGTCCGTCTCCGTTGGGGGGGTGTCGATCGTCCTCTGGGCCCGGGTTCCCCGACTCCTCCGGGTGGCGCGGATGTTCCTGATCTTCCGGAGGTGGGAGGCCCAGGGAAGGGCGAACCTCGGCGTTCTTCGGATCGCCAAGCTCGCTGCCGTGGCGACCCTGTTCCTCCACTGGACGGCGAGCGCGTGGTTCTTGATGGACCATGCCGCCGGATTCCCGCCCGATTCATGGGCCGCCGTCGAAGGACTGGTGGGCGAGACCCGAGGAACGCAGTACGTTCGCTCACTTTACTGGGCGATCGTGACCATGACCGCCGTCGGGTACGGCGACATCACCCCCCGGCACAACCTGGAGTACGGCTTCGCGATGGCGGTCATGCTCCTGGGGGCATCCCTGTGGGCTTACATCATCGGGAATATTGCTGCGCTGGTCTCGAGCATCGATTCGGCACGGGCCGTATTCCGCAACCGTGTCGACTCGGTGAACCAGTACCTGAAGAACCGGAAAGTGCCTCAGGAGCTTACCCGGCAGGTCCGTGACTACCACGACTACGTCTGGGCTCGATACAGGGGGATCTCAGCCCGAGAGGCCCTCCAGGACCTCCCCGATTCGATCCGTCTCGATGTGCTGGCCCATCTTGCCGGAGACCTCACACGGCACGTACCACTCTTCCGGGAATGCAGCCGGCCGTTGCGGGACGTCCTCCTCATGGCCCTGCAGCCGCGGGTCTTCGTCCCAGGAAGTTGGGTCTCCCACGCTGGCGAGGCCGGGGCGGAGATTCAATTCCTGACCCAGGGCCAGTTGGAGGTCCTGTCCCCGGAGCAACACCGGGTCGGCGTACTCCGAGAGGGAGATTACTTTGGCGACCTGTCCATGTTGCTAAACGAGAAACGTACCGGTTCCGTGCGCGCGCTGACCTTCAGCGAGACATTCTCACTGAGCGAGCGGGACTTTGGAGCCATACGCGATACGTACCCGGAGTTCCGCGACGTGCTCAAGCGGGTCTCCTCGGAGCGAAGTGACCTGAGTTCGGACCTGCTACTCGAGGGAGTGCTGCTGTGAAAGACCAAGACTCCGTGCGCGCGATCGTGATCGCGGACGGTCTCGCCCCCGACTTCCTTAGCCCGGACCATCCCCACCGCACGTCCCGTGACAACGTCGGGGACCGGGAGATCGAGCGACTGGTCGGGAGAGGGAAGACGTTCGGAGATGGACCCCTGGTCGTCTTCCTGGAGGCGGTGGCGGAGAGCGTGGGAGGCGCCGGCGACCCTGCGCTGATCCTGTTGGAGCCGGGGCTGAAGCCGGAGGCCAAGCCCGGTGAGGCTCCGGTACCGGGGTCCACCGCCGTCATCGATCCTCTGACCCACCCGGCCGAAGCAGCCGTCACCGTGTCCGCTCCACCGGGAGTGATCCCCGCGGACGGCCTCGGTCGGGCACTCCAGGACATGGGTCTCGACGCCGACGCCGTCCGGGACATTCCCTTCCTGGTCGTGGGCTGCCACACCGAAAGGAGAGTTCTGGGCCTCGCGTCCTTCCTGCGGAACGTCTGGCGTTGTGAGCGAGTGGCGGTCTGTCCGCATCTGGTCGGAAGTTCCACCCAAGAGGCCCATCTCGCGGCGTTGCGCCACACGCTTCCCGCATCGGGGATCGACGTGATCCTGGATCTGGAAGAGGCCGCACGTTTCGTGGGGCTGGATCCGGAACGCATCGACGGCTCTGGGTTCGCTCCCGTGGCCATCGAGCCGCCGGAAGCCCTGGAGGCTCTGCAAGACTCCGAACGCAGGATCGTCGAGCTTCTCTGCATGCACTGGAGCCGCGCCCGGCTGCGCCCACTGGCCGGTGGGTTCAGCGGCAGCCTCTTGTTCCTGGCGGATGGCTGGAAGGGGAACGCCCGGACCGAGCCCCTGGTCGTGAAGATCGACGCATTCGAGCAGATGCGGCGGGAGTTGAACGGGTATCACCAGGTAAAGGACTTCTTCGGGAAGCACGTACCGACCTTCGGCTACCCTGTGGCCCTCGGCGATTCGATCGGGGTGGGGATGGATCTCGCCGCCATGGAGGGCCGTCCCCAGACGCTTCAGGACACCTTTGAAGAGGCGGAGGGAGAGGCGGGGCTAGAGCGGTTCATGCGCCGGCTGGACAGGTCCCTGGGACTCCTCTCCGAAAAGCTATACGGAAACACTGCGGACCGGAGTTGGGTCGCGCCTTATCGCGCCTTCGGCCTGCATACGGAGCAACAGGTCCGATGGATGCGCCAGAACGCAGAGCTGATCCTGAGCTATGTGTCCGAGGCCGGCCACTCCGCCGAGGGACTCGACGTGGATCGCCTCGCGAAGCTCCTGCGGCTCGTGTCCGCCAACGAGGACGGCCTGGAGAGCACCGTTAGCTTGAGCCACGGAGATCTGAACTTCGCCAACATCATCTGTGATGACGGCGACAACATATGGTTCATCGATTGGACACACAGTGGCCAGGCACCGCTCGAACTCGACTTCGCAAAGATGGAGAGTGACGTCAAGTTCGTCATGAGCAAGGAGTTCGAGCTCGAGGACGCGGATCGGCTCAATAAGCTGGAAGATTACCTGCTGGCCCACGCGATACCCCCTGAGTCGACCAATCTGCCGGACGAGTTGCGGTTTGTTAAGTGGGATCTCCGTTTCCGGAAGGTCCTGGATGCCGTGCGCCGGATACGGGAGTCGTATTTCCTGCTCAAGGAGGGGGACGACTGGCTGGCCTACCGTGTCGCGCTACTTCGATACGCTCTGCACACGCTGAGCTTCGACAAGCGCCGGGACAGGGGCGAGTGTGATGTGCCGGCCCTCCTGTATGCCCTCAGTTCGGTGAACGCCCTCGTGTTCGATCTGGTCCAGGACGACTTCCACCTGAAGATCCGTGGTGAGCGCCCGCCTTCGTATCCGCCTCGGCAGAGGATCTCCATCGACCAGGCTCCGTGGTTGCTGGATTGCGAGGAGTATGATCCGCCCTACCACGTGGACCCGTCGGTAACATCGAGCGACCGGAGTCGAGGCGAAGGGGGCTGGGCCGACCCGGAAGACTACCAATCGATCGCCGAGGCACTCGCTGCCATTGAGGCGAGGTTCCGGGACGATGAGGGCCGGCCGTTGAACCCGCATGGCCGCACGGGCATCGCGGGTCGTGGGCTCCTGGGGCTCTGGGGGCCCAACGCGGCGGTCGCGGTGCTCGTGGTCCGAAGAGAGTCAGCCTCGGGGAGCCTGGAGATCGTCCTCGGAGGAGTCGATGGAAGCTCCGATCTCGGCCTTCCGCAGGGCTTCGTGCTGCCGGGAGAGGCGCCGTCCGCTGCTGTGGCCCGTGTCCTGGCGGACGAGACCGGGGTGACGGTCGGAGATGCCGAGACCTGGCTCGTCTCGGAGGGATTCACCTACGACCGACGGCAAACAGACCACGCCTGGGTCGAGGGCAAGGCCTACCTCCTTCTTCTCGACCCGGGGGTCGGTCTTCCCGCATTCGACCCCGGCGGCGAGTTCGATGAGATTCGCTGGTGGCCGTTGACGGCCGATGTGGTGAACCGGGTGCCGGGTAGACAGGTGGAGTTCATTCGGAGTGCTATCCAGGAACTGGCTGAACGGGGGCAGGTGGAATCCTCGGAGGCCGAAGAAATGCTCTCGCGAACCGGATGATGCGATGTCATTGAACGACCTCGAGTCCAGTGTGATCGCGCGGTTCCGAGCCGGCGACGCCCCCCCTCCCAGAGCTGGAGAGGTGAGCTCAGCCTGGGTCGAGTTCGGCCTGCATGTCCTTCTCGAGGCAGCGCAAGCCGTGCGGGGATCTCGGGGAGGGGAAGCCGACGTGTCGCTTAAGACCGACGGATCTCCGGTCACGCAGCTCGAGACGAGAGTGGAGGAGCGGATCACCTCCAGACTCGGAGACTTCGATCCGGATGCCGTGCTGGTGGGCGAGGAGCTGGGTGGAGTTCTGGTCGACCGGGGAATGGCTCTAGCCGTGGATCCTGTGGACGGCACCTGGGCGTTTCTCACCGGGACCGAAACGTACTCCACCACCCTCGCCCTCTTCCGAGATGGGGTCCCGGTACTCGGAATGGTGTCCAACCCGGCCACCGGCCAGATCGGCTATGCCGCAGCTGGGAGGCCCACACGGTTGTTGCAGCTCTCGGTCTACGGGGAGGCGGATTACGGCGCTACCCTCCCTGGGCCCGGCGCCGAAACGGGGCCGCTCCTCGTGAACGTCCACCCGGGCAGAAGAGGGTCGGATCTGGTCGGGCGCCTGTATCGGGCCTGGGAGTCCGAGACGGTCCGGATGGTCCGGTCCCCGGGAGGCTCCCCTGCCTGGGCCCTGGTGGAAGCAGCCCGTGGGGACTTTGTCTACGTCAACCTCTGGTCCAAGCGGCCCGCCAGTCCGTACGACCTGGCGGCGGGAATCCTGCTCATGAAGGGCGCGGGTGGGATGGTGACCGATCTGGATGGTAGAGCGGTGGATCCGGTGTCCCACTCGGGACCGTTCATTGCCGCCGTTTCCGAGGACCGGCGAGCCGTGGTCACCGCCCTGGTCCGCGAGGCAGCGGGCGTGGCTCCCGGCACTTGAATCCGGTTTCGCAACGGTGAGCCTCACCCTCCAGCGGGTCGCCCGGACACTGCGCTCCTTCCGATGGATCGCCTTCCTGTCCGTATTCGTCCTGGCGGGTGTCGCATTCGCGACTGGCGTCGGTACCAGCGAGCGGCCTGCCCTCGCCTCGGACCCGTGGATCGCCTGGATCTATTATGCGGGGGGGCTCTTCGTCTTCGGAGGGCTGGACCTGGGGGTACCCACCGGCGGGTCCGCCGCGGGACGCGGAATGCTCTGGCTGGCCTACTTCCTCGCTCCCACCCTCACCACGACGGCCGTCGCCGAGGCGTTTCTCAAGCTCGTTCGGCCCCAGTGGTTCAAGAGACGATCGAGCGGGCACATGGTGGTGGTCGGGGGAGGCCCGATCGGACGGATCTACCTGAACGCGATTCGATCGTTGGACCCGGAGGTGCCGGTCCTCCTGGCCGACGAGGTCGATCGGTCAGAAGAGCTGACGGACGTGGAGACCGTCCGACTGTCTGGAGCGGGGGAGGACGCATTGGCGCCTCTGCATCTCGAGGGTGCTCTCGGCCTCGTGGTCGTCACGGACGACGACCTGGCGAATCTGGAGTTGGCCTGGTCGGCCCAGTCAGGCGCCCCGGACCTACCCATCGCGGTCCACGTCGGAGACCTCGCCCTGCTCCGCCCGGTGGAGCGGGCAGCAAAGGGGCACACCGTGCCCAAAGGGTTCAATACCCGTCAGGTGACGGCTTCGTACCTTTATCAGATCCATCTCGCTCTTCATTTCGAGGCCACGGAAGCGCGGGACATCGTCGTATTGGCCGGATTCGGTCGATTTGCCCAGACCATTCTCGAACTCCTGCTGAAGGAGGCGGGAGCCGAGTTGGCGGCCGTCGTTGTAGTGGACCCGGAGGCGACTCTGCACCTGCGACGGTTCAAGGCAGACGTGGGCGATACTTCAGTCCCGATTCTTGGTCTCGATCTCGACCTGGACGACCCGGGTACATGGGAGGCCGTCGGTACTCAGGTCAGCTCCATCGAGGGCACCCCGATCTATCTGCTGTGCGAGTCGGACGAGCTCGTGAACCTCCGCGCGGGACTGGTCCTTCGGCGGGAGTCCGAGCAGCCCCGGATCTTCCTTCGCTGCTTCCACCGCTCGCCCTTCCTCCAGTCCCTTGGGAAGGAGCAACGGTTCGAGCTGCTCGCCTTCGAGACCGTGCTACGCGAGGCACTACGGGAGCACTACCACGAGTTCTTCCGGTCCAATCGCGGCGAGCGGTCATGACCCCCTGAGATGAGCCGAGGTCCAGCCCAGAACTCCTTTTCCGGGTTAGTTTCTCCCGAATCTGGCACAGTTTCTGGCACAGTCGGATTTAGGGCTGCAAGCGCGGGCGAAGTGCGCTCCGGTCTCCGTGGCGTAGGACAGTTGTCCCCCCTCAGGGGTCAACTCCGCCCGTGCCCGTCTGGATCATCCCTCCGGTGACGTGACCCCCTGAAACGAGACCAGTGCGAACGTTAGGATGTGGCACAGTCCGGGCTTGACACAGAAAAGCCCCGCAGCCTAAACGACTACGGGGCTTCGCCTTACGCCAGTGGAGCCTGCCGGGATCGAACCGGCGACCTCCTGCCTGCAAATCGATAATCGGCCAAGCCGAATCACGGCAAGAACACGTCTAACTCATTGGTAGAGCGCACGATCTGCCGTTCTTGCCGCCTCGCGATGCCGGAATCTGCCGCCCTGAAAAGGCCCATTATCCGGCCCAAGTGGCCCACCTTTCGCCCCAGGAATACCCCGGTTTCAACCCTCCCGATCACCAGGCCGGGTGCGTGCGTCGATGCACCTCCTGCAGTCGTTGGATCGACACCCGCGCGTAGAGCGCCGTGGTGTTCAGCTGCTCGTGGCCGAGCAGTTCCTGCAGGTCGCGGATGTCCGCGCCGCCTTCCAGCATCAGCGTGGCCACCGTGTGCCGAAACCGGTGACACGCCCCGCCTCCGCCCAGCCCCGCCGCCCAAAGGGCATCGTGTACCATGGCCCCCAGCCGCTTCACACTGATCTGGCCTCCCAGCCGGGATAGGAAGAGCGCGCCGGGGTCGCCGCTCTTGAGGAGGGACGTACGGCCCCGCCGTATGTAGTGAGTCAGCCACACGGTGACCCGACGGCCCAGGGGGACGAACCGGTCCCGGGCTCCCTTTCCATCTCGGATCAGCAGGACGCCACGGCCCAGGTCGAGATCCCTGAGGTCGAGGTTCGCGCATTCGGCCCGGCGGATCCCCGTCCAGTAGAGGACTTCGAGGATCGTGCGGTCCCGTAGGCCCGTCCCGGTCCGGATGTTCGGCAGGGCGAGGACCCGCTCGACCTCGGACGCGGAGAGCACCCGACGCGGCAGGCGGCGTCCCCGACGTGGCAACTCCACGTCCGCCGCCGGGTTCGAGCTCAACTCCCCGGTGAGAGTCAGCCAGCGGAAGAGCCCCCGGATCGCCAGGAGCGGTTGCGCCCGCGAACCCCAGCCCAACGGAGCACCGTCCCGGCGCCGGAGCGTGTGGAGGTGGACCCGGTAGGCCTCGATGAGCGGGAGCGCGAAGTCATGCGGCTGCGTCGCGCCCTGTCCAGCGCTCCAAGCGACGAACTTCCGAAGGTATCCCCGCCGCGATTGGATCGTGCCCCTCGCATATCCCTTCGCCTCCAGCCATTCTAGGTGCGATTCGACCCATGCGCCCATGGTGTGGTGTGCCATGCCGACCTCCAGGTTGTGAGTAGGTCGGGCATGGGTAATGCAGAGGCTGGCCCCGGGGATCCCGGAATCGGCACCGGCGGGGGGGATGGCGAGTGGGCAGTTCACCCAACAAGATCCCATTGGGATCGCCGGCGGGCTCAACCTCTACGGGTACGCCGGCGGGGATCCGATCAACTTCTCGGATCCGTTTGGGCTGTGTCCGTGGTGCCCAGCGGTGATCGGTGGCGTGGTCGGGGTTGTTACCGAGGGCCTGTCCCAGGCCGCCAGTAGGTCGTTCAATGGCAATGCACTTGTTACGGCAGGCGCGACTGGAGCCCTCTCCGGGCAATTCGCGGCCCTGAAAGTCGGGAAGTCGGCGATGCTCATGGGGCAAGCTGCGATCGGAGGACTCGGGGGGCTCCTGGGAGGTGGTGATCAGCGCAGCTTTGGGTCCGGCGGTGACATCGCTCAGGGCGCTGTATTTGGATTCCTCGGCGAAGCCGGCGGCCAGCTCCTAGAAGGGGTGGCCGGGGAGGCCCTGGAGTCGTTCCCTGGGTACCTCGACGAGTTCGTGGCTCACCACGCGGCGCAAGGCGTGCCGAGAGCTGAACTGGACCGATTCCGAGGGGTGGTGATGGAGGTGTTCGAGAATCGCCGGAGCGAGCTCGCGGGATTCGTCGCCGGACTGGTTCAGGGCGCGGTCAACCGATGAGCCACGGGCCGGAGACTTCGCGCGGGGCGGATGTGCCAGAGATATCGTCGGCGATGACGGCGATCGTGATCGGGTTGGCGGCTAACGCTCTCATCCCCGTGTTCTTCGACATGGAGTCTCTGAGTGACCGCGGGAACTCTATGAGGGCCGTCGTGTCTGCGGCTGGGTTTGGGTTCGCGGCGATCGCCTTCATCGCCAGCGGCAGTCGGCGATCCCCGTGGTTGGTTGCGAAGTGCACCCTCGCCGTAGTCCTGAGCGCCGTTGCGATTCCGTCGGTCCGGTGGGGTGGATTGGGTTGGGGCACGGCCGCCTTGCTGGGGCTATTCTCGATCCCGGCCGTGGTGAAATTGATGGGTCGTAGATAATGGCCCGAAACGCGCCCAGCGGAGAGCTCCTAAAGCCCCACGTCAGGGCATATCGGCGAAATCGAAGTGATTTCAGAAAAAGTGAGCGGCCAAGAGTAAAAACGTCGGGCACTTAGCGGGCTGAGTTACGCTGAAGTGCGTCAATCGGGCAGTTCACCCAACAAGATCCCATTGGGATCGCCGGTGGGCTCAACCTCTACGGGTACGCCGGCGGGGATCCGATCAACTTCTCGGATCCGTTTGGGCTGTGTAAGGAGGAGGAGGGGCGGGAAGATCTCGAATGCCGTGCGGTAATCAACATCCTCAAGGGTGTTCTGGTTAGACCGGGACTCTCCGACGAAGCCCGGACGCAATTGAAAGATGCGATCCAAGGCTACGAAGACCTTGAGGTGGACGTGGTCTTCACCAACAGGTCCGACCGTGTGGCTGCCGGTAGTCTCGGTGGCAATCGCGGTCAGGGTCCTTGGGGTTATGTCCGGATCGACCTTGCTGTAGGCAATGCGGTGGATATCGGCATGACCGCGTGGCATGAGCTTCAGCACAGGCAAGGGAGGGCGGTTAGTGAGCATAGGGATATCTACGCCGATCAGGCCCGCATTCTCGCCGGACTACCCCCCTGGCTTAGGGCCCAGGCGGTCCACACCCAGCGCGTCTTGAGTTCGTGGAGGGTCTGGCCATGAAGTCGCCGTTGAGACGGCCCCTGATTTCGGTCTTCGGCTTGGCCCTTGTTGCTTGCGGCGGGGAGTTGAGGGAATCGGAGGAGACCTCTCTGGTGGGCGATTGGGACTGGGCCGCAGCAATCGGTGGACACTTGGAGGGCTTCAACACGACCCTCGGCCGAGGACAGCAGCTGCGCTTTGGGGAGCGTGAGTTCTCTATCTTCGATGGCGATTCCGTGGTCGGTCGCGGGACATTTCTGGTACAGGGCACAGATGTGGCAGCCCGCTCTAAGGAGCGAGGGCCGCTTCTTGTGCTGTCTGACTCCCCTCCACTCCTATTGGATACGGACTGGGTCGTGCACCTAAGCGGCGATACGCTGACGCTAATGACCGTTGTCGATGATGACTTCGACCACGTCTTCGTTCGTGGGCGGCGATAGCGGCGACGGCCCGGAGCTTGGGCTGAACTACCCCGGGGTTCTCGGAAGACCGTTCAGGCTCACTGCTTGGGCGCCGTGACGGCGGTCCGAAGGACTGAACCGCCCCGATTTGCCGGAGCCAGTCCTTTGTGAGTTCGACTGAGCCTGAAAGTGTCCCTCTCCCGTTGGCAGGCGTCCACCTTCAGGGAGCAACTTCGGGGGTCACGTCAGGCCAATACAGGTGTGAAAGTCGTTCGAGGGCCGAGTTATTCGAGAGGGGCCCACTCCCGGGCAGCAGCGCCCCACCGTTCGCATGATCCCGGCCTGTAGGTTGACCGGATCGCCCCCGGCGGCGGAGATTGGAGCATGGTTCACTTCGACCGATCAGGGTTGGCACGTATGTGCCAGGAATATGGTGTGCGGAGGCTTCGGATCTTCGGATCGGGAGCCAGGGGAGAGGACCGCCCCGACTCCGACATCGATCTGATCGTCGACTATGACGGACGTCGGGGGTTCTTCGAGTTCGTCGAGCTCGAAGACGAGCTTGCCAAGCTCTTCGGTCGTGAGGTGGACCTGGTCACCGAGCGAGGACTGAGCCCGCACATGAAGGAGGCGATCCTCGCCTCGGCGACCGTGCTCTTCGATGCCGAATCCTGACAAGGTCCTGGTCCAGCACATGCTCGATGCGGTGGATCGCATCGGGCGGTACGTCGAGGGGGTGTCCGAGGAGCAGTTCGGGGCCGATCCGGAGAAGCAGGACGCCGTGCTCCGGCAGCTACAGGTCCTGGGCGAGGCCGCTCGAAAGGTCTCGGGCACTGTTACCGACGCCTACCCCGAGATACCTTGGCGCCAGATCGCCGGCATGCGCAACAAGGTGATTCACGAGTACTTCGTGGTCGATCTCGAAATCGTCTGGGAGACGGCGGTGTCGGATGTGCCGATCTTGCGTCCGAGCCTGGAGAGGGTTCTCCGAGAGCTGAAGTAGAGAGCGACGGTGCAGCCCACCGCGGATCGGGGAGCACTTCACACATCAAATGGACACATCGGCCTCACAGGCCGAAACACCAGACCCCGTCCGCGGCTGTAACCTCAAACGGGGCCTAGCTTTGTAAAAGTGGAGCCTGCCGGGATCGAACCGGCGACCTCCTGCTTGCAAAGCAGGCGCTCTCCCAACTGAGCTAAGGCCCCGAGCAACGAACAAGATAATCAGCGCCGAGGGCGGGCTCTACCCTCGAGCCGGCCCGGGGCGCTCCGGGGCCGGACCACCCCCGCCCGCGCCCCGGAACCGACCAGGAGGCAGACTCCTTGCACTTCTCTGCCTCCATGGAGACACACGCGCTACAGGACGACTACCGTCCAAGACCTCGCTCTCACCCTTCTCCCAGGGTATCCTCCGGGACGGGGACCCATACCATCTCGACAGAATCCACCACATTTCGTATGGATTCCCGGCACGGCAGGCCGTTCTGGGTCGCCTGGGGCCCGAGGAACCGTGGGGCCCGTGGGCCTGGAACCCGCGCCGCCGGCGTGTTGCGCAGGCACGGCAACCTGTCGTGGGTGATGCCCTACATCCGCAAATGAACCGAACCCAGAGCAGCGCATGAGCCCCGATACCGTTCACGCCTATCCCTTGCCCCCCGAGGAGCGGGACGGATGGATCCGTCTCGCAGCCCGAGTGGAGGGGCTTCCGGGCCAGCCGGACACCCTCTGGTTCGACCTGGAGGCGCGGCACCGAGACAAGATCCCCGACGTGGCGGACTCCTTCCTCCTGGGGCTCCTCTTCCCGGCGATGGAAGCGCATCGTGCGCTCCACGTCCATGGAGACGTCTCCCACATGCTCCTTCGCAACATGGAGCATTTCCAGGCCATGTGGTCGTCGTTCGTGCCGGATCGCTACAGCCCCATCGAGATGTTCGCGGATCGGGAGGTACATCCGGAGCCTGGAGACGGCCCGGCCCTGCTGGCCTTCTCGGGGGGACTGGACAGCGCCTACACAGCCCGTCGCCACGCACTGGGAGTGTTGGGCCGAAGGACGAAGAACATCGAGGCCGGCCTGATGATCCTGGGGTTCGACATATCCCGGGATCGGGCGGATTACTTCGACGCGGCGGCGGAGGGCTCCCGGGCCATGCTCTCCAGCCTTGGATATGACCTTTGGAAGCTCAGCACGAACTTCCGCGACTTCAAAGCCCACTGGTTCTATGCCCACGGCACCGGCCTGGCGGCCGCCCTTCACTGCTACGCGGGAGGGTGTTCCGCTGCGATCCTCGCCGCCTCCAACTACCACCGGGGCATGCGGAGCATCCGCCCGGCCAGCAGAACCGGACCCGCCGGCTCCCACGCCCTGACCGACCGGTACTTCAGCAGCCCCCTGATGGAGATGATCCACGACGGCTCGGAGACGGGGCGTTCGGCCAAGACGCGCCTGATCTCGGAGTGGCCCGAGGGGATGGCTCACCTTCGGGTCTGTTGGGAGACACCCACCCCCGACAGCAACTGCGGTGTGTGCAGCAAGTGCCTTCTCACCAAGCTGGCATTCATGGCCAACGGGCTTCTCGTTCCGGGCTCCCTGACCCCTGCGCCCACGGCCACCCAGGCGGCCACCCTTCGCCTGGAGAAGTCCTATCACATCCGATTCGCCCGGCACCTCCTCGAGCTGGCGGCGGAGAACGGCGTGGCGGAGGACTCCGTCTGGAGCGGACTCCGCAGCGCAGTCCGACGCAGGCAGCTCAGAACGCTTCTCTCCGGCTTGGGCCTTCGGATCTGATCCCGACGCCCCGGGGCTGGAACCCGGGGTCCCTCAGCGCACCCGCTCGAACCGGACGTCCCGGGAACGGCCCGCATCGGCGTAGAGCGCGATCACGTCGCCGTGTCGGTCCCGTTCGAACTCCAGGCTGAACCCTCTCGCGGTCCTGAACGCATCGCGCTCCGTGGGAGTCATGGAGACCTCGCCCATGCGAAGCTGCCTCATCACCAGGCGCGGGGCGGACTCCTCACCCGCTTCCTCGCCCTCGTCCTCGGGCCACTGCAGCTCGACGGTGTAGAACGTCTCGATCTCGTCGCTGTAATAGCGGCCCTCGAACGCCGCCAACTCCTCCGCCGTGGGCTCCCAATCCTCCTCGGCCTCGACCTCCTCCTCGGCGACCCGGGTGGCGTGGACCTCCTGGCCGTTCTGGAACAGGGTGAAGCCGGACGCCTCCTCGGCGTCGTCCTCGACCTCGAACACGATCCGGGCGTCCACGATCAGCAGCTCGAAGCTGGTGGGAGAGGTGGGACGGATCTCCGCCGCAGGCTGGTTCGTCAACTGGACGAAGAGACTGTCCCCGGAGTTCCAGAGACGGGCCTGGATCTGGGGGGCCTGGTCGAGGCTGTACGTGCCCTCCACCACCGCGAACTCGGCCCGGTCCCAGGTCTCGGGGTCGAAGTCCCCGTCGTCGGCGGCCACCGCGTCGTCCTCCTCGGGCTCCATGGCGTCGTCGAAGAACGCGCCCCCCAGCTGGAACGCGGTCCCGCCGCTGTTGAAGTTGGAGGCGTTGCTCTGGGCGGTGAGGCCGGCCCCGATCTCGGGGTAGTGGACGATCATGGAGCGGTGGGAGACGTCGGCGCCCCCGTGATGGGCCCGCTTCAGTCCCCGCTGCTCGTCGATGAAGAGGCCCAGACCGTATCCCGAGCCCTCCCCGTCGGTGAGTTGGAACTCGGTCATCATCGCCTCGACCATCTCGGGCGTTCCCACCGTAGGCGAGAGCAGGTTCTGCCCCCAGCGCTGCAGGTCCTCGACCGACGCGTAGATCCCGCCCGCGCCAACGGCGCCTCCCAGGTCACCGGGCGCGGTCCACCCCTCGCTCCCGGGCGTGTACCCGTCGGACCGTCCCGGTATGATGGTCTGGGGCGTCATGCGCACATAGGTGTCGTTCATCCCCAGCGGACCGAACACGTTCTCCCGCATGTAGTCGTCGAAGTCCTGTTCCGACGTCTTCTCGACGATCTGCGCGGCCAGGGAGAAGGCCGTGTTGTTGTAGTTGAACTCGGCGCCGGGGGAGTTCTGGAGCGCGGGCTGACGGGTGGCGGCCCGGAGCACGTCGTCCCGAGTCAGGGTCCGGGTGTCGGCGCCGGACAGCGCCCAGAGGTTCAGGAATTCCCGAAGCCCCGAGGTATGGTTGAGGAGGTTCCGGATCGTGATGGTCTCGCCGAAGTCCGGGATCTCCGGGAAGTAATCCCGGATGTCGTCGTCCAGAGTGAGGTTGCCCCGCTCCTGCTCCAAGAGCACCGCGAAGGCGGTGAACTGCTTGGACGTGGACCCGATATTGGTGGCCGTCGTGGTCTGGAAATCGATTCCGTGGGCGAGATCCGCCAGGCCATAGGCCTTCGAGAAGACGGTCCGCCCGTCCCGCCAGACTTGGATCGCCCCTCCCGGACTCCCCGGACGGTCGTAGGCGAACATGAGCTGATCCGCCAGGCGCTCGGGGTCGTCGGCCTCAGCCTCGAGCAGGAGGATCGTGACCTCGAAGTCGCCGGTCTCCTCCTCGAAGGGCGCCACCTTCAGGGTGTAGAGCCCTGCCTCGGCGATGGATGTCGAAAACGCCTCCGCTCCCCGGGCCGGGCCATCCCAACTCGGGCCTACCCGCTGCCCGTCTGCGTTCTCCAGCGTCACCACCACGTCCACGCTGATCTGGTTCACCTCGCCGTACAGGAGGAAGTCGTCTCCGGCCTGGAAGTTGAACGAGGCGGTGTCGCCGCTGGCGAGCGTGCCGGAGCGGGTCTGGCCCACCTCAAGCCGGACTTCCTGGCCCGAAAGCAGGCCGGGAAGGAGGAGAAGCGCGGCGGCGAACAGGGTCCGAATGCGGTGCATGGTCGATCCTCCGGGCGGTCGGCTTGGAGATTCCGTGTGGCTGAGAGTATGGGCGGCGTTGCGGGGTTCGCCAAGCGGCGAGGACTTCCAGGATTGCCTGGCGTCCCCGGAATGCCCAGGGCTACCGTCGTTTCAACGGGCCGCCGGCGAGCCGCTGTAAGGACCAATCGCCCGTCTCATGAGAGTGGGAGACGGGAATGACGCAGGGCGTGTTCGGGCTCGGGGCCGTCTCGGGAGGCAGAGGCAGAACTCCCCGGCGCTACCAGGCCCGGCCCGCGGCACGCCCCATGCTCCTCTTGGCAGCAGATCGGATTCGCACTGCCGAATTCGGACCGGGGCCCAGGCGGGTCCCGAGTGACCTGGGAAGCGGTGACAGCTCGGGAGGACGACGATGAGGAAATTCGCGATAGGCCTTGTTCTGCTTGCGTTTCTGCCGGCTGGCCTGGCCGCCCAGGGCGGCCGGACCCTGGTGGGTTCGGACATCGAGAGCGGCGGTTTCGGCGGATTCGCCACCAAGTTCACGTCCATGCGGGGAGACTTCGCTGTACTCCTGGGAGGACGGGGCGGGTGGATCCTCAACCGCACCCTGGTCCTGGGCGGAGGCGGGTACGGATTGGTCAGCGACATCTGGACCGACGTCTACGACCAGTACAACCGGCCAGGAAAGCTCCGCATGGGATACGGCGGCCTGGACCTGGAGGTGCTTCTGCGCTCCGACGACCTCGTCCACCTGACCCTCCAGGGTCTGATCGGCGGAGGCGGCGTGACCTATCGCTTCGACCCGGTCCACCCCACCAGTTGGGACGCGGTCTTCGTGGCCGAGCCGGGGGTGAACCTCGAGTTGAACGTGACCCACTTCATGCGGATCTCCGCCGGGGGCAGCTACCGCTTCGTCCAGGACGTGGACCTGGTGAACCTCACCAACCAGGACGTCAGTGGCTGGGCAGGCACGCTCCTCTTCAAGTTCGGGGTCTTCGGCCGCTCCCCGCCCCGAACGGGGAAGGGCCACATCAACTAGCCGGCAGGGAGCCGGTATCCGGCGGCCAGGGCCCGGAAGTCATCCGCCTGCTCCTGTTCCCAGCCCCGGTCCCGCTCCAGCTCCACGGCCATGAGTCGGGCCACCTCCGGCGCGGCCTCGGCCGCCGCCGCCGCATCGAACAACAACGCCCTCGTTCGCCGGGCCAGCACGTCGTCCACGGTGCGGGCCATCTCGGCGCGGACCGCCCAGACCACCTGGGCCGCGGTCACCGGCAGCCGGGGATGAACCCGATCCGCGAGTCCCGGATCGTGCCGCTCCAGCGCGGCCACGGCTGCGGCGTCGGCGCCGTAGGGGGCCAGGGGTCCGAATCGCTCCGGGTTTAGGTGATACCCGTGGATGTTCAACTCCCGGGTGGGGCAGGGCCGGATCTCCATGCCCCCGAGCACCGCCCCATGGTCCACCACGTCCTCCGCCATCTTCCGATACGTGGTCCACTTGCCCCCGGCGATGGTCAACAGTCCCGACGGAGGCACCAGGATCACGTGTTCCCGGGAGATCGTCGAGGTCTCCCCCTCCCCACCCGACGGGTCCACGAGGGGACGCAGGCCGGCGAATACGGATAGAACGTCCCCGGGGCCCGGATCCTCCTCCAGGTACCGAGCGGCGTGCTCCAGCAGGAAGTCCACCTCCTCGTCCAGGGGGCGGGGCTCCAGCTCCGGTCTGTCCACGGGCGTGTCCGTGGTCCCGATGACCACGGTGTGGTACCAGGGGATGGCGAACAGGACGCGCCCGTCGTCGGTGCGAGGCACCATGATGGCCGAGTCCCCGGGAAGGAAGCGGCGGGGCAGCACCACGTGGACCCCCTGGCTGGGCCGGATCACCGGCGCCGCTGTCGGGTCGTCCATGCGGCGAACCTCGTCGGCGAAAACCCCGGTGGCGTTCACCACGATCCGCCCTCGCAGCTCCAGCTCCCGCCCGGACTCCAGGTCTCGGGCCCTCACCCCGTCCACCAGACCGTCCGACGACTTGGTCAGCCCGGTCACCGGAGCGTAGTTGATCAACACGGCCCCCTGCTCCACCGCCGTCTGAGCAAGGTTGATCAAGAGTCGGGAGTCGTCGAACTGGCCGTCGTGGTAGACCACGCCTCCGTTCAGGCCATCGGTCTCGATGGTGGGGATCCGCTCCAGGGTCTCCTCCCTCGAAAGGACCCGGGAGTGGCCGAAGCCGTACTTGCCGGCCAGGGCGTCGTAGACCTTCATGCCGATCCCGTAGAAGGGCGCCTCCCACCAGGAGTAGTTGGGGACGACGAACGGGAGATCCTGGACCAGGTGGGGGGCGTTGCGCCGCAGGATTCCTCGCTCCTTCAGGGCCTCCATGACCAGGGGGATGTTGCCCTGCTGGAGATAGCGGACCCCGCCGTGGATCAGTTTAGTGCTTCGGCTGGAAGTGCCCTTGCCGAAATCGCTCCGATCCAGGAGGGCCACCGAGTACCCCCGGGCGGCGGCGTCCAGGGCCGTACCGATGCCCGTGGCGCCCCCTCCGATGATGATGAAATCCCATCGGTCGCGCTGGTCCGCCAGCCGAGCCAGAGCTCCTTCTCGATCCATCGCACTCACTCCTGTCGGTCCCTGATGATGGCGCGCGCCTGCGACCCGTTGGGCCGGCCACTTTGCCCGGTGCGCTCCCGACCCTCATCTTCCGCCGTCGAGGCCCGTCGGGCCAGCCTCTTCCACCGGCCCGCGCCGAACCGAACCCCACGGGAGCCATGGAAACACAAGCCCTTGTCACGAACGATGCGGTGGTGCTCGGCCTGCTGGCCGTCATTCTGGGCTTCGTCTTCTACACCGAGAAGAGTGAGCACCCCTTCTGGAAGAAGTTCTACACCTACGTTCCCGGGCTTCTCCTCTGTTACTTCCTCCCGTCGCTCCTGAACACCTTCAATATCGTGGACTCGGAGCAGTCCAACCTGTACTTCGTCACCTCCCGCTACCTGCTGCCGGCGACGCTGGTCCTCCTGACCCTGTCCGTGGACCTCCCGGCCATCCTGCGCCTGGGGTCCAAGGCCCTGATCATGTTCTTCACCGGGACGGTGGGGATCGTCCTGGGGGGCCCCCTCGCCCTCCTGATCGTGGGATCCATCAGTCCGGAGACGGTGGGCGGCGACGGTCCTGAGGCGGTCTGGCGGGGCCTCACCACGGTGGCCGGAAGCTGGATCGGTGGAGGCGCGAACCAGACCGCCATGAAGGAGGTCTTCGAGGTCGGGGACCGACTGTTCGGGCAAATGATCGCCGTGGATGTCCTGTGGGCCAACGTGTGGATGGCGATCCTTCTCTTCATGGCCGGGCGGGCCGACGCCATGGATCGACGCTCCGGGGCGGACACCTCGGCAATCGCAGAGCTGAAGGCCAGCGTGGAGGCCTTCCACGACGAGCACGCCAGGGTCCTCAACCTCACCGACCTCATGCTCATGGTGGCGGTGGGTTTCGGCGTGACCGGGCTGGCTCATGCGCTGGGCGGGGGGATCTCCGGGTGGATCTCCGTGTCGGCGCCTGGATTGGAGCGACTGAGCCTGACCAGCACGTTCTTCTGGATCGTGGTCATCGCCACCACCGGCGGCCTCCTGCTCTCCTTCACACGGGCCAAGAACCTGGAAGGGGCCGGAGCGTCCCGGGTCGGCTCGGCCATGCTCTACGTCCTGGTGGCCTCCATCGGGATGGGCATGGACGTGAGTTCCATCTTCAGCAACCCGGGCCTGTTCGCGGTGGGCGGGATCTGGATCACGTTCCACGCGGTGCTCCTGCTCCTGGTGGCGAAGCTGATTCGAGCCCCGGTGTTCTACATGGCGGTGGGAAGCCAGGCGAATGTGGGCGGCGCGGCGTCGGCCCCGGTGGTCGCGTCCGCATTCCATCCCAGCCTGGCGCCGGCGGGCGTGCTACTCGCGGTCCTGGGATACGCGCTGGGGACCTACGCCGCCTGGATTTGCGGACTGATCATGCAGGCCATCGCGGCCTGATTCACCGAAACGGAAGCCGATAACGCGATGAAACGCTCAAGCTCAGCCCTCATCCTGGGCGCGACCCTCGCCCTCGCCGCCTGCGGTCCCGCGCAGACCGACGAACAGACCCTATTCCGGGTGGCGGTGGCCAAGTTCCAGCACGAGACATGCACCTTCTGCCCCGGTGGCGACGTGGAGGTGGAGGACTGGCAGGAGGTGCTCTCCGGGCCGGACGTGCTGGACTCCGGGAGCTACGTCCGAGGGTTCGTCCGCCAGGCCGAAGACTACGGGGACATGGCGTTGGTGCCCCTCACCTCCCCGAACAACGTCTTCGGCGGCTCCTCTCGGAGTTGGAACACCGAGGAGACTTTCGAGCACTTCATGGAGGGAATACTCTCCGATCTGAGGGCGGCCATGCCAGTGGACGGGGTGTACCTGGCGCTCCACGGAGCCATGGCGGTCCGCGACGTACCCCGCCCCGAGGCCGAGATCGCCCGCAGGGTCCGGGAAGTCGTCGGGCCCGGCGTGCCCATCGCGGGCTCGTTCGACCTCCACGGCAACGAGGACGCCGAGTTCCTGGAACACGCCGAATTCGCCTTCGTGACCAAGCGATATCCCCATTACGACGCCGGCATCCAGGGCGCCCGGGCCGCGCGGGCCCTCCACCGGGTCATGAGCGGGACCTACGTCCCCACCAACGCCACCCGCAAACCCGGCGTCCTCACCCCCACGGTCCTCCAGTGGACGGGGCAGTCCCCCTCCATGGACATCATGGAGCGGGCCCGGCGCTGGGAGGCCCGGGAGACGGACGCCTTCGTGAGCGTCTTCTACGGGTATCCGTGGTCGGACGTCCCCGACGTGGGCGCCACGGTTCACGTCATGACCAACGGGGACCAGGCCCTGGCGGACCGGATCGCGGACGACATGAACGACTTCATCTGGCGGGTACGGGAGGACTTCGCGTTGGGCCGCTTCCCGGTCCCGGACCAGGCCGCCCGAATCGTGGCCCGGGCCGTGTCCGCCGGAGAGACCCCGGTGGCGGTGGGCGATCACTCCGATCGGCCGGGTGACGCCACCCACATCCTCAAGGCCTTCGAGGCGGCGGGGATCGAGCGGGTCCTCTACGGCGCCATCTCCTCTCCCCAGACCCTGGACGCCCTGGCCGAGAGCGAGGCGGCGGTGGGCGACCCCTTCGACATGGAGATCGGGGGATACACCCCCTCCGGAGGGACGCCGGTGCGAATCCGGGGGACCCTGGAGTACGTGGGGCCGTGGGCGGGCTACGAGCGCACCGCTGCCGTCTCCTTCGGGAGGGGGAACATGGTCCTGATCACACCGGCCTACACCCAGATCACGGACCCCGAGCGGTTCCGGTTCGGACCGGTCGCACCCGAGGACTACCAGGTCTTTGTGGTGAAGTCCCGGGTCCACTTCCGGCGGGGATTCGACGAGACGGGGTTCGCACCGACCATCGTGGTGGTCGAGGCGCCGGGCCCGTTCGTGGGCACCACGTACCTGGACGCCCTCCCCTACGAGCACGTGGACCTGGAGACCATGTTCCCCTACGGAACGCCGCCGGGACGGTAGCCGAGCCGCCAACCGCCACCCCAGTCCTCCTGGCAGGTCACCGCCCCGGGGCTACCGGGCACGACTGGGCCCCGACTGGCGCGCGACCGACATGGCGGTTAAGCTGCCTTCAGAATCGACCACCTTCCCGCACGATGCGGGATAGGCTGAGCGACGCGCGACGGCCCACCGGCCGTGGCGGTCGCCCCCCGGGCGTCCCTCGACGCCACCGACCCTGGAGGCATGTATGCGACCACTCTTTCGGATGACCCTTCCCCTGGCATTTCTCGCCGCATCGGCTGCGGCGGTCGCGGCCCAGGGGATGCCCACCACACAGCCGGGCATCCTGAATATCTTCATCGAAGAGGTGAAGGTTGGCATGAACGCCGACCACCGTGCGAATGAACTCGGGTGGCCCGCCGCCTTCGCCCGGGCGGGCTCGGAAGACTACTACCTGGCCATGGTCTCCATGAGCGGCCCCAACGAAGTCTGGTACGTCTCTCCGTATGACTCCCACGCCCAAGAGGCCGCTTTCATGGAGCGGAACGAGTCCGATCCGGCTCTGAGCGCAGAACTGGCCCGCCTCTGGAGGGCCGACGCGGAGTATCTGGACGACACCCGCCAGGTCAGGGCGGTGGCCCGTCCCGATCTCAGCCACGGGGGTTTCCCGGACCTGGCCATGGCCCGGTTCTGGGACATCACCATGTTCCGGATCCGCGCCGGCCAGGAGGGTGCGTTCCAGGAGGCGGTTGAAGCGTACGTGGCCGCGGCGGAGCGAGCCGGGGTCGACATGAGCTTCCGCACCTACCAGGTCACCGCGGGGATGCCCTGGGGCTACTTCATGATGTTCTCGTCCGTCAATTCCTACGCCGAGTTCGACGACACCATGGCCCAGGAGGAGATGGTGATGGGCGCCATCACACCCGACGAGATGACCTTGATGGAGAACTTCATGTCCAACGCCATCCAGCTCTCCATTACCAATCGGTTCCGGCTGGATCCGGGAATGTCCTTCGTGGCCCCGGAGACCAGGGCGGCCGCTCCGGACTTCTGGGGGCCGGGCATGTAGGCCCAGTCGAACCCCCTGCCCGGGGGTCCCCCCCCGGGCACACGACCTCCCCCTCGCGTTCGTCAGCGGGGGGGAGGTCGCGTCTTGCGAGGGCAGGCCGGGGTTCCTAGGCTCCCCGCGGGCACGATGCTCGATTCCCTCATCCGGTTGCAGAGAATGAAGAAGCTCCTCGCAGTCCTGACGCTGGCGGTCGCCGCCTGCGCTCCCCAGGGATCCTCCGACCCCACGGTGGCCGCATGGGAGGCCCAGGCGGAGCGGGTCACCATCACCCGGGACGACTGGGGCATTCCCCACATCGTGGCCGAGACCGACGCCGACGCGGTGTTCGGGCTCATGTATGCCCAGGCCGAGGACGACTTCAACCGGGTGGAGCACAACTTTCTCCTCTCCCAGGGACGGCTGGCGGAAGCCGACGGAGAAGGGGAGGTCTGGCGGGATCTGCGGATGAAGCTGTTCATCGATCCCGACGAGATGAAGGCACTCTACGCCCAGAGCCCCGCGTGGTTGGTCGACCTGATGGACGCGTGGGCCGCGGGACTGAACTACTACCTCCACACCCACCCCGAGGTGGAGCCCAGGGTAATCCAGGAGTTCGAGCCCTGGATGGCCCTCACGTTCAGCGAGGGGAGCATCGGTGGAGATATCGAACGCGTGAACCTGGAGCGCCTGGAAGCCTTCTACGGCGGCGAGGCCCGGGCCCTGCCCCAGGCCGCGGAGGCTGAGGGAGAGCGGGTGGAGACCGGGATCATGGCCGTAGCCAGTGCGGCCGAGGCCCTGGGTCTGGACCATGAGCCGTCGGGGTCCAATGGATTCGCCATCGCTCCCGCCAACACCGCCAACGGGGACGCCCTCCTCCTGATCAACCCCCACACCTCGTTCTTCTTCCGGCACGAAGCCCACGTCACCAGCGACGAGGGGCTGAACGCCTACGGTGCCCTGACCTGGGGCCAGTTCTTCATCTACCAGGGGTTCAACGAGACGGCGGGCTGGATGCATACCTCCAGCAGCGTGGACAACATCGACGAGTTCCTGGAGACGGTGGTGGAGCGGGAGGACGGGCTCTACTACCTCTACGGCGACGAGGAGCGGCCGGTGGAGACCCGGCAGGTCACGGTCCCCTACCGGACCCCCGATGGAATGGCGGAGCGGGAGTTCACCGTCTACCGGACCCACCACGGCCCCATCGTCCGGGAGGTCGACGGGCGCTGGGTGGCGGTGGCCCTCATGGAGGAGCCCCTGAACGCCCTCATCCAGTCGTACACTCGGACGAAGGCACAGAATCTCGCCGAATACCGAGAGATCCTGGAGCTCCACACCAATTCCTCGAATAACACCCTCTTCGCCGACGCCGAGGGCAACATCGCGTACTTCCACTCCAACTTCGTTCCGGTCCGGGATCCCAGTCTGGACTACGGACAGCCGGTGGACGGGAGCGACCCCTCGACGGACTGGCAGGGAGTCCATGCCTTCGACGAGAGCCCCAACGCGGTGAATCCGTCGAACGGTTGGGTCCAGAACACGAACAACTGGCCCTACTCGGTGACCGGCGCGACCAGTCCCCGCCCCGAGGACTACCCGCCCTACATGGACGCGGGCAGCGAGAACCCCAGGGGAATCCACGCCATCATGGTACTGGACGGAAAGACGGACTTCACCCTTCAGTCCCTCATCGATGCCGCCTACGACAGCTACCTGACCGCCTTCGAGCCGTTGGTCCCGGCACTGGTGGCGGATTGGGACCGGACCCCGGAATCGGATCCCCGGAAGAGCACGCTCGCCGAGCCCATCGACCTGCTTCGAGACTGGGACCTGCGGTGGAGCGTGGAGTCGGTGCCCACCTCACTCGCCGTCTTCTGGGGCGAGGAGCTCATGAGGCGGACCCGAGGAGCGGCCAGGGAGGCGGGTCTCTCCGCCTACGACTACATGGCCACCGACGCGGCGGGTGGGGAGCGCCTGGAGGCCCTGGCCGCCGCGGTCCAACGGCTGGAAGAGGACTTCGGCGGGTGGCGCACGCCCTGGGGCGACATCAACCGGTTCCAGCGGCTCACGGGGGACATCGATCATCCCTTCGACGACGCCGGACCCAGCATTCCCGTGGGCTTCACGTCGGCCCGCTGGGGATCCCTGGCGTCCTTCGGGGCGGCCCCCCGGAACGGGTCGAAGAAGTGGTACGGGACCAGCGGCAACAGCTTCGTCGCGGTGGTGGAGTTCGGAGACAGCGTCCGGGCCCGTGCAGTCACGGCCGGTGGGCTCAACCACGACCCGGCGTCGCCCCACTTCAACGACCAGGCCCTTCGGTACAGTACGGGCGATCTTCGCGAGGTCTATTTCTATCCGTCCCAACTCGAAGGACACACCGAGCGGGTCTACCGCCCGGGGGAGCGCTAGGAAGCCCCGGCGGCCCCGAGACCCGGAGCGGTCATTCGTCCCGGAGTACCAACGCGGG
>JBDHCV010000001.1:0-180311 GCA_039591855.1 Gemmatimonadota bacterium | reverse complement strand
GAGGTCGCTGCTCAATTCGAGCGGCCGATTCTCCTTTTTTCCGGCGGGAAGGACTCCATCCTCATGGTTCACCTGGCCCGGAAGGCATTCTGGCCGGGCCGGTTCCCGTTCCCCCTGGTCCATATCGACACAGGCCACAACTTCCCGGAGACCCTCGCATTCCGGGACGCCATCGTCGACGAGCTGGGCTGCGAACTCCACGTGGGATCGGTCCAGGACGACATCGACTCCGGCCGGAGCCAGGAAGAGCCCGGGCCGAGCCCGAGTCGGAATCGCCTCCAGACCGCGACCCTCCTTCGAACCATCACCGAGTTGAAGGCGGACGCGGCTTTCGGAGGAGGTCGGCGGGACGAGGAGAAGGCCCGGGCCAAGGAGCGTTTCTTCAGCCATCGGGACCGGTTCGGTCAGTGGGATCCCAAGAACCAGCGTCCCGAGCTCTGGAACCTGTTCAACGGGCGCCGAAGCCCCGGCGAGCACTTCCGGGTGTTTCCCCTCTCCAACTGGACCGAGATGGACGTCTGGCAGTACATCGCCGCCGAGCAGGTGGAGATGCCGAGCCTCTACTTCTCCCACCGGCGACGAGTGGTGGAGCGGGACGGCGTCCTCCTGGCCGAATCCGAATTCAACGAGCTTCTTCCCGGAGAGCGCTGGGAGGAGCGGACCATCCGCTTCCGAACCATCGGAGACGCGACGTGCACCGGCGCCACCGAGTCCGGCGCGTCCAATATGGACGACATCATTGCTGAGGTGGCGGCGGCCCGGGTGACCGAGCGAGGCGGGCGACACGACGACAAGCACTCAGAGGCGGCGATGGAAGACCGCAAGAAGCAGGGGTACTTCTAGTGGACCTCCTGAGATTCACGACCGCCGGGTCGGTAGACGACGGAAAGAGCACCCTGATCGGAAGGCTCCTCTACGATTCCAAGTCCATCTTCGAGGACCAGTTGGAGCAGGTCGAGGACGCCAGCCGCCGTCGGGGCGAGGAGGGAGTGAATCTGGCGCTCCTGACCGATGGTCTCCGGGCTGAGCGGGAGCAGAACATCACCATTGACGTGGCCTATCGGTATTTCGCCACTCCCCGGCGGAAGTTCATCATCGCCGACACTCCCGGCCATATCCAGTACACCCGAAACATGGTCACGGGGGCGTCCACCGCCGAGTTGGCCATCGTCCTCATCGACGCACGGAACGGGGTCCTGACCCAGTCCAAGCGCCACGGATTCATCGCGTCTCTCCTGGGGATCCCCCACATCCTCGTGGCGGTTAACAAGATGGACCTGGTGGACTGGTCGGAGGAGGTGTTCGAGTCCATCTCCCGAGAGTACTCGGACTTCGCGCTCAAGTTGGGGATCGACGACCTGAAGTTCATGCCCATCAGCGCGCTCCGGGGCGACAACGTGGTGGACCCGTCCGAGAACATGCCATGGTTCGACGGCGGTACCCTCCTCCACCATCTGGAGTCGGTGAACCTGGGAGCGGGCCAGAACCTGGTGGACTTCCGCTTCCCGGTTCAGTACGTGGTGCGTCCGAACCAGGACTACCGCGGGTACGCCGGTCGCGTGGCCTCCGGGTCGGTGAGGCCCGGTGAGGACGTGGTCGTGCTGCCCTCGGGCCAGCGGACCCGAATCCGGGCCGTGGATACCTTCGACGGCCCGCTGAAGGAGGGCGGTGCCGGTCAGTCGGTCGTACTCACCACGGAGGACGAGCGGGACATCTCACGTGGCGACATGCTGGTCCGGCCCATGAATCTGCCGACCGTGGGCAACGAGTTGGACGCCACGGTGTGCTGGATGGTGGACGATCCCCTGGTCACCGGCAAGGAGTACTGGATCCGCCACACCACTCGGCAGGTCAAGGCGTACGTCTCCCGCCTGGTATACCGGATCGACGTGGACACGCTCCACCGGGAAGAGGTTTCCGGCCTGACCCTCAACGACATCGGACGGGTTCAGGTCACGACGGCCCAGCCGCTGTTCTTCGATCGGTACGACGTGAACCGGGAAACCGGGAGCTTCGTGCTCATCGACCCCCACACGAACACGACCGTGGGCGCGGGGATGATCCGGGGCCGGGTCCATGATCTCGACGAGTTGGATGCGGAGGTCCGGGCGGCCACCGAGGCGGCGGAAGCGCGTCGGCACTCACCGAACGTGGTCTGGGAGAGTTGGAATATCCCGGTGGCGGAGCGCGAGCGTCGGAATGGCCACGGAGCCGCCATCGTCTGGATGACGGGTCTCTCCGGTTCCGGGAAGAGCGCCATCGCCCGACTCCTGGAGCAGAAGCTGTTCGAGGCCGGGTGTCAGACCATGCTCCTGGATGGTGACCAGGTCCGACACGGGCTCAATGGCGATCTGGGATTCGGTATCGCGGACCGAAAGGAAAACATTCGCAGAGTGGCGGAGGTCGCAGCCCTGTTCTATGGGCAGGGCACCATCGTGCTGTGCACCTTCGTCTCTCCCTTCGACGACGACCGGAAGTTCGCCAGGGGACTCGTGGACGAGGGACGGTTCTTCGAGGTGTTCGTGGACACTCCGTTGGAGGAGTGTGAGCGCCGTGACCCCAAGGGCCTTTACGCCAAGGCCCGGGCCGGCGAGATCACCAACATGACGGGAATCGACAGCCCCTACGAGCCACCGACGGACCCCGAGGTGCGTCTGGCTACGGAGGAGGCCGATGCTGAGGCCCTGGCCCAGCGGCTGTTCGCTGAGTTGGAGGCTTCGGGTATCCTCAACCTGGGATCGGGATAGTCGAATGAAGGTGACGGTGGTGGGCACCGGATACGTGGGCCTCGTCGCGGGGGCATGCCTCGCCGAGACGGGGAACGACGTGATCTGCGCCGATATCGCAGAGGATAAAATCCGGCGACTGCGCGAGGGGGAAATCCCCATCTACGAGCCGGGCCTCGAGCCCCTCGTGGAGAGAAACGTGGAGGCCGGACGGCTGTCCTTCACGACGGACGTGCCTGGGGCGGTCAAGGCCTCCGACATCATTTTCATCGCGGTGGGGACGCCTCCGGGGGAGGACGGCTCGGCGGACCTCCAGCACGTCCTGGCCGTGGCGTCCACCGTCGGACGGGCGATGGAATCGGAGAAGATCGTCATCACCAAGAGCACCGTCCCGGTAGGCACCGCGGCCAAGGTCCGGACCGCCGTCGAAGCGGAGACCGACATCCCCGTCCACGTCTGTTCGAATCCGGAGTTCCTCAAGGAGGGAGCCGCGGTCGAGGACTTCATGAAGCCGGACCGGGTGGTGCTGGGGGTGGATTCCGACTACGCGGGTGAGGTCCTTTCCCAGCTCTACGCACCCTTCGTGAGAACCGGCAACGCGATTCTCATCATGGACATCGCCTCCGCGGAGATCACCAAGTACGCCGCCAACGCCATGCTGGCGACCCGCATCAGCTTCATGAACATGATCGCCAGCCTTTGCGAGGCGACGGGGGCCGACGTGGATATGGTGCGCCAGGGTGTGGGTTCCGATTCGCGCATCGGGTCGTCGTTTCTCTTCCCGGGGCTCGGATACGGCGGATCCTGCTTCCCCAAGGACGTGAAGGCGCTGGTCCGGACCGAGCGGGCACTGGGGGTCGATGCGTCGATTCTGGAGGCGGTGGAGTCGGTCAATGAGCGACAGAAGCGCCTGCTGCTGGGATGGGTTATCGACCGCTTCGGTGAGGACCTGTCAGGGATGACCTTCGCGGTGTGGGGGCTCGCGTTCAAGCCGAACACGGACGACATGCGGGAGGCCCCTAGCCTGGTGAGCATCGAGGGACTGCTGGAACGAGGGGGCCAGGTCGTGGCTCATGATCCCGAAGCCATGGACGAGGCCCGGACCCACTATCTTGGGGACCGGATCCAATACCGGGACCGGGCCTACGACGCGCTCGAAGGAGCCGATGCGCTCTTGATTCACACGGAGTGGATGCCCTATCGGCGTCCGGACTTCCAGCGGATCGCGTCCCTCCTGAAACGCCCCGTCATCTTCGACGGTCGGAATCTCTACGACCCGAACGTCCTGGGGGATATGGGATTCGAATACAAATCGGTGGGTCGCGACGGCGTGGGCCCGGCGGACGGCTGAACCTGAAACGAGGAGGCAGCTCAAGTGACCAAGCGCGTCGTGATCACCGGAGCCGCCGGCTTCCTCGGCTCCCACCTTACCGATCGGTTCCTGGCCGACGGGTACGAGGTCGTGGGCGTCGACAACTTCATCACGGGCACCCGGGCGAACCTGGCCCACCTGGAGAGTGACCCCCGCTTCGACCTGATCACCCACGACGTGTCGAAGCCGCTGTTCTTCCACGGTCAGATCGAGGGGGTCCTCCATTTCGCCTCTCCGGCCTCCCCGGTGGACTACCTGGAAATGCCCATCCAGACCCTCAAGGTCGGCAGCCTGGGCTCCCACAACATGCTCGGGCTGGCCAAGGCGAAGAGGGCCAGGTTCTTCCTCGCCTCCACGTCCGAGGTCTATGGAGATCCCCTGGTGCATCCCCAGCCGGAGTCCTATTGGGGGAACGTGAACCCGGTGGGTCCCCGGGGCGTGTACGACGAGGCGAAGCGCTTCGCCGAGGCCATCACCATGGCCTACCACCGCTTCCACGGCCTGGACACGCGCATCGTTCGGATCTTCAACACGTTCGGCCCACGGATGCGTCCCGGGGACGGCCGGGTGGTATCCAACTTCATCGTCCAGGCTCTGCGGGGAGAACCGCTTACGGTCTACGGGGACGGGTCCCAGACACGGTCCTTCTGCTTCGTCGAAGACGAGGTCGAGGGGATCTTCCGCCTCTACCAGTCGGATCGGGTCGATCCCACCAACGTGGGGAATCCCGGAGAGTTCACCATCGCCGAGTTGGCCCGGATCGTCATTGAAGAGACGGGGAGCTCGTCCGAGATCGAACACCGCCCCCTGCCCACCGACGACCCGAAAGTCCGGCAGGCGGACATCACGGTGGCCCGGGCCGAGCTGGGTTGGGAGCCCCAGGTGGAGCTCCGGGACGGGCTGCGCAGGACCATCGAGTGGTTCGACCGGAAGGTCCGGGAGGAGGGGGCCATGGCCCGGCCCCTGGTCTGATGGCCGTCCTGGTCACCGGCGCCGCCGGGTTCATCGGATCCCATCTCACCGATACCCTGCTGCACCGCGGAGAGGTGGTGGTGGGGCTGGACAACTTCGACGACTTCTACGACGAGTCCATCAAGCGTCGGAATCTCGCCGGCGCCATGGAGCACGAGCGGTTCACCCTGGCAGAGGGGGATATCCGGGATCCGCTCTTCCTCCAGGCCCTCCCCGACGGGATTCACGCCATCGTCCACCTGGCTGCTCGGGCCGGGGTTCGCCCCTCCATCGAGCAGCCGGTGCTCTACTCGGACGTGAATCTCATGGGCACATCCGAGCTTCTCGCCCTCGCCCGGGAGCGGGAGATGGGGGCCTTCGTATTCGCGTCGTCTTCGTCGGTGTATGGGAACAACGAGAAGGTCCCGTTCTCCGAGGACGACCCCGTGGATCATCCCATCTCCCCTTATGCGGCCACCAAGAAGTCCGGGGAGTTGCTCTGTCACGCGGCGGCCCACCTGGACGCCATCAGTATGGCGTGCCTCCGGTTCTTCACCGTGTACGGTCCCCGGCAGCGGCCCGATCTGGCGATCCACAAGTTCGCGAGAATCCTCAGGGACGGTGGGGAGATCCCCATGTTCGGGGACGGAACGACATCCCGGGACTACACCTACATCGACGACATCCTTGCCGGCGTGACCTCGGCCCTGGACTGGGTCGTCGAGCGCTCGGGGCAGGGTGCGTACGAAATCGTCAATCTGGGCGAGAGCCGCACCGTGACCCTGACCGAGATGATCCAGGTGATCGGAGAAGAGATGGGGACGGAGCCCTCGATCCGGCGGCTGCCCATGCAACCTGGAGACGTCCGGCGCACCTTCGCGGACGTGTCCAAGGCCCGCCGGGTCCTCGGCTACGAGCCGTCCGTGGACTTCCGGGACGGCATCCGCCGCTTCCTGACCTGGTTTGAAAGAGGAGAGTGACGTGAGCGAAGGAGCCCGAGGTTTGGTGGATCCGGAGGGACTCTACCTGGTCACGGGTGGAGCCGGCTTCATCGGTTCCCACCTGGTGGAGACGCTCCTCGCCGGGGGTGCCCATGTGCGGGTGTTGGACGACTTCTCCTCGGGACATCGGGAGAACCTGCGGGTCGCATCCGTCGGAGCCGAGGGGCGTCTCGAGGTGGTGGAGGCCTCGGTCACGGATCTGGACGCCTGCCGTGCGGCCACGTCCGGCGTGGGGTTCGTCTTTCACGAGGCCGCCATCGCATCGGTTCCCCGGTCGGTGGAGCGACCTCTGCCCACCCATGACGCCGACGCCACCGGGACGCTGAACATGCTCGTGGCCGCCCAGGAGGCTGGAGTTCGGCGGTTCGTGTACGCCGGATCCTCCTCGGCCTATGGCGACACTCCAACGCTCCCCAAGGTGGAGACCATGACCCCGGAGCCCCGATCTCCCTACGCCGTGGCGAAGCTGGCTGGGGAGCACTACTGCGGGGCGTTCGCCGCGAGCTACGGCCTCCATACCTCCACCCTGAGGTACTTCAACATCTTCGGGCCTCGGCAGGACCCGGGGAGCCAGTACTCCGGCGTGATCGCCCTCTTCGCGACGGCGGCCCTGGCAGGAAGGGCCCCCAAGATCTTCGGGGACGGTGAGCAGACCCGGGACTTCACCTACATCGACAACGTGGTGGAGGCGAACCTGCGGGCGTGCCATTCGGCGGGGCCGGAGTGCGCCGGCAGAACGTACAACGTGGGCTGCGGCCAAAGAATCAGCGTGAACCGGCTGTGGGAGGAGATCCGCATGGCCGCCGGCCATCCGGCCCTGGAAGCGGAATACGGGCCTGCCCGAGCGGGGGACGTCAGGGATTCCCTGGCCGACATCCGGGCAGCGGAGCAGGACTTCGGGTACGGGGTGAAGGTGCGCTTCGACGAAGGGATCGTGAAGACCGTGGACTGGTACCGCCAGGCCGAGTCCGCTTCCGTTCCCGTCTGACCGAGAGCACCGACCTCTTCCACTCGGAACCGGAAGACGCGCCTACGCGTCCTTCCCGTAGTAATCCTGGTGGTAGTGGCCGTACCGGCCGTATGCGCTCCTGTATCGGCCGTCCCGCCTGGAATCCACGTCGTTGAGCACGCAACCCAGAACGGGTGCTCGCACGGCTCGAAGCTGTTCCACCGCATAGGCGATGGCGCCCCGGTCGGTGTGGCTGGCCCGGGCGACCAGGATCACCCCGTCGGCGTTCGTGCCCAGGACCGCGGCATCGGTTACCACCGTCAGGGGCGCCGAGTCGATGATCACCAGATCGTAGTCCTCCTCCAGACCCTCGAGAAGCTCTCCCATCCGCTTGGAACCCAGCAGCTCCGCGGGGTTCGGGGGCAGGGTTCCCGTCGAGAGGAAGTCGACGCTGCCGCTCTCTCCCAGGTTCACGCTCCGGATGGCCTCGCCGCTGGACAGTTGACCGAGAAGGACGTTGGTCAGGCCGGGCTCACGGGGGGTGCCGAAGACGCTGTTGAGCACCCCGCGGCGGAGATCCGCGTCCACCAGGAGCACGTGCATCCCCTGCTGTGCCAGGGTGATGCAGAGGTTGGCCGCGGACGTGGACTTGCCGTCCTGCGGAACGGCGGAGGTGAGCACGATGGTCTTTGGGGGATCCTCGGGGTTGGAGAAGGTGATGTTGGTCCTGAGCCCCCGATACGCCTCCGAGACGGGATTGCGGGGATCCCGGCCGGTCACCAAGCGCTCCTCCAGGTGCGCCAACTCGTCGTCGGTGCCGATCCGTGGCCTCTTTCCGCTGGCGCCCCCTCCGGGCCGCCGGATCCGGGGGATCATCCCCAAGACGGGGGCCCCGCCCGTGGCTTGCACGACGTCCTCTCGGGTATGGACCGTGTCGTCCAGGTATTCGCGGGTGAAGGCCACGCCGACGCCGAGCATGGTGCCCAGGATCAGAGCGAGCGCCAGATTCAAGGCCTTGCGGGGCTGGATGGGGCGGACCGGAAGGATGGCCGGGTCGACGATCCGGACCGAGGCGTCCTCCACCGCCTGGGCGACCTCCGCCTCCTTGAGCCGGGTCTGGAGCACGGTGTAGACCTCGTCCAGGATGTCCAGCTGTCGGGTGAGCCGGGTTTGCTGCACCTGCTGGGCCGGGATGGCCTCCAGGTCGGTGCCCATCTGATTCAGCGTCTCGTCCAGCGACTGGACCGTATTCTCGAGAGACTGGAGATAGGTCGTTGCGATGGCGCGAAGCTGATTCTCCAGCTCACGGATCCTGTCGGTAAGGAACTGGACGTCCTGGTCTTGCGGCAGGCGACGTTGGAGCAGGTCCGTCCGGGACCGCTCGGTCTCGTTCAGTGACCGGAGCATCTCCGAGGCGCTGTTGTTCTGGAGAAGCTGGGGGAACCCGATGAGCCGGCGGTAGGGCGAGGGCTCCAACGGGCCCAGCTCCCGTTCCTCCAGCTCGATCTCGTTGAGGAGTTGGCGCAAGGAACGCTCCTCGATCGCCGCCTGTTCCCGTTGGGCCTGGAACGCGATGAGCTGCTCCTCCCGGGCATCGGACTGGGCCTGGAGGCTCACCACCTGCTCCCCCTCCTGGAACGCCTGGAGATCCTCCTCCGCCTTCGTCAATTGAGCGTTGAGGGTATCGATCTGTTCCCGGAGGAACTCCACCGTACTGCGGGCCTCGGTCTTCTGAACGTCCTGTCGGTCAGCGATGAATTGGGTTGCCAGGAGGTTGGGCACCGCGGCCACCAGGACCGTGTCGGTGGTCTCGTACCGGACATTCACCACGCTGGCGTCTCGATTGGGGCGGGAGACGGTGCTGCTCCGCTGGAGATCCAGGACCGCTTCCTCGAAGGACAGGACCTCCACCCCGATGGACTCCCATGCGGTTGCCCCAGGCGTGAGGGTGAAGGTGACACCGGAGAGGGCGATGGGCTGCCCCGGGGCGAATTCCCCCAGGGTGGCGCCGGTCTCCTCGTCCAGGGCCCGGTATGCGCCTCTCTCGCCCCGGTCCAGCCTGTATCGGGCCGCCGGCGCCCACCGTTCCGCGTACACCCTCTCCATCAAGGCTGCCCGGGCCACCCCACGGGGCGCGGCGGCCGTCACCTGAAGGGCCAACTGCTCCACCACCGACTCGGCCAGGGAACGGCTGCGCAGCACTTCCATCTCCGTCTCCACCTGACTGCCCGACGAGATGTTCTGCAGGATGTCCAGGACCGCGACGTTCGACCGCTGCTCGTCGATGCGGATGGACGTTCGGGCCTCCCAGACCGGCACCATGTTGAACGTGTAGACGGCGGTGGCACCGACGATCAGGGTGATGGCGAGGCCGATCAGCAGCCAGTTCCGAACGAGGAGATTCCAGACGTCCAGAAGGTGGACCTCGTCGTCAAAATCCGGTCGGGTCCGTGAGGGCGTGGGGTCGGCCATCCGCTTCATTCGCCTGGGAGAGTTCAGAATCGCCTCAGTTGTTGATCACGGCTGCGATCACGATGGCCGTGGTCGCGGAGATCACGGCGGCGACCACCCCGGCGTTCCTGGCGATCCAACTCTTCTCGGGCACATAGATCTGGTCTCCCGAGCGGATGATGGACTCGCTGATCGCCGTCTGCTGGCCCAAGGCCGTGGAGAGGCGGACCCCATCCCGGAGCACTTGGATGTCCCCACGGTCACCCTGGGGATTCACCCCGCCGGCCATGGCAAGGGCGTCTCCCACCTTCATGGTCGGGTCGAGGTTGTAGACCCCGGGTCGTCCTACCGACCCAGTGATGCTCACCCGGCGGAGCACGGTCACGTTGATCGCCGGGGTCCGGAGGAAGGTTCGGTACTGGGCCAGCAGCTTCGCCTCCAGCGTCTCGGCGGTTTCGTCGAGGACCTGGATTTCTCCGAGGCGCGGCAATACCACGAGCCCCGCCGGGTCAACGGGAAAGTCCCCGGACATCTCCGGTTCGCGGTTGATCTGCAGCCGGACCACGTCCCCCGGGCGGATCAGCGCCGGCTCCACCACCGTCTGCGTCATGGAGTCCTGAACCTGGCCCCGGGCCTCGGAGGCGAGACCGCCGAGCGCCATGGCCGACGCGACGACCAGGGCCGCCAGGAACCGCGACGAAGCGGGAAGGGTGCGGTGCATCAATACGCCTGTGGAAAGCCGAAAGGGGGTCGGACCATGAGGGAGCGACCGGAGGCGGGAATCTAGAAACCGGGGGAAAGCGGCACAACGGGACGGATCTTCTGGCGCCTTCGTCGCGGCGCCATGTAGCTTGGACTAGAGGACCGACCCATTCCGATTCAAGCCAGGATACATGTCAGATTCACGCAACGACCTCTCCGCCTCCGCACGTCGGCTGCAATCCGTGGGGGCTGACGAGTACGCCTCCGCGCTCAACGCATTCATGGAACTCCTCTCGGAGTACCCCGAGTTCGCCGACGTGCGCAACAAGGCCGGGCTCTCCCTCGCCATGGTGGGCCGTCTCGAGGACGCTCTCGAGCAGTTCGACGCCGCCGTGGAGATCAACCCGACCTACGCCGAGGCCCACCTGAACCGGGCGATCGTCCTGAACGATCTGGAGCGGTTCGACGAAGCTCGGGATGCGTTCACCAGGGCCGCACAATCGGATCGCAAGTGGGGGGGCGACGTCCCATCGGAGGTGGGCAACCGGCTGGCCATCGCCCACGCCCGTCTCGGGGACCTCTACGTGGAGGCCGGGAAGACCGCCCGGGCCGTAGGGGAGTATGAGGAGGCGCTTATGCTCCGCCCCATGTTCCTGGACATTCGGAGCCGTTTGGCGGAGGCCTTCCTGGAGATCGGCGAGGCGGGCCGGGCCGCAGAGGAGCTCGGAAAGATCCTGGAGTCGAATCCAGGGTTCGTTTCGGCCCGGGTGCGCCTGGGTGTCGCCCTCCAACGTCTCGGTGATCTCGAGGGGGCGGCAAGGGAGTGGACGCTGGCGGCGGATCAGGATCCCGGGGACACCCGGGCCCGCGCCTACCTTGCCAACCTGGAGGGTGACTGAGGTGCATCCCGGGTTTCCCGACCTGGGACGGGGGTCTTACACGCCGGAACCCTGAACCGCCGCGAGACGTAGGAATCCCCGTTGATTCGGTCCGGGGGATGTGAGAGGTTTCCTAGTCTGTCCGGGCCCCTTTCCCCGGATGGCGGAAACACCATGATCCTACGACGAACCCAACGCTTCCCGCTCTGCGCGACGTTGGTGGGGGTGGCTCTCGTCCTCACCGCCTGCGCCCCCTCCTCTCTGGAGCAGGGGGCCGTCGGCCGTGGCGATCAGGCGTGGGCTCGGGGAGACACGGAAGAAGCCCTCGCCGAGTATCGCCTGGCGGTCCAGACGGGTGACCGATCGGGCGGCACCCTGGTTCGCCTCTCTCACGCCTACGCTCAGCTGGATCAGGTTGACGACGCCAAGGGGAGCTACGAGGAGGCGGTGGCGATGCAACCGGCCTTCGCGGATCAGGCAGCAGCCGACATGATCCTCCTCGCCCGCCGGGCCCGGGACCGGGGAGACCGCTTCGGTATGGCCACGGCCGTGAACGCAGCGCGGGGTTTCCGTCCGGGCGTCTCGGCCCAGGACCTGGCGCTTCCCCTGGCTCGCCACTTCGCCGAGCTGGGTGAGTTCGGTCAGGCCCTGCCGCGCTACGAGGAGGCTCTTGCTTCGGTGGTTCCCGACTCCGCCCCGGAACTGGTCTACGAGACCGCCCTGGCCTACGAGGAGTTGGGAGACTGTTCAACCGGCCTGGTCCACTTCGAGATGTACCGGGAGCTGATCCCCCGGTGGCGAAGGGGGGAAGTGGATTGGCACATCGGGAACTGTTCGTTTCAGATGGCGTCGGAGCTCTGGGACGGGGTTCCGGAGGACGAGCGGGGACTGGACTCGGAGGACGAGCGGGAAGCCCTCCGCCTCCTGGAGACCACCATCAACCTGCGAGAGCCCCGGAATCGGCTGGCCGCGGCGTTCTTCCGCAAGGGGGAAATCTTGAGTCTCCGCGGAGAGTGCGACGCCGCCGTGGACGCGTTTCGGAGGGTCGTCCTGGAAGATCCTTCGGGGACCTCGCCCCTGGTGGGGCGGGCTCGCCAACGCATCGATGAAATCCGCTTCGGGTCAGACGAAGGATCGCGACGCCCGTTCTGGGAGCGCGATGAGCCCACGAATTCCGCGCGACGAGGTTGTGGATGACCCCGGTACCCCTGCTGGACCTGACCGCACAGTATGAGACGCTCCGGGACCAGTTGGACGCGGCTCTGGCCGAGGTGGTGGCGTCCCAGAGATTCGTCATGGGGCCGGGCGTGGAGTCGTTCGAGGCCGAAATGGCGGAGTATCTGAACGTGCCCCACGCCATCGGGTGCGCCTCCGGGACCGATGCCCTCCTGCTCCCGCTGAAGGCCATGGACCCGGGTCCCGGGGACGAAGCGATCGTTCCCGCTTTCACCTTCTTCGCAACAGCCGGCGCGGCGTGGAATTCCGGATTCCGGCCCGTCTTCTGTGACGTGGAGCCCGACACCTTCAACGTCTCGGCCGGGACCCTGGCCGCGGCGTGGACCGACGGGACTCGAGCCATCGTGCCGGTGCACCTCTTCGGTCAGATGGCGCCCATGTCGGAGATCAACGCTCTGGCCGAATCCCGGGGCGCTCTGGTCCTGGAGGACGCCGCACAGGCAGTGGGGGCCCGCCAGCGCCTGGACGGGCCGGCCAGTCGGGACGGTTGGACCATGGCCGGCGCCGCGGGCACCGTGGGCGCTTTCTCCTTCTTCCCGACCAAGAATCTTGGCGGGTTCGGGGACGGCGGACTCATGACCACCGCGGACGACGAGATCGCAGACCGGCTCAGGAAGATCCGGCTCCACGGTGGGCGGCAGATGTATCACCACGAGATGGTAGGGACCAACTCCAGGCTCGACGCCCTTCAGGCGGCGGTCCTGACCGTGAAGCTGCCCCACCTGGACGGGTGGGCGGAGGCCCGGGGGGCGAATGCGTGCAAGTATCACGGGGCTCTGGAGGGGATTCCCGAGGTACGACTGCCCGACACCATGGAGGGCAACCATCACGTCTACAACCAGTACACGCTGCGCGTGGATGCCCGGGACGAGCTTCGGGAATTCCTCAACGGACGTGGGATCGGGTCCGGGGTCTATTACCCGGTTCCGCTCCACCTACAGGAATGCTTCGCCGAGCTGGGTTGCTCGGAGGGCGACTTCCCGGTGTCCGAGGCCCTCTGCCGCGAAGTCATCAGCCTCCCCATCTTCCCCGAGTTGGGCGGGGATCGAATCGAGATCGTGGCGGACGCAATCCGCGAGTTCTACCAGGGTCGCTGAGGAAGTGAGCGCGAATGACGTCGGACGGCCCATGGGCCAACTGTTGAGGAGGGCACTGCCCCTCCTGGCCCTCCTCGGGGCGGCGTGTTCATCCACGCCCGAGTACCAGGGTCTGGGAGCAGACGGGCTGTTTCGGTGGTCGGAGGACCGTTTCGCCGAAGGGGATTTCGGGGACGCTCGAGACGGCTACGAGCAGCTCATCTTCATGTACCCCGCCCACGACAGTATCGTCCGGGCCCGGCTCAACCTGGGCTGGGCGTACTTCGAGGATAAGCAGTACGTGACGGCGGCCGCGGAGTTCTCCCGCCTCATCGAGCGGCACCCCACGAACCGGTTGGTGCCGGAGGCATCGTTGGGGATGTGCCGCTCCTATTCGGCACTGTCTCCCATCCCCCAGCGAGATCAGACCTTCACTCAGCAGGCGCTCGCCTCCTGTTCCAATCTGATTGTCGACTACCCGGGAACGCCCGAGGCGGAGCAGGCCCGCCAGGTCCGGGACGACATGGTCGACAAGCTGGCGAACAAGGAGTACCTGCGCGGGGAGTTCTACTTCCGCCGAAAGCTCTGGGACTCGGCGAACGTCTACTTCCAGCAGGTGCTCGCCATCTATCCCCAGAGCGCCGCTGCGCCCCGGGCCCTCCTGAAGATGTACGAGGGCTATACCATCATCGGGTACGAGGAGGAAGCGGCCGAGACCCGTGACCGGCTGCTCAGCCAGTACCCGGAATCGCCGGAAGCCGCGCTTCTGCGCGAAGAAGGTGGATCCGTGGGGGAGTCGGGTTGAGCGCGCTCCGCGTCGGGATCCTGGGAGGGACGTTCGATCCCCCCCACGCGGGACACCTGATCGTGGCGCAGGATGTGGTGGAGGCTCTCGAACTCCACGAGCTCCTGTTCATGCCGTGCCATGTGCCTCCCCATCGGGACCCCCACGGAATCAGCCCCGCCAGCATCCGATTCCGCATGGTTCAGGCAGCCGTCGAGCCAAACGACCGACTCAGAGCCTCGGACCTGGAACTCCAGCGCCAGGGGCCGTCCTATACGGTCGATACCGTGCGGCTGCTCTCGGACGCCTATCCGGGGGCCGACCTCTTCGTGGTGATCGGGGCGGATCAGTTCGCAAATCTGCATACATGGAAGGCTCCCGAGGAACTCGCCTCGCTGGCCAGGCTGGTGGTGATGGCCCGAGAGGGGGAGGATCCCAGCCGGATCGATCCGGGAGTGAAAGTGTCCTATGACTGCGTCCCCGTGACCCGGGTCGACCTGTCGTCTTCAGCCATACGGGAGCGGGTCCGGCAGGGGCGGTCCATCCGGTACCTGATCCGGAAGCCGGTCCGACGCATCATCGCCCAGGAAGGGCTGTACAGAGACTGATGATCAAATCGATGTTGAAGAAGGTCCTTGGCTCCCAGCATGACCGGGAGGTCAAGCGACTCCAGCCTGTGGTGGCTCGAATCAATGAGATCGCCGGGTCGCTCTCGTCCCTCTCCGAAGAGGAGCTCAAGGGGAAGACCGAGGAGTTCCGGACCCTGATCTCCGACCGTACCGGCGATATCCAGCGGGAGATCGACGAGCTGCGGGAGACCAAGGCCCGCACCGAGGACTCCAGCGACCGGGAGCGGATGGCCCAGGAGATCGGCGTCCTGGAGCGGAAACTCCTGGACACTCTGGACGAGACCCTCGACGAGATCCTGCCGGAAGCCTTCGCGGTCGTGAAAGAGGCGTGCAGGCGGCTGATGGGGACTGAGATCGTGGTCACCGGTAGCCGGATGACCTGGGAGATGATTCCCTACGACGTCCAGCTCATCGGCGGCATCGCCCTCCACGAAGGCAAGGTCGCGGAAATGGCGACCGGTGAAGGGAAGACCCTCGTGGCCACCCTTCCCATGTACCTGAACGCCCTGGCCGGCCGGGGCGCCCACCTGGTCACCGTGAATCCGTACCTGGCTCAGCGGGACGCCGAGTGGATGGCGACGGTCTACGGCTACCTCGGCCTCACCGTGGACATCCTGGACCTGCATCAGCCCGGGACCCCCGAGCGGCGGGCGGCCTACGAGGCCGATATCACCTACGGGACCAACAACGAGTTCGGATTCGATTACCTGAGGGACAACATGGTCCCCCACATGGACGCCCGAGTCCAGCGGGGACACCACTACGCCATCATCGACGAGGTGGACTCGATCCTCATCGACGAGGCGCGAACCCCCCTCATCATCTCGGGTCCGGTGGGTCGAGACACGTCGACTCCGTTCAGGCAGTACGCCCCGCTGGTGGGATCCCTCCACAGGAAGCAGTCGCGGATCTGCAACGACCTGGTGGCTGCCGCTGAGGCCGCGCTCGAGAACGAGGACGAGTGGGAGGCGGGGACGAACCTGCTGGCGGTCCGGCGGGGCGCCCCCAAGCACAAGAAGCTCCTCAAGCTCTTCGCCGACGACCCCGGGCTCCAGAGGCTCGTGCAGAAGGTGGAGGCCGACTACATGCGGGAGAAGCGCCTCCACGAGGTGGACGAGCTCCTCCTCTTCGCCATGGACGAGAAGGGTCACAACGTGGGCCTCTCCGACAAGGGGATCGAAGAGCTCTCTCCGGGGGACCCCGACGCCTTCGTGGTGCCCGATATCTCGGAGATGGTCGGCGAAATCCAGATGGACGAGACCCTCTCGGTGGACCAGCGCCGAGAGAAGGCCGAGGAGCTGGAGAAGACCTACGCCGACAAGAGCCAGCGGATGCACGTCATCCATCAGCTCCTGAAGGCCTACACCCTGTTCCAGAAGGACGAGCAGTACATCATCGGCGAGGACGGGTCCATCGTCATCGTCGACGAGTTCACCGGTCGCCAGATGGCTGGACGGCGTTGGAGCGACGGGCTCCACCAGGCCGTTGAGGCGAAGGAGGGTGTGGAGATCCGGGGCGAGACGCAGACCCTCGCCACCATCACCATCCAGAACTACTTCCGGATGTACGACAAGCTGTCCGGGATGACCGGTACGGCCGAGACAGAGGAAAACGAATTCCACCAGATCTACGACCTGGACGTCATGGTGATTCCCACCAACCGTCCGGTGGTCCGGGAGGACCGCGAGGATCTGATCTTCCGCACCAAGCGGGAGAAGTTCAACGCGATGATCGAGGAGATCCAGCGGCTGAACAAGATGGAGATGCCGGTGTTGGTCGGTACCACCAACGTCGAGGTGTCCGAGACCTTCTCTCGCATGCTCAAGCGCCGGGGGATCAAGCACAACGTCCTGAATGCGAAGCACCACGCCCGGGAAGCGGAGATCGTGGCCGAGGCGGGACAGCCGGGCGCCGTGACCATCGCCACCAACATGGCCGGCCGGGGAACCGACATCAAACTGGGTGAAGGCGTCAAAGAGGCCCGCGCCATCGGGTGGGCCAGGGCTCGGGGGTTGGACCTGGAGGAGCTTCACTCCCTGGACCCCATCCTGTGGAAGGAGCTCGAAAAGCAGGACGACGACTTCGTCATCGAGTCGGGCGGGCTCCAGATCCTGGGGTCCGAGCGCCATGAGTCCCGACGCATCGACCGGCAGCTCCGGGGTCGGTCCGGACGACAGGGCGACCCCGGGCGCTCGCAGTTCTTCCTTTCCCTGGAAGACGACCTCATGCGGCTCTTCATGTCCGATCGGGTCGCCGGGGCGATGGAGAAGCTGGGCGCGCAGGAGGGAGAGGTCATCACCCACTCCCTGGTGACCAACTCCATCGGCCGGGCTCAGAAGCGGGTGGAGGGAAACAACTTCGAGGCCCGCAAGCGCCTGCTGGACTATGACGACGTCATGAACCAGCAGCGCGAGGTCATCTATGATCTGCGCCTGTTCGCCCTGGAAGGCGGGGCGGATCTGAGGGGCGAGATGTGGGAGATGATCGAGCACACCATGGACGCGGTCGCGGAGGAGTATTGCCCCTCCATCGAAGAACCCGAGGCCTGGGACGTGGCGGGCCTGAGACGGCGCCTGATGCTGGACTATCTGCTGGTCATCAAGGATCTCCCTGAGCAGAACCCGACCGAGGAAGAGGACCCCCCCTTCGAAGAGAAGGGCGAAATCTTGGAGTTGGTCCTTTCCACGGCCCGGGACGCGTTCCACCGGAAGCTGGAATCGTTCGGGGACCAGGCCGAACGGGTGGCCTCCTTCATCATGCTCCAGGTCATCGACGACAAGTGGAAGGACCACCTGTACGACCTCGACCACCTGAAGGCCTCCATCAGCTTCCGAGGCTGGGGTCAGAAGGATCCCCTGATCGAGTACAAGCGGGAGGCCTACGAGATGTTCGTGGACCTCATGACGGACCTGCGCAAGACTCTGACCGGGATGGTGTTCCGGGCTCAGCTATCCCAACCCCGGATGACCCAGCCCCGTCCCCAGCAGCGTCTCATGTACTCGGGGCCGTCCGAAGCCCAGACCGCCCAGGGGGCCGCTGCGGCCGCGGGAGCCCCTCGGGGACGGCTTCGCAGGCCCGAACCGGGAGGCCTGGACACCACCGGGATCGCCTCGGGCGCGCGGGCCGACGACGGTGCCGCCCCCCAGCCTGCCGGCGTGGGTGCACGGAGGAGCCTGGCCTCTCCTGTGGCAGGGATGGGACCGGCCACCGACGTCGCCCGCCTGGCCACCAACCGCGGAGAAGACGGTCCCAAGGCCGCGCCGGTCACGGCCGGGGACACGGTGGGCCGGAACGACCCGTGTCCCTGCGGGAGCGGTAAGAAGTACAAGAAGTGTCACGGACGCGGGGCCTGATGGCACGTACGCGGGGCCCGATCGGGTCCTGAGCCGCGGGGACCTGGGCTCCATGGAGCCGCCCCGGCCTGCGGATGAACTTTCCGCATGCCGACCCTCGTCCCATCCGCCGACCGCGACTCGGCTCTCCGCGACGGGTCCCGACAGGGCCCGCGGGAACGGATCCGCCGGTTCGGCCCCGTGGCCCTGACCGATGCCGAGCTCCTGGCGGCCGTGGTGGGGAGCGGGGTGCGTGGAGTCCCGGCCTCCGAGGTTGCGATCCGGTTGCTGGCTCGGGGCGGCGGATCCGTCCGAGGACTCGGAAAGGTCCCCCCTCAGGCCCTCCAGCGGATTCCCGGCGTGGGCTGGGCCACCGCCTGTCGGGTCGCCGGCGCCCTGGAGCTGGGCCGCCGTGCCGTGGAGGAAGAACTGCCGATCCGTCCCAGGATCCGGGGCCCGGAGGACGTCCACACCCTGATGTCCCCCACCCTCAGAGACCTCAACCACGAAGAATTCCATGCGCTCCTCCTCAACGCTCAGCATCGGGTGGTCGGCAGGGTTCTCGTGTCCAGGGGCATCCTCGACGCGTCGGTCGTGCATCCCCGGGAGGTGTTCAAGTCCGCGGTGATCGAGAGCGCGGCGGCGGTTGTCCTGGTCCACAACCATCCCTCGGGGGATCCCTCCCCGTCGGCGGAGGACCGGATGGTCACGCGACAGATGAGGCGAGCGGGAGAGACCCTCGGCATTCCGGTCCTGGACCATGTGGTGATCGGGGACGGGGCATGGAGGTCTGTGGAGCCTTGACGCGGCCGGCGGCACCGTTCAGAAGGGTGGCTCCATCCGGGGAAATCAGTGTACTATCGTGCGATGTCCTCTACGAGCACGCCTGCAAGCACCGCCACCGTCGGAGATCTGCCCCTGCCTCTGCCCCTGGCTCGGGCCGTGGAGGCGTATGCCGATCGGTTGGACGTGGACCTCATCCGGGAAGCCTACCAGTTGGCTCTCCTGGCCCACGCGGGTCAAACCCGGGCTTCCGGTGAGGACTACATCAGCCACTGCGTGGATGTGGCTACGATCCTGGCCCAACTGAGGCTGGACACCGCCACGATCATCGGGGGGTTGGTCCACGACATCGTGGAGGACACCGCATACAGCTTCCCCGATCTGGAGAAGCAGTTCGGGGAAGAGGTGGCCGCCATCGTGGACGGGGTCACGAAGATCGGGAAGGTCCAGATCCTCTCCCACACCGAACGCCAGGTGGAGAACTACCGCAAGCTCCTCCTCCACATGGCGCGGGACGCCCGGGTGATCCTGATCAAGCTGGCGGACCGTCTGCACAACATGCGGACGCTGGATCACCTCCCGCCCGAGAAGCAGGTACGCATCGCCCGGGAAACCCGAGAGATCTACGCGCCCCTGGCCCATCGGCTGGGAATGGCTGCCATCAAGTGGGAACTGGAAGACCTCTGCTTCAAATTCCTGGAGCCCCAGGCGTACCTGGAGCTGGCCGAGCGGGTGAAGCAAACTCGCCAGGACAGGGAGAACCAGATCACCGAGATGAAGCGACCGCTGGAGGAGTTGCTCGCGTCGTCCGGGATCCGGGCCGAGGTGACGGGCCGCCCCAAGCACCTCTGGTCCATCTACCGAAAGATGAAGCACCGGAAGCAGGGCTTCGACGAGATCTACGACCTGATGGCCATGCGTGTGATCACGGACACGGTGCAGGACTGCTACGCCGCGCTGGGCGTCATCCACAGCCGATGGATCCCCATCCAGGAGCGGTTCCACGACTATGTGGCGACCCCCAAGACCAACATGTATCGCTCCATCCACACTACGGTGATGGCGCCCGGGGGCCGGCGTTATGAGATCCAGATCCGCACCGACGAGATGCACAACACCGCGGAGAACGGGATCGCGGCCCACTGGCGGTACAAGGAGGGGAGCGGGGGGAGCAAGGACGAGGTCGACGAAGCCCTGAGCTGGTTCCGGCAGGTGTTGGAGTGGCAGCAGGACACCCGGGATCCGGAGGACTTCATGGAGTTCCTCCGCATGGACCTCTTCCAGGGAGAGATCTTCGTGTTCACTCCACAGGGGGAGGTGAAGCCTCTCCCGGCCGGGGCCACGCCCATCGACTTCGCGTACGCGGTCCATACCGAGGTTGGCTTCCACTGCGCCGGCGCAAAGGTCAACGGCCGGATCGCACCGCTCTCTCGGGGGCTCAAGAACGGGGACACGGTGGAGATCATCACCGACCCCAGACAGAAACCCACCCGGGACTGGTTGGCCTTCGTCAAGACCTCCCGGGCCCGCCAGCGGATTCGACAGTTCATCCGGAAGGAGGAGTTCGACGCCTCGGTGAAGTTGGGCCGGGACTTCCTCGATCGTGAGGTCCGGCGCCTGCGCAAGCCGAAGATGGACAAGGACGCGCTCCAGAAGGCGGCAGACGCCCTCGACCTGCCCAGTGTTGAGCACCTCTACGCCGCCCTGGGACGGGGTGACACGGGCCCGTCCCATGTGATCAAGCAGCTCTTTCCCGAAGAGGAAGACTCCTCCGAGCCGGCGGCCCCAGGGGCCCTCGAACGGCTTCGGGAGAGGCTGGTGCGCAGCAACCGAGGCGTTCGGATCCAGGGAATGGACAACATGATGGTCCGCTACGCCCAGTGCTGTCAGCCCGTGCCGGGAGACCAGGTCATCGGGTACATCACCCGGGGTCGAGGCGTTTCCATCCACCGGGGGGACTGTCCGAACATCCTCTCCCTCCAAGACGATCCCGACCGGCGGGTGGAGATCGAGTGGGCTGCCGAGGAGGGCGATCGATTCTATGTGCGCCTCTTCCTCCAGGGAGACGACCGCAAAGGGCTCCTTTCGGACATCGCCAAAGCCATCGCCGACACCGGAACGAACATCCAGCACGCGGACATCCGGGGGAATCCCGAGGGGATGACTGGGCAGTTCGTGGTGGAGGTCCAGGACCTGGGCCACTTGAACAAGGTTCTCCGGAAGATCCGTCGGGTGAAGGGCGTGATGTCGGTGGAGCGGCGCGAGAGCTTCGACGAGGCGGACCTGATCCAGCGATGACCCCGACGACCCCCGGACGCCGGCTTCGCCTCCCATACCGGCGCCGCCCCGCGCTTCTGGTCCGACTGCGACCTCGCCCCCGAGCCTGATGGTCGAGTTCGAGATCCACGCTCCCTACGAACCCATGGGGGACCAACCCAGGGCCATCGAGGAGTTGACTCAGGGGTTGGTGCGTGGGGACCCGGCCCAGGTACTCCTGGGCGCTACGGGCACCGGGAAGACCTTCACCATGGCCAACGTCATCGCGAACCACGGTCGCCCGACCCTGGTGATGTCCCACAACAAGACGCTGGCGGCTCAACTCTACGGAGAGCTGAAGCATCTCCTGCCGCACAACGCGGTGGAGTACTTCGTCTCGTACTACGACTACTACCAGCCCGAGGCCTACGTCCCACAGACCGACACCTACATCGAGAAGGACTCGGCGATCAACGAGGACATCGAGCGCCTTCGGCTCCGGGCCACCTCGTCCCTGATGGAGCGGGAGGACGTGGTGGTGGTCGCCTCGGTATCCAGCATCTACGGACTCGGGAATCCCAGTGAGTACCGGACCTTGATGCTCCACCTCACCGTGGGGCAGGAGAAGTCCCGCAAGGAGATCCTTCGCGGACTGGTGGACGTCCAGTACAAGCGAAACGACGTGGATTTCCATCGGGGTACCTTCCGGGTCCGGGGGGACACGGTCGAGGTCTTTCCGGCCTACGAGGAGCAGGCCATCCGGATCGAGCTATGGGGCGATGAGATCGAGCGGATCTCCCGGTTTGATCCCCTCACAGGCGAGGTGTTCTCGACGCTGAAGAAGACCGCCATCTATCCCGCCACCCACTACGCCACTGCCCGCCGGACCATCGAGCAGGCCGTCCCCCTCATTCGCAAGGAGTTGAAGGGGCGTGTGAAGTGGTTTCAGGACCACGGGCTCCTCCTCGAGGCCCAGCGGATCGAGTCGAGAACCAACTTCGACGTGGAGATGATGTTGGAGATCGGCACCTGCCCCGGTATCGAGAACTATTCGCGCTACATGGATGGCCGCCGGGAAGGCGAGCGGCCCGCGTGCCTGTTCGACTACTTCCCCGAGGACTTCCTCCTGATCGTGGATGAGTCCCACGTGTCCCTCCCCCAGATCGGTGGGATGTTCAAGGGCGATCGGGCGCGGAAGCAGACCTTGGTCGAGCACGGTTTCCGCCTTCCGTCGGCCCTGGACAACCGTCCCCTCCGCTTCGAGGAGTGGGAATCCCTGGTGAGGCAGGGTGTTTTCGTGAGTGCGACCCCGGGAGACTGGGAACTCGAGAAGGCGGGCGGCGTGGTGGTCGAGCAGATCATCCGTCCCACGGGCCTCGTGGACCCTGAGGTGGAGGTGCGCCCCGTACGAGGCCAGGTGGACGACCTGCTCGCCGAGATCCGGGAGCGTGAGGTCCGGGGAGAGCGGGTTCTGGTCACCACCCTCACCAAGCGAATGGCCGAGGACCTCTCCGAGTACTTCCAGTCGGTGGGCGTCCGGGTCCGCTACATGCACTCGGATATCGACGCCATCGAACGCATGGAGATCCTGCGGTCCCTTCGGTTGGGGAGGATCGACGTTCTGGTGGGCATCAACCTGCTTCGGGAAGGACTGGACCTACCCGAGGTCTCACTGGTCGCCATCCTCGATGCGGACAAGGAGGGCTTCCTGCGCGATGCCCGGTCGCTCATCCAGACCATCGGACGTGCCGCTCGGAACGTGAACAGCCGCGCCATCATGTATGCGGATCGGATTACGGGTTCCATGCGCAGGTGCCTGGACGAGACCGATCGCCGTCGTGCCATCCAGCTCGAATACAACGAGACCCATGGGATCGTCCCCAGGACCGTGGAGAAGACGGTCGAGGACATCGAGTTCTCCACCCGGGTAGCCGACGCCCGGGATCGGACCGAGAAGGTGGCCGAGCGGCGCCCGACGTACGCCGACGAAGTGGATCGGGAGGCATTGGTGAAGATTCTGGAGAGCGAGATGGAGCAGGCAGCAGAGGCCCTGGATTTCGAGAAGGCGGCGCTGATCCGGGACCAACTCTTCGAGCTCAGGGCGGAGCTGGGCAAGCGATGATCCTGAGCGAGTCAGACCTGGTGAGATGGGGCGAGTCGATCGGCCGGGAGGTGGCCGTCCCGGTGTTCATCGCACTGAGAGGACCCCTGGGTGCGGGGAAATCCGTCCTGGCCCGGGCGATTGCCCGGGGCGCGGGGGTCAGTGCCGCCATGCCTTCGCCCACGTTCAATCTCATATTCACGTACAATGCCGAACGGGGTGGCTCACCCGGGGCGCCCGACCGGCCTCGGGCCACAACGCCGGAGGCCCCCTCACCCGGAGAATTCCTGGTAGGATACCCGGGCGGGGACCCCGATCCCTCGATGAGCATCGCCGTGGTGCACGCCGACCTCTACCGGATCCAGGATCCCAGCGAGCTCTGGGAATTGGGCTGGGAGGAGTTGGGAGCCGGGCCGGAGTTGATCCTCGTCGAGTGGCCCGAGCGAGCCGGATCCCTCCTCCCCGACGACCGGTGGGAAGTCCGGATCATCCCCACGGCCCCGGGTTCCGGGTTTCGGGAAGTATCGGTGGAGCGGGTGGGGGATCCCCCCCACCTTCCGGGTTTCCCGGTGTCCGTCGATCCCCAGGAGGACGGCGGGTGAGCGAACTCTTCCTCGCCTTCGACACGTCCGGCCCCATCGGGTCCGCAGCGTTGGGACGGGACGGTATCATCCTCGGCAGCCGCTTCCTGGTGAACCAATCCAGCCACGCGTCGAGCCTGATCCCTGCGGTATCCTCCCTCCTGGACGAACTCGGCTTTGCCCCCGCCGATCTCACGGGCTTGGTGGTGGGCGACGGGCCCGGGTCGTTCACGGGAGTCCGGGTGGCGGCTGCCACCGCCAAGGGCTTGGCTGCGACGTTGGGTCTGCCTGTCTGGGCGGTATCCAGCCTACTCGCCGGGGCGGCGTCCGGGGGCGTGGACCTTCCCGCGGAGGTCCGGGCAGTCGAGGTACCCGGGGACAGCCCCCCATCCCCCGGGCGACCCCCCGAGGGCGCGCCGTTCGGCTTCCAGGAGACGGTGGCGGTGGTCTTCGACGCCCGGGGAGACCGGGTTTACGCGGCGGCCTACCAGGGGTCGCCCGAGGGGCTGGTGGAACGGATCCCTCCCGTGGCGACCACCCTGCCGGCGTTGCTCGTGAATCCTGAGCTTCCCGGGAACGCGGTCTGCTGCGGCGACGGAGCCGTGAAGCATGGATCCATCTTGCGGGAGGCAGGGTTCACGGTCGTCCCGCCCCCCATGGGGCTGCCGACCGCCGAGGGCTTGCTCCGGATCCATCGGCTCCGGGCCACGGCCCCTCCCCTCGACGATGTCTCCTCCTGGGAGCCCACCTACCTTCGGGGCTCCAGCGCGAAGCCTCTGCCCGGGGCATGAGCGGCGATCTGCCCTCCCTGCGGCCCGCAGAGCCCCGGGACGCCGAGGGAATCCACCGGATAGAACGGGCCTCGTTTGCGAACCCCTGGAGCCTGGAGAGCTTTCTCGGCCTGATTCGCTCGTCGGGAGTGGAACTCTCGGTGGCCGACGGTGGGGACGGAGACATCCGGGGATACGCGGTCTGGTGGACCGTGGCCGGAGAGGCCGAGGTGGCGAACCTGGCGGTCCATCCCGAGCACCGGGGCACGGGCGTGGGGGGGCGGCTCCTGGACGCCGCGCTGGCGGGCATGGTCGAGCGGGGCGGGCGGGTCGTGTTCCTCGAGGTGCGGGAGTCCAACGCAGCCGCCAGGGCGCTCTACGAGAGTCGGGGGTTCGAGGTCATCGCAACGAGACCGGCCTATTACAGTCGCCCCGTGGAGGATGCCCTGATCATGAGCAGGCCGCTCTCCGGCAGCGGCGGACGGGGAAACGGTAAACAAATGTAGTCCCGTCCCAGATTTTCATTGCAATCGCTCCTCGGCCTCCGGTAGCTTTCAATAGGGCACAAGCGCCGCACAGCGAACTTCAATGGAGTCTGGATTCGCCATGATCCGTCGTACGCTACTTATTCTCGCTCTTCTGTTGATTCCCGTTCCGGTCCTGGCACAGGAGACCGTAGCCGGTACCCGGACCCACACGGTCGAGCGGGGCGAGACCCTCTGGGACCTCGCCCGACGGTATTTCGGGAACCCCTTCGACTGGCGGACAATCTGGGAGGCAAACCAGAGCAAAATCGAAGATCCCCACTGGATCTATCCAGGACAGGTGTTCGAGATCCCCGGCCAGTCCAGGCTGGTGACCCAGGTGGCGGTGGAGGTGGGAGGGGAGCCGGCTCCGGCTGGTGCCGGTGAGGCTGCTCAGCCGGCTCGACCCGCTGTTCCCTTGGCCCAGGCCGCCGGGCCCAGGCCCGGGCCCGCCGACCGGACCGTCTTCTATCCCACCGAAGAGCGGGTCGAGTCCAGGGTGTTGGACGCGGAAGCGATGGATCTCTACTTCGTCACGCCCGACCTGTTCCAATCCACCGGGTGGATCGATCCGACCTCGTCCGACGCACCCGAGCACCTCGGGGTCATCGACGGATTCCAGGCGGGGGAGAACCTCCGGTCCGGCCGGACGGTCGTCATGCCCCACGACGTGATCCGTGTGGGGATCCGGTCCGGTTCCGCCCCGGAGGTGGGGTCGGAGCTCACCACGTTCCGGATCCGTGAACGGGTCAAGGACGTCGGACTGGTGGCGGTGCCTACCGGGATGATCACCGTGATCGGCGTGGAAGATTCGGTGTTCGTGGCGGAGCTCTCGAACGAGTTCGACCAGGTGGCCCTTGGTGACTACGTGGTCCCGTCCGACGAATTCCCACTCGAGCGGTCCGACCGTCCCACCGATCTCGCTTCTCCCGGGATGGAAGCCACCGTGGTGGCGTTCCAGGTGCCGAATCAGTTGAATTCCCGAGGAACCATCCTGTTCCTGGACAAGGGCGCCGTGGACGGGGTCAAGACCGGTGATGTGTTCGAGTTGCGCCTTGGAGCCGGGGACGGCTGGTCCGGGAAGGTCGCCGGAAGATTGCTCGTCCATCGGGTCCGGGAAAACACCGCTGCCGCCAGGGTGATGCAGGTCACCAACCCGGTCTTCTTCCGCGGGACCATGGTGCGCATGGTCGCCCGGATGCCCTGACCCGGACGGGTCGCGGGGCGTTTGTCCTCCGGCCGAACAGGGTGGGTGCCGCTCCGGGGCCCCTCGGATGGCTGGCCGCGTCGGTCGGCTCGTCCGAGGGGCCACCGTCGTTGAGGGGCGTGCCACGCCCAAGGGCTTGGCTCGTCGGAGTCCGGAACGGACCTTGCGCGGGGAACTTCGAGTACCCATGTACCGGGCGGGTCGAGCGGAATTCGACCCCATGCCGCCACCGAATCCATCGATCCCCGGGGAAAGATGAACGACGACAGGAGGGTCCTGGTCACTGGAGGAGCGGGCTTCATCGCGAGTCACGTCGCCGAGGCCTATCTGGCCAGGGGGGACCAGGTCTGGATCCTAGACGACCTCTCTACGGGAAAGCGCGAGAATCTCCCCGCGGGTGCCCAGTTCGTGGAGATGGACGTGGCCGACCCGTCGGTCCGGGACCTCGTGCGCGAGATTCGTCCCCACATCGTGAACCACCACGCGGCTCAGATCGACGTGCGGACTTCGGTCGCGGCCCCGGACCGGGATGCCCGCACCAACCTGCTCGGCCTCCTCAACCTCACCGAGGGAGCCGTCGAGACCGGGGTGGATCGTTTCGTCTACGTGTCCAGCGGTGGTGTGGTCTATGGCGAACCCGAGCAGATCCCCACGCCCGAAAGCGCCGAGAAGCTGCCTCTCTCTCCCTACGGCGTGTCCAAGCTCGCGGGAGAGTTCTACTTGAACTATTACCGCCGCGTGCGGGGCTTGGCGTACGTGGCCCTTCGGTACGGCAACGTGTTCGGGCCCCGACAGGATCCCCACGGTGAAGCGGGAGTGGTGGCCATCTTCTCGAACCGGCTGCTGGGCGGGGAGTCCCTGACCGTATTCGGCGACGGTGAGCAGACCCGGGACTATGTCTTTGTGGAGGACGTGGTTTCGGCGAACTTGTTCGTGTCCGAGACGGCCATTCCGGACTCCCAGGGGATCGACTCCGTGGCGTTCAACGTGGGGACCGGGGTCGGGACCAGCGTGAATCGACTGGCGGATGTCCTGGAGGAGGTGGCCGGTGTGCGCCCCGGGCGGGATCACCAGCCGCCCAGGGCCGGCGAGCTTCGCCACTCCGCCCTGGACTGCGCCTCGTTGAGGGGCCTGGGGTGGGCTCCGACCACGGATCTCGAGACCGGTTTGCGGAAGACTTTCCTGTACATCAAAGCCCAGGCCGGCAAGACCGGCGACGGAGCCTGAATGACGTTCAACAGTTCTGCATCGTTGCTCCTCCTCCTCGCCTTCCAGGCGAGGTCGCCCCAGACGGCTTGGGACATGGTCATCGGAGGGACGCTACCCACGATCCTCGTCCTGCTGACCCTTCTTGCGTTCTCCATCGGAAGCTGGGTGGTCATCTTCTGGAAAGCTCGGCAGTTCAAGGAGGTCCGTCGCCTTGGCGATCAGTTCCTCGACGCCATGGAGCGTGCAAGGGGACTGGACGACGCATACCAGACCATTCTCTCCCTCCCCGACTCGCCCTACAGCCGCGTATTCCGCCAGGGCCTCAACTTCTACTCGGAGTTGAGGCCGGGTTCGTTGCGAGAGGGGGCCCACCCCGAGGGGCTCACCACGCCCCAGCTCGAGGCGCTCATGCTGGTCCTGGACAATGAGGTCAGCGAGGAGCGGGAAGAGATGGCCCACGGGCTCGTGTGGCTCGCCATCATCGGGTCCATCGCCCCGCTCCTGGGCCTCATGGGAACGGTGATCGGGGTCATGAACGCCTTCCTCGGGATCACCGCCACGGGCTCGACCAACATCGGCGCGGTGGCCCCCGGAGTGGCGGAGGCCCTCATCACCACGGTGGTGGGGCTCGCGGTCGCCATCCCCGCGGTCATCGGCTACAACTGGTTCGTGGCGCGGCTGAATCTCGTCACCGGTGAACTGGAGGGCTTCTCCAGCGAGTTCATCGGCACCCTTGCCCGGGAGGGCAGGGTCTGATGCCACTCGGACGACGCGGGGCGGGGGGACGCCGTGACATGGAGATGAGGGCGGAGATCAACGTCACATCCCTGGTGGATGTGGCCTTCACCCTCCTGGTGATCTTCATCATCACCGCCCCGATCCTGCAGGGCGGGGTCGAGGTGGCGGTGCCACGGGCGGACGTCCAGCCCCTGACCGCGTCCGATGACCCCTTCTTCGTGAGCTTCCAGGGGGACGGTACCATCTTCATCGGAGAGACTCCCGTCTCTGTGGAGGACTTCGCGGAGAGTTTCCCGCAGCTCCTCCGAGCTGCGAATACGGAATTCGTATACATCCGCGGGGACTCCACCGCCAGTTGGGGAGACGCGGTCCGGATCATCGCGACCGTGGCCCGGGCGGAGGGGATCCGGTTCGGGATCGTCGCGGAGCCCGAAGTCGGTCGATGACGCGCCGCCGGCCCCCGGACTTCCCCTCCCGCAGGTATCTGGCCCTCTCCGCGGCGCTCCACGTGAGCGCCGTCGCCCTGGCCTGGACGACCACGGTCATCCAGCCCGAGCCTCTTCAGTACATCACCTACGAGATCGAGCTCGTATCGCCGCCGCCCGCGCCGGCCGAGGAGATCCCCGAGGAGGTGCCGGCTCCTGAGGAGGAGTTGGTGGTCGAGCGCCCCGAGCCGGAGCCCGAGCCGGAGGTCGAGGAGGAGTTGGCCGTGCCGGATCCGGAGGTGACTGAGGCCCCCCCCGTGGAGGAGCCCCAGGACGACCCCCCGCCGGACCCGGCGGCCGCGGCCGCTGCCGCGGCAACGGCCGCGGCGGTTGCCGCGGAGGCCGAAGAGACCCCCGAGGAGACCGGTGAGGGGATCAACGTGCGCATGGAGGGCCTGCGCAGGGACTACCCGGCCTATTACGACAACATCATCCGCCAGATGAGCCGGTGCTTCCGCTGGCGTGAGACCGGGGACTTCGAGGCGGTGGTTCGCTTCGTCGTCAACCGGGACGGGACCGTTTCCGGTGCTCGACTGGTACAGAGATCGGGCAATCCGGAATTCGATTTCGAGGCTCTCGGGGCCGTGGAGTGCGCGGGCCGCCCCGGAAGGCTCGGACCCCTTCCCGAGGACCTCCCATGGGAGGAGCTTCCCATTCAGTTTTCGTTCCGGCCCCAGGGCCGGTAATCGGTGTCAGGGCAACGCTCCCTCCGGGGAGTCCGTCCACTCAGATAAGTGATCCCAGCCATCGGCCGGCAAGGTCCAACCCACACCCCCCTACCATGCCTTCAGATTCCAGGAACAAGCTACGACTCCCGCTGATGGTCGCCGCGGGCCTCCTCTGGGCGTCTTCGCCCGCCGTTGCCCAGGAAGAGGAGGGATTCCCCGGCGTTTCCCTTGGGCTCCTCTACGAGAGCGCCTACGTGCCCACGGTGGCGGTGAAGCCGTTCACGGGACGGATGGGAGGGGCGTCCGTCGCGTCGCCCGCCGGAGCCATCGTCGCCCGGGACCTTCGTTACTCGGATCGATTCGAGATCCTGGACTCCATTCCCGCTTCCCTCGTGGGCGAAGGGGTGGACTACCGCCTCTGGGACCAGATCGGTGCGGATTGGGTGATCACTGGAGAGGTGGAGGGCCTGGGCGACGAGTTCGTCCTGAATCTCCAGCTCCACGACATCATCGACGGTGCGCCCCGGGAACGGGCCCGGATTCCCCTTCCGGCCATGGACTCGCCGGGCTTTCGGATGGCGGTCCACACCGCGTCCGACCTCGTGGTTCGGTGGATCACCGGAGAGCCGGGGATGGCGGCCAGTCGCATCGCTTTCTCTCGCCAGGTCGTCACCCGGGACGGCGAGGTGACCAAGGAACTCTACCTGGTCGACTCGGACGGAGAGAACCTGCGCCGGATTACCAGCGCCGGGAGCATCAGCCTCTCGCCGGCCTGGTCACCCGACGGAAAGAAGCTCCTCTACAACTCGTTCAAGTCCGGTGTCCCCGAGATCTACGAGATGGACCTGGCCACCCGCTCCGAGCGCACGCTGGAGGTGGGGCGCGGAGGGCAGTTCATGACTCCCACGTACCATCCCAATGGCCGGGAGGTGGTCTTCTCCATCCTGGACGGCAGGCGGAGCGGCCTGTTTTCCTACGACCTTTCCCGGGGGTGCTGCCTCGCCCATCTGAGCGGAGGACGGTGGAACGATCAGTCGCCGAGCTTCTCCTCCGACGGCTCCAGGCTCGCTTTTGAATCCAATCGTCTGGGGGACGCCGTTCCCCAGATCTACGTGATGGATTCCCAGGGCGGCGAAGCCGACCTCATTTCCCCCTACGCATATGGTCGGGGAGGGTATTATACTTCACCGGATTGGTCGCCGACGGGTGATCGGGTGGCCTTCCACGGTCGTATCCGGAGCGGTCGATATCACATCCTGGTGGCCGACGTGGCAGACCGAGGGCGCCGGGTGATCCAGCTTACGACCGAGGGCAACAACGAGGACCCCAGTTGGGCTCCGGACGGACGTCACATCGTGTTCGTGGGAGAGCGGAACTGGGGATACGGCCTCTTTGCCGTGGATGCGGTAACCGGCCGACTTCGGCTGATCGTCGGCGGGATCAGGGCCTCCGTGCCGGAGTGGTCTTCGACCCTCCATGAGGCACCCCAGGGCGGGTTGCCCGGAGGATCTCGTTAGGGTATATGTCAGTTGAGCTTGGAGCCCTTGAGCCCGGGCCGATTCATGGCCCCGCGGGGCCTCCGGATTGGGGATGGGCTGGGGATGCGCTCTTTATCTTTCAACCTTGGAGTAGGGATGTCTCACCGTCGTCTGATCGTTTTCGCGCTGTCCTTGGGGATGGTCGTTTCCGCTTGCCGGAAAGAGCCCCCGCCGCCGCCTGAGCCCACTGGCCCCAGCCAGGAGGAGCTGGACCAGATGAGGGCAGACTCGATCCGGGCCGCACAGGAGGCAGAGGCCGCCCGTCTCCGCGCTGAGCAGGAGCGCATGGCCAGGGAGGCCGAGGAGGCCCGCCGCATGGCCGTGGCCGCCGCCCGGGCCACCCTCACCGAGATGGTCTACTTCGACCTGGACGAGTCCGCACTCACGCCGGCCACCGAGCGGGCGCTCCGGGAGAAGCTGGGCATCCTTCGGGCTAGTCCCATGGTGCAGCTCCGTCTGGAAGGTCACGCGGACGAGAGGGGCTCTACGGAGTACAACCTCGCCCTTGGTAACCGTCGGGCCGAGGCCGTCCGGCAGTTCTTCGCGTCCTTCGGGTTGGACGAGAGCCGCTTCACGACTGTTTCCTACGGGGAGGAGCGTCCGCGGAACCGGGCCAGCAACGAGGATGCGTGGGCTCAGAACCGGCGTGTGGAGTTCATCATTACCGCCGGTGCGAACCAGATCAACCCTCCGGAGTAGGATATCAGGAACCGAGTCCAACTTCCTTCTCGACGAGAGCGGTAAGATTTGATGAAGATCCGCCCCCCCTCCGGATTCGCGCCCCCGATCCTTGGATGCCGTATCCGGAGGGGGGGACTCTTGTTTGTGGGCCTTCTCGTGTTGGTCCCGTTGACCGGGTGCTCCACGAAGAAGGACGTCCGACTCCTCCAGGAGGAGATCGCCAGCCTGGCCGAAAGGCAGGAGGCGGCAATGGCGAGCTTGGAGGCGTTGACCGCCGCCACCCAGGATACGATCAGGGGACAGTCCGAATCCCTCTTCTCGCTTCGTGGCGAGACCTTGAGGGCTCTCAACCAGATTCGTGACGACCTCACCATCCTGCAGGAGTTGACGGGCCAGAACCAGCGGGACCTGGCCGCGATCCGGGACCAGTTGGAGGGCGGGGGATTCGCCTCCGGAGCGGCTGCGGGCGCCGCGGCGGGAGCGCTCACGGGACTCATGACCGATTCCTCCGGATCGGCCGTCGTCGACGTCCAGCCCACGGCTGCCGGAGCCGATGCCATGTACCAGGCGGGGGTCCGCCAACTGAGTCGCGGGTCCCTTTCCGCTGCTCGCATGGCGTTCGAGGAGTTCCTGGTCACCTATCCCAGCCACGAATCCGCTGCCAGCGCTCGCCTCTACCTGGCGGACATCATGGTCCAGGAGGATGACCTCGAGGGTGCCTTGCAGGCCTTCCTGGAGATCCCCGAACTCCACCCCACGTCCCCGGAGGTACCTCAGGCGCTCTACCGAGCCGCCGTCATCCACCTCGAACTCGGGGACGCGGACCAGGCCCGAGCCCTTCTGGAGCGGGTGGTGAACTCCTATCCCGATAGCGGGGCAGCGATCCTGGCACAGGAGCGGCTCCGAGAGATCGGCTGACCTCTCGGGTGTGGACTAGCCCCCCCCGGGGTCGAGGAACCGCGAATGCGTTGCCCCCACTGTAGCGCGACCGAGAACCGGGTCGTCGACTCCCGTGTCAGCAAGGGTGGCTCTGCCGTCCGCCGCCGCCGAGAATGCACTTCTTGCGGCGCGCGGTTCACCACCTACGAGTACGTGGAGGAGCGACCCATCACGGTGGTGAAGCGGGACGGGCGCTCGGAGGAGTTCGACCGGGCGAAACTGGTCCGCAGTCTCCGGGTGGCGTGCGCGAAGCGTCCCATCGGCCTCACCGAGATCGACGAGCTCGCCGATCGTACCCAGGAAGCCCTGGCCAGGGACGGGGGAGGGGAGGTCCCAAGTGCCCGGATCGGCGAGTTGGTCATGACGGCCCTCGAGCCCCTGGACAGGGTCGCCTACGTGCGCTTCGCTTCGGTCTACAGGAACTTCCAGGACATCGACGAGTTCGAGGATGTGGTCAAGGACCTCAACACCCTCGACCAGCGGGAGGCGATGGCTCGACACCAGGCCGAACTCCCTCTGCCGGAGGACGATGAAGTCCACGGGGACCATGACGACGACGCTCGGCCTGCAACGCCGTCGGGCGCCCGGACGTCCGGGGACGGATAGGGAGGGCGGAGAGGATGGCGATCGCGGATCGGCTGCGGGCAGCCCGGGAGGCGAGGCCGGCTGGAGAGATGCCGTTCCTGGACCACCTGGAGGAGTTGCGTTGGAGGATCCTCTGGAGTCTGGTGGCGCTGGTGGTGGGCGCGATTGCCGGCTTCTTCATCGTCCTGCGCTTCAACGTCATGTGGGTCCTCCTCGAGCCCGTCCGGCGTGCTTTCGAGGATCCGGACCTGCGGCTCATCGCTCTCTCACCCGCAGACACGTTCTGGGTCACCATGCGGCTGGGCATTGCGGTAGGCGTCCTCCTGACCCTGCCCATCGTCGTCTACCACATCTGGCGATTCCTGAGTCCCGCGCTGGAGAAGCACGAGAAACGGGCGATCATCCCGGCCCTCTACCTGGGCCTGGTACTGTTCTGTGCGGGCGTGGCCATGGCCTATTTCCTCGCCCTGCCGCTCACGTTGGAGTTCTTCCAGATACTCCAGGAGGACTTCGTCGAACACCAGCTCGAGGTCTCCAAGACCCTCGGGTTCATCACCACGCTGCTGCTGGTATTCGGTGTGATCTTCGAGTTGCCCGTGGTGATCATGGTCCTCACCGCGGTGGGCCTGGTCACTCCCGATTTCCTCCGGTCCAAGCGGCGCCATGCCATCGTGCTCATCACGATCGCGGCCAGTCTGATTTCTCCCGGCGACGTGATCACGCTGACTATCATGATGATGGTCCCCCTGATCCTCCTCTACGAGATGGGCATCCATCTCTCGGCTGGGATATTCCGTCGGAAGCTCAAGCGGCAGGCGGAGTGGGAGCGGCAAACCAGCCCCAGCGCGGAACCGCCCCCGGGGTCGGTGGAGGCCGACCGGTGACCTCCCCGGGAGCCGGGTTGGCCAGGTCGGGGTCCCGGAAGCCCCGGCGCCACTCCGCGGCCCTGGCGACGGCGATGGCCGCGTTCGCCCTCGCGGGGTGCCTGACGTCGCAGCAGGCCTCGGCCCAACAGACTGGAAGTGGGGAGGCCCGTAGGCAGGCCCAGGCTGACTCCGCCAGGGCGAAGGTCCTGGAGCGGCTCCGGAGTCTGGACCGGCCGCCTGTGGGGGATTCCATGGTCTCCATCGCCGACTCCCTCGTCCAGATAGGGGACACGGTCGGCATCCCCCCGGAGCTGCGTCCCCGGGAGCTGCCCGGAGGGTCTCGTACCCGCCGCCTTCTTCCGGCTCCGGACGAGGTGACCTCGGAGAACATCGAGATCTTCCTGAAGAGCCTTCCGGGCTACACCCTGACCGAGTACGAGAGCAGAGGCGCGGAGTTCGACGCGGACAATCGCCAGCTCACGCTGCACGCCGGGGAGGGAACGTCCGAGATCCGGCAGGAAGGGATGGTGCTGAGGGCTGACTCGACCATCACCTACGACGAGGGGGGCGGGATCCTCAGGGCGGTCGGGGACAGCGTCGTCATGACGCCCCCCGGCGGCGGAGACCCTGTGAGCAGCAGCGGGCTGGTCTACGACCTGAATGAGGGCAGGGGCTCTGCGGTGGGCGCCACCACCCAGTACCGGGAGGGTGGGAATTGGAAGATCCACGGAGACCTTCCCTACCTGGCCGAGAACACCGCCTTCGCGAGCCACGCTCGCTTCACCTCCTGTGAGGAGACCGAGCCCCACTACCATTTCGAGACGGACGAGTTGAAGATCGTAGGGGACGGAGTCCTGGTGGCGCGTCCCGTTCGTCTCTATTTCGCTGATGTCCCCGTGGCCTGGCTCCCGTTCGTGGCCCAGAGCATGTCCGACGGCAGGGCGTCCGGGATCCTCACCCCCCGGTTCTCGGTCAACGACATCGCCCGCACCTCGTCCGGGTACGACCGCCGGATCTCCAACGTGGGGTTCTACTGGGCCATCAACGACTACATGGACGCGTTGCTGGCCGGCGATTGGTTCAGCAACAACTACTCGGCTCTCACCGGCGCCTATCGCTACGCATGGCGGGAGAAGTTCGTCCAGGGAAACCTCAATTTCCGGCGATTCTGGCGGACCGAGGGCGGGAGGGAACTCGCCTTGGACAGCCGACACAGCTGGGAACCCAACGAGCGGACCCAGGTTCGCCTCTCTGCACGCTACGCCTCGTCCGTGGACTTCGTCCGCCAGAACACCTTCGACCCGCGGGAGGTGACCCAGTCCATCGACTCGGAGGGAGGCGCGAATCGGCGTTTCGATTGGGGTACGATGGCCGTGAGCGCGAATCGTAGGCAGTACCTTTCCGACGATCGCGTCGAGATGACCCTCCCCCAACTCACCCTCTCCCTGCAGCCGGTCACGATCTTCGGGGCGCCTGGAAGCTCGGCTCGGTGGTTCAACAACTGGACGTGGGCCGGAAGCACCAACATGAGCCGCCGGACCATCGACCGCCCCGAGCTTCCGGACTCGGTCGCCAGCATCTCCACGGGCCTGTTCGACCAGGTGACCACTCAGGCGGGCGTGAACAGTTCCTTCAACTTGGGCGCGGTGAGCTGGAGCCAGTCCCTCCAGTTCCAGGAGGGAGTCGTCAAGGACTTCCCGGTGTTCCCGGACACCCTCGTTCCCCTTGCTTCGGAGATGGTCCCGGAGCCGTCGCTGAGCCGAGCCATGGCGGCCGGACTGTTCGACGGGGCGGATATCCAGGACCTGGCGAGGGCCACGGTCCAGTGGTCCACGTCGGTGGGCTACCAACAGCGACTCGTGGGGACCACGACCCTCACACCTCGGCTCTCCATGTCCGGGAGCCTGCTCAAGGACGATCAGATCGAGGCCGCGAGCCAGAACTTCGTGTCCGCGCCCAGTCGGCTGAGTTTCGGCGCGTCCCTGAAGAGCGATTTCTACGGCTTCTGGCCGGGATTCAGCCGCTATTCGGCGGTCCGCCACAAGTTCTCACCCACGTTCGACTACGAATACGCGCCGCCGTCCACGCCCACGGAGTTGCAGCAGGAGGTGTTCAACGTCCGGGATCTCCAAGCCCGGAATCAACTCCGCATATCGCTCAACCAGACGTTCGAGGCCAAGGTGGAGGAGTCGGAGGATTCGACCGCGGCCGCCGGAGCCGACGCGTCGACGGACGGGGGTCCTCGGCGCCTGGCCCAGGCCCAGGTCGTCAACCTGCTTGCCCTCCGGACCAGCGCAGTGACCTACGATTTCCAGCGGGCCGATTCCCTCGGCGAGTGGACCCGGGGCTTCGCCGAGTCATTGACACTTTCGAACGCGATCTCGTCGGACTTCCTCCGGGGCCTCACGCTCAGCGTGCAGCACGACATCTTCGATGCGTCTCCTCTGGAGCCCGAGGGTCCCCTGGAGTTCAGCCCGCACCTCTCCCGGATGAACCTCTCCTTTTCCGTGGGGTCCCGCTCGGGGTTCTTCCTTTGGCTGAGCCGGATCACCGGGGGCACCGGAGATCCCGACGGCGTTCTTCGGCCGGAGGACGAGGAGGCCGCGCGACTGGCCGAGGAGGAGGGACTCCTGGATCCGGTCATGAACCCCGATGATTCCATGGTGATGCCCGGGGTGGGGAACTCCTCGTTTGCCGGCTCCACGTCGGCGACCCGCCAGGGGGGGCGCACGAGCGGATCGGTGGGAACGTGGAACGCCAACTTCTCTTACTCCCTGGTGCGTCCTCGGGACGAGGGCCTCCAGCCCCAGCAGATGATCCAGTCGAACATCCGCTTCAAGCCCACGGAGAGGTGGGATTTGGTCTGGCAGACCTCCTACGATCTGGAGCGGGGCGGATTCAACGATCATATCCTGCGGCTGACCCGGGACCTGCACCGCTGGCAGGCGGCCTTCGATTTCCGGCAGACGGCTACCGGGAACTGGTCCTTCAGGTTCGAGGTGTCACTCCTCGACAACCGTGACCTCAAGTTCGACTACAAGCAGGACGACCTGGTGGATCTGTCTCGATAACTGTCCACTCCAGTGGACGCACTCTCGTGCGCCGGGTGGTGAAGCCAAGGAATCAAGGGGGTTTCACTTTCGGTACGGGTCCTGCTCTCCAAATCACCGAACGAGGGATGCGGGTATCTCTACCCCGGGAGAAAGACATGCGGCGGTCATCGAGTGGACTCGGTCTGGTGGTCCTGGCGACAGCGTTGGTGGCGTGCGGAGACAGTGGCACGGTGATCGTCGATCCTCCCGTCGGTCCCGCCGCGCCCCTGAATCTCGACGGGTGGTATTACGCACGGACCGTGAATCTCACCTGGGACCTCAGCGCCTCATGGAATGATGAGTCCTTCAGGGTCTACGGCAAGCGGCTCTCCGACCCGGACTATTTCCTGATCGCAGAGGTCACCAACTGCATCGGAGGCTCGTGCACCTACTCCGACATCAACATCGTCGAGGACGTCTCCTACAACTACTTCGTCGCGGCGGTGGATCCAGTCACCGGCGCCGAGACCTCTTCGGACTGGTCCGTGGACGTGTATGTCCCGTTCTTCACACCCCCACCGGTCCCGGCGGGCCTCGAAGCCGTGGGGCTGGACGCGGCGATCTATCTGCGCTGGGGCAGCGGTTCCAGGGCCGCGGACGACTTCTCGTTCTACCGGATCTATCTGGCGGGAGACCAGGCGGACTTCCTCCTTGGGGAGACCGATTCCGAGGGGTTCCTGGACCAGCTGGCGCAGAACGGGGGGACGTACGGCTACCGGGTGTCGGCCGTGGACTCCCTGGGACACGAGAGCGGTGCAAGCGGGATCGCCCAGGGCACCCCGCGGCCCGACTATGACAACGAGTGGGTCTGGGCGTACCAGGACGTCCCGAGCTTGTCGGGGTTCCAGTTCACGGAGTCCGAGGAGTTCGACCCGCTCGTGGACGGCGACTCCCCGCTCAGGCATTTCCGGCTCGAAGCCGATGAGGCCGGCTGGTGGCTGGTTCCGGGCCCCACGGCCCAGATTCACCAGCAGGGCTTCCTGACGACCGCCCTGAAGTGCGGCCCGGCGGCGGACTTCAACTGCGTGGACGTGGCCATCGCGCCCAGCACCGGATACGCGCCCTTCGCCCTGGCCATCGCACCCCAGACTACCTATGTGCTGCGCTACGAGGTTGCAGGTGGCTCCTACCGGTACGGGGCCATCCGGGTGAGCATGTTGGGGACCGATCAGTTGGGAGATCGACTCATGATCTTCGATTGGGCCCACCAGCTTCAGCCCGACAACAGAAACCTGGTCCAGAAAGCAGAAGACTGACCTGAGCGGGATTTGGCCGTATCTTCGGAGTATGACCTCCGAAACGGCCGAGTTCGCAGCGGGAACCCGGACCCGTGCCCCGGAGCCGAAATGGCGACCGGAGCACGGGTCCGGCCTTGTGTTCCCTCGCCGCTCCGGCAGATTAGTCAGCTTCGGCCCAGTCCCGACCCATTTCACCTCTCCGGCCTCGAGCGGATCACGCGGCGGGGCGGCCCAGGGTCTTCCACCCGAGTCGCAGGAGTCTGTCCAGTCCACATGAGTATCGAAACCCTCAAGGAAGAGGCGCGACGCTCTGAGCAGCGGGAGGCATGGCAGCGCGCCCTAGACCTTTACCTGACGGCGATCGCGAAGCTCGAGAGTGCGGACGAGCCGGATATCACTCTGTACAACCGGGTTGGCGACCTGTACACGAGGCTCAATCGGCTGGATGAGGCCATCGAGCACTACGAGTCCGCCATCGCCCTCTACATGGACGCGGGGCTGCCGAACAATGCCATCGCGGTCTGCAAGAAGATCCTGAGGAGTTCGCCCAACCGGGCCTCCGCGTTCCTCAACTTGGGGAAGATCTGGGCCGAACAGGGCTTCATTCCCGACGCTCGACAGAACTTCCTGACCTACGCCGAACTCAAGATGCAGGCCGGCGACGCCGACGAAGCGTTCAGGGCTCTCGTCGAGTTCGCGGATCTGGCTCCGGACGAGGTGGGCGTGCGGATCGCGGTCTCCGACCAGATGGAGGCCCACGGTCGGACTGCGGCCGCCGCAGAACAGTTGCGCCAGGCGCGACTCAAGCTCCTCGAGGTGGGGCGGGAAGAGGAGGCCCGACAGCTCGAGGCGCGGATTCTGGAGTTGGACCCTGACGCGCTACTGGAGGACCTTCCGGCCCAGGACCCGGATGACTCCGACGCGGTCGAACCGTCGGACGAAGGGCAAGGATCCCATGGTGTGCTGGGCTTCGAGACCACAGCGCTCGCCGCGCCACCCGCGGAGGAGGCAGAGCCCGTCAGCGCATCCGAACCTGGATTGGAGGCCCGGCCCGAATCGGAGCCGACTCCGGACGCGACCGAGGCGGGCGAGACCGGGTCGCCTCCCGTGGAGGAGATCCAGGCCCGCGAACCTGCCACCGAGCCCTCGGCGGAGGCCGAGGCTCTCGACGGTGAGCCCGAAGAGGACCCCACCCCGCTTCCTACCCTCGATCTAGACGGGGACGATTCTCGACCCGTGGTAGGGGAGTCCGCTCCCCTGGCCGAGGGTTCCACCACCCCGGCCGAGGCGCCTGCCGCCCAGCCGGGTGACGTCGGCCTCGGGACCCCCCGGCCGACGCCACGGGACCTCCGTACCGATGACGAGTCGGAAGTCCGGCTCTCCGCCCGGGACGAAGCCGCGGCCCTGTTGGTTCGGGGACAGGACCTGCTCAGTCTTGGCCACGTGGAAGAGGGGTTGGCGGCACTGGACCGGGCGCACCGGGGATTCGCGGAGGCGGACGACCTCGCCCAGGCGATGCGCGTGGTTCGGGAGATGATCCTCCATGACCCGGGCGAGGTCGACCATCACCAGCGGCTGGTGGAGTATGCTTTCCGCTTCGAGGACCACGACCTCCTCGTCCCGGCCTACCTGGGGCTGGCCGATTGTCTTTCGCGCAAAGGCGATGAGGACCGCGCGGAGGCGATCCTCGGACAGGTACTTCAGATCGACCCCCACAACGAGCGGGCCCTCCAGGGACTCCGTGACCGGCCAGCGCCGGATCCGGAGGAGAAACCCGCCGTGGCCTCCTCCACCGACTACGTGGACCTGGGGTCTCTGATCCTCGACCACGAGCGGGAGAAGACGACCCGCTGGACCGTTGCGGCTGACGCCCCCAGTGGAGACGAGGACGCGGACTTCAAGAAGATGCTGGCCCAGTTCAAGGCGAAAGTGGCGGAGAACCTGGACCTGCAGGACGTCCGCGCCCATTACGACCTGGGTACCGCCTACAAGGAGATGGGGCTGCTGGACGAAGCCATCGCGGAGTTCCAGGCGGCGCTTCGGGCGGACCCATCCCACCTTCCCACCTATGAGCTCCTGGGGCAGTGCTTCCTGGACCTGGGAAAAAGCGAGGTCGCCATACGCTCTCTGGGGCGGGCGCTTCATCTCTCTCCCGGCATCGAAGACGAGATGCTCGGGATCTATTACAATCTCGGGCGTGCCCATGAGAACGTCGGGAACGTGGACGACGCTATGGAGTTCTACGAGAAAGTGTTCGCCCTGGACATCAACTTCATGGACGTAACCGAACGGCTCCGAGGCCTTCGCTGACCCCCGATCCGGTGCGACTCCCTTCGTGACCCAACCCGTCTTCCCTCGTTCCTCTCCCACCGGCCTCCCTGACGGAGCGGCCCATGAGCGGTAGCGCACCGGCCCTGGGGCCGCCGCCCTCCCTCGCGCAGCTCCAGGGCCTCGTAGCCGAGGACCTCGACCGGGTCATGGAGGAGATTCGCCGGATCATCATCTCCAACTTCGAGATGATCGAGGAGATCAACGAGTACCTGATGCTCCTTCGAGGGAAGCTCTTCCGACCGAGCCTCCTGCTGCTATCGTCCCGGATCGGGGGCCGGCCGTCCCCCCGGGGGCCTGCACTCGGGGCCGTGGTGGAACTGCTTCACCTGGCCACCCTGGTCCATGATGACGCCGTGGACCACTCCGTGCTGAGGAGGGGGATGCCCACGATCAACGCGCTCTGGACCCACCAGGTGGCGGTGATCATGGGGGACTACCTCTACTCCAGGGCCGTCGTCGAGTTGGCCGAGGCCGGCGAGACCGAGGCGATCCGGGTGCTTGCGGCCGCGGCCAACGAGATGAGCGTCGGGGAGATGCGCCAGCTCACGTCCTACGACGCTCTGGATTTCACCGAGGACGACTACTACCGCCTCATCGCCGCCAAGACCGCGTCCCTCATGTCCGCGGCGTGTGAGATGGGCGGGCTGGCGGGCGCGAAGGAACATCGAGAGTCCCTCGCCCGGTTCGGACACAGTCTCGGGATGGCGTTCCAGATCGCCGACGACCTGCTCGATTACACCGGAAGCGAGGCGGTCACGGGGAAACCGTCGGGGCACGACCTCCGCGAACGCAAGGTGACTCTCCCGCTGGTGGGCGCGCTAAAGCGAGCTTCATTCGAGCAGGAGGCCGAAGTCCGGGAGTTCTTTACGCTGGTCGAGCCCAGTGACGCGGACATTGGGCGGATCATCCAGATTGTTGAAGATCTGGACGGATTGGACTACGCTCGTGAGCGCGCTCGGCATTACGCGGGGGAAGCCGAGGCGGCCCTCGAGGGCTTGCCGGCCGGAGAAGCGCTGGACGCCCTCCATTCATCCGTGGCATACGCGATCGATCGAAGACGGTGAACGGACTCGGAGACACTCAGAGACGCACGGCCCGGCGTGTGGTGTGGACGCTGGTGCTTGGGCTCTTCCTCGGCGGGCTCTTCACGGAGCTTTCCGAGCGCTTCTTGCCGGACAGCGCCGCCCGGGATTTCCTCACGACCTCGGTGGCGGCGTCGTTGGGGCCGTTCTCCATTGACCTGGTCGCCGTCGGTTTCACTATCGGCCCCTTGGTATTCACCCTCAACGTCCTCACATTGGTGGGTGTAGGGATCGTCGCATACATCGCGCGGTCCTGGATCTAGTTCCAGCGGGGCCGCCAGTCCGCCGCCCCGGTACTCGGAGGGAGAAGCATGGGATTCGGAGGTCTGGGCGCGGGCGAGATCGTGATGATCTTTCTTGTCGTCCTCCTGCTCTTCGGAGCCAAGCGCCTGCCGGAGATCGGCTCGTCCCTGGGTAAGGGAATTCGGGAGTTCAAGGGAAGCCTCCGGGAGATCGAGTCGGAGATGAAGACGCCCCTGGACACGCCACCCCAGCGGACCCAGAGCAAGCTTCACGCTGCCCCTCCAGCCCCAGGTGCCTCGCCCGAGGAGCCACGTCGGCTTTCCACGGACCCGCCCCCGCCCCAGGGCCAGGACGCGGGTGCGGAAGACGGAGAAGGCGTTCCGCCGTCCGGTTCCCAGTAGGCACCGGAATCCAACGAACGCTCCCATAACGACGAAGGGCCTGGACCTCTGGTGAGGTCCAGGCCCTTCTGCTTTGGGCAGGCCACGGGCGCGGGCGCCCGGCGGTGTCGCTTCCGATCAGCCCATGGGGAAGCCCTGGCTGAGGGGAGCGTCCTCCACGGCCTGGAAGACGGATTCTCTGTTGTCCATGATGGTCGCCGCGTTCCGGAGTCCGTCCAGCCAATCGGTCAGCCGAGTTTGTTGGGCCGTCGACGTCAATGCGGCCCGCTGCTGCTGTTTCTGGGCCTCCCAGGCCAGGGAGTCGGCGGGCTGATAGTCCACCACTTCGAGTATGTAGGCGTTGTTCGCCGTGCGGATCACGTCCGAGAATACGGTTGCGAGGCCGAACGCCGCGCCGACCGCCGCGTTCTGCCGACCCAGCCCCGGGACGAAATCGTTCCTCGAGAAGAGCTCCGTGGTACGGATCTCCAGTCCTTGGTCCAATGCTACCTGGTCCATCCCCCTTCCGGACCGGAGGGCCTGAACGAACTCCTGACCCTCCCGCTCGGCCATGTCCAGCTTCCTCTCGAGCCTGAGGTCCTGCTCGATGGCCGGTGACGCGTCCGCCAGGGGGAGGAATCCGGCCTCCTGCCGGTTGACCAGTTCGAGAGCGTAGAACGCAGAGGTCGTCTCGAACACGGGGCTGACATCTCCTGGCGCGGCCTCCTGGAGGGCCCAATCCACGCCTTCGGTCACACGTCCGGCGTTGGTCACGAACGGGAATTCCATGGTCAGGTCGGCAGGTTCGACCGGCACGCCCAAGCGACTGGCGGCCTCGGAGAGCGTCAGTGTCTCCCCGAGGACCTCGAGTGAATCGGCCCGGGTGAGAAGGGCGATCTCCGAGTCATCGGTCCGCTCGATGGGGATGAGGATGTGCCGGGCCTGGACCGAGTCACCCCAGTTCTGGGTGACCTGGATGATGTGGAAGCCGAAGGAGGTCTCCACCGGTTCCGTGGTCTGACCGACCCGAGCGTCGAACGATGCGTCCTCGAAGGGCTTCACCATCGCACCGCGCCCGAATACGCCCAGGTCACCACCGGCATCCTTGGTACCGTCGTCCGCCGACTCCCGCGCCGCCACCTCGGCGAAGTCCGCGCCCTCCATGATCTCCTGGCGGACGGATTGAGCCCGCTCCATGGATGCGGCCGAGTCCGCCGCGGTAGGCGCCTTGGAGATCACTGCTGCGAGTACCCTCGCCCTGGCGGGGATGGCGAACTCGTCCATGGTCTCATCGTATCGCGCCTCGATCTCCTCGGGCGTGACGACGATTTCCTCGTCCGGAATGCGCAGGTCGGGGTTGAGCGGCAGATAGCGGACCTGGACCCGCTCGTTGGCGTCTCGGTAGAGGTGCCAGAGTTGGGGGTCGGAGAAGTAGATGCCTTCGGAGACCTGCCGGAGCAGCTTGCCCCGGGGGAGGATGTCCCGGTAGTAGGCCTCAAGCTGGAGGAGGAGGAGCTCGTCGGCCGAGTTGTCGATGAAGTCCTGGTACTTCTGGAGATCGAAGACTCCGTCGGTCATGAATGCGGGGTTGGTCCTTAGATCCGGCGGCGGGCTGAATCGGGCCGCCTGCACGACCTCCTGCTCCGTGACCGTGATCCCCCGTCGAGCCAACTCCTGCTCGATGAGTACCTGGTTCACTACCTCGTCCCAGGCCGCGTCCTCGATCTCTCGGTTTTGCTGGGACGTGATCGGCTCCTCCTGCGAGGCGGAGACCTGATCGTAGAGGTTCCGATAGGCGACCTGGTAACGGTCATACGAAACCGACTCGCCGTTGACGGTCCCCAACTCCTGGACGCCAGCGGATTGCCCCGTGATGTCCATTCCCCACTCGAAGACCATCAGAGCCACGAAGGCCAGTGCCGTGACCAGCATGATGATCTTCGTGTTCTCCCGCATTTGCCGCATCATAGGCCGGTCGACTCCTGGTAGGCCTTTCAACACTCCGCGCCCGGGTCCCCGGGCAAGTCGTCAAAGCTAAGGACAGGACCCGGAACCCTCAACCGGAGGGCGAAGGTCGGGCCTGCTGGCAAGTGTACCCGGCCGCCGGTGGCGACGATCCTTCCCGCCGAATCCCAAACCCCCGCAAGACTTTACGTTGACACGTTTCTTGCAGCTTCCCTATCTTCACCGCCGGTCGATCAGAGGCCGCCGAAAGCCTCCCTCCCCACGCCCACGTTGGAGCCCATCGGTGTTGGAGTCCCTCGAATCCCAGATCCGCAAGCTTCGCTCTCTCTTCTGGTCGGATAGGGATCAGGAGGGCCAGGCGTTCGTAGCCTTGGCCGAATCCTATCGCAGGACCGGAGATCTGGATCAGGCTCTGGAACTTCTCGAGGAAGGCCTGGAACGGCACCCTCACCACACCTCAGGGCTGCTCGTCCTTGGTCGGGTTCACAGGGCTCGGGGAGACGTGGACGGGGCTCGAGCGGCCTTCGAGCAGGTGGTGGCGTTGGACGGAGACCACCTCGAAGCGGTGCGCGGGCTGGGCGAGGTGGCGGCCACCGCGGGGGACGCGGACGGGGCGAGAGCCTACTTCGAACGCGTGCTGGAGTTGGATCCCCAGGACGCGGAAGCCCTGGGTAGCCTCGGCGCCCTGGCGACCATGGCAGGCGAAGCGGGCATTATCGATGACGCCGAGGACGCTCCCATCGAGGACGCCGTCGACGCCGCCGAGCCTGTCGCTGAGGCGGAGCTCCGGGACGTGGACGAGGTCCCCGACGAGGAGGAGCCCCGGGACGTGGACGAGGTCCCCGACGAGGAGGAGCCCGTCGACGTCCCCGAGCCCGTGGCCGAGGTGGAGCCCGTGGCCATGGACGAGGTCCCTTATGAGGAGGAGCCCCTCTACGCCGCCGAGCCCGTCGTCGAGGCGGAGCCCTTCGCCATGGAGGAGGTTCTCGAGGAGGAGGAGCCGGAGGTCTTCACCCGGACGATGGCCGAGGTCTATGCGTCCCAGGGTCACCACTCCCGGGCGATCGAGATCCTGGAACACATCCTCGCCAATGACCCGGAGGACGATGCGGTCCGCTCCCGGATCGAGTTCTTCAGGGAGATGCTGGGGACTGGAGAGCCGTCGTCGGTCGCAGAGCGGCCCGGGGAGGCCGACTTCGACGAGGCCCATCTAGAGGACATCGCAGAGGGGATGGCTGCCGCGGCGCCGGATGACGGGCCCATCGACTCCCCGTTCGCCTGGGGCGAGCTCGAGGGTCAGGACGGGATCCCGGCCGACGGCACATCCCCGGTGCGGGACTACTTCGACGGACTCCTGAGTTGGCGTCCGACGACCCCCATGGACGCGGCCGTCGTCCCGGTCGAGGACCTGGAACCGGACGAGGACCAGCGGCCGGGCGTGCCCACGCCGTTCGATCACCTTCCCCTGGTCAGGATTCAGGACCTGGCTCCCGATCCCCTTTCAGGCGATGGCAGCCTGTGAGGATCGGCGTGGTGCACGGGCCGAACCTCCGGCTCCTGGGCCGGAGAGAGCCCGAGGTCTACGGAGACCTCTCCCTGGCTGAGGTCGACCGCCAGGTGAAGAGCCTGGCGTCTGAGCTGGGAGTGGAGGTTCGGGTCTTCCAGTCGAACCACGAGGGCGAGATCCTGGATCACCTCGAGGCGGTGGCTGACGAGGTGGACGGTTTCCTCGTCAACCCCGGCGGGCTTACCCACACCAGCGTGGCACTCCGGGACGGGCTGGTCGGCGTGGGACTTCCGTTCGTGGAGGTCCACCTCTCCAACGTCCACGGGAGGGAGCGGTTCCGGAGGCACAGCTATACCGCGGGGGTGGCCGTGGGAGTGGTCGCCGGGTTCGGCGCGGATAGCTATCTTCTAGGGCTTCGCGCGCTCGCCGGGTACCTCGGCGGGCCCTAGAACCACTGAGTTTCGAGAATACATGGCCAGCACGGCGGATTTCAGAAATGGGATGGTCCTGGACATCGACGGGGTCCTTTGGGCGATCACCTACTTCCAGCATGTCAAGCCGGGAAAGGGTGGGGCGTTCGTCCGGACCAAGTTGAAGAACGTCCTTTCGGGGGCGGTGGTCGAGAAGACCTTCCGGGCCGGTGAGAAAGTCACGGATGTCCGCCTGGAGCGGCGTCCGGTGAACTACTCCTACACAGACGGCGACCTTTACTATTTCATGGACCAGCAGACCTTCGAGATGATTCCCCTGGCCGGGGACATCATCGGAGAGGACCAGTTGAAGTATCTCAAGGAGAACATCGCCTGCGAGGGACTCACCCACGACGAGAAGGTGATCGCGGTGGAGCTACCCCAGTTCGTCGAATTGGCGATCACCGAGACCGACCCGGGGGTCCGTGGGGACACCGCCCAGGGGGGGACGAAGCCGGCCACCCTCGAGACCGGTGCGATCATCCAGGTGCCGCTGTTCCTTGAGATCGGCGACGTCGTGAAGGTCGATCGTACCGAGGACAAATATCTTACGCGGGTGACGACATGATCGACCTCGAGTTTCTCCAGGCGCTGATCCGGTCCATCGACGAGAGCAGCATCGACTCCATCGAGATCGAGCGTGGCGGCACCCGGGTCCGGGTGAGCAAGACCCCCGACGTCCAGGCGGTATCGGCTGCGCCTGGGGCGGCGGCTCCCGTGGCTTCGGCTCCCGTCGCACCGCCACCGGTGGCTCCGGCCGCCCCTGCGGAGCCGGCTCCGCAGGTATCGGGTGGAACTGAAGGCGGCGAAGCGGCCCCGGAAGCGCCCGCCTCCAACCTGGTGGAGATCACATCGCCCATGGTGGGCACCTTCTACCGGGCGGCGTCTCCGGATTCCGACCCATACGTCTCCGTAGGGACGTCCATCTCGCCCGGCGATACCCTATGTATTATCGAGGCCATGAAGCTCATGAACGAGCTCGAGGCCGAGACGGGTGGCGTGATTCGCGAGGTCTGCGTCGAGAACGCCGAGCCGGTCGAGTACGGGCAGGTGCTCTTCCGGATCGAGCCGAGCTGACGCCCCCGACCCCCCGCTTTCCGGTTCTGACCGATTCCGGCTTCGGCCGGAGGAGCGTAGCGTGTTCTCCAAAGTCCTGATCGCAAATCGAGGCGAGATCGCCCTTCGGGTGATCCGGGCCTGCCACGAACTCGGCATCCAGACCGTAGCCGTCCACTCCCAGGCGGATGAGGAGTCCCTCCATGTTCGCTTCGCCGACGAGAACGTGTGCATCGGTAGGGCCCCCGCTTCGGACAGCTACCTGAACATTCCCCGGATCATGGCGGCGGCGGAGATCACCGGGGCCGAAGCGATCCATCCCGGATACGGCTTTCTGGCCGAGAACGCGGAGTTCTCTGAGATCTGTGCCCTGTCGGGCGTCACGTTCATCGGGCCTACGCCGCACCAGATCCGATCCATGGGGGACAAGGCGACGGCGCGTAGGACCATGATGGAGGTCGGCGTTCCCACCGTCCCCGGCACCCCCGACGAGGTGGAGGACGTGGGGGAGGCCATCGAGGTGGCTCGGGAGATCGGCTTCCCGATCATGATCAAGGCCACCGCCGGTGGGGGCGGGAAGGGGATGCGGGTGGCCGAGAACGCCGAGACCTTCGAGCGCTTCCTGGTTCAGGCTCAGAATGAAGCTGGAGCGGCGTTCGGTCACTCGGGCGTCTACCTGGAGAAGTGCATCGTCCGCCCTCGGCACGTCGAGTTCCAGGTGTTCGGGGACGCAGAGGGACGAGTCGTGCACCTGGGCGAGCGGGACTGCTCCACCCAGCGCCGCCATCAGAAGCTGATCGAGGAGTCGCCCTCCCCGGCCCTGACGGAGGAGTTGCGTCAGGAGATGGGCGAGGCTGCGATCAAGGCTGCGGAAGCCATCGATTACGTGGGTGCTGGGACCGTGGAGTTTCTTCTCGACGAGAGTGGGTCCTTCTACTTCATCGAGATGAATACGCGAATCCAGGTCGAGCACCCTGTGACCGAGGTGGTAACCGGGTACGACTTGGTGAAGGAGCAGATCCGAGTGGCTGCCGGTGAGCCACTCTCCTTCCCTGAGCAGGCGGCTGCCCTGCGGGGCCACGCCATCGAGTTTCGGATCAACGCCGAAGACGCGGATCGGAACTTCGCTCCCTCGCCGGGCCGGATCACCACCTACCATCCCCCGGGTGGGCCCGGGGTGCGTCTCGATACCCACGTGTACGCGGGATACGCGGTTCCGCCGTTCTACGACTCACTTCTGGCCAAGCTGATCATCAGTGGGAACTCCCGTGAGGAGGCCCTCGTCCGTGCCAAGAACGCGTTGGATACGTTCGTCATCGAGGGCGTCGCCACGACCATCCCCTTCCTCGCCAGGATCGTCCGGGATCCGGAGTTCATGGCCGGGGACGTGGATACGGGCTACGTGGCCCGGTTCCAGGCCCGAACGGACCAAGATGCCGGGGGGGACCAGCCTTGACCGTCGATACCTTCTTCACCGGTGCCGCAGTCGATCCTGCGGCGGTCCCGGGGACCACCGCGGTGGTCATCGACGTCATCCGGGCTACGTCCACCATCATGGAGGCCCTGGCCAACGGTGCCAGGGCAGTCTACCCGGTGGCCTCCACCGAAGAAGCGGTCCAGTTGGCGGCCTCCCTGGGACGGGACGATTCCCTCCTCTGCGGAGAGCGGAAGGGGGTCATGATCGAGGGATTCGATCTCGGGAACTCCCCCCGGGAGTTCACCCCCGAGGTTGTCGCCGAAAAGCAGCTGGTGATAACCACGACCAACGGGACCCGAGCCTTCGTGGCCGTCCAGGGCGCCGAACGCGTGGTGGCCGCGTCTTTCCTGAATCTCTCTGCAGTCGTAGAGGCGGTGAAGGACGCGGATCGCCTCCTGGTGGTCTGTGCCGGCAAGGAAGATCGGTTTTCCATGGACGACGCGGTCTGTGCCGGACTGCTCATCCAGCGGGTCATCGAGGCCCGGGGTGGCGGCGGGGTCATGAACGATGGGAGTCGGGCGGCCGTGCTTCTTGCCGCCGGCCGGGAGATCACGGTGGATTTCCTCGTTTCCACCGCGGCGGGTGCGGCGCTGCTGGAGGTGGGGCTCGGCGACGACCTTCCCTTCGTGGCGGCGTTGGATCGTTACGACCGGGTCCCGGTGATGGAGGACCGGGTGATCCGGTTGCCTCGGCGGTGACGACAACGACCCCGGCCGACCTGGACCTCGGCCGAGAGGGGAACGGCCCGTGCTGAGTCAGGAGCAACAGAGGGAGATCCAGGGGGTGCTCGTCATCGCGTTGGCGCTCCTTACCCTCTTTGCCCTTGTCCCGGTCCATTGGCTGGGGGCTTGGGGTGTGGAGACATTTCCGTCCGGGAACCTGATCGGGAGTCTCGGCGCCTTCATCCAGGCCCTCCTGGTGTCCGTCCTGGGCGTCACCTCAATCGCGTTGCCGGGCCTGCTCCTCACCGGGGGACTCAGCCTGGGTGGGTGGGTGGAGCCGCGAACCGCGCTCAAGGCTGCTTCCCTGACCGGCGGGCTTCTCCTGCTCCTGCCGCCGCTCCTGCACCTCGCCGGTGCGTCGCCGGAGGTCGCGGGTTGGCTCGGAGCCGTCCTGGGACAGCCTCTCATCGACGGGGTAGGGGTCCTGGGAGGGCTGGTGATTCTCGGAGCCGGAATCGCGACCCTGTCCGTGGCCACCCTCAGGTTCAACCCGCTAGACGCCGGTGGAAGGGCTCTGGGGGGTCTCTGGCGGGGAATCCGTTGGGTCACCCGCCGGTTGGGGGCCGCGTCGGTCAACGGGGCTCAGCGGGCCAAGGAGCGGGCTCTGGAACTCCGTGAGAAGTCCGCCGGTGTCCGGACGACAGCCCTGCCGCCCGGGGATGAGGAGGAGGACGACGAGGGGTGGTCGCCTCCCTGGGAAGACGGCGGCGTACCCGACGGGACCGCGACGATTCTGGGAGGAGACGACGGACCGGAGCTGCCGAAAGAGGCGATGGACCCGGACGCCGAGCCCGCGGGGCAGGGGGCTCTCCCGGGCTTCGAAGGGGACCTCCCGGACCCGAACCATCCCTCGACCCGCCCGACGATTCCCCTGCCTCCCATGGACCTCCTCTCGGCGTCCGAGGAGGAGGACCGGGAGGGTATGGAGGTGAGTCTCGACCGCCAGGGCGAGATCCTCATCGAAAAGCTGAAGACCTTCAACGTGGAGTGTCGGTTGGGGGGGCGGACCACCGGCCCGGTGGTCACCCAGTTCGAGGTCATCCCCGCCCCCGGGGTGAAGGTCAACCGAATCGCCAACCTCGAGGCCGACCTGGCCCTGGCCATGAAGGCCCGGAGCATCCGGATCGTGGCGCCCATCCCCGGAAAGGGAGCGGTCGGCGTCGAGGTGCCCAATCCCCGGCCCCAGATGATCCTCCTCCGGGACATCCTGGAGTCCCCGGCCTATTCAGGCACCCGGGCCAGGCTCCCCCTGGCGCTGGGCAAGGACCTGAACGGCCGGCCGTTCGTGACCGACCTGGCCAAGATGCCCCACGTTCTCATCGCCGGCGCCACCGGGTCCGGGAAGTCCGTGTGCATCAATACCATCATCACCAGTCTGGTCTACCGGCACTCCCCCGAGACGCTTCGATTCCTCATGGTGGACCCGAAGATGGTCGAGCTCTCGTCCTATCGGGACCTCCCCCACCTCCGCCATCCGGTGGTCACGGATCCTCGGGACGCGGCCGGGGCGCTCAAATGGGCAGTGCTCGAGATGGAGCGGCGGTACCGGCTCCTATCGGAGAACGGGGCCCGCTCCATCGCCGAATTCAACAAGCGGGTGGAGGACGGACTTCCCCTCCGGCGGATCGAGGCGTTGGGAGAGGAGGGGGATCCGGATCGTTGGCTCTACACCGATGGGGTGCTCCCCTACGTGGTGGTCGTCATCGACGAGCTCGCCGACCTCATGATGACGGTACAGAGCGAGGTCGAGAAGCCACTGACGCTTCTCGCCCAGAAGGCGAGGGCCATCGGGATCCACCTCATCGTTGCCACGCAGAGACCGTCCGTGAACGTCATCACCGGTCTCATCAAGGCGAACTTCCCGTCCCGGGTTGCATTCCGAGTCGCCTCGAAGACGGATTCCCGGACCATCATCGATCAGAATGGCGCGGACGCGCTACTGGGAAACGGGGATATGCTGTTCCTTCCACCTGGGCAGAGCGAGCCGATCCGTGCCCAGGGCGCCTTCATCCCCACGGAAGACATCGACCGGCTCACCGGCTGGTACCGGGAACAGGCCGAGGCCCATGCCGCTGCCGTCCTGGCAGAGGCCGGGCAGGAGGAGGACATCCTGGAGGTGGTCCGACAACTGGAATCCGAAGATGGCGGGTCGGGGGATGGCGAGGACGACCGTTGGGGAGAGTGGGACGAGCTCTTCCGGGAGGCGGCCGAAGCCTGTATTCAGAATCAGGGTGGCTCCACCTCCTACCTCCAGCGGAAGTTACGGATCGGATACGGTCGGGCGGCGCGGATCGTGGATCAACTCGAGGAGGCCGGGGTGCTCGGGCCTTCCGAGGGAGCCCGGGGCCGAGAAGTGCTCATGAGCCTCGGCCAGTTGGAAGGGTTCCTGTCCGGCCATGACATCGCCGAACCCTGAGGACCGCAGGAACCCCGTTTCGGGGGGTCGTGTAGCATCCCTGCGAACCGAGGACGACCCGAGGACGAACCTTGGTCCCCCATCCAGAGACCTCTTTTGAACGCACGCTACGGAACTCAGATCCCAAGCCGCCGCCTCATGGGATGGGTGCTTCTCGCATCGCTCGTGGGCGTGGCGATTTCGCCCTCCTTCGCCTCCGCCCAGGAGGCGGGCGACGAGGAGGCCATGGCGATCCTCGAGGGAGCCGCCGCGAGGTACGCGGACGTGCATAGCCTCTGCGCGAGCTTCTCCCAGACCCTCGAGGTGACCCTGCTGGATCGGAGAGTGGACAGCGCCGGAGAGCTCTGTCAGCAGGCGCCGGACCGGTTCTCCATGCGGTTCTCCGATCCGGAGGGCGACGTGGTCGTGGCCGACGGAGAGTGGATCTGGATCTATTACCCCTCCACCGACCCCCGACAGGTGCTGCGGGCGCCCCTGGGCTCGGGAGCCGGCCGCTTCGACTTCCACGAGGAGTTCCTGGGAAGCCCACGGGAGCGGTACCGGGCCCAGACCGTGGGAGAGGAGGTCCTGGGGGGGGTCAGTACCGCGGTGCTCGCCCTGGATCCCATCGCGTCCAGCCCGTTCCTCCGGGCGACGCTCTGGGTCGACGTGTCCAGGGGACTGATCCTCCAGCTCCGTACCGAGGAGGAGAACGGCTCGGTCCGTACCGTTCGCCTGAGTGATCTCCGACTCAACCTGGAGATTCCGGGGGAGACGTTCCGCTTCGTGCCGCCCGAGGGGGCGGACGTCATCACCCGCGGTTAGGGCTTGGCCGTCCACCCGGCAATGAAGTCCCGACGCGACCTCCCCGTCTTTCCCATCACGGCAGAGCCGGTGCGCCCGGACGTCCCCTCCGACGTCGCGGCGGTCCAGGTGGAAATGGACCCCGTGGGTCCCTTCCACGGGCCGCGGATCGGCCTGGTGACTCTGGGCTGCGACAAGAACACCGTGGACTCGGAGCGGATGATGGCGGCGCTGGTGGGACACGGAGCCCAGGTCTCGTCCGAGGTCGAAGGGGCGGACGTGGTCATCGTGAACACCTGTGGTTTCATCGAGGCGGCCAAAGAGCAGTCGGTGGAGACGATCCTCGAGGCCTGCGAACTGAAGGCCTCAGGAGATCTCAGGGCCGTCGTGGCCGTGGGTTGCCTCGTCCAGCGCTACAAGGAGGAGCTGGAGCAGGAGATCCCCGAGGTTGACCTGTTCATGGGACTCACCGAGTTGCAGGGCCTGATCCCGGAGCTCAGGGCCCGTGGAATCCTACCCGAGGACCTCGAGTCGCTACCCACCATGGAGCGCCCCCTGCGCATCATGTCCTCGGAGACTCCTCACACGTCCTATCTGAAGATCAGCGAGGGGTGCGACCACACCTGCGCCTTCTGCGCCATCCCCCTCATGCGGGGCCTTCATCGCTCCATGCCAGTGGAGGACCTGGTCCGCGAGGCACGGGGCCTGGAGTCCCAGGGGGTCCGGGAGCTGAACGTCATCTCCCAAGACACCACCTGGTACGGCAGGGACCTTCGCCGCAGGGATCCGGAGGCGGGACTCCTGCCGGATCTCCTGCGGGCCCTTCTTGACGGAACCACCGTCGATTGGTTCAGACTGTTCTACATGTACCCCTCCGGGATTTCCCGGGAGCTCGTCGAGTTCATGGCGAGGGAGCCGCGGATCGTTCCCTACCTCGACATGCCCCTGCAGCATGGGAGCGACCGGATGCTCGCTGCCATGCGGCGTCCCGAGCGCCGGCGCACGATTCTGGAGAGGGTGGGTTGGCTGCGGGATGCCCTCCCGGATCTCACCCTGCGAACCACGGTGATCGTGGGGTTCCCCGGGGAGACCGACGAGGACTTCGAGGACCTCCTGGCCCTGATGGAGGAGGTGCGATTCGACAGGCTCGGAGCGTTCACGTACTCCATCGAGGAGGGTACCCGGGCCGCTGAGATGGACGGACAGCTCCCGGAGAGCCTCAAGCGGGAGAGGTTGGAGAGGCTGATGGATGTTCAGCGGAGCATCTCCTTCGACCGTAACATGGACCTGGTTGGCCGGCGTCTTCCACTCCTCGTGGACCGGAAGGTGGAAGACGACCTGGAGTTCGATGCCGCGGGGCGCACGCCCGGTCAGGCCCTGGACGTGGACGGGGTGACCCAACTCGTCGATGCCCCGGACGTCAATCCGGGCGAGATGGTAGAGGTAGAGATCGTGGACGCCCTTGATTATGACCTGATCGGAAGGGTAGTGCGGACGTGAACACTCGGGGGGAACGAATGCGTCGAGGACTTATGGCCTGCCTGCTCGGTTCGCTCGTCGCGACGGCAGGAGCGACGAAGCTGGAGGCCCAGATCGGGGGCGTAGCCGATTACGATTATGAGCACCTCCAGTTCCGCGGTGTCGGACTGGACGGAGGCTACATCTTCCCGTCGACCGTGGAGAGCACGTATACCCTGGGTGGACGGGTTGACCTGGGATACCTCGGGCCCGGGATCCGGCTGCTGGGTAGGGTGACACGGTGGTCGTCCTCCCTCAAATCCAGCGAAGTCCAGCGCTTCGAGGATCGGCTGAACGACCTCTACAACGCCCAAAGGCCCGACGGCACGCCGCCCATTGCCATCCAGCTCGGTGAAATCGGATGGAGCGACTGGGTGGTCGGCCTGGACGGGCAGGTCATGTGGCAAATGCCCCTTGGACTCCTGGGGTATTCCGGCCTCGGGGTCTCGGCCCACATCATGAACGGCAGCGGAGCGGCCATCGAAGACACCTTCGTGGAGGATCTCCTGGACGCGGTCCGGGCCGGCGCCAACGCTCACCTCGGGCTGGAGGTGCCCCTGCACGAGAGGGTCCGGCTCTACGGGGACGGGCGCTTCGAGTGGCTGGGGGACCTCTACTACTTCGGCGTCCAGGGTGGCGTACAGGTATTTCTCCGCCGGGGCACTCCCACCGATCATCCCGCCGGGGCTCCATAGCTTCCGCGAGCCGGATCGGCATGCTCACCCCGACTCCCGGCGGACGACTGCTTCCGGTCGTCTCCGCGTTGTTGCTGGCCCTGGCGTTTCCCCCGCTCCACCTCGTGGTGCCGGCGTTCGTGGGGCTCGTCCCCATCACGGTCTGGATCACCAGGCTTCCCGAGGGAAAAGACGGGCGCCGGGCCGCCCTGCGGGGCGGTGCCCTCTTCGGGCTCGTCTATTTCGGGATCGTGGTGTACTGGATCCTGGTCGCCCTAATCTGGTTCTCCAAGCTGGCCGTGCTGGCCTACCTGGGCTCCCTCGTTCTCCTCGCCGGGGCGGCGTCTCTCTTCACCTACACTCTGTTCAGACTCCACCGGGAGCTCAGCCTCCCCATCTGGCTCGCCCTCCCTGTCGCCTGGACCTTCGCCGAATGGTTCCGGGCACACTGGCCTCAGCAGCTGGCGTTCCCGTGGCTCGGGCTTGGTACCTCCCTCACCGGTTACCCGGAGCTCGTGGGGGCGGCCGAGTTGGTGGGGGCCCGGGGCATCACCTTCTGGCTGGCCATGGCCAACGGACTCCTGGCCGCCGTGATCCTGGCCGAGGACCGGCGCAGGCGGGCGGTCCTGGGAGCGGTCCTGACCTTGGTGATCCTCATCCCGGCGGGTTGGGGGGTGTGGCGGGCGAATACACTGGTGATGCGGCCTGCCGGTCGGGTCGCCGTTGTGCAGCCGAACATCTCGGAGCACGCCCGGGTGGACCGGGAGGAGGGGATGGACTCGGCTTGGGTCGCCCTGGAGGAGATTCTCCCCGGCATCGAGCCCGGGTCCGTGGATCTGGTGGTCCTTCCCGAGGTCACCGTACAGGACTTCCCCCTGGCCCGTCCCCGGATCCAGGAGCGGATGCAGCGCTTTGCCCGGAACCTGGGGGCTCCGATCCTGTTCGGGGCATACGGGTACGAGATGGTCACCCCCGAGACCGCGGTGACCTTCAACTCGGCGTTCCTGGTTCGTCCCGACAGGTTTACAGACTACCAGTACGACAAGCGGTTCCTCGTCCCGGTGGTGGAGCGAGTTCCTCTGCTCAATCCCAGCTGGTTCGGGGATCTCAGGTACTTCGGTGGCCTGGGGATCGGTGAGGGCTGGCCCTTGGCCGAGACCGCCGGGACCCGCTACGGGACCCTGATCTGCTACGAATCCAGCTACGCTGAAGGAAGCCGCCGTTTCCGGCAGGAGGGGGCCGACGTCCTGGTGAACATCACCAACGACTCCTGGTACGGCAGGCAGCCCTGGTGGGCCCGGACGACAGCGCTGTGGCAGCACCCGGCCCACATGGTGATGCGGGCCGTGGAGAACCGAGTCGGGGTCGCCCGGGCCGCGAACACGGGTATTTCCATGTTCATCGATCCGGTCGGGCGGACCTACTCCACGCTGGGGCTGTTCAATCGGGGGTTCCGGACGGACGTGGTCTACACTTCCGACATCATCACCTTCTACACCCGGACCGGGGACCTGGCCGGGAACGGCGCTGCCCTGACCGCCCTGCTTCTTCTCGGCTGGGCCTGGCTGCGGGAGCGTGGGAAACGCCCACCGCCCGGTCTTGAAGCGGATTGACCGGATCTCTATATTCGGTGGCTAAACGGGCTTCACTGCCCGTTCGTCTTTTTGAGGATCTGGAGAGCGACGATGAAGGAAGGCATCCATCCGGAGTACAAGGACGCGGTAGTCATCTGCGCCTGTGGGAACCGGATCGAGACGCGCTCCACCCAGGAGGAGATCCACGTGGAGATCTGTGCCGCGTGTCATCCCTTCTACACGGGCAAGCAGCGCCTGGTGGACACCGCCGGGCGTGTGGAGCGCTTTCAGAAGAAGTACCAGAAGGCCGGGAAGTAGCCGACGGGCGGCCGGGGCGCTCCCTGGCCGCCTCTCGGCTTCTCTCCCCCAATCCTCCGCGCCCCGGCCTCCCGACTCCACCGCGTCGTGTCCGACTCTGCCGTCGATCCTCGCCTCCTGGCACGCATCGCCTACGCTGATGCACGATTCCGGGAGGTAGAGAGCCAGCTGTCGGACCCGGCAGTCCTGCAGGACCCCGACCAGATCCGCATCCTGGGTCAGGAGCGGTCCGACCTGGAACCTGCGGTCCGGGAGGGCGCGAGGCTCCAAGCCATTCTGGAGGAGCTCGCGGGCGCTCTGGAGATTGCCCAGGAGGCCGAGGACCCCGAGATGCGGGAAATGGCCCAGGCCGAGGTGGCGGACCTCGAGGGGCGTCGGGACGAACTCGCGGCTACCGTTCGGGAGCTCCTGATCCCCAAGGACCCCATGGAGGACCGGGCCGCCGTAGTCGAGATCCGGGCTGGTACAGGGGGCGACGAGGCGGGGCTGTTTGCCGCGGACCTCGCGCGCATGTACCAGCGATTGGCCGAGCGACGGGGTTGGAGGGTCGAGATCATCTCGGTCTCCGAGGGGATCCCCGGGTCGATCAAGGAGGCGATTCTCGAAGTGCGGGGAGCGGGCGCCTACGGTCGCCTCCGCTACGAGTCCGGGGTACACCGGGTCCAACGCGTGCCCGCCACCGAGAGCCAGGGACGTATCCACACGTCGGCGGCCACCGTCGCCGTGCTCCCGGAGGCGGAGGAGGTAGACCTTCGCATCGACCCCAATGACCTGCGGATCGACGTCTTCAGGTCCTCGGGGCCAGGGGGCCAGTCGGTGAACACCACTGACTCCGCAGTGCGTATCACGCACCTTCCCTCGGGGCTCGTGGTGTCCTGCCAGGACGAGAAATCCCAGCACAAGAACAAGGCGAAGGCCATGAAGGTGCTGCGGAGCCGGCTCTTGGACCTGGCCATCGCGGAGAGCGAAGCCGAGCGGGCGGCGAACCGGAAGTCCCAGGTGGGTACGGGCGATCGCTCTCAGAAGATCCGCACCTACAACTTCCCCCAGAATCGGGTCACGGACCACCGGATCGGGATGAGTGCCTATCGCCTCGAGGAGGTCCTGGATGGGGACCTGGACGACTTCATCAGTGCGCTGCGTCTCGCCCGGGAAGAGGAGCGGCTGGCGGACGAGGGGCTGGCAGCATCGAACCAGGGGTGAGTGGTCCCGCTCCGGCCGACAAGTCCGTCGAGCCCCCGCCTCCGGGTAGACCCTGGACCGTTCTTCAATTGGTCCTGTGGAGCGCGGAATACCTGGCCGGCAAGGGCATCGAATCCTCGCGCCTGGATGCCGAGTACCTCCTCGCCGGAGTGCTGGGCCTGGATCGATTGCAGCTCTACCTTCAGTTCGAGCGTCCCCTGGAAGCTGCGGAGTTGGCAGCCTTCAAACCTCTGCTTCTCCGGCGGGCCTCCCGGGAGCCCCTCCAGTACATCCAGGGGCGGGTGGCCTTCCGGGAACTTGAGTTGAGCGTGGATGCCCGGGCTCTGATTCCTCGCCCGGAGACGGAGGAGTTGGTCGACCACGTGCTCGCGTGGCTGGGCCGTCAGGGGGAGGAGTCCCCTCCCGGGACGGGAATGACTGCCGTCGATCTCGGGACCGGCACCGGCGCCATCGCCCTTTCCCTTGCCGTGGAGGGCGGCTTCGCACGGATCCTGGCCACCGACGTGTCCCGGGAGGCGCTCGGCTTGGCGAGGGAGAACTGGGAGCGGGTCGCCTCGGACCGGGATCTGGAACCGGACCGGGTGGAGTTCCGCCACGGGGACCTCTTCGAGCCCCTGGGAGACCGGCGGTTCCACGTAGTCGTGAGCAACCCTCCCTACGTGGAGGCGAGCCAGCGGGAGTCTCTCCAGCCCGAGGTCGGGGATTGGGAGCCGGGGTCCGCGCTCTTCGCCGGTCCCGATGGCCTCGACGTGGTCCGGAGAATCGTGGGTTCTGCCTCCCGGTACATGGAGGACGGAGGACTGCTGGTGGTGGAGATTGGGGCAGGTCAGGGTCCGGTGGCGTTGGAACTTCCGGCCCCCGGGCTGGTGAACCTCCGCGTCGCCAAAGATCTTACGGGTCGTGACCGCTTCCTCGTCGGGAAGCGGGAGAATCAGAAACCGAAAGGAAAGCCGAATGGCTGATATGCAGGAGATGGCTCTTGCCCTGGGGCAGAGCATGGGCCGGACCGAGGAGTACAAAGCGCTGAAGCGGGCGTTGGAAGCCATGGGTGAGGACAGGGATCTGGCTGAGATGAAGTCGACCCTGGAGGCGCTGGAGTCCGAGATCGAGGGTCTGCTTCGGACCGGGCGTCAGCCCGAGGACCAGCTCCGAACCGACTACGAGGCGGCCGTCTCCATGATTCAGGCCAATGCCACGTACCAGCGGGTGGTTGCGGCCCAGACCAACTTCGACAAGATCGTCCAGCGAGTGAACGAGACGATCGCCCGGGGAATCCAGGAGGGCGGAGAGAGCCGCATCATCCTGTCCACTTAGGAGGTCCCATGGAAAAGGAGAAGGGCCTCAAGGCTCTCCGATATCCGATCTACCGGATCATCGACCCGGCCACCCAGTGGATGGTGGCGAGGGGGCTGCATCCGAATCTCATCAGCCTGTTCGGATTCTTCTCCACGGTGGCGGCGGGGTGGATGTACCATCAGGATCACGTCCGCATCGCCGGAATCCTGGTCCTGCTGGGAGGCCTCTGGGATATCTTCGACGGCCGAGTGGCCCGTGAGAGCGGCCTCGCCTCCAAGTTCGGGTCGTTTTTCGACTCGACACTCGACCGAGTCAGCGAGATCGTGGTCTTCATCGGGCTCCTGTCCCTCTACAACGGCTATTCCGCCGACGGCAGGGAGTTGGCCGACGTCTGGATGGTCTACGCCATCTTCTGGGCCATGGGCGGCTCACTGATGGTCAGCTACACGCGGGCGCGGGCGGAGACCCTCGGCCTGGACTGCACCGTGGGATTCATGCAGCGGGCGGAGCGCGTGGTGCTCCTCGGCCTCGGATCCATCATCTTTGGTCTCAGTTGGAACGGTCTCGTGCTCGAGATCATCATCGTTCTCATGGCCGTGACAACGACGATCACGGCAATTCAACGCATCGTCTGGGTATACCAGCGTGCAGCCGGGGTCCCGCTCGAGGGTCCCTGAACGCCGTCGACCCGAACCTACAAGTGAGGCAAGAGTGAGCGAGAAGCTGAACGTCCGTCCCGCCGAGGGCCGTCTGGGGGTCCTTCTTCCAGGATTCGGCGCCGTAGCGACCACATTGGTGGCCGGAGTGGAGGCCGCCCGCCGAGGGCTGGCCAAGCCCATCGGAAGCCTGACCCAGATGCAGACCATCCGGTTGGGCAAGCGAAGCGAGGAGCGCGCGCCGCTGATCAAGCACTTCGTGCCCCTGGCGGACCTGGACGACCTGGTGTTCGGCACGTGGGATCCCATTCCCGACAACGGATACGAGAGCGCGATAAACGCCGGGGTCCTGCACAAGGAACAGCACCTCGACCCCATCCGGGACTTCCTCGAGTCCATAAAGCCCATGCCGGCGGCGTTCGACTCCGAGTACGTGAAGAAGCTCGACGGTCCGAACGTGAAGTCCGGTCCCAACAAGCGGGACCTGGCCGAGCAGCTTCGCCAGGACATCCGGGACTTCAAGGCGACCCACGGCTGCGACCGCGTGGTCATGGTCTGGTGCGGGTCCACCGAGATCTTCCTGAGACCCGGTCCCCAGCACGAGACGCTGGAGGCCTTCGAGAAGGCCATGGAGGAGAACGATCCGGGCATCGCGCCGTCCATGCTGTACGCCTACGCGGCCATCATGGAGGGCGTCCCCTACGCCAACGGCGCCCCCAACCTCTCCGCAGACTTTCCGGCCCTCGAGAAGGAAGCCGTGGAGCGTGGCGTTCCCATCGGAGGAAAGGACTTCAAGACGGGCCAGACCCTCATGAAGACCATCCTCGCACCGGGGTTCAAGGCCCGCATGCTCGGCCTCAATGGGTGGTTTTCCACGAACATCCTCGGCAACCGGGACGGCGAGGTTCTGGACGACCCGGCCTCGTTCAAGACCAAGGAGGAGTCCAAGCTCGGCGTGCTCGAGCACATCCTCCAGCCCGAGCGGTATCCGGACCTCTATGAGAACATGTACCACAAGGTCCGGATCAATTATTACCCGCCCCGGGGGGACAACAAGGAGGGGTGGGACAACATCGACATCTTCGGCTGGATGGGATACCCCATGCAGATCAAGGTGGACTTCCTCTGCCGGGATTCGATCCTCGCGGCGCCCATCGTCCTGGACCTGGCGCTCTTCCTGGACCTGGCGAAGCGCTCGGGTCTCAGCGGCATCCAGGAGTGGCTATCCTTCTACTTCAAGAGCCCCCAGGTTCTCCCCGGCCTGTATCCGGAGCATGACATCTTCATCCAGCACTGGAAGCTCAAGAACACCCTTCGCTGGATCATGGGCGAGCAGCAGATCACCCATCTGGGACAGGATTACGGGACCTAGCCCCCGGATCGGGAGGAGCCGTCGAGATGTTGGAGCAGCGGGGCCTCTTCCTGGCCCTCGAAGGAATCGAGGGCGTGGGGAAGTCCACCCAGCAGGCCCTGCTCGTGGGGTGGCTGGAGTCCCTCGGGATTTCGGCCACCCCCGCTCGGGAGCCCGGCGGCACCAGGGTTGGCGAGGCCATTCGCGAGGTGGTCCTCCACCGGCGGGATCTGGACATGCCGGCGGAGACCGAGCTCTTCCTCATCCTGGGATCCAGGGCCGCCTTCGTTCGTGACGTTGTGCGACCCACCCTGGCCGCTGGCAGGGCACTCGTGTCCGACCGCTTCGATCTGTCGACCTTCGCCTACCAGGGGTATGGCCGGGGCCTCCCCGTGGAAGAGGTGGAACAAGCCAATCGTCTCGCCACCCGCGGGCTGCGGCCGGACCTCTATCTGGTGCTGGATCTTCCCCTGGCCGAGGCCCTGCGCCGACAGGAGGCTCGGGGGGCGTCCGACCGGATCGAGAGTGCTGGAGCCGAGTTCATGATGCGGGTGCACGACGGATATCGAGAGCTTGCCCGCCGGGAGCCCCGTGCTGAGCTTGTAGAAGGGACGGGGAGCCCCGAAGAGGTTCATGAACGAATGCGTTCAGTCCTCCGACGGCGGTTCCCAGAAACATTCGTCCCCGCAGCGGGTTAGCAATCGGGGCTGGGGCAAGGCCCCATCTTCTTTCTCCATCGAGGGTCCTCAATGCGGTTCGGACGGTTCTTGGCGCCCGCGGCGGTGCTTCTGGTAGCAGTCACCACCGGCGGATGGTTCCTGCAGCAGGGCGTCAGCCAGGAGCGCAACGTCTACCTCCAGGTGCGCCTCTTCGAAGAGGTCGTGAGCCATGTGGCTGATCGCTTCGTGGAGCCTGTAGACCGGGAGGCTCTCTACGGGTCGGCGATCTCCGGGGTCCTGGAGGGTCTGGAGGACCCGAATTCCAGCTTCCTGGACGTGTCCGAGTGGGAGTCACTTCGGATCCGTACCGAGGGCGAGTATGGGGGGGTGGGACTGGAGATCGTGGGACGAGGGGACTGGGTCACCGTGGTGAATCCCCTCCCCGGCACCCCCGGCACCCGAGCCGGAATCCGTGCCGGTGACCGATTCTACGAGGTGGCCGGGGAGAGCGCGGAGGGTTGGACCGCGGACGAGGCGGTGGAACGCCTCCGAGGTCAGCCGGGCACCGAAGTGGACGTGAAGATGCTCCGGCCGGGCGTGCCCGAGCCCATTCCGTTCTCCATCACCAGAGCCGTGATCCAGTATCTGACGGTCCCCTTCCACACCATTCTGGATGGCGACGTGGGCTACGTGCCTCTCCGCTTGGTGAGCGAGTCCTCGCCCGAGGAGGTCCAGTCTGCCATCGACGACCTGCTCGCTTCGGGGGCTGAGAGCATGATCCTCGACCTGCGCGGGAACCCCGGTGGCCTCCTGGACCGGGGGATCGCCATCGCGGATCTCTTCCTGGATCCCGGTATCACGGTCGTGGAGACCCGAGGTAGGGCCGCCGACCAGAACGCGGTGTTCCGGTCTCGGAGTCAGAGTGTGTACCCCGACCTTCCCCTGGTGGTGTTGGTCGACGAGCGGAGCGCTTCTGCGTCCGAGATCATCGCCGGTGCCCTCCAGGACCACGACCGGGCACTGGTCGTGGGCACCATAACCTTCGGCAAGGGCTCGGTGCAGTCCCTCTACCAGTTGACCGGTGGGAACGTTCTGAAGTTGACCACGGCCCGGTGGTACACGCCGTCGGGTCGGTCCATCCAGAAGGCCCGGAAAGACCAGATGGCCGCATTCGACGACGGGGCCCTGACGATTTCGGGCGCCCTCGCCGCCGTGCCTGACACCGCCGGAAGACCGAGGTTCCAGTCGTCCGGAGGCCGGACGCTTCTGGGCGGTGGAGGGATCACGCCCGACCTGCTGGTTACTCTCGACACGCTGAGCGTGGCGGAGCAGGGCGCCGTCCGCGCCATCTACGCCAACGCGCCGACCTTCAATGCCACTCTCTTCGACTGGGTGGCCGAATACAGCAACGACCATCCCGACCTCGCTCCGGACTTTGAGGTCACCGATGCCATGATCGCAGACTTCACCGTCGCCCTCCGAGAGGCCACCGAGGAGGAGATCGACGGCCGAACCCTCCGGGAGGGAGAGGTCTACATCCGGTACAACCTGGAGCGCGAGCTCGCCCTGCAGACATTCGGTGAGGCCGCGGAGTTCGATCGCATCCAGCGGGTGGATCGACAGGTGGCCGAGGCGCTCTCGGCCCTTTCAGCGGCGTCGAGTCCAAGCGCGTTGCTCCAGGTCGCGGGGAACCCCCTTCCCCCGGACCTGCCCTAGCCCGGCGCCGGGCCGGCCCATGTCACTGGCCGCCGTGCTCCTCACCCTCGTATTCGGGGGGGTGGTGGGGACCGTCTCCGGGCTGTTCGGGATCGGCGGGGGCGTATTGAACGTCCCCTTTCTCTATGAGCTCCTCGACGGCGCGTCATGGACCGGGGTACCGGTGGAGGCGGACCACCAGACTGTGCTCGCCCACGGCACGTCCCTGGCGGTCATCGTGCCCACGGCGCTTTCCGGAGCGTGGATCCATCACAGAGCCGGTCGCGTGGAATGGAGGGTCGCCATTCCCATGGCCCTCGGCGCCATGGTGTCGGCGCCCTTCGGCGCAGGGTTGGCGGTCGGGGTGAACCCGGATGTCCTCAAGACTCTTTTCGGGACTGTCCTTCTTGCCGCCGGGATCCGTCTGGGCATCCGTCCTCGGGTGGATCTGGACGGGGAGTCCGGGGCCAACCCCAGGACCGGTCCCGCGGGGTCCGCCCGGGTCCTGGCCGCCGCCGCTCTGGGGGTGTTCGAGGGCTTGTTCGCGGCGCTGATGGGAATCGGGGGTGCCGTGATCACCATCCCCATGCTCATCTGGGGTCTACGGGTCGAGATGAGCCGGGTCGCCGGCACCGCCATCGTGGTCGTCGTGGCGGCGGCCTCGGCAGGGGTCTTGTCCTACGTCCGGGCGGGGGCAGGCGTGGCGGGGCTGCCCCCCTTCAGTGCGGGTTACGTGTTCCTCCCGGCGGTGGCGGCTCTCGTGCCCGGGGCGGTGGTGATGGCCAGGGTGGGAGCGCGGCTCAACCACCGGACGGAGATCCGCCGACTCTCCACTTTGTTCGCTCTACTCCTGAGCCTGGTCGGTCTGCGTCTGATCCTCCTCCACGGACTCCCTGCGGTGACCGGGTGAGGGGGTTTTCCTCCATGGCCGCGCCCATGCCCCGCTGAGAGATTGGTGCGATGAAATCGTCCGGTGCCAACACCCCGGCGGACAGGTCGTTGATCCGCGTGAGCGGGTCCATGGCCGGCGGTGATCCGGGAGCCATCCGAGATGCCCTCGGGGAGGCCATGGGAGTGGCCCGCCACCGGGAGATCGAGGAGACCATCCTGCAGGCCTACCTGTTCCTCGGGTATCCGGCGGCCCTGAACACCTTTGCCATCTGGCGGGAACTGTCGGGCCGGGAGTCCGTTCTCGACGCTGAGACCGACTCGGGTCTCGAGGCCGCCTCCCGCCTCGGTCAGTGGGAGGCCCGAGGCGAGGCCGTGTGCCGGGTGGTCTACGGAGGGCAGTACGAGAAGCTGCGCGGGAACGTGAGGCGATTGCACCCGGACATGGAGCGGTGGATGGTGGTGGAGGGATACGGTAAGGTCCTTGGGAGGCCGGGCCTGGATCTGAGGGTGCGGGAACTCTGCATCGTGGCGATCCTGGCCATCCAGGGAGCCCATCGGCAGTTGTACTCCCATCTCCGCGGCGCGGTGAATGCGGGGGCGGGTGACGGGCAGATCGAGGAGGCGCTTTCACTGGCGGCCGAATGGCAGTCTCCGGGGGCGAGCGAAGCCAGTCGCGGGGTTTGGGCCCAGGTTCGAGGGAGAGGACGGTAGAAGGGGATGTTCGTCGATCGTGCGGTTTTGAACCTCTACGCCGGGGCCGGCGGGGCTGGTGCCGAGGCCTTTCGGCGCGAGAAAGGCGTGCCCCGAGGGGGCCCAGCCGGAGGAGACGGGGGGAAGGGTGGAGACGTGGTGCTCGTGGTGGATCCTCAGCTGTCCACCCTCCTCGACATCTCCCTCCGCCAACACTACCGAGCGGAGCGTGGCCGTCATGGGGAGGGGAACAACAAGACGGGACGAAGCGGGGCGGAGCTGGAGTTGAGGGTGCCTCCGGGTACCGTCGTCCGGGACGCCTCGACCGGCCAGCTGATGGGGGAGTTGCTGGTGGCGGGGGACCGCCTCGTGTGCGCAAAGGGGGGACGCGGTGGGCGGGGGAACGCCCGCTTTCGCTCGTCGACCCGACAGGCTCCCCGGCACTGGGAATCCGGGGAGGAGGGTGAGGAGAAGGTCATCGAACTGGAGCTCAAACTCATCGCGGACGTGGGGCTGGTCGGAGAGCCGAACGCGGGAAAATCAACGTTCCTCGCCGCTGTGTCCGACGCTAGACCCAAGGTCGCGGATTATCCCTTCACGACCCTGGCTCCCAACCTGGGCGTGGTCGCCCTCGCAGATTTCCGCTCCTTCGTGGTAGCCGATATCCCGGGAATCATAGAGGGAGCGCATGAGGGAAAGGGCCTGGGGCTCCAGTTTCTTCGCCACATCCAGCGAACCCGGACCTTGGTCTTCATGGTGCCCGTCGACCTGGAGGACCTGCAGGCCCAGTACGACCTGCTCAGAGCTGAGATCCGTCAGCACTCGCCGGCGCTCGCCGAGAAGCCCCACTGCGTGGTGCTGACCAAGGCGGATCTGGTTCCTCCGGGAGAGGCGCCCTCCATCGAGGCCCCCGAGGCGTGGGGCCAGTTCCTGATCTCGTCGGTGACACGCCAGGGGCTTCCCGAGTTGCTGGAGGGGCTGTGGCAACAGGCCGAAGCGGCAAGGCGGATCGAGGAGCCGCTGGACGACGACGAGGGGGCGGACCCGGGACGGTGGTGAGGGCACGTGGCGCGCGGTAGCCGAAGCCTCGCTCGGGTGACCGACCCGGGGCGGCACTGATGGATCGCTCCACGCGGGAAGAGGCGGTGGCCCTCCTGGCGATCAAGTCGCTGGCGGGGGTCGGTGACCGAGGAGTCGACCGATTGGTTCGCAGATTCGGGAGCGGCGTGGAGGCCCTTGCGGCTCCCCGGGCTCGCTTCGGTGAGGTCCTGGGCCGGAACCGAGAATCGGACGCCGTGGACAGGGCGGCAGCGGAGGAGGTCGTCCTCTCGGCGGTCTCGCGGGGAGTCGGCGTTCATCCGAGGGGCTCTGTCCACTACCCTGACGCCCTCCTCCAACTGGCGGACCCGCCACCGGTTCTCTTCACCCTCGGGGACGTCTCCCTCCTGCTGGCTTCCCGATCCGTGGCGGTGATCGGGTCCCGCCGGGCGAGCACCTACGGTTACCGAATGGCCTACCGCTTGGCGGCCCGGTGGGCCGGGGAGGGTCACGTGGTGGTGAGCGGGATGGCGCTGGGGGTGGACGGTGCCGCCCACGAGGGGGCGCTGGCCGCGGGGGGAAACACCGTGGCGGTGCTCGGGTCCGGTGTCGACCGGCCGACGCCCCGGACCCACCTCCCCCTGGCCCGAAGAGTGCGGGAGCGAGGGCTCCTGGTGTCGGAATTCCCGCCCGGGGCCCGGCCCCGGCCCCATCATTTCCCTCAGCGGAACCGGGTGATGGCCGCGCTCGCCCATGCGGTGGTGGTGGTGGAGGGCGCCCGGGGCAGTGGCGCCCTGATCACCGTGGACCACGCCCTGGATCTCGGCCGGGAGGTCTTTGCGCTGCCTGGCCCCGTGGATCGTCTTCAGAGCGAGGCTGCCAATGCCCTGATCCGGGATGGAGCCCATGCGGTGTTGGACCCCGATGACCTGAACCGGGTCATGGGCTGGGAGCCGGCCGGAAGGCGCGGTGAGGGCGGGGGACAAAGGGGACGGTTCGGAAGCGACCGGGTGGGGCGGGCCACCGGGGGCGGCCCCGGCCCGGAGGGACCGGTCACGGGCGACGCCCTCTCCGGTCCTCTTCGCCGGGCCCTCGCCGGCGGAGTTCAGCGGGCGGACGACATGGCTATACAACTGGGTCGACCCTTGAGGGATGTCCTCGTCGGCCTGGCTCGTCTGGAGCTGGCGGGACTGGTCCGGCGGGACGAAGCCGGCCGGTACGTCCTCGCGGGGTACCCCTCGTGACCGTGGAACATCTCTACGTCCATGCGCCCTTCTGTGCCCGGCGCTGCCCCTACTGTGATTTCGCGGTCACTGTGAGGAGGGACGGCGGGCATGAAGGGTGGTCCGCGGCGATCCGCGACGAACTGCACATCCGGGAGCTTGGTGGCCCCGATACCGATCCGGTGACCCTCGCCAGTCCGCTGCGTTCGGTGTTCGTCGGGGGAGGGACTCCCTCCCTCCTTGGGCCCGGTGCGATGAGCGCGCTGGGTCGGGTCCTCGGGCCCGAGAGGGTAGGGGGTGGAGCACTGGAGTGGACCGCCGAGGCCAACCCGGAGAGCTTCGGTCGGGAGGTCGCCCGGGGGTGGCGGGGGGCCGGCGTCACGCGGGTTTCCCTGGGGGTCCAGTCGTTCGATCCCGGGGTCCTCCGTTGGATGGGGCGGCTCCACGGCCCGGATGGAGCCAGGGAGGCGGTGGGAATCGCCCGGGCCCATGGGCTCCCGGACGTGAGTCTGGACCTCATCTTTGGCCTTCCCGCCCGACTCGAACGGGACCTCAAGGCGGATCTCGAGGAGGCGTTGGCCCTCGACCCGACCCACTTGAGTCTCTACGGGCTGTCCGCTGAGTCCGGGACTCCTCTGGCCCGCTGGATCCGGGAGGGCCGGGAGACCCCGCTGGACGAGGAGGCTTACGCGGACGAGTACCTGTGGATTGCCGAGCGACTGGCGTCCGAGGGATACCGCCACTACGAGGTGTCCAACTTCGCTCGGCCGGGGTTCGAGTCGGTGCACAACCGGGCCTACTGGTCCGGGGTCCCCTATCTGGGCCTCGGAAATGGAAGCCACTCCTTCCTGCCTCCGGTTCGATTCTGGAACCTCAGGGACTGGGACGAATACTCAAGTAAGGTCCGGTCCGGGGAGAATCCCACCCTGGAGCGGGAGATCGTCGAGGCGGAATCCAGGGTTCTGGAGACCGTCTGGTTGGGGCTGCGGACCGACGAAGGCTGGGTCCTCCCGGACGGGCCCGGAACGGTGGGGGGAGGCTCGGAGGAGGATCTCGCCCGCTCCTGGCAGCTCCGAGGCCTGGCCGCCATCGATGGCGGACGGGTGATTCTCACGTCGCAGGGGTGGCTGCTCCTCGATGAACTTGCCGTCCAGATGGCCGGTGCACTTGGGACCGATCCCACGGGGAGCGGTTGACGCTCTTCCCAGACGGGAGGAAGTTTCCGGACCCCATGGATGATCAGAAGAAGGACCGAACCGCCGCGAACAGTCTGTCGGAGCGCGAAATCCGCGTTCTGGACGCCGTGGTACGCACCTACGTCGCCTCGGCAGAGCCGGCGGGCAGCCGCACGGTCGCGAAGCGATTCGAACTGGGCGTTTCGCCAGCCACGGTGCGCAACACCATGAGCGACCTGGAGGAGAAGGGGTACCTCACCCACCCCCATACGTCCGCCGGCCGGGTTCCCACAGACCAGGCATACCGGTTCTTCGTGGATCAGCTCATGCGGCCCCAGCCCCTTTCCCGGAGTGACGAGGCCGCGCTGGCCCGGGAGCTGGACGGGACTTCGGAGGTGGAGCGCTTGGTGCGTCGGACGACCCGGGCACTGAGCCTCCTCACCCGGGAGCTGGGTCTCGCGTTGGCGCCATCCTTCCAGGACTCGATCCTGGAGAAACTCGAGATGGTCCAGGTTTCGGCGGACAAGGTCCTGATGGTGGCGACCATCGGGGGCGGTGTGGTCCGGACGGTGTACGTGGACCTCCCCTCCGCCGTACCGCCGGACATCCTGGTCACGCTGACCGTGCTTCTGAACGAGCGGCTCGCCGGCAGATATCTCAAGGAGCTTTCCGAGACCCTTCCGGATCGGCTTCGCGGCGCCGCCGGCGACGACCCGTCCACCCAGGAGCTGCTCAACATCTTCATGCAGGCTGGGGTCGAGATCTTCGAGCCCAGCGCCATCGCCGGCTCCGAGATCCACTTGGGCTCGGCTAGCGTTCTCGCGGCTCAGCCGGAGTTCACTTCCAGCCAGGATCTGGCCCAACTGCTCGAGCTGCTGGAGCACGGTGAGATTCTCGCCGGCGCCATGCACGAGCGCGACCACGCGGGCGGGCTGCAGATCACCATCGGCGGGGAGAACGTCTCCGAGGCCCTATCGGACTTCACTCTCGTCACCGCCGAATATCACGTTGGGGGGCTGAAGGGCGTGATCGGCGTGATCGGCCCCACCAGGATGCCCTACGAGAAGGTGATTGCGATCGTGGATCACACCACCTCCCTCATCAATACCCTCTGGCGGTGACGCATCCCCGGCAACGGGGATGCCACTGCCGACGACCGGCGCAGGAATGGCGGACTACTACAGCACACTTGGAGTGTCACGGGACGCGGACCCTGACGATATCAAGAAGGCCTACCGCAAGATGGCCCTCGAATACCACCCCGACCGCAACCAGGGATCGAAGGAAGCCGAAGAGCGCTTCAAGGAGATCACCGAGGCGTACGAGGTGTTGAGAGATGCCGAGAAGCGGGCTCTCTACGACCGGTATGGGAAGCAGGGCCTGAAGGGCGGAGCCGGTCCTGGGGGCTTCGGGGGATTCGATTTCGCCGACGCCATCGAGGTCTTCATGCGGGACTTCGGCGGGTTCGGGGGGATCGAGGAGCTGTTTCGTGGTCGGCGCCCCGGCTCGGGCGGAAGGACCAGCCAGAAGGGCCAGAACCTCCGGGCCCGGATCCCCATGACCCTCGCGGAGGTGGCCTCCGGGGTGACGAAGAGGATCCGGGTCCAGCTCCTCGAGCCCTGTGACACGTGCCAGGGCAGTGGGGCGGCGCCGGGAACCGGACCCGAGCCGTGCGGAACCTGCGGAGGGTCCGGCGAGGAGCGAGTCGTCCAGCGGTCGGTTCTCGGCCAGTTCGTGAGCGTAGCCCCCTGCAGGACCTGTCAGGGTGAGGGCCGGATCCTCTCCGAGCCGTGCGGGGTCTGCCGCGGTGACGGGCGTACACGGAAGGAGACGGAGGTCGACGTCGAGATTCCCCCGGGCGTCAGCTCGGAGAACTTCATCACCCTCCGAGGCCAGGGAAACGTGGGCCCTCGCGGAGGGCCCCGTGGCGACATCATCGTGCTGCTGGAGGTGGAGGAGGATCCTCGACTGACCAGGGACGGCAACCACTTGGTCATGAACCTCCCGATCACTTTCTCTCAGGCGGCCCTGGGGGATCGAGTGGCCGTACCCACCATCGATGGAGAGGCCCAGTTGACGATCCCGGCAGGCGTGCAGGCCGGGACCGTGCTTCGCCTTCGGGGAAAGGGTCTCCCCGACCTCCACGGCCGGAGCGTGGGCGACCAGCTCGTGCGCATCCGCCTCTGGACCCCGCAGGAGCTCTCGGACGAGCAGGAGGCGCTCTTCCGGTCCTTGAAGGAATCGGAGACCCCGATACCGGAAGACCTGGGCTCGAGGGAGCACCGTGGCTTCTGGTCCCGGGTCAAAGAGGCGCTCACGTCTTGACGGGCCTCTGCGTCCGGGGAGGTCCAGGGTGGTCCCGGAACGGTGGCTGACCCTCGAGGTCGAAAGCCGCGGCACGATTCCCGCCGACCTGATCGCCGCCGTGCTGCTGGAGTTCGGTGCCCGAGGGGTGGTGGAAAGCCCCGGCTCCCTCACCACCTACGTGGAACCTCCGGAGGACGTGGATGCCTTGGTGGGGCGGCTCAGGGACCGGCTGAAGGAGATGACGCCTCCGTCGGATGAACCTCCCGCGGTGTCTTGGTCGTGGCAGGCCCAGGAGGACTGGGCCGAGGTCTGGAAGCAGGGACTTCATCCCCGCCGTGTGACCCCGCGGATCATCGTGGGTCCGTCCTGGGAGCCGGTGGAACCCGGGCTCGGTGAGGTCTTCATCGTGGTCGATCCCGGAATGGCCTTCGGCACGGCCGAGCACGCCACGACCCGGGGTTGTCTGCGCCTCCTGGACCCCCTGGTCGCCCAGGGCCAGTCCTTGATCGACCTCGGTGCGGGATCGGGGATCTTGGGCATCGCGGCGGTACGCCTGGGGGCCGCGGCGGTGTTCGCCGTGGAGTCGGACCCCTACGCATGCGAGGCCGCCCGGGAGAACGCCCAGCAAAACGGGGTCGCGGACCGGGTCACGGTGGAGGAGCGGGCGGCCACCGGGTCCTGGCTGGCATCGCTGGGGCCCTGGGACGGTGCCGTGGCGAATATCGAGACCGGATTCCTTCTCCCCCTGGTCCCCGGTCTGGCCGAAAGCGTCAGGCCCGGAGGGTGGACCATCCTGTCCGGGATCCTCCTCTCGGAGCGCGATCGGGTGCTACCCATGGCCGAGGCGTCCGGGCTGCGGTTCCTGTCGGAAGACACGGAGGGGGATTGGTGGAGCGGGTCGTTCATCCGGTCGTCCATTTGAGGCCGGAAAGCCTGCCGGTCACCCGGGCCGCCTCCAGCGCGAGTCCCGTCCAACGGGCCGCGGCCGAGCTGGAGATGTCGGCGCTGGCCGCCAGGAGCAGGACCGACCGCCTCACCGCACTGGCCAGGCCCTTCCCCACGCCGGGTTTGGACCCCTCTCGCAGGTAGACCCAGGGACCCTCAGGCAATCCTGCGGACGCCAACGCCTCTCGGACCCCTCCGTCGCGCCGGTGGGCGGCCACGGACCGCCAAGGCCCCCCCAGCGACATTCGCGTGCCGAACTCGACACCTTGCGGGTCGATCTCCCGAAGGACCCGGGTGCCGGGACCGTCACAGGTCACGGTCAGTCCCCCCCGGGGCATCAGTTCAGCAAGAGGAGCAACCGGGATGGGCCGCTGGGAGAGGGCTTCGCGGGTCCGTTCCTTCGCGTTCAACATGAGCGCTCCTGGCGAGAGATCGAATCGGGCTCCGGCCGACGGGTGTGATCGGCGACGGGCAGGGAGGATAGAGGGCCGGACCGGGCTGGCCCATGGAGGATTGCGCCGCTTGCTGCAGAGATGTCGGGAGGCCACCCTGAGGGGATCGAGCCGATCCCGAGGACCGTGGAGGAGTCATGACGGAATCCGATTGCATCTTCTGCCGGATCGCCGCGGGCGACATTCCCGCCGATCTGATTCACGAGGACGACCAGGTCCTGGCGTTCAGGGACATCGCCCCTCAGGCGCCCTTGCACGTGCTGGTCATCCCACGGAAGCACATACCGTCGGTGGCGTCGGTAGACGACGAAGACCAGGGGCTGATGGGACGACTGGTCACCGTCGCCCGGGACGTGGCGGTAGCGGAGGGGGTCGCATCAGCGGGCTATCGGCTCGTCATCAATGCGGGCTCCGACGGGGGTCAGGCCGTTGACCACCTCCACCTCCATGTGCTGGGCGGACGGGGAATGGGGTGGCCCCCTGGTTGAGCCCTGGATAGCTTCAACAGCCACCTCAATCGGGGATCCGCAACCAGGATTTCGAACCGTGACCACGCCCCTCAAGGCCCGTCTCCAGCAGGACCTGAACGACGCCCGCAGGAGTCGAGACAAGCTCGCTACCACCGTCTATTCCACCACCCTCGCGGAGGTGCGCAACGAGGAGATCTCCCTCGGCAGCGACGCAACGGAGGAGGACGTCCAGCGGGTCGTGACCCGGGCCTTGAAGCGCCGTCGCGAGGCGGCCGAGCAGATGCGGGCCGGGGGCCGGGAGGAGCTGGCGGCCAAGGAGGAGGCGGAGGCGGAGATCCTGCAGGCCTACCTCCCGCCGCCTCTCGCAGAAGAAGAGGTCCGGAACATGATCCGGGAGATCATCGCGGAAGGCGCGGACCAGATGGGGCCCGTCATGGGCCGGATCATGCCCCTGGTCCGGGGCCGCTTCGACGGCAAAGAGGTGAACCGTCTGGTTCGGGAGGAGCTGGCCGGGTGATCGATCCTACCTCTGGGGCTGCGGGAGAGGACGCTCTGGAGGTCCTTGAGTTCCGGGAGGCCCTGGAGGGGGTGGCGGGCCGGGCCGGAAGCGAGTTGGGCCGTCAGGCTGTGCTGGGCCTGCGCCCCAGCGGCGACCCGGGGCTGGTGGAACTGGCGCTGGATCGGGTCGGCGAACTTCTCGTCTTCCTCGAGGACACCCGGGAATTCCAGCCCCCGGACGTGCCGGACGCCAGGATGAGCTTGGAGCGCCTGGGGATCGAGGGTGGGGTCCTGGATCCTATCCACTTGCACGTACTCGGGCGGCTTCTGGGCGAGGCCCGCAGGCTCCATGGGTCCCTGGACCGGGTCGGGTCGGACTTGCCCCACCTCAGGGAGATGCGTTCCGCCCTCTACCTGGATGCTCCGGGAGAGGATCGGATCGGGCGCACGGTGGATGCCGGCGGTGAGGTGCTGGACTCCGCCTCCCCCGACCTGAAGAAGATCCGCTCCAGGCTCCGCTCCGCCCAGTCCCGGATCGTTCGGAGCCTGGAGTCCTATCTGAAGACCGTGCCCGAGCGGTTCCGGGTCATGGACGGATCCGTAACCGTCCGGGACGGACGCTACGTGGTTCCCATACGCCGAGAGGGCAAGGGCGTGGTCGGCGGGGTGGTGCACGACGAGTCGGGGACCGGGGCCACCCTCTTCATCGAGCCGCCCGTCGCCCTCCAGCTCATGGGCGAGTTGAAGGAGTTGGAACGGAGCGAGCACCGCGAGGTTCAACGGGTCCTTCGGGAGCTCTCCGACGCCCTTCGCCCTGTGGTCGATGCCCTGGCCGGGGACCTGGAGATCCTCATCGCCTTCGACTCTCTCTATGCCCGGGCCCGCATGGCACGGGAGTGGGAAGGAAGTCGCCCGCACCTGTTCGCGGACGGAGAGGTTTCGCTCCGCATCGTCGGTGGCCGACATCCCCTCCTCGTGCTCCAGGGGGAGGAGCGGGTGGTTCCCTTCGATCTGGAGATGGATCCGTCGGAGAGGGTCCTGGTGGTCTCCGGGCCGAACACCGGGGGGAAGAGCGTGCTCCTCAAGTCCGTGGGCCTGCTCACGCTCCTGACCCAGTCGGGGATCATCCCTCCGGTGGGTCCGGAGACGCGGCTCCCGGTGGTTCAGCGGGTGTTCACCGACATCGGTGACGCCCAGTCCATTTCTGCCAGCTTGTCCACATTCTCGGCTCACCTCGCGAGGCTCAGGACCCTGTTGGAGGAGGCGGGTCCGGGATCGCTGGTCCTCATCGACGAGATGGGCACGGGGACGGACCCGGCCGAGGGGGCGGCTTTGGCCCGAGCGATCCTGGAGACCCTGGTCGCACGGGGAGCCCTGGCGGTGGTGACCTCTCACCTGGGTTCCCTGAAGACCCTGGACCAGCCGGGGAGCGGGATCGTGAACGCCTCCCTCCAGTTCGACGGAGAGCGCATGGAACCCACCTATCACCTGGTGAAGGGCCGGCCGGGACGGAGCTACGGCCTGGCCATCGCCCGCCGGATGGGGCTGCCGTCCGAGGTGGTGGACCGTGCAGAGTCGTTCTTGAGTGAGGAGGAGGCCGGTCTGGAAGACGTACTCGAGCGGCTCGAAGCCCGGGACGCCGAGGCCGTCGAACTCACCGCCCTGCTGGAGAAGGAGCGGGACCACGTAGTCCGGTTGCGGGAGGAACTGGCCGATCGGGAGGAGCGAATGAGCCGGAAGGAAGACAGCGCTGAGGCTCGGGCTCACGAGGAGGCCCGCCGTCTGCTCATGGATGCCCGACGGGAAGTGGAGGAGGCCATCCGGGAGGTTCGTTCTGCCGACGGCGGGGAGGTGGACGAAGCGAGCGCTCGGGCCAGAAGTCGGGTGGAGCGGGCGGCCAGGGAGCATCGAAAGAAGGCGGCGAGGCCGGATCGCCCGGCGGTTGTAGCCGGGGACGTGGGGGTGGGGGACCGGGTCGCGGTCATGGGAAGCGGCGCCAAGGGAGAGGTGGTGGAACTCCGGGAAGGAAAGGCCACGGTCGCGGCGGGCCTCATGCGGATCCAGGTCCCGGTTGGCGAACTGAGCCTGGTGGCGAAGGCCGGGGCGTCCGGGGAGGAGGCGGGAAGGGAAGGGGCCGTCGGGCCCACCCCACGGGGCGGCATCGGTGGGTGGAGCGGAGAGGACATGGCTCCCTCTCCCGAAGTGGACCTCCGGGGTATGCGGGCCGACGAGGCGGCCCTCGCGGTGGCCCGGGCGGTGGACGCGGCCATCTTCGGAGGACTGAACGAGCTCCGCATCATCCATGGAAAGGGGACCGGCGCCCTGAGGGTGATGGTGGATCAGGCGATGAAGTCGGATTCCCGGATCCAGGCCCACCGGCTCGGCGGTATCGGTGAGGGCGGAGCGGGCGTGACCGTGGCGACCTTCCGATGATTCCCGACGAAGTGGTGGAGGAGGTCCGCGCCCGGGCGGACATCGTCGAGGTGGTCGGGGAGTTCGTCACCGACCTGAAGAAGTCCGGTAAGGACTACAAGGCGAAATGTCCTTTCCACGAGGATCGGACTCCCTCGTTCTACGTGGTCCCTGCCAAGGGGTTCTACAAGTGCTTCGGGTGCGGCGAGTCAGGTGACGCATTCACCTTCGTCATGAAGAAGATGGGTCTCGAATTCGTGGAGGCCGTGAAGTACGTGGGGAGCCGCTGCGGGGTCGACGTCCAGGAAGTCCGCCGCCAGGACCCGGAGCAGGATCCCATGCGGCCGCTGCTGGAGGCCAACGCCTTCGCCCGGGACTGGTTCACATCACAACTCTGGGAATCCGCCGCTGGGACCCGGGCCCGGGCGTATCTCGAGCGCAGGGGGGTGGACCGGGAGGTAGCGGACCGGTTCGGTCTCGGCTACGCACCGGAAGACTGGCGGGGACTCAGAGGGGCCGCGGCGGTCCACGGCATCGGAGACGAGGTTTTGCTCGAGGTCGGGCTCCTCACTACTTCGGAACGATCCCCGGAGCCCTACGACCGGTTCCGGGACCGGATCATCTTTCCCATCGAGACCCTGCCGGGCCGGGTGGTCGCGTTCGGCGGAAGGGTGCTGGACGGGGGGGTGAAGGGGGCCCCCAAGTACCTCAACTCCCCGGAGACCCCCCTGTACCACAAGGGCGAGGTCCTGTATGGGCTGAGCAGCGCCCGACACGCGATTCGCCGGGAGGGCGGCGTGCTCGTGGTCGAGGGCTATATGGACGTGGTGTCCGCGGTGTCAGCCGGACTGGATCACGTGGTCGCCACCCTGGGAACGGCGATGACGGCCGAGCACGCCCGGCTCCTGAAGCGTTACACGACCCAGGTCTTCCTCTTGTTCGACAGTGACCTGGCTGGCCAGAAGGCGACCTTCCGCGCCGGTGACGTCCTCCTCACCGAGGGACTGCACCCCTCTGTGGTCACCCTTCCGCCCGGAGAGGATCCGGACTCGGTGGCCCAGCGCGAGGGTTCCGACGGCCTCGCCCGGTACATCGAGCAGGCTCTGGACATCGTAGATCGGAAGCTCCAGATCCTGGAGGAACGGGACTTCTTCGCGTCCATCGACGGGGTGCGCCGAGCCCTGGACGGGCTGCTCCCCACGGTTCGTGCCGCCGCCGACCCGGCGTTGCGGGACATCTATGCCTCCAAGGTGGCCGAGCGGACCGGGGTCCGGCCCCAGACGATCCAGGACGAGCTTCGGAAGGCAGAGGCGGCGCCTGGGCGGTCTGCCGATCCTCCGGCCCGACGGCCCGACCCCCGGCAGCGGGCGGGGCGGGGGACCGTCCCCCGAGTCGGGATCCCGGCGCTGGGCCCGGAGAGACAACTCCTCCTGCTTCTGGTGAAAGACCGGAGTTGGATCGATCGGGCGGCGGAACTGATCGGGGCGGCGGACTTTGTTGAGCCGACCTACCGTGTCATCTTTGAAGCTCTGGTGGAGGACCCGGAGCTGCAGGCGGCCCCGGACGGCTTGGACCTCGCCGCCACCGCGGCCCTGGAGGCGCTCCTGGGCAGCGACGAGGAACTGGGACACGGCGGGCGCGTGTTCGAGGACTCGGTGGCCCGCATCCGGCGTAAGTCTCTGGCTCGCAGGATCTCGGGACTGAGACAGGACCTCCTCGAGGCCCACGAGGGGCCGGAAGCCGAAGAGGCGCGAGAGGAGTTGCAACACCTGGAGGACGAGCGAAAGGCACTGGGCGAAGACCCGGCCACGGCCTCCAGAAACTTGCTGAAGCTCAGCAGGGGTGGGAAAGAAACCTCAGACGGATAGGTGCATGCCGACGGATCAGGGAACCCTGAAGGGATTGCAGGAGCTGGACCTGCAGATTACCGAGAAGAAGAAGGCGCTGGCCGCGTTCGACCCACAACTCGCAGAGGTCGACGAGCCGGCCCTGGCCCTCGAGCAGCAGGTGGACGGCCTCACGAAGCGGCTCCAGGAGATCCAGACTGAGGAGCGCCGCCTCGAAAGGGCGGCCGACGACAAGCGGAGCCGGGGGAAGCAGCTCGAGACCCGGCTTCAGACCGTCCGGAATCTCCGGGAGGAAGCGGCGGTCCACGCCGAGCAGGATCTCCTCCGCCGTGCCCTGGACGCGGACGAGCAGGAAGCCCTTTCGCTTCTCGACCAGATCCGGCGTGTGGAGAAGCAGTTGGAGGAATCGGAGGCCGCCCTGGCGGAGGCCCGAGCCGAACTGGAGCCGGCTCGTAAGGCGCTGGTCGAGGGACGGGACGAGGCGAGGAAGGCGCTGGACGATCTGCTGGCTCGCCGCGACGGCTATGCGGCTTTGGTGGAGCCGGCCCCCCTCCGCGTCTACGAGAGCATCAAGGCCGGCGGGCGGGGTGTCGTGGTCTCCGACCTCACCGGGGACGGTGCATGCGGCAACTGCTTCAGCGTGATCCCCCTCCAGGTTCAGAACGAGATCCGCTCAGGAGCCGAGTTGATCCGTTGCGAGGGATGCGGCGTGATCCTGAGTGATTCCGCCGAGGATGCCGCCTCGTAGTGAGCGGCGGTACCCGGCTCGCCACCGACCCACTGCCTCCGCCTCCCGATCCCCGCTGGGAGTTGGGGCCCCCGGGGGATCCGGAGGAGGTCTCCGCCCTCACCCGGGAGTTGAACCTTCCCATCCCCATGTGCCGTATTCTGGCGGCTCGCGGGTTGGGCAGCCCTTCTGAAGCCCGAGCCTTTCTCCGTCCCCTCCTCGAGCACCTGCACCCTGCCGAGTCCCTCCGGGACGGTGAGCGGGCTGCCGTGCGCATCCTCAGGGCGATCGCCGAGGGGGAGACGATCTTCGTTCACGGGGATTACGACGTGGACGGGGTCTGTTCAACGGCCCTGCTGACCGGCGTCCTCGGGCGACTCGGTGGGCGGGTGGTGCCGTTCGTTCCTCACCGGATGCGTGACGGATACGACCTGGGACCGACGGGCGTGGAGGCGGCACGCGACGCCGGAGCCTCCCTGCTGGTGACCGTGGATTGTGGAAGCCGGGCATTGGAGGCCGTGCGGGAGGCCACTTCGGCGGGGATGGACGTGATCGTCACAGACCACCATGTGCCCGGCGACGAGCTTCCGGAGGCGTTCGCTTTCGTCAATCCCCACCGCCCGGACGCCACCTATCCCAACCCTCACCTGTGCGGGACCGGCGTGGCCTACAAGTTGGCCCAACTGGTGGCTCGGGGCTCCCCGGGGGCCGACCCTGTCCTGCAGGATGAACTCGACCTCGTAGCTCTGGCCACGGTGGCGGACCTGGTGCCGTTGGAAGGAGAGAATCGCACCCTGGTGCGGTTCGGCCTCAAGGTCGTGGCGGAGGGACGGCGTCCTGGCCTGGCGGCCCTTCTCACGAGCACGGGGCTTCGGGGCAAGGAGATCTCGGCAGGTCGCGTGGGCTTCGTGCTGGGCCCGAGGCTGAACGCCGCCGGGAGGGTGGGGGAGACCCGAATGGCCCTGGACCTTCTCCTGACGCAGGATCCGGTCCAGGCCCGGGTACTGGCCGAGGCTTTGGAGCGGAACAACGCCACGCGCCAGGAGGAGGATCGACGGACCCTGGACGAGGCCCTGGAGCAGCTGGCCCAGGACTACGACCCTGACTCGGACTTCGGGGTGGTGGTCGCGGGAGAGGGTTGGCATCCGGGGGTGATCGGAATCGTGGCTTCCCGGGTCGTGGAGCGGATCCACCGTCCCTCCGTTCTGGTTTCCGTCGATGGGGACATGGCCCGAGGTAGCGCCCGATCCATTCCGGGATTCCATCTCCTGGAGGCCGTCACCGCCTGCGCCCCCCACCTTCAGCGCTTCGGCGGGCATCGCCAGGCGGCGGGTATGGACCTCCGAACCGACGACATCCAAGCCTTCCGGGAGGCCTTCCGCCGCGAGGCTCGGGCTCGATTGTCCCATGGCGATCAGTTGAGGCCTGTCATTCGCGGTGACATCCTGTTGGACGTGGATGAGATCTCGCCCGAGCTGGTGCGCTATCTGACGTACATGGGCCCGTTCGGAATCCGAAACCGCCGACCGGTCTTCTTTGCTCGAGAGGTCATGGTGGAAGGGGCTCGGGAGGTCGGATCGGGGCATCTCAAGGTCCGGCTGGGCCGGGGGCGACGGTCCATCGACGGCATCGGTTTCGGACTGGCCCGTCGCCTGGCACCTGACCGGATCGACGGCCGGACAATGGACGCCGCGTTCCATCTCGAGGAGAACACGTTCCGGGGTCGAACGTCCATTCAGGCGCGGCTCCTCGACCTCCGGGAGTCCGGTGCGATTCCCGATCCGGCGCCCGGGCCCCGCGAGGGAGGCTGAATGCGGATCATCGCCGGCGAGTGGCGGGGACGGCGCCTGAACGCGCCTCGGGGATCCGACGTACGTCCCACCACCGACCGGGTTCGGGAGTCGTGGTTCTCCATCCTGGGGACCCGGATCGAGGGAGCCACCGTCCTGGATCTGTTTTGCGGCTCCGGAGCCCTGGGGCTGGAGGCCCTGAGTCGCGGGGCGGCCGAGGCGGTATTCGTGGACCGGTCCCGGAAGGCCCTGCAAGCGCTGGAGCGGAACATCCGGGAACTGGGAGCCGAGGGTCGCGTGCGGGTGGTGTCGGGGGATGCCCTTGGTTTTCTGAAGGGGCTTACGGCGGGGACCTTCGATCTGGCGCTCGTGGACCCACCGTATGACCGTGGCTTCGCGCCGAGAGTGGTGGAGGCCTGGTGCAGCGTTCCGTTTGCGCGAGAGCTTTGGGTCGAGCATCGTTCCAGCGAGGATCTCCCCGAGTGCGGTGAAGTGGATCGTCGCCGTTATGGCGACACGATGCTCTCGGGTCACCTGGCGCCGATTGAGACGACGGGAGAAGACGCATGAATCCACCACGGCCTCTGGTCGCCGTCTACCCCGGATCCTTCGATCCCATCACCCTCGGGCACGAGGACGTGGCTCGGCGAACGCTCCGTATCGCCGACCGCCTGGTGATCGGCGTCGCCTACACCTCGACGCAGTCCAAGCGGGGCCTCTTCAGCATCGAAGAAAGGGTGGAGCTCATTCGAGAGGTCTTCTCCGACGAGCCTTCCGTCCAGGTCACCCCTTTCCAGGGACTCCTGGTGGACTTCGCCCGTGAGCAGGGGGCCCACTTCGTGATCCGGGGCCTGCGGGCCGTCTCGGATTTCGAGTACGAGTTCCAGATGGCTCAGATGAACCGCGAGCTCTGGCCGGAAGTCGAGACCCTCTTCCTGACGCCGGACCAGGACTACTCCTTCCTCTCGGCGTCTCTCGTACGCGAGGTTTCTGCCCTCGGCGGGGATGTGTCCCGCTTCGTTTCCCCTCCGGTGCTCCGCCGTCTTCGAGCCCTCGAGGGGTGAGGTCGAGTCCCGTCCGGGGCTGACGCCCTCGGTTCCACCCCTGGCCACGCTCCATGGAATTCCTTCGATCCGTCCGAGACCGAGCCCGAAAACGGGCCGCCCGAATCGTCCTCCCCGAGGGGTCGGACCCACGGACCCTCGAGGCGGCCGCCCGTCTGGTGGACGAACGACTCGTCCGCCCCACGCTTCTCGGCAACCGGGACGAGATCCTGGCCTGCCTCGATGCCCTGGGGGTTCCCGGGGGAGCCGTTGAGACGCTGGACCCGACCTCAGACCCCATCCGGTCCAGGACCCGGGATGCCCTGGTGGATCTCCGGGCTCACAGGGGCCTGACCCCCGAAGAGGCGTGGGCCCACGCCGAGAGCCCATTGATGCTGGGGGCGCTCATGGTAAGGAGGGGCGAGAGCGACGGGTCGGTAGCGGGGGCCGCGAACGCCACTGGGGACGTCCTCAGAGCCGCCCTGTGGTGCGTGGGACCGGCGGGGGGAATCCGGACCGTATCGTCCTCGTTTTACATGGTGGTGCCCGATTTCCGTGGAAAAGGGTCCGAGGTCCTGACCTTCACCGACGGGGCCGTCGTCCCCCAGCCGGACTCCGGGCAGCTGGGGGAGATCGCGTTCGCCGCCGCCGTCGCCCGGCCCCACATCGTGGGGGACGAGCCCCGGGTCGCCTTTCTCTCCTACTCCACGTTGGGGAGCGCTGAAGGGCCTGCCGTCGACCACGTCCGCTCGGGCCTGGCTCGCTTTCGGGAACTCGCTCCGGACGTTCCGGCGGACGGGGAGGTTCAAGTGGACACGGCGCTCATCGACGCCATCGGGGCCAAGAAGGCCCCGGACTCGCCGGTGGCCGGGTCCGCGAACGTTCTGGTGTTCCCGGACCTGAACGCCGGGAACATCGCCTACAAACTCGTCCAGCGGCTTGCCGGAGCCCAGGCGGTCGGGCCCATCGTCCAGGGGTTGGCGAAGCCGTGCAACGACCTTTCCAGAGGGGCGACGGCGGAGGACATCGTGAACGTGGCCTGTATCACGGCGCTGTCCTCGGGTAGGGCGTAACGCTTGCACTTGTTCGCGCCAAACGTTTATCATTTTTCTGCTACCTTTCGGTGCCGATTCCTCTGAGGACGGCCCGGCAAGTCAACTCTCACCTCCCCTCTCCCGGAGCAAAGATGGCCTTCCAGGTGCACAAATCTGGAGACGTCACTCTCGTCGATGTGGACGGCCAGCTGATCGTCGGCAACCGACAGGAACTCAAGCAGCGGGTTCTCGAGGAGCTGGAGAAGGGCGAGCGGAAATTCGTCGTCGACTTCAGCAACACCGGGTACATCGACTCCTCCGGCCTCGGAGTCCTCGTCAGCCTCTCCAAGAAGATCAGGGAGTTGGGGGGCGAACTCAGGCTGTCCAGCCTGAACGAGGATCTTCGGACGCTCTTCGAGCTCACGAAGCTGGACACCCTCTTCAAGATCGCCGATACGCGTGACGAAGCCCTTCAGGGCTTCTGATTCCCGTCGACAGCGAGAGGAAGCCGTGGATCTGGACTCGTACGCGCCGATTCAGAGGGAGCTCGTTCTCGAGCTCCCCAGCGACCTGGATTCCATCGAACATGCCGTGGAGTTCGTCATGCGACGCTGCCAGCCGTGCGGCGCCGGAGACGACCGGCTACGCCTGAACTTCAGGGTGGGTCTGACGGAGGCGCTCTCCAACGCCATTCGTTACGGTAACGGGACCGATCCGCACAAGCGCGTCCGGATGGAAATCGAGGTCCGCCAGTGCTCGCTGACCGCCCGGATCACCGACGAGGGCCACGGCTTCGATCCCACCGGCATCCCCGACCCGACCACCCCGCAGAACCTGCTCAAGCCTGGGGGCCGGGGGCTGTTCCTGATGCGGAAGCTACTCGACGAGGTGCGGTACAATGATCGGGGGAACTCGGTGACCCTCGTCCTCCGGTTCACGGACGGTCCGGGGACCCGGGCCCAGGCGTGAAGCCCCGGCGGCCGGCCGGGGTCGAGCTTCCCGACACCGCACTTCGATCCATCCACGACATTCAGGACACGCTGGACGTCTCCTTCCGTATCTGGGTGGACCGGGAGGGAACCCTGGAACTCCAGTTCCCCCTCCAGGATCCTCCGCCGGACCCTCCTGGCCCGGGCCTGGAGAATGCCACCCGTACCGTTGTCGTGGCCACGCGGGATCCGCTGGTGCTCGAGTATGCCGGTTCCTCTCGGCCGTCGGGCGCGGACGCCGCGGAAGGAGCCCTGGACCTGGCCGCTCGAGTCCTCCGGCGGGCACTGGAGAACGACGAGGAGATTCGGTTCTTCACCGTGGAACTCTCCGAACGGTACGAAGAGATCAACCTCCTCTACTCCATCTCCGAGACCCTGGGTTCGGTCCTTTCCCTGGACGAAGCCGCGGGGGCCATCCTCACCGAGGTGTGCGACGTGGTGGGAGCGCGCCGCGGCTCGCTGTGGGTGCACGACGGGGACCGGGACAACCTGCACCTCGTAGCGTCCGTGGGGGACATGGGTCTGGAGGGGCCGGTCGCTGCGGACGACCCCCTGGCGGTCACGGCCCAGGTCTTTCGGGAAGGAAGGGCCACCATCGTCGTACCCTCCGAGCAGTCACCGGCGGGTGGCCCAACGCCTGAATCCGGACAGAAGGACGACACGGTCCTTTCTGTGCCGATACGGTACTCCCCGCCCGCGGGACAGGCCCGCACGGTGGGGGTCATCAACCTGTTCGGTCGGCGTCGAGGGGGAAAGTTCACTGCCTCGGATCAGAAGCTGCTCTCGGCCATCGCCAGTCAGGTCGGGGCTGCCCTGGAGAACAACCGCCTCATCCGGGAGAGTCTCGCTCGGGAGCGGATGGCCCGGGAGATGGAACTGGCCCACAACCTCCAGATGAAGCTACTGCCGGCCGTGGAATCCCTGGGCGACCTGGAGATGGCCGCCCGCGTGGAGCCTGCGGAGCAGGTGGGCGGGGATTTCTACCACATTCTCCGGCTCCCCGACGGGAAGGTCGGCGTGATGATCGGCGATGTCTCCAGCCATGGATTCCCTGCGGCCCTCATCATGACCCTGTCCATGAGCGCCGCGACCATCTTCGCCTCGGAGGTGGGGGCGCCGGACAAGGTGCTTCGGCACGTCGACGACGCCCTCCGGGAGGAACTGGAGACCACGGAGATGTACCTGACGCTGTTCTACGGGGTCCTGGATGCGGCGGCCGGCGAACTCACCTACTCCAACGCTGGACACCCCCACGCCTTCCTGGTTCGGGCCGCCGGTGGGAATCCGGAGCGCCTCATGGCCACCGATCCCCCGGTGGGCTTCGCCGGCGAGGCGGCCTATGGGCAGAGGCGGGTTCGGGTGGGGCCGGAGGATCTCCTGTTCCTGTTTACCGACGGACTCTCCGACACCCTCGGGTCGTCTGGAGGTTTGAATGGAGAGCAACGGGTGCTCTCGGAGGTCGGCGGGATGCTGGACCGCACGCCCGGCGAAATCGTCGACCGACTCTTCCACCTCACCGACGACGTGACTCCGGCCTTTCCCGCCGATGATCGGAGCGCGGTCGTCCTTAGGGCCGGCGGCGAGAGGGGGGAGAACTGATCACGCCGGGGCATCGAGCCAAGCGGTCCCTGGGTCAGAACTTCCTCGTGGACCCCAACATCCAGCGGAAGATCGTCGAGGCCGTTGGACCCGAAGCCGAAGACGAAATCGTCGAGATCGGACCGGGGCGCGGCGCCCTGACCCGTCATCTGGCCGGCGCCTGCCGGTCCCTCACCCTGGTCGAGATCGATGACGCGTTGGTGGAGGCGCTGGAGAAGGTCTATGGGGGACGGCCAGACGTCCGCATCGTCCACCGGAGCGTGCTCGACGTGCCGCTGTCCGAGATCTCGGATTCCCCGGGGGACCTCAAAGTCGTGGGGAACATCCCCTACAATCTCACGAGCCCCATCCTCTTCCACGTGCTCCAACGACCCCGTCCCCGAATCGTCGTGCTCATGGTCCAGCGAGAAGTGGCGGATCGGATCCTGGCGCAACCCGGGACGAAGGCATACGGAGCCCTTTCCGTGGGCGTTCGCTCCGTGGCCGATCCGGAGCGGCTATTCCGTGTGGGTCCAGGCGCGTTTCGGCCCGTGCCCAAGGTGGATTCGGTGGTGATTCGGGTGACCCCCCATGACCGGGCCCAACTCTCGTCCGAGGAGGAGGGCGACCTCCGGGCCCTGACCCGAGCCGCGTTCGGGTGGAGGCGGAAGCAGTTTCAGCGCATCCTCCGGGACCACCCCCTCTACGCCATGGACCCGAGCCAGGTGGAAGCCCTTCAGGCCGAGACGGGGCTGGACATGACCCGAAGGCCCGAGTCCTTCGACCCGCCCACCTTCGTCCGGCTCTGCCGGGCCCTCGCGCACCTCGGGATGCCACGGACCGGAGAGGGGTCGTGAGGGTGACTCGGTTGGCGGAGCGATTGGGACTCAGGACTCCGGAAATCCGAGCCTGGGCCATGTACGACTGGGCCAACTCGGCCTTCGCCACCACCATCATGGCGGGGGTGTTTCCAGTCTTCTATCAGCGCTACGCGGCCGCTGACTTCGCGCCCAACGTGGGGACGGAGTATTGGGGCTACACCCAGAGCGCCGCCCTCCTGATCATCGCGGTCATCTCCCCCGTTCTCGGGGCTTCGGCCGATTTCCTCGGAGCCAAGAAGCGGTTCCTCGGTGCGTTTCTCGCCCTGGGCGTGACCGCGACGGCCACGATGATCTTCATTCAGCAGGGCGCGTTCCTGTTTGCGTCCTTCGTCTTCATTCTCGGGAACATCGGCTTTTCCGGCGCGAACGTGTTCTACGAGTCGCTGCTGCCTTTCGTGGCGCGGCGCGAAGAGATGGATCGGGTCTCCACGGCCGGCTACGCCATGGGCTATCTGGGTGGCGGCCTTCTACTGGCCGTGAATCTCACCTGGATCCTCTTCCCGGAGACCTTCGGGATGGATGCCGTCTCGGCCCCCAAGTGGTGCTTCGTCAGCGTGGCGGTCTGGTGGCTGGGCTTCTCGATTCCGCTGTTCCGGCGGGTGGGAGAGCCTCCGCGGCGTCTGGAACGGGAAGAGACCGTGGACCTCAACCCCCTCAGGGTCGGGTTCGGACGGGTGTGGGAGACCCTGCGCGAAGTCCGGCAGCACAAGCAGGTGCTCCTGTTCCTGCTGGCCTTCTGGTTCTACAACGACGGGATCTCCACCATCATCAAGATGGCTACGATCTACGGGGCCGAGATCGGCATCGGGGACGGACATCTCCTGGGCGCTCTGCTCCTGGTACAATTCGTCGGGATTCCGTTCGCGTTCGGGTTTGGTCTTCTGGCGGACCGGATCGGGCCCAAGAACGGGCTCTACCTGGCCCTCAGCGTCTACGCGATCATCTGTGGGTACGGGTACTTTCTCCAGGAGGCATGGCAATTCTGGGTCCTCGCCCTGGGGGTGGGGACCGTACAGGGAGGCGCCCAGGCCCTGAGCCGTTCCATCTTCGCCTCCATGGTCCCCAGAGGTAAGTCGTCCGAGTTCTTCGGGTTCTTCTCTGTGAGCGCCAAGTTCGCGGGCATCCTGGGCCCCTTCGTGTTCGCCCGGGTCAGTCGCGCGGCGGGGGGCAGCCGCCTGGGGATCGTGGCCCTCATCGTGTTCTTCGTCGTAGGGATCGCCTTCCTCTCCCGGGTGGACATAGAAGAGGGCAGGAGAGCCGCCCTGGAAGAGGACGAGGCCCTCCGGGAACTCTCTCCCGAAGCCGGGGACTCCGAGGTCGAGCCTTGAGGCGGACGGGGACCGTGGGCCATATTTGTGAGCCTTCTCACAAATCGCATTCCCGGGGGTAGCTTGCCCAACCCGACACGACGAGCCTCCGACCCCGTCGCCCGCCGCCTGTCCCTCTACCTGAGGGGGCTGGAGGAGTTGGCCAGGGCGGGTCGCGTCAGCACCTCGAGTGGTGAACTGGCGGGATTGTGCGGGATCTCTGCCGCTCAGCTGCGGAAGGACTTGTCCCAGTTCGGGTCGTTCGGCAAGCGAGGCTTCGGGTACCCGGTCGGGGAGCTGATCCCGCGGCTACGGGAGATCCTGGGCTTGACCCGGAAATGGAAGGTCGTTCTTGCGGGGGCCGGCGGACTCGGGAACGCCCTGGCGGCCTACCCCGGCTTCAGCGAGCGTGGGTTCGACGTCGTGGCCGTCGTCGATTCTGACCCGGCGAAGGTGGGGCAGGCCTGCGGTTCGGTGGCCATCCGAGACGCCGATGACCTCGAGGATGCGATCCGCTCCGAGGACGCGGACATCCTGATTCTGGCCGTGCCTGCCCACGCCGCCCAGGAACTGGCCGAGCGGGGGGTCCGGGCCGGAGTCCGAGGGATCCTGAACTTCGCACCCGTGCGGTTGAATGTGCCTCGCACCGTCCCGGTGAATGCCGTGAACCTGGGTCTGGAGTTGGAGGCTCTCGCCTTCGTGTTGGCCGGCAGGACGACGCTTCGGTGATGCATCCGGGGCTCTCCCGGACCCAAGCGGCAGCCCGGCTGCTGGCCGAAGGCCCTTTCCACACCATGGAAATCGCCCGGCAGGTGCTGGGTCTGACCGGCGCGCCCGGCGCCGCGGCCGCGGCCGTGTTCGCCCTGCTGGGCTCCGATCCCCGATTCTCCGTGGACGGAGAGGGCGTGTGGAGCATGGAGCCTGGCGCCCAGGTCGGTCCGCCCCTGGACTCGTTGCGCTATGCCGTGGTGGACGTGGAGACCACCGGTGGGTCCATGGCCCGGGGGCATCGGATTACGGAGGTCGGGGTCGTGATCATCGAGAAGGGCGCGATCGTAGATTCCTTCGAGTCACTGGTGAACCCCCGTCGGCGAATCCCTTCCTTCGTGTCGAGACTCACGGGCATCTCCGACTCCATGGTGGCCGAGGCCCCGGACTTCGAAGCGATTGCGGAGCCCTTGGCCCGGTGCCTCGCCGGAAGCGTGTTCGTGGCTCACAACGCTCCATTCGACTGGGGATTCGTCCACGGTGAACTGAACATGGCCACCGGCGAGGAACTGGACATGGAGCGCCTTTGCACCGTTCGATTGGCCCGTCGCCTCGTGCCCGACCTGCGCCGTCGCAACCTGGACTCCCTCTCTCAGCATTTCGACGTGATGATCGAGGGGCGCCACCGGGCCTACGGCGACGCCCTGGCCACGGCGCAGGTGTTCCTTCGCCTCTTGGATCTGGCTCGGGATCGGGGAGTTCGGGACCTGGTTGGACTACAGCACATGATCAACGGCCGGGGGCGTGGGCGACCCCGGGCGAAAGAGGAGGAGACCGAGAGTCCATGACAACGCGCCACGCGACCGACCTTCCCCTCGTCCGCTCCTCGACCGTGGGCGCCCTTCGGATCCACGCGTTGGAGGCCGGAATCCAATGGCTCGACGGTGGAGCCATGTTCGGTGTGGTCCCGAAGCCCCTCTGGTCTCGTCGCATCCCGCCCGACGAGCGGAACCGGATCCCCCTGGCGCTGCGCTGCCTCCTCGTGGAGGCCCCGAACGCACTGGTGCTCATCGATACCGGGGTCGGGAACAAGGAGTCGGACAAGTTCCACGATATCTACGGGATCGAGAACCAGGGCAGTCCCACCCGGCTCGAGGACGCCATTCGGGCGGCGGGGTTCACCCCGGAGGACGTGGACATGGTCGTGTCCACCCACCTCCACTTCGATCATGCAGGCGGGAATACCCTCGTGAGACCGAGTGGAGAGGTGGTACCGAGCTTCCCCGGGGCCGCCTACTTCGTGCAGGAGGGGGAGCTGGCGTTCGCACGCAGGGACAACGAGCGGATCCGGGCCTCCTACCTGTCAGCGAACTACGACCCCGTGGATGCCGCCGGTCTGTTCCGGTACATAGGACAGGATGGGAGGGTGACCGAGGGGATCGAGGTGGTTCTCACCCCGGGCCATACCCCCTTCCATCAGTCGGTCCTGATTCGGAGCCAAGGGGAGGCGGCCTGCTTTCTCGCCGACGTCTGTCCCACCGCCGCTCACGTTTCCTTGCCCTGGATCATGGGGTACGACCTGGAGCCCCTGGTTACCCTCGAGAGCAAGCGAGCCCTCTGGCGACGAGCCGCGGAGGAGAACTGGCTCCTGGTATTCGAGCACGACGCGGAGATCCCGTGGGGGCGACTCGACCCAGATGCCGACAGACCGACGCTGGGGCCTCCGGCCCAGGTGTGAATCGGCTGGTCCGCCCGTGACCGCCGGGCCTGATTTCTGCATCTTTAGTCCCTGTTCAGAGCCTTCGGCCCAGCCCGACCGACGCCCGCGGGGCGGGGGTGGGTTCGGAGCGCCCGGTTCACCTTCTCCTCCGGGAGCGCAGTGATATGATCGACAAGTCCAAGACACCGGTGATCTTGAGTGGCGTCCGGACCCCCATCGGCCGGTTCCTCGGTGGCCTCAGCCCCCTGGGGGCGCCGGAACTCGGTGCGCTCGCGGTGCGGGAAGCCGTGTCCAGGTCCGGGATCGACGCCGAGGCCATCGACGAGGTGATCATGGGACACGTGGTCCAGGGTGGCGCCGGACAGGCGTCCGCCCGACAGGCCGCGGTGAACGGGGGCGTGCCCCCCACCGTGCCCGCCATGACGATCAACAAGGTCTGCGGGTCCGGGCTGAAGGCGGTCATGCTGGCGGCGCAAAGCATCCGCTCGGGGGACGGGCAGGTCATCGTGGCCGGCGGCATGGAATCCATGTCGAACGTGCCCTTTTTTCTCCAGGGCCACAGGACCGGGGTGAAGTTCGGCGACAGGACCCTGGTGGACGGGCTCATCCACGACGGTCTCTGGTGCTCATTCGGGAATTGCCACATGGGTGGGCATGCCGAGTATACGGCCGACGCGGCCGGGATCACCCGGGACATGGCCGACGAGTTCTCCTACCACTCGCACCGCAAGGCGGTCGAGGCGATGGACGCCGGCAAGTTCGACTCCGAGATCGTTCCCGTGGAGATCAAGGGGCGCCGCGGTGTGACCGTGGTGGATGCGGACGAGTCCCCCCGGCGGGACACGTCGGTGGAGGCCCTCGGGAAGCTCCGGCCGGCGTTTCCCAAGGACGCGCCACCGGAGATCGAGAATCTGGTGGTCACCGCCGGCAACGCACCGGGCCTCAACGACGGAGCCGCGGCGCTGGTGGTCACCTCCCAGGCCTTCGCCGAGGCCCACGGGCTCGCATACAGCGCGGTCATCTCCGGATACGCGGCCGGTGGAACCGAGCCCCGCGACCTGTTCTTCGCCCCCATCGCCGCGGTCAGGAACCTGATGGCGAAAGAGGGAAAGACCATCGGTGACTACGACCTCTTCGAGGTGAACGAGGCATTCGCGGTCCAGGCCCTGGCGGACATGCAGGAGTTGAAGATGGATGTCGACCGGGTCAACGTGTTCGGGGGCGCGGTCGCCCTCGGCCACCCCATCGGCGCGTCCGGAGCCCGGATCCTGGTCACGCTGCTCACCGCCATGGAAGACCGGGGAGCGGAGACGGGCATGGCGACCCTGTGCCTGGGCGGCGGGAATGCCGTGGCCCTTTCGGTCATCAAGCCCTAATCTCAGGCTCCAGACAACAAGAAGCGAGGAAGAATGAGCACGACGTCCACGATCGCCACGGGATGGGGCCGGCAGGAGGTAATCTCCTCCAGGGGAGCGCGGCGGACCATCGGATTGGCCGCCTTCGTGATCGCCACAGCGCTGAGCGCCTATGTGGTGATCCCACTGCCCGTGACCCCGGTACCGGTGACGCTTCAGCCCCTGGTGGTACTCTTGGCCGGACTGGTGCTGGGTCCATGGCTCGGAGCGTCCGCCATGGTGGCGTACCTGGGGGTCGGCATCTCCGGACTCCCCGTGTTCTCGGGCGGTGGGGCCGGGCTGCCCTGGCTCCTTGGTCCCACCGGTGGATACCTCATGGCCTTTCCGGCGGCTGCCTTCCTCGCCGGACGTCTTGCGGGCGGGGCGGGTGCCCATTGGGCCAGAATCGCGGTGGCCTCTTTGGTCGGCCTCGCCGCGCTCTACCTGGGCGGGGTCTCCCAGCTGCTCGTCGTCACCGGTCAGGATCTGAGCAGCGCGGTAGCGATGGGTGTGCTCCCGTTCCTCGCGGGGGACGTGCTCAAGGTGGCGGTCGCCACCGTGCTCGCCACCCGGATTCGCGACCGGGGCCTCCAACTCTTCTAGGGTGAGGACCTCGGGGCTGTTCGGCGCCCCGGGGGCGTACCCGGGGGCATTCGCCGGACATCGGGCGGCATGGAGGAGACTCCTCGGCTTCGGAGCCCTCTTCGTGGTGATGGTGATTCCCGCCGCCTGGATCCCGCTGCCCGGGACGCCGGCGTCCTCAGCGGGGATCCTCCTGGCGGCGGTCCTCGCAGGATGGATCATGCTGGCCGTGGACGGTCTGCCGCCCTCGGCTCTGGGGTTTCACGGTCGAGCCCGGTTCGGGCTCCGGGAGTTCCTTCTCGGGACGGCCGGAGGTGTGGGTGTGGGACTGGGTGCGGTCCTCATCATGGTCTTTTCCGGGGCCCTGGCTCTGGAGGTGGCCCGGGCTGCCGGGGTAGGAGCGGCGGCCCTCGGGAGCCTTTGGTTCTTCGCTGTCCCCGCGGCCGCTGAAGAGGCCCTCTTCCGGGGATACCCGCTGCAGGCGATGGCCGGTGCGTGGGGTGGCTGGACCGCCTTGGCGGTCTCGTCCCTGGCCTTCGGGCTTTTGCACGGGTGGAACCCCGGCCTGGGGGTGTTCGGCGTGGTGAACATCCTGATGGCAGGGGTGTTCCTGGGGGCGATCCAGCTCCGGACCGGGAGCCTCTGGATGGCTTCGGGGGTCCACCTCGGCTGGAACTGGGCCCACGGGTTCGTCGTCGATTTGCCGGTGAGCGGACTCGACCTGGTGGATAATCCGGTGGTCGATCCGATCATTGCTGGACCCGCGTGGCTGAACGGCGGCGCCTTCGGGCCCGAGGCCAGCGTGGCAGGATCGGTCGCCCTGGCGGCTGCGGCTGCGTGGGCGCTCTTTTCGCCCCGCCTGCGACCGAGCCCGGGGATCAATGTGGAACGAACGCTCGCGACCCCGCTGGGGCCGGGCCTGAATACGGAATAGGGAGTCCAGGAATGAGCATCGAGAACATCGCCGTCATCGGTGGCGGCACCATGGGGAACGGGATCGCCCACGTGGCATCCCTGGCCGGGCGGAACGTGACGCTCATCGACATCTCGTCCGAGGTCCTGGACCGGGTACTCGGGGTCATCTCGGGGAACATGGACCGCCAGGTGCGCAAGGACCTGATCAGCGAGGACCAGAAGGTCGAGGCCCTCAGTCGAATCCGGACCGAGACCTCGGTGGAGGCCGGGGTACAGGGCGTGGAGCTTGTGGTCGAGGCCGCTCCGGAGAAGGCCGAGCTCAAATACGAGATCTTCGAGACCCTCACCTCCGCGGCGCCCGAGGGTGCCATCCTGGCCAGCAATACGTCTTCCATCTCCATCACTGAGATCGCCGCACGGACCGATCGGCCGGAACAGGTCATCGGCATGCACTTCATGAACCCGGTTCCCATGATGAAGCTGGTGGAGGTCATCCGGGGCCTCGCCACGTCCGACGAGACCACCGCGGCGGTCGTGGATCTGACCCACGACATGGGGAAGACCCCGGTGGAGGTGAACGACTTCCCCGGCTTCGTATCGAACCGGGTCCTGATGCCCATGATCAACGAGGCCATCTTCGCGCTCATGGAGGGGGTCGCCGAGCCCGAGGCCATCGACACCGTCATGAAGCTGGGCATGGCGCACCCCATGGGTCCCCTGGCCTTGGCGGACCTCATCGGGCTGGACACCGTGCTGAACATCCTCGAGGTGCTGCATCGGGAACTCGGCGATGATCGGTATCGGCCCTGTCCCCTTCTACGGAAGTACGTGGCCGCCGGCTGGTTGGGCCGCAAGTCGGGTCGCGGCTTCCATGGGTACGATCGCTGATGGGGGCGTATTCCCCGGAAGAGCGGGAGTTCTATGACGCCGCGCGGGAGTTCGCCGCCGGGGCCGTCCGCCCCCATGTCGGCGATTGGGACCGGGAGGGCAGGCTTCCCGAAGCGCTGATGGCCGACCTGGGGGAGCTCGGGTTCTGGGGCCTTCGAGTCCCCGAGGACATGGGTGGACTGGGGCTGTCTCTCGGCCAGTACGTAGCCGCGCTGGAGGGATTGGCGTGGGGTGACCCTTCGGTTTCCATGGCCGTGGCCATCCACAACGGTCCGGCCCTCGAGGTCCTCCTCCGGTCGGGGAGGACGGACCAACGCGAGGAGTGGCTCCCGAAGGTGGCTACGGGGGAGCCGAGGCTCGGCTTCGCCCTCGCCGAAGAGGAGGCTGGCGTCGATCTCGCGGCGCTGGAGACCCAGGCGACGCGAGCCGCGGCTGGATGGTCACTCAGCGGCCGGAAGGCCTGGGTCACCGGAGCCGGCCGGGCCGGGGCCCTGATCGTGGTGGCACGGGTCCCCGAGGAGTCGGGCTGCGCCCCCTTTCTGGTCCCCACCGGTGGGGAAGGCTACCTGTTGGAGGATCGGGTGGAGACCATGGGATTCGTCGCATCCGAGGTCGCCGCCGTTCGTTTCGAAGGACTCCACGTGCCGGACGCGGGAAGGTTGGACGCCGCGGCCCAGGCCGTGGATGCCCTGGCGCCAGCGGCCGCGATCGCCCGGCTAGGGGTGGCAGCGCAGGCCGTGGGCATCGGCCAGGCCGCCCTCGAGCACGCCAGGGACTATGCCCTCGAGCGATCCCAGTTCGGACGGGCCCTGGGGGAGTATGGGGCTATCCGGGACAAGATCGGACGGATGGTCGCCCGGGTGGCCGCCGCGAGAGCGCTTGTCGTCGCTGTGGCCCGACAGGAATGGGATTCGGACAGCGGAATTGGTGGCCTGAGCTTTGCTACCGGTACGGCCATGGCGAAAGCGGTGGCGAGTGAGGCCGCAGTCTTCATCGCAGACGAGGCGGTACAGATATTCGGCGGGTACGGCTACATGCGACATTACCCGGTCGAGAAGTTGCTCCGGGACGCCCAGGGCACCGAGATCTTCGAGGGTACCACAGAGGCCCTCCGAGGGCTTACCGCCGAGGAGTATTTGAGTCAGTTTTGAGCTTCAATGATCATCGACGTGCGCTGGCCGGACGGGTCCGGCGCTGACCTCTCAACCGTTCGCGGAGAGGACTTGGATGGAACTGTTCGACCTGATGGACAAGAAGAACCACGAGCAACTCGTGTTCTGGTCCGAACCGAAATTCGGATATCAGGGCATCATCGCGATCCATGACACCACGTTGGGCCCGGCGCTGGGTGGCACCCGGTTCTGGAACTACTCCTCCCAGACTGACGCCATCATCGACGCCCTTCGGTTGGCCAGGGGCATGACCTACAAGGCCGCCATCACCGGCCTCAACCTCGGGGGCGGAAAGTCGGTCATCATCGGCAACCCCCGGACCACTCGCCGTGAGATGATCTTCCGCGCCCACGGGCGTGCGGTGGAGTCCATGGGCGGGCGCTACATCACTGCCGAGGACGTGGGCACCAGCGTCGAGGATATGGAGTACGTCCACGCCGAGACCGAGCACGTGGTGGGCATCATGGGCGGGTCCGGGGATCCCTCTCCCGTCACCGCCTACGGCGTGTATCGTGGGATCAAGGCCGGCGCGATGGCGAAGTACGGCAGCGACTCCCTCGAGGGGAAGCACGTCCTGGTCCAGGGGGTGGGCAACGTGGGCTACTACCTCTGCGAGAATCTGCATCAGGAAGGCGCCCGCCTCACGGTCACGGACATCGACGAGGAGAGGGTCCGTCGCGTAGTGGAGGAGTTCGGAGCCACACCGGTGGAGTCCAACGAGATCTACGCCATCGACGCGGACATCTTCTCCCCGTGCGCGCTGGGCGCCATCGTCAACGATGACACGCTCAAGGTCCTCAAGGTCGACGTGGTCGCCGGCGGAGCCAACAACCAGCTCGCCGAGTCCAGGCACGGTCGGGAGCTCCACGAGCGCGGCATCCTCTACGCCCCGGACTACGTGGTGAACGCCGGGGGCTTGATCAACGTCTACGGCGAATTGGAGGATTGGACCCGGGAGCGGAGCCTGCGGAAGGCTGGCGAGATCTATCACACCATGCACGCCATCTTCGAAAAGGCCACTGAAGCCGGCATTCCGACGTTCGAAGCCGCGGATCACATCGCCGAGGAGCGGATTCTCAACACCCGTCACCTCCAGCGCAGCTGGGTCTGAATTCGAATCGAGGGCTGGGCCCCGGAGGGTCAACCTCCAGGGTCCGGTCACCTCGATACCCAGGTGGGACTCCGGGCCTCCCGGGGCCTCCGCCACGCCACGGCGGCCTTTGGCCAGTCACGTTCAACCTCTGCCTTGCCCTCCCATGGACCATTTGAAACACACCGACCCCGAGATCCACGACCTGGTCCGCCGCGAGGCGACGAGGCAGGCCTCCCAGCTGGAGATGATCGCCAGCGAGAACTTCGTCTCCCAGGCCGTGCTCGAGGCCATGGGCACGGTGCTCACCAACAAGTACGCTGAAGGGCTGCCGGGCAAACGCTACTACGGTGGGTGCGAGATCGTGGATCTGGCCGAGGACTTGGCCCGGGATCGGGCGTGCCGTCTCTTCGGAGCGGATCACGCCAACGTACAGCCCCATGCCGGGGCCCAGGCGAATTTGGCCAGCTACCTGGCGTTCCTGAAGCCAGGGGACCGATTCCTCGGCATGGACCTCAGCCACGGCGGGCACCTGACCCACGGATCGCCTGTGAACGCCTCCGGAATCCTCTATGAGGCCCACGCCTACGGCGTCCGAGAGTCCGATGGCCGAATCGACTACGACGCCGTCCGGGAGAAGGCGCGGACGGTGCGTCCCAAGATGATCATCGCCGGCGCCAGCGCCTATCCGCGGGTCATCGACTTCCAGGTCTTCGGGGAGATCGCTCGGGAGGTGGACGCGGTGCTCCTGGTCGACATGGCCCACATCGCGGGCCTGGTCGCGGCCGGCGTACACCCCAGTCCGGTCCCCCACGCCGACGTGGTGACCACCACCACCCACAAGACGCTCCGGGGGCCCAGGGGCGGTTTGATCCTCTGCAGGGCCGAACACCAGAAGGCCATCGACAAGGCGGTGTTCCCGGGGACCCAGGGCGGGCCCCTCATGCACGTGATCGCCGCCAAGGCCGTCGCTTTCAAGGAAGCGCTGAAGCCGGAGTTCTCCGTCTACTGCCAGGACGTCGTCGACAACGCACGTGTGTTGGGAGAGACGCTGATGGAGCGGGGAATCCGACTGGTGTCCGGGGGTACGGACAACCATCTGCTTCTGGTGGACCTGCGGGACCGGGAGGTCACCGGTAAGGATGGGGAGGCGCTCCTGGAGGCGGCCGGCATCACGGTGAACAAGAACACGGTCCCCGGGGAGCCTCGTTCTCCCTTCGTGACATCGGGCCTCCGGATCGGAACCGCCGCCCTCACCACCCGCGGCTTCGGTCCCGGAGAGATGGCCAGGGTCGGAGGTTGGATCGCCGACATCCTGGACACCCCGGAAGACGTGAGTATTCACGAGACCGTCCGGAAGGGTGTGGCGGAGGTCTGCGCGGCGTTCCCGCTCTACGCGGACCTGGTCGCGGTTTGAGGCTCGGGCGGAATCCCCGGACTGGCGAACGCCGGGCCGGTTCGTAAGTTTCTGCCCTATGACCGAGACCCAGTTTGCCGAGGAGTTGATGGCCCTGTTGAGGGAGCGCTACCCGCGCTTCCACAGCAAGGCCTACCTCTTTACCCTGTCGGCGCTGAAGTCGGTCATGCAGTCCCTGGACCCGCCTCGCCACATTACCGGGACCGAGTTGGCCGAGGGGTGCAGGAGGCTGGCCGTCGAGGAGTTCGGTCCCATGGCACTGACGGTGCTGGGGCATTGGGGCATCCACGGGACGCGGGATCTGGGAAAGATCGTCTACGCCCTGGTGGAATGCGGAGTCCTGGTCACCCAGGAGGGCGACTCCCTGGATGACTTCGACGGGGTGTTTGATTTCGGCGAGGTTTTTGAAGAGAACTATCCCTGGGGTGCCAACATCCCATGAGTCACTCCGCTTCAGCACCGGAGCGGCCATCGTACATTTTCGAACTCCACGTTGATGGGAGGGGTTGAGAACATGGCGGAACACCGTGGATTCCCCGATTGCCAGAAGTGCGAGGGAGGCATTCTGTTGCCCCTCTCGGACTACGGGCGGGACGGGGCGCCGATTCGCTACAAGGCCTGGGTCTGCTCCAACCCGGATTGCGGATTCAACATCCGCATCGACAATGGTGAAATCACCCTGGGTCGCGCCATCGGGCAAAGCTACAAGTAGCCCCCCACGGTGCGGCCGACCCCCCTTCAGGCCGACCCCCGTTGATGGCTGACTCCGCTCCGCCCCTCCGACCGTTCTCCTCGACTGCCGTCTTGCTTCCCACCGGAGCAGAGGCAGCAGACTTCGATCGATATGCCATCGACGGAACGGGGGTTCCCCATTTCACGCTCATGGAGAACGCCGGCCGCTCGGCGGCCCTGGTTCTGAACCACCTCTTCCCGGAAGGCCCCGTCGTCGCTCTCGTGGGCGCCGGCAACAACGGGGGCGATGCCCTGGTCGTTCTCCGGAACCTGGCAGCATGGGGCAGAGACGTCCGGGGGGTTCTGGTGGCGGACCGCACCCCTCCTGAAACCGTCCTCCACGGTTGGGAGCTACCCCTGGTCCACGACGAAGGACTGTCCGACGACGACGCGGCGTGGGATCTGGCCCTATCCGGCGCGGCCGTTCTGGTCGACGGGCTGCTCGGAACCGGCCTGAGCGGAGCGCCCCGGGAACGGCAGGCCCGAGCCATCCAGGCTGCGGGCCGCTCAGGCGCGCCGGTATTCTCCCTGGACGCCCCCTCGGGGGTGGACGCCAGCACGGGAGCGGTACCCGGCGCGACCATCCACGCCGACGTCACGGTGGCCCTGGGTTGGCCGAAGCTCGGGTGTCTCCTGCACCCGGCCCGGGCGGTCACCGGTCGGCTGATCGCGGTGGAGATCGGCTTCCCGGATCCTGGTCCCGATCGTTTCCCCGCTCGATTGATCACACCTAGCTGGGCCGGTGGGCAGCGGCCCGTGCGGGCCCTGGCAACCCATAAGAACGCGGTGGGGAGCGCCCTGATCGTAGCCGGGGGAGAGGGGATGGCCGGCGCCGCGGTGCTTGCCGCCCGGGCGGCGATTCGTGCAGGGGCCGGCTACGTCCGTGTGGCGTCCACGGCCTCGAATCGGTCGATTCTTCAGGAGGCCGTGCCCGACGCTGTCTTCGTGGACCGGTCGGACCATCCCGGTCTTCTCGATGCGGTCGCCGCCGCCGGCGCCATCGTCGTGGGGCCGGGCATGGGCACGGGGGAGGAGGCGGGTTCGGCCCTCCGAGCCATTCTCGAAGCGGCCGGCGACCGACCGGTGCTCCTGGACGCCGACGCCCTGACCCTCTCGGTGGACGGCGGACCGCCGGTGGGGGATTGGACCCGGAGGGGCCCCACCCTGGTCACCCCCCATCCCGGCGAGATGGCGCGGCTCACGGGAAGCGACGCCGACGCCGTGAATGCCGCCAGGATCGACTCCGCCAGGTCGTTCGCGGCCTCGACCGGGGCCGTGACCCTCCTCAAGGGAGCGCCCTCGGTGGTGGCTCACCCCGACGGCCGGCTCCTGGTGGACGCCATGGGGTCCAGCGATCTGGCCGCGGCAGGGATGGGAGACGTGCTCTCCGGTGTGATCGGAGCCCTTCTTGCCCAGGGGCTTCCCCCCTTGTCCGGGGCCGGTGCCGGACTGTGCTGGTCCGGTCGGTCTGCGGTGGTGGCGGGGAAGGGGGCGGGGCTCTCGCCCACCGACGTGATCGACGGTCTGCCCGAGGCCATGGCGGAGCGGGGGCCCGGGGTCACCGACCTCGATTTCCCCTTCGTGCTCCTCGACCTGGATCCTCCCCGTTGAGTCGCATGGGGCCCGGAGAGGAGTTCGATCTCATCCGCCGGATCCTGGACCGGTGTCCCGGCCCCGGGGACGACCCGGGTGCATCGGATCCGTCGGGACAGGTGGAAGTCGGGCCGGGCGACGACGCCCTCGTGCTCGCCGGCGATCCTCCCCTGGTGATCTCCACCGACCTGACCGTGGAAGGCGTCCATTTTCGCCGGGAGTGGATCACCCTGGCGGAGGCGGGACGCCGCGCGGTACTGGCCGCCCTCAGCGACCTGGCCGGTATGGCGGCCGATCCGGTGGGGGTCCTTCTATCCCTCTCCGTGACCCCCGGAGATGGAGATTCGGTGGATCAGGTTGCCGACGGCGTGGCGGACGCCCTCGACCGGGTGGGCGTGCCCCTCCTGGGAGGGGACCTGACGGCCTCTCCGGGACCCGTGATCCTGGACGTGGTGGTCCTGGGAAGAGCCGAGGAGCCGATGCTCCGCTCCCGGGTGCGGCCCGGCGACGAGCTCTGGGTCACTGGTCCCCTGGGTGGGGCCGGGCTGGCGGTGCGCGCCTGGAGGGAGGGAAGAAAGGTCCCCGACGACGCCCGGAGAGCGTTCACATCGCCGAGGGCGCGAATCCAGGAGGCCCGTTGGCTGGCTTCGAGGGGAGGAGTCCGGGCGGGGATGGACATCTCCGACGGCCTTGCCGGTGACGCGGCTCATCTGGCCTCCGCTTCGGGGGTGGGGCTGGTTCTGGACTCCCCAGCGATTCCAGTCTTCCCCGGTGCGGATCTGGAGTTGGCCCTCCGAGGCGGCGAGGATTATGAGCTCCTGGTGGCCGCCCGGCCCGGCGTCCTGGATCCACTGGCTGGGGATTTCCAGATCGCATTCGGCACCGCTCTGGTCCGGGTGGGTCGAGCGGAGGGCCCGGCGGGGTTAGTTTTGCTCCGTGACGCCGACGGCGTCACCCGCCCGCTGACCGAGGGCGGGTTCGACCATTTTCGTCACTCCGGGGACCCTTGATCCGATCCATCTGGGCGCTGCTCTTCGGCACCGTATCCACGGCCTATTACGCCAGTCGCGTGCTGGTCGCCATGGCCACGGGATCCAAGAAGCTTTGGACGCTGGGCCACGCCGTTCCGACCGCCTGGTCCAAGAGCATTCTCTGGGCCTCGGGAGTGAAGGTCGAGGCCGAGGGTCTGGAGGTGCTGGAGGGGAATCAACCCCGCGTTCTCGTGGCCAACCACGAGTCGTGGTTCGACGTGTTCGCCCTCTGCGCCGTGATTCCCTCCGCCTTCCGGTTCGTGGGGAAGCAAGAGCTGGAGAAGGTGCCCCTGCTGGGACCGGCATGGGTCGGGTCGGGCCACCTGGCCATCGACCGCGGGGATCGGAACTCGGCTGTGGACACCCTGCGTGAAGCCACGACAAGGATGCATGAGAGCGGCCTGACCATCGTGATGTTCCCCGAGGGCACCCGATCTCCGGACCAGGAGCTCCAGCGGTTCAAGAAGGGCTCATTCGTCCTCGCCCTCCAGGCTCAGTGCCCGATCGTGCCGGTGGGGATCGAGGGGAGCGGCCGGATCATGCCCAAGGGCAGCTTCCGGATCCGCTCCGGGACCATCCGGGTTCGGGTCGGTACACCCATCAGCACCGAGGGCCTGACCATGGAGAGCAGGGATCGGTTGCTGGAGGAATCCCGTGTCGCGGTAGCGGAGTTGAGAGGGGCGGCGAATTCCTCGGCCGAAGGTGGCACGGGCCACGGCAGCACGCGTCGGGGCAGCACGGACGACGTTTGAGACAGACACTGATCGCGGCGTTCGCGCCGCAGCCACGCTGAGGAAACGAACATGTCAGCAATCATGGACATCCGGGGCCGGGAGATCCTGGACTCCCGGGGGAATCCCACCGTCGAGGCCGACGTCATCCTCGAGTCGGGGGCGCAGGGGCGGGCGGCCGTCCCGTCCGGGGCCTCCACCGGCGAGCACGAGGCGGTGGAGCTCAGGGACCTGGACGGTGATCGATACCTGGGCAAGGGCGTGACCCGGGCGGTGAAGCACGTCAACGGGGAAATCCGGGATGCCCTCAGAGGCTTCGAGGCCCGTGAGCAACGGGACCTGGATGGGACGCTCATCGATCTTGACGGCACCCCCAACAAGGGACGGCTCGGGGCCAACGCCATCCTGGCGGTCTCCATGGCCGCCGCCCGGGCGGCGGCTTCGGAGATGGGCATTCCGGTCTACCAGTACCTCGGCGGGCCGACGGCGAATGTTCTCCCCGTCCCCATGATGAACATCCTGAATGGGGGAGCCCACTCCTCGAACAACGTGGACATTCAGGAGTTCATGGTGATGCCTGTGGGAGCCGCCAGCTTCTCCGACGGCCTGCGCATGGGAGCCGAGGTGTTCCACCACCTGAAGAAGGTCCTCTCCAAGCAGGGGAAGAGCACCGGCGTGGGAGACGAGGGCGGGTTTGCCCCGGACCTGGGGAGCAACGAAGAGGCCGTGGAGTTGGTGCTCTCGGCCATCCAGGCCGCTGGCTATACGCCTGGGGACGACATGGTCCTGGCCATCGATGCGGCGGCCAGCGAGTTGTTCCACGGTGGGAAATACCGCTTCCGCTGGTCCACCGGGGAGGAGGTGGACAGCGACGGCATGATCCGCTTCTGGGCCGACTGGGTGCGGAAGTATCCCATCCGGTCCCTGGAGGATCCCCTCGACGAGAACGACTGGGATGGTTGGCGAGCCCTCACCGAGGAGATCGGGAGCGATGTGCAGATCGTGGGCGACGATATCTTCGTGACCAACACGGAGCGCCTCGACCGGGGGATTCGTGAGGGGGTGGGGAACGCCATCCTCATCAAGGTCAACCAGATCGGAACCCTCTCCGAGACCCTGGATGCCATCCGTATGGCCGGGGAGTCGGGCTACAACTCCGTGATCTCCCACAGGTCCGGCGAGACCGAGGACACGTTCATCGCCGACCTCGCCGTCGCCACCTCGGCAGGGCAGATCAAGACCGGCAGTGCCAGCCGCACGGATCGGGTGGCGAAGTACAATCAGCTTCTGCGGATCGAGGAAGCCCTCGCCGCCGAGGCTCGCTATCCCGGGCGGGGGTTATGGGACGCGGCTGGAGGCTGATCCTCACCGCGCTGGTGGGGCTGGCCCTCTACTATGCGATCTTCGGGGGGGAGTACTCCGTCTTCGAGGTGCGGCGGGCCCGGGAGGGGCGGATCGACGCCCGGGAGGAACTGGCCCGGCTCCGGCTGGAGAACGACTCCTTACGGGCATGGGTGGACTCCCTCGAGAACGACTCGGCAACCCTCGAACGGATCGCTCGGGAGCGCTTTGGAATGATCCGTCCGGGTGAGGTCCTCTACCGGTTCGCGGAGCCCGACTCGGTTCCGCCCGACACGACGAACGAAGGAGGGGAGCGCCAGTAGCGCACCCCTCCTCACCTCCTCCGGCTCCGGAGATCCCGGTGGGGCTCCCCGGGACCGCAGCCTCAATCCTCCGGGTCCGCAGATTCCTTGCGCTCCCCCTTCTCTTCTCCGGCCTTGAGGCCCAGAGCCACCTTGGCGCGCTCCGCAGCCTCCAGCAGGTCCGATCCGGAAGGAAGATCGCCCGCCACTCCGGCCGCCAGGGCCCGAAGGGCATCGGCTTCGGGTAGGGCTGTGGGATTCTCCGAGGCCTCTTCACCCTCGGCATCGATCTGGGAGAAGCCACCACCCTTCACCCCCGTCGCCTTCTCGATGAACGGAGCGAAGAGATCTACGGGGATCGGGAAGAGCGTGGTGGAGTTGTTCTCGGCGGCCACCTCCACGACGGTCTGAAGGAAGCGCAACTGGAGGGCGACCGGGTGCTTCGAGATGACCTGCGCCGCCAGGGCGAGCTTGGTGGAGGCCTGGTACTCGCCTTCGGCGGCGATGACCTTCCCCCGGCGCTCCCGCTCGGCCTCGGCTTGCTTGGCCATGGCCCGCTTCATCTCGTGGGGCAGGTCGATGTCCTTGATCTCCACGCCCACCACCTCGATGCCCCACGGATCGGTCCCCTCGTCGATGATGACCCGGACGATCTCGTTGATCTGCTCCCGCTGGGCGAGGAGTTCGTCCAATTCGGACTGCCCGATGACGCTCCGCAGGGTGGTCTGGGCGAGCTGACTCGTGGCGAAGTAATAGTCCTCGATCTCCACCACCGCCTTGGCCGGGTCCGCGACGCGGAAGTACACCACCGCGTTGACTTTGACCGATACGTTGTCCTTGGTGATGGTGTCCTGCGGGGCGATGTCCAGGGCCACGATGCGGAGATCCATCTTCTTCATCCGCTCGACCCCGAACGGGACCAGGAAGACGAGACCAGGGCCCTTGGCCCGGGTCAGCTTCCCCAGCCGGAAGATCACCCCCCTCTCGAATTCCCAGAGGATGCGCATACTCGAGAGAATGCCGGCGGTGCCAACGACGATGAGCGGGACCAGAATGGTCGCGAGGTCCATGAGATACTCCGGTCGAGAGTAAGGTCTTCGGCGACTGTATGAACTTACGCCCAAGGGGTGCCCTCCGTTCAAGGGCAGGGTCCGTGCCACACCCCACGTTCGACCCCCGAATCGGTCTTGACAACACCATGGGGCTCGGAGAGGTTTTTCCTCTGTGGCGGAGTAGCTCAGCTGGTTAGAGCAGCGGAATCATAATCCGCGTGTCGGGGGTTCGAGTCCCTCCTCCGCTATCGTGAGCGCGGCCGGACCCGTAGACGGGGTCGGCCGCGCTTTTCATGTGAGTGCATGCCGTCGGTTTTCCCCGGGGTTACCCATGCGGTATCTTGGCTCCCCCGACATTCCATGGATCCTTACCCGACACCCTGGAGCATCCGTTGAACGCCCACGTCATGACCCGCAAGGCGGAAATCGAGGCCCAGGTCGGCAGACCGCTCCAGCCCGTCGCTGGGGAGGCCGGCCCCCCTCTCTCCGACACCGACCGGGAATTTCTGCTCGACCAGGCCAAGGACTTGTACTGGAACGAGTTGGAGTGGGAGCACCTCACCGACGAGGAGCGCCTCGGCGACGACCTCCTGGTGGAGCAGGCCTTCCCGGGCCTCCTCGCATTCGTCCGCGGGTTGTTGCTCGAGGAGGTGATGCCCGACGCCCTGGCTCCTGCGAGTCCCCGACCCGAGATGGTGATCGACGTGCTCTCGTTCCTCTTCCAGGAGTTGGAGGCCCGACGGACTGGCGAACCCGAAGACGGAGATGGACCTCGGGTCGCTGCCGAGATCGTCATGACCGAGACACTCGTCGATCTTGTCATGGGTCTGCTCTATGGTCTGAGCGCCGAAGAGATGGAACGGGTGGGCGCGGCCCGAAAGGGCGGCTGAGGAGGGCCGATGGGCCGATTTCGGCGGCGTAGGCCCGGTCATCCCTATTTCGCGGGAGCCCCCCTCCTCATCGCGCATCGAGGGGGCGGGGCCCTGGCGCCGGAGAATACCATGGTCGCCTTCCGTCGGGCGGTGGAGACTTGGGGCGCCGACATGCTGGAGACGGACATCCACGCCACGGCGGATGGGCGCCTGGTGGTGATCCACGACCCCTCCGTGGATCGAACCACCGACGGAACCGGGCTCGTGGCCGAGATGCCCTGGGAGGCCATCCGGTCGCTGGACGCGGGCTACCGTTTCCGGGACCTGGAGGGAACACACGCCTTCCGAGGAACCGGTGCCGGGATTCCCCTCTTCAGCGAGCTCCTGGAGGAGCTCCCCACGATTCGGGTGAACGTGGACGCGAAGGTGCCGGGGATTTCCCACCTGCTTCACGAGGAGATCCGGCGCCACGGGGCGGAGCATCGGGTGCTGATCGCCGCCGAGCACGATACACATCGGAAGGGGATTCGCGGGTACGCCGGTCCTTGGGGGGCGGCCCGGCACCAGATCACGCGCTTCTATCTCGCTCATAAGCTGGGCCCCCTCGGGCGGTTCTACACGCCCCGGGCCGACGCGCTCCAGGTCCCCGACTTCTGGGAAGGCCGGCAGATCCTGAGTCCCCGCTTCGTCCGGGAGGCCCACGCCCGGAACATCCCGGTGCATCCATGGACCATCGACGATGAGGCCGACATGCGTCGCCTGCTCTCATGGGGCGTGGACGGGATTCAGACCGACCGACCGGACCTGTTGGCCCGGGTCCTTCACGAGCTGTATGGCCGGCCTCTCCCTCCGGGCCTCGCGGGGGGGGCGTGACGGCTGGTCCCCAGATCGGTGCTCGGGGCCTCGTGCCCCGCTTCCGGCGGAGTCTGACCCGGATCCTTCGAGCCGCGGAGTACCGCGCCGGGGACCCGATCGTGGTGGCCTTCAGCGGGGGACTGGACTCCACGGTCCTCCTCCACCTCCTGCGTTTCCATTGCAGGGATATGGAGATCGGGGAGACGGTGCTGATCGCGGCCCACCTGGACCACGCCATGCGTCCCGGAAGCGGGGCGGACGCCCTCTGGGCCCGGGGTGTCTGTGCCGCCTGGGGCGTGGAGTTCGAGGCCGCTGCATCCGACCCGCCCCCGTCGGGGGAGGCCGATGCGCGCTCCGTCCGATATGGCTTCCTCCACGACGTCGCCCGGGCCAGAGGGGCGCCCTGGATCCTCACGGCCCACCACGGGGACGACCAGGCGGAGACCGTGCTCTTCCGTGCCGCCCGGGGCTCTGGGCTCCGAGGGCTCAGGGGAATCGCTCCCGTTCGTGGCGACGGGGTCCTACGGCCGCTGCTCCCCTTCTTCAGACACGAGCTCAGGAGATATGCCGAGGCGCAGCGAATCGCCTGGCGGGACGACCCCACCAATCTCGACCTCGGACCGGCCCGGAACGCGATCCGGAGCCAGGTTCTCCCAGGCCTGGAGGCGGCGGTTCCCGGCGCCCGACGAAGCCTGGCCAGGCTTGCCGCCCAGGCCCGCAGGGAGAGTGAGGCGTGGGAGGGTGTGCTCCCTCTCTTGATGGAGCGGGTCGAGGCGGAACGCCTCTCCCACCCCGCCTCGAACCACCTCGTGGGATTTCGGCTCTCCAGGAACGCGACCCTCGCCCTGGACCCTGCGGTGAGAAGCCGCATGATCCGGGGCATGGCCAGGCGGTTGGGCAGACCCCTGAGCGGCCAAGGAACACGGGCCGCTCTGGAGTTTATCAGCGCGGGCGCCAGCGGACGGAGCGCCCCCCTTGGCAGTGGACTCCGATTGCGTCGAGACTTCGGGGCGCTGTGCCTGGAGTTGGATCCCGGGGATCAGGGGCCGGGGGAGACGGTTCCGCTGGAGATCCCCGAGGCCTCGGCCGGCCGGGGGGTCCTGTCGGTGGGCGGGCGTCGGCTTCTCTGGGAGTGGGGGATCGCAGCGGGCCCGGAGGGGTTCCGTTACGCCATCCGCTTTGACGATGGTTTCCTCCGTTTTCCCCTCACAGTGCGGGCCTGGGAACCGGGCGATCGGGTGCGCCTGGGCTATGGGACCAAGAAGGTGAAGAAGCTCCTGGCGGAGAAGCGGGTCCCGTTCCAGGACCGGGTCCGGACTCCGGTGGTCGTGGACGGCTCGGGCCTCGTGGTCTGGATCCCGGGGCTCGCGGTTGCGTGGTCCGGGAGCGGGGTCGAGGATTGGGAGGGAGGTTTCTTTTTGGCCACGCGGGAGGAATCGGACGTCGGTGGAGAATGATCGGCTGGGCGGTAGAGCCCTCAAGCGCATCGTCTTCGATGAGGATCGGATCGCGGCGAAGGTCGCGGCCCTCGGTGGTGAGATCTCCCGGGCCTACGACGGCGAGCGAGGTCTGCTGGTGATCGGGCTGCTCAAGGGGTCATTCATCTTCATGGCCGACCTGGTGAGGCAGATCCACCTCCCTGTGAGCGTGGACTTCCTGGTCGCATCGTCCTACGGTTCAGGGACCGAAAGCCGGGGTCACATCCGCCTCCTCTATGATCCGGAGGCCGACATTCGGGACCGGGACGTCCTCTTGGTCGAGGATATTGTAGATTCAGGAAACACGCTGAACTGGCTCATCCCGCAATTGGAGGCCCGTCATCCTCGATCGCTCGAGGTCTGCGCCCTGCTGCACAAGCATCTGGCGACCGTGGATCGGGAGCCGCGCTGGGTGGGGTTCGACGCACCGTCGGACTTCCTCGTGGGATACGGCTTGGACTATGCCGAGGACTATCGGCACCTCCCGTACATCGGGAGCATCTGATGAGAGGGCAGGCAGGGATTTGTCATGAGTGATAGGGAACCCAAAAAGCCGGTGGACGACAACAACCGGGTGTCGCGGGTGTCGAGGACCGCTTCCTTCTGGATCCTCCTGGTCCTGCTCCCCCTGCTGGCCATCAACTTCTTCAGAGCTCAGGAGGAGCCTGCGAAGGAGTTGAATCTCACAGAGTTCCAGCAGCAGCTGTCCTCGGGTAACATCCGGTCCGTCAAGATCATCGACGGGGTGAAGGCCGAAGGCGATTTCCGGGCCCCCATGCAGGAAGAGGGACGAGAGCTGGCCACCTACCGGGTGAACCTGATCCCCGGGACGATGGAGAGCCTCAAGACGGAGCTCGAAGCCCAGAACGTGGAGATCTCCGCAGACGTGTCCCAGCAGGCGTGGTGGGGTGTGCTCCTCGGGATCCTGCCCTGGTTCCTCTTTATCGCCTTCTGGATCTGGATCTTCAGAACCATGCAGGGCGGGGGGAACCGGGCGTTCCAGTTCGGGCGCTCAAAGGCCAAGCTCATCTCTCCCGACACGCCGCAGGTCAACTTCACCGACGTGGCGGGGGCCGACGAGGCGAAGGAGGAGCTCGAGGAGATCATCGAGTTCCTGAAGGACCCGGCCAAGTTCTCCCGATTGGGTGGACGCCTGCCCAAGGGGGTTTTGCTCGTCGGGCCTCCGGGCACGGGGAAGACCCTCCTGGCCAAGGCTGTGGCGGGAGAGGCGGGGCGGCCGTTCTTCCAGATGTCCGGGTCGGACTTCGTCGAGATGTTCGTCGGCGTCGGCGCCTCGAGGGTCCGTGATCTGTTCGAGCAGGGTAAGGCACACGCCCCATGCATCATCTTCGTGGATGAGATCGACGCCGTGGGGCGTCACCGGGGCGCGGGCCTGGGGGGCGGCCATGACGAACGGGAGCAGACGCTGAACGCTCTCCTCGTGGAGATGGACGGATTCGAGGCCAATGAGGGGGTGATTCTCCTCGCCGCCACCAACCGGCCGGACGTTCTGGATCCGGCCCTGCTCCGGCCCGGCCGATTCGACCGGCAAGTGGTGGTGGATCTCCCGGACGTGAAGGGACGTGAGGCGATCCTGCGGGTGCACGCCCGCAAGCTCCCACTTTCCGAGGACGTGGACCTGGGCATCATCGCAAAGGGGACCCCGGGGATGTCCGGGGCGGACCTGGCGAATGTGTGCAACGAGGCCGCCCTCCTGGCGGCCCGCCGCAATGCCGACCGGGTGACCATGGAGGACTTCGAGGCGGCCAAGGACAAGATCATGCTCGGTACCGAGCGGAAGAGCCTGGTGCTGACCGACCGCGAACGGGAGTTGACCGCCTACCACGAGGCTGGGCATGCGGTCATCGGACTCCGAGTTCCGGGTCTCGATCCGGTCCACAAGGTCACCATCGTGCCCCGGGGCCGTGCCCTGGGGATCACAGCGTCCCTCCCCCAGGAGGACCGTCACTCCTATACCAAGGAATGGATGGAGGGCCAGCTCGCCATGCTCTTTGGCGGGCGTGTCGCCGAGGAGGTGACCTTCGGGCCGGAGAAGGTCACCACGGGAGCCGGCAACGACATCGAGCGCGCCACGTCCTTGGCTCGTTCCATGGTCACCCGATTCGGGATGTCCGAGACGGTCGGGCTGGTCGCGGTCGGCGACTCGGAGCACGAGGTCTTCCTGGGAAGGGAACTGGTCCAGCGACGAGAGGTCTCCGAGCACACCGCCCAGAAGGTGGACCGGGAGGTGAAGCGCATCCTGGACGAAGCGCACGATCGAGCCCGGACCGTCCTGGAGGAACACTCGGAACTCCTGGAGTCCATCGCCCAGTCCCTTCTCGAGCGGGAGACGTTGGACCGATTCGAGATCCAGTTGTTGAGTGAGGGGAAGGTCCTCCCGCCGGTGGAAGTGCCGGGCCTACCCGATCCGTCCTCGGAGGAAGGACCGGGCGCGTTGCCTGGGAGTACCGTGGAGCCCACCGCCGGCCTGCCGGGCAGTCTCATGGGGCCGCCCCCGGAACCCGATCCGAAGCCGTCCCACTGACCGCCAGGTGAGGCCGATCGAGCTTCCTGGGGCGTTGGACCAAGGATCCCGGGTGTGGAGTCTCCGCACCCGGGATCTTCCGTTGGACCCGCCTGTGGTCATGGGAATCCTGAACCTGACTCCGGACTCTTTTTCCGACGGCGGCGCCACGCCCGGCCTCACGGAACAGCTTGTTCGGGCCCGGGCCATGGCGGAGGCCGGGGCCCGGATCATCGACGTCGGCGGCGAGTCCACCCGCCCGGGGGCGGCGACCGTGTCCGTGGATGAGGAGATCGGGCGCATCCTCCCCTTTGTCCAGGCGTTCGCCCCGGACTCCCCGGTCCCCCTCTCGGTGGACACCCGAAAGGCCGCCGTGGCCGCTGCCGCCCTGGACGCGGGGGCCGAGATCGTGAACGACGTGTCCGGCCTCCGATTCGACCCGGGCATGGCTGGGGTCGTGGCTCGGACCGGCGCCGGGCTGGTCCTCATGCATATGCGGGGCACCCCGGCGGACATGGTCGAACGGGCGAACTACGAGGACGTGATTCCCGAGGTGATCGGGGAGATGGAGGTCTCTCTGGCCATTGCCCGGCGGGCGGGGGTCGAGGACCGGCGTATCGTGTTGGATCCGGGGATCGGCTTCGCCAAGTCCGCCGATCACTCCCTCCAGGTTCTGTACGGGCTGGTGGGACTGGGGCGATTGGGATTCCCCATCCTGGTCGGTCCGAGCCGCAAGAGCTTCATCGGGGCGGTGACGGGTGCCCCTGCGGAGGATCGGATCCCCGGGACGGTGGCGGCCTGCGTCATGGCCTTCGAGCGGGGCGCATCGGTCTTCCGAGTGCACGACGTGGGGGCGGTGGTCCAGGCCCTGGCCGTGGCTCGGGCGGTGACCGGGTCGGCGACCCGTTCCGTCACCGGCCCGGAAACCCTAAGATGAGGGGTAATTCACGTGCCGGTCGGGCCGGCGCGGACCGTTCCATCTGGTGCCGTAGAGGGGGTTCCCGTTGAACTCCGTGCTGGAGCAACTGCAGTTCCTGAGGCCGGGACCGGCCGATCTGGTTGAGATCGCACTGGTAGCGATTCTCTTCTACCGGATCCTGATCCTGGTCCAGCGGACCCGTGCCATGCAGATGCTCCTGGGGGTCCTGTTCCTGGCCCTGGTCTACGGCGGGGCCCGACTGCTGGACTTCACGCTCGTACGGTATCTGCTGGAGACGATCTTCCAGTATGGCGCCATTGCACTCCTGGTCGTGTTTCAACCAGAACTCCGCTCCGCCCTCGCCCGCCTGGGACAGAGTCGGATGATGCGGATGTTCACCAAGCTGGAGGAACAGGAGGTGGTGGACGAGATCCTCGAGGGAGTCGAGGAGCTGTCCCGGTCGAAGATCGGGGCCATCATCGCCCTGGAGCAGGAGGTGGGGCTCGACGAATACGCCAGCTCGGGGAAGCCGGTCCATGCCCGGGTTTCGGCGGAGATGCTCACGACCATCTTCACCCCCTACAGCCCCCTCCACGACGGTGCCGTTCTCGTAAAAGGGGATATGATCATCACGGCTGGAGCGATCCTGCCGCTGACCCAGTTCGCCGTGGAGGACAAGACGCTGGGGACCCGGCACCGGGCCGCCATCGGGCTCAGCGAAGAGACGGACGCGGTGGTGATCGTGGTGAGCGAGGAGACCGCGCGCATCTCGGTGGCCCGGAGGGGCGGTATCGAGGTTGGAGTGGATATGGCGAGGCTGAAACAGATCCTGAGCGGGGCCGTGCCGGAGCGGCCCGGAGCGCTCTCCGCGAAGGGGGCGGTCGCTTGACCCCCGCCAGGTGGAGCCACGGTGGCGAAACATCAAGAAAACTGAAGACTTACGGGCCCGTCGACCCGCGTCGGAAGGCCTCGTTGACGCGCCATTCGGGGGTCCCTAGATTCGGACGGTCTTTCCCTGGGGGGGATGGCCGGCCACTCCTATCCATCGGTGATGTCGAAGGGGAGCTCGCGCAGGTATGCAATATCAGCTTCTGAACCTATTTGCGGACGGCGGATGGATGATGTATCCGCTGCTGCTTTGCTCGCTCCTCGCGCTCGGCGTGATCATCGCCAAGGGTTGGACCTTGTTCACGGCCCACGCGAAGAGCAGCAGCATCCTCGTCACCGCCGAGGAGATCGCTCAGTCGGGCGATGTGGACGGCGCCCTGGGCGCCGCGGCCAGTACACCTGGGCCCGCGGCTGCCATCCTGACGGCGGGCCTTCGCCGTATCCGGCGGGGTTCGGTGGCGGACGGTGAGCTGGAGCAGGCCATCAGCACGACCGGAGCCATCGAACTGGGCTTCCTCGAGCGAGGCCTGGTGATCCTGGCCACCATCGCGAACGTCGCCCCCCTCATGGGCTTTCTGGGGACCGTGGCCGGGATGATCCTGGCGTTCGGGGCCATCGAGGCCGCCGGCGAGGTGGATCCGGCCCTGGTCGCCGGGGGGATCAAGGTAGCCCTCCTCACGACCGCCACCGGATTGGCCATCGCCATTCCGGTGAACATCGCCTACAACTTCTTCGTGACGCGGATCGATGGACTGATCGTCGACATGGAGACGGGGGCGAACAAGGTGCTCCGGCTGGCGTGGGATATGGAGAAGGCGGGCAGTCTGACGGTCGTGAAGGTCGCCAAGACCCGCATCGTCATCGACGCCCCGGACGTGGCTGCGCAGCCCACGGCCCGTCCCATGACGCCGGAAGAGCGCCGGGAACTGGGGCTCGAATAGCGGCTGGGAGACGTGGGCCCCGGCTGGAACCTCGGGCCTTCTCGATCGGTAGGACGTTGTAGACCACCCTGACGAGGTTCAAAACATGGCGGTACTGGACCAGAAGAAGTCGAAGGTCAGTGACGAGATTCCATCCTCGTCCATGGCCGACATCGCCTTCCTGCTGCTCATCTTCTTCCTGGTGACCACGGTCTTTCCGAAGGACAAGGGGCTTCCCATCGTCCTGCCGGAGCAGTCCGAAGAGGTGGCCATCAACCAGAAGAACATCCTCTTCCTGCTCATCCAGCCCAACGGCGTGGTGGAGGTCAAGCGGGGGGAAAGCCAGCAGATCCAGCAGGTGCGCCCCGCGGACATCGACGGACTCTGGCGGCAGGAGAGTTCCCAGAACCCGAATCTGATCGCGGCTGTAAAGACCCACCCCGACGCCCCGTATAGGTTCATGGTGGATGTGCTGGACGCGCTCCAGACCGCCGGGGCCGACCGCATCTCTCTCCAAATCCTGGAGGGCTGACCAGTGGCGATCAAATCAGGTGGATTCCACCGGAAGTCGAAGGCGTCGCAGGACATCCCGTCGTCCTCGCTGGCGGACATCGCGTTCCTGTTGCTCATCTTCTTCATGGTGACGACCGTGTTCCGGGCGACTTCGGAACGGCCCATCGAGTGGCCGGCCGCCGAGGCTGCCCAGAAGATCGACGAGAAGGCCAAGGACATCCTCTACGTCTGGTTGGAGCAGGATGGGGGCGTTTGGATCAACGACCGGGCGTTTGCGATGGGCGACGTATCGGGGATCGTGGCTCCCCTCTATGCCCAGTCCGACCGGCGGCTGGTCATCTCGCTCAGGGCCGATCGTGACGTTCCGTACGTGTATGTGGACCTGCTCCAGAAGGAGCTACAGGAAGCTGGCGCGGTGCGCCTGGTCTTCGCGACCGAGCTCGAGCGCAGCATGACGAGGGAGAGGCGATGACTGCTCCAGCCGGGCCGGACCTGCAGGACCTGCAGGTCGAGTCGGCCAACGAACGCTTCAAGAGGACGTCCTCATACTGGTTCTGGGCCTCCATCACCATCGCCACCGTGATGCACTTCGCGGTGTTCTCGTTCTGGCCGGAGATGACTGCCGAGGACGTGTCCTACTCCATGGAGGAGCTGGAGGCGATCGAGCTCCCGCCCGAGATCGAGATCCCGCCGCCGCCGGAGGCCATTGCCCGTCCCGCGACGCCGGTGATCGCCGAGGCGACCATCGAGGAAGACATCACCATCGCGCCCACGACCTTCGAGGATAACCCGGTGGAGGACCTGCCTCCGCCCCCCGAGGAGGCAGCGACGGACATCTCGGCGGCCCCGACCTTCACCCCCTTTACGGTGAGCCCGGAGGTGAAGAATCGTCCGGAGGTGGCCCGGGCCCTGGAGCGGGAGTATCCGCCCCTGCTCCGGGACGCCGGTATCGGTGGCCAGGTCATGGTCTGGTTCTTCATCGACGAGCAGGGTCTGGTTCAGCGGACCCAGGTCCAGCAGAGCTCCGGGCACACGGCCCTGGACAACGCGGCGCTGAAGGTGGCCGACATCATCGAGTTCACCCCGGCGTTGAACCGTGATCGCAGGGTGGCGGTGTGGATCGCTCTGCCCATTACCTTCCAGACCAGGTAGCGACCCGGACCGGCGAATGGGCCGAACACCCGAGACCCCGCCGGGCCCGACCCGGCGGGGTCTCTTTTCATACCGCGGTTTCTCGGGGTCAACAGAGATGATAGACTGACCGGCGTCGATGAACCGTTACTCGAATCACCTCATGGAGGCGCTCCCGAAGGTCCGGGACGCCATCGCCGAGGCCGCGGTCCGTTCGGGCAGGCGCCCCGAGGACGTTCGCCTCGTGGCCGTGACCAAGGCACACCCCGACGAGGTGGTGGAGGCCTCGTTGGCGGCGGGCCTCACCGATTTGGGAGAGAATCGGGTCGAGGGGCTTTCGGCCCGGTTGGAGACGAAGGACAGGGATCGGCCTGGGTGGTCCGCCGTCCGGTGGCACATGATCGGGCACATACAGAGCCGAAAGGCGGCGACGGTGGCGCAGCTCGCCGACTGGGTTCAGTCCGTGGATTCGCGGAAGCTGGCCCGGCGTTTGTCCGCCGGTGCGGAGGAAGTGGGCCGGGAACTGGACGTCCTCGTTCAGGTGAATACGTCGGGGGAGGACAGCAAGAGCGGCTTCTCCGTCCATGAGGCGGTGGAGGCCGTTCACGCTGTCACCGAGTTGCCCGGGTTGAAGGTGCAGGGACTCATGACCATGGCTCCCTTCGTGGATGAGGAGGGGGTCTTGAGACCTGCTTTCGCCAGGCTCCGGGAGCTGCGCGACCGCTGTCGCGAACTCCCGGGATTCGGCACAGGAGAGTTGTCCATGGGCATGAGCAACGACTTTGAAATCGCGATCGAGGAGGGCAGCACCATGGTCCGACTCGGAACCGTACTCTTCGGGAGGCGTCCCACATGATCGACCTGACCCCACTCGACGTCCGAAAGAAGCGGGGTGACTTCAAGCGCGGGATCCGCGGATACGACTCCGAGGAGGTGGACACCTTCCTGGAACTCGTGGCCGAGCGCATGGAGGAGCTCGTCAGGGAGAAGCTCTCTCTGGACGAGAGGGTGGGGCTACTGGACACCCAGGTGCAGTCCCAGGCTGGTCGGGAGAAGGCCGTCAACGAAGCCCTCGTGACCGCTCAGCAGCTTCGGGAGGACATTCAGGGTCAGGCGAGGCGGGAAGCCGACGCGGTCATCGACGACGCCCGTCGGATGGCCGAATCGACTGTGAACAACGCCCAGGCCGAGGCCAACGCGATCCTGGACCGGGCCAAGTCCGACGCCAAGGTCCTGCGGCGGGAACTGGACCACGAGATCGAGATGGTCCTCAGGGACGCCAACCGGCGCATACAGGACGGCGGGGAGGCGCTGAAGAGTCTGGAGCGAGCCAGGATCATCTACCTGAAGGGTCTCCGCAGCATGATGCAGCGGCAGATGGACAGCATCGAGGTGGAAGAGTCACGTCCCCCGCTGGACCAGACCATCCCCGAGGTGGAGCTTCCGCCGGGCTGGCGGGAGCAGGTCCTCTCGAAGGGCGAGGATGAGGGATACCTGAAGGTGCCCGGGCTGCTGGACGACGATCTGGGCGGGCTGACGGAGCCGAATGAGAGTTCGGCTCCCGGGGACGAGACGGAAGCGACCCAGGAGGCCGGGGAGCCGGACGAGGCGGAGGTCCCGGAGGAAGACGGTACACAGGTGCCCGAGGTGGTCACCCCCACGGAGACCATCGACGAAGACGGCTTCGAGGTGAGAGAGTACGGGGCGTGGTCCCAGCCCCTGGTCGGCGACGCCGACGAGGAAGGGGAGCCACCCGCCGGACGAGGTGATTCCTGACGTTGAGCGCTCCTGTGGCTCCTGAGGCTCAGTTGGACCTCCTGGACCGAGCGGTCCGGGAGGTCCGGTCCGTTACCGGCCTCGTTCCCCGGGTGGGGATCGTACTGGGTACAGGGCTCGGCGGCCTGGCGGAGGCGATCTCGGTGACGGCGGCCATCCCATATGAAGATCTGCCGGGGTTCCCCCTGTCCACGGTGGAGAGCCACGCCGGACGCCTCCTGTTCGGCCACCTGGGCTCGGTGCCGGTGGTGGCCATGCAGGGGCGATTCCACGCCTATGAGGGTTACTCGCTCCAGGAGGTGGTCCTGCCGGTTCGCGTGATGCGACGACTGGGGGCCGACGTCCTGATCGTTTCGGGGGCCTGTGGAGGGATGAATCCCCTGTGGGCGCCCGGCGAACTCGTGCTCCTGGAAGACCACATCAACCTACTGGGGGACAATCCCCTGGTGGGGCCGAATCTGGATGCGCTGGGGCCCCGGTTTCCGGACATGTCGGAGCCCTACGACGCCCGATTGCGCACCCTCTTCCAGTCCGCGGCCCAGGAGATCGGAATCCCGCTGCGGCAGGGCGTATACGTCGCGGTGCAGGGGCCGAATCTCGAGACCCGGGCCGAGTATCGGATGCTCCGGACCGTGGGGGCCGACGTGGTGGGGATGTCCACGGTCCCGGAGGTCATCGCGGCCCGGCATATGGGAATGCGGGTGGCCGCCGTGAGCATCATCACCGACCAGTGCCTCCCCGAGTCCCTGGAGGTCGCCGACATCCCGACCATCATTCAAACGGCCATGCGTGCCGAGCCGGACCTGACCCGCCTGATCACCACCGTCGTCGGACAACTCTGACGACCCACTGCGCCGACCTTCACGTCATGCGATATCCAGAGCTTCCCAAGACCCTCCAGGCCATCGAAGAGCAGTCGCTCGAGCGCTGGCGCGAGGAGGACCTCTTTCATCAGACCATGGACGCCGCCGCGTCAGGAGAGCCCTTCGTATTCTACGAGGGCCCGCCCACCGCCAACGGAAGACCGGGGCTCCACCACATCATCAGCCGGACCATCAAGGACCTGGTCTGCCGTCACAGAACCATGCAGGGGCGGTCCGTGACCCGGATCGCCGGCTGGGATACCCATGGTCTTCCCGTGGAGATCGAGGCAGAGAAGGAACTGGGCATCTCGGGGAAGCCCGAGATCGAGGCCCTCGGGATCGCGGAGTTCAACCGGGTCTGCCGGGAGTCGGTCTTCACCTACAAGGAGGAGTGGGAGCGCTTCTCCGAGCGGATCGGGTACTGGTTGGATTACTCTCGACCCTACGTGACCTTCCACACCTCCTATATCGAGTCCGTGTGGTGGATCCTGAAGAACCTGGCGGACCGGGGCCTGTTGTATCGGGGGTACAAGAGCCTGCCGTACTGCCCCCGCTGCGGGACCGCTCTCTCCTCCCACGAGGTCGCACAGGGCTACCGGGACATCGACGACCCGTCCCTGTTCTTCCTGGCCCCTCTCCTGGGCGGGGACGGTGAGCCCGACCCCGATGGACGGGCGTTCCTCGTATGGACCACCACGCCCTGGACCGTCCCGTCCAACGTCGGGCTGGCGGTCCACCCGGAACTGGAATACGTGGAGGTCCGTTGGGAGGAGCGCCTCCTGATCCTGGCCAGATCCAGGGTGGAGGCCGTGTTGGGAGAGGATGCCGAGATCGTCCGGACCGTGCCCGTCGACGAGATTGCCGGCCGGAGGTACGCTCGGCCCCTGGATCTGGTCCCGGCCCCCGACGACCCGGAGAATTCCTGGACCGTGGTCCTCGAAGATTTCGTTTCGGCTGAGGATGGTACGGGGATCGTCCATATGGCACCGGCGTTCGGGTCCGACGACTACGTGGCCGGAAAGCGGCACGGCCTCTCCATGCTGAAGCCGGTGGACGACCGAGGCCGTTTCGTCTCGTCCATCCCCCTGGTGGGCGGCGTGTTCGTGAAGGATGCGGACCCGGCCCTCGTGGAGGCTCTCCGGGAGGCCGGAAACCTCTTCCGGATCGAGTCCGAGCTCCACTCCTACCCCCACTGCTGGCGCTGCGACTCCCCGCTGATCTACATGGCCCGGGACTCCTGGTTCGCCGCCACGAGCACCCTCAAGGACCGCATGCTGGCCAACAACGCCCAGGTCGATTGGCTGCCGTCCGAGGTGGGGGAGGGGCGGTTCGGGGAGTGGCTGGAGAACAACGTGGACTGGGCGCTTTCCCGGGATCGGTTCTGGGGGACTCCGCTGCCGGTCTGGGTCTGCGACGGGGACCCGGATCACCTGGATTGGGTTGGGTCTTTGGAGGAACTGTCCACGAGGGTCGGCGGGCTCCCTGAGGACTTCGACCCCCACCGGCCCTTCATCGACGCGTTGACCTGGTCCTGTCCCGACTGCTTGGGGACCATGCGTCGGACGCCCGGGGTGCTGGACGTGTGGTTCGACTCCGGGGCCATGCCCTATGCCCAGTGGCACTACCCGTTCGAGAACGAGGAGGAGTGGCGCACCCACTTCCCCGCGGACTTCATCTGCGAAGGCCTGGATCAGACCCGCGGGTGGTTCTACTCCCTGACGGCGATCAGTGCCATGCTGGACCTCGGGCCAGCGTTCCGGAACGTGATCGTGAACGGCCTCATCCTGGACGCCGACGGCCAGAAGATGTCCAAGTCCCGGGGCAACACGGTGAACCCCTGGGACGCCCTGGAGGACCACGGAGCGGATGCCATCCGTTGGTACCTGATCACGGCCTCCAATCCCTGGGCGGCCAAACGCTGGGACCCCCAGGCGCTCTCGGAGACCGGGCGACGACTGTTCGACAACTTCCTGAACACCTACCGGTTCTTCAGCCTCTACGCCGAGGTGGAGGGCTGGACTCCGGAGACCCCGGTTCCGGCGCCGCAGGACCGTCCCGTGATGGATCGGTGGATCCTGTCCCGCCTCTCGGGTCTGGTCCGGGAGGTGGGCGAGCAGCTCGACGCCTACCAGCTCACCCGGGCGTATCGGGGTGTGGTCGACTTCATGGACGACGACCTGTCCAACTGGTACGTGCGCAGGTGCCGGGCCCGCTTCTGGGGCAAGTCGGACTCCCAGGACGGTCATGCCGCCTTCGCGACCCTGCATCACGTGCTCGCCACCGTGGCGTCCCTCCTGGCCCCGGTCATCCCGTTCACGGCCGATTGGGTCTATCGGGCCCTCACCGGGACGTCCGTCCACCTGGCCCCGTTCCCCGAGCCCCAGAGCGATCAGCTCGATGCCGCGCTGGAACGGGAGATGGACGTAGCCAAGGACCTGGCGACCCTGGGCAGGGCGGCGCGGGAAGATGTCCGCATCCGGGTCCGTCAGCCTCTGCGGCGCATGTACGCGACCCTGCGGCAGCGTCCGATCCCGCGGGCCGAGGTCCAGGAGCAGGTGTTGGCGGAGTTGAACCTGAAGGAACTCGCCTTTCCCGAGAGCGCCGATGAGCTCATGACGCTGGTGGCCCGCCCCAATTACCGGGCGCTGGGCCCCGTCTTCCAGAAGGAGACGGAGAAGGCTGCTACCGCCATCCGAGGCCTGGGCCAGGCCGAGTTGCGGACCATCCTGAAGGGCGGGTCCGTGTCCGTACAGGTCGGGGGGCAGTTCCAGGCCGTAGACGGCAGCCTGGTGGAGGTGGCCAAGGAGGCCCTGGGTTCCCTGGTCCTGAAGGCCGAGGACTTCATCACGATAGCCCTGGATCCGGAGTTGGACGCGGAGTTGCGCAGCGAAGGCATGGCCCGGGAGCTGGTCAACCGCATTCAGCGGCTGCGCAGGGATGCGGGGCTGGAGATCACCGACCGGATCGAGGTTGCCGTCGCCGGAGGGCCGCCCGTGACCCGGGTGCTGGCGGAGTACGGTGATTTCATCGCCGGGGAAACACTCGCTGTCTCGCTTGCGGACGGACCCCCCGGCGACGACGCGTTCCCCCACCTCCGGGAGGTGGACCTGGACGGCGTGCCGGCTTCCATCGCACTCAGGATCGCGACCGCAGAGGGATGACCTCCGAGCGGATCCTGGAGGTGGCGGTTGGCCCGGAATCCATCGGGGAGCGGGTAGATCAGTTCATCGCCGGGGCCCTGGACCTCTCCAGGACCCAGGTGGTGCGGCTGCTGGAGGACGGGGAGGTGCTCCTTGAGGGGCGGTCGGTGCGCAAATCCCACCGGGTCGTCCCCGGAGAGGCCTTCCGGGTGCGGATTCCTGCACCCGAGCCGGTGGAGGCGATGCCGGAGGACCTGCCGATCCGGGTGGTGTTCGAGGACGAACACCTGCTGGTCGTGGACAAGGCTCCGGGGATGGTGGTCCACCCGGCCCCGGGCCACCCCGGCGGGACCCTGGTGAATGCGCTGCTGTATCACGTGCCCGACCTCTCGGGGATCGGAGGAGCGCTCCGGCCCGGGATCGTGCACCGACTGGACAAGGACACCTCCGGACTCATGGTAGTGGCCAAGGGGGACGAGGCCCATCGCTCCCTCTCCGAGGCCCTCCAGCGTCGGCAGGTGCGCCGCCGGTACGTCGCCGCCGCGTGGGGCCACCTCCCCCAGGAGGAGATGACGGTGGACGCTCCCATCGGGCGGGATCCCCGGAACCGCCAGCGCATGGCTGTGGTGGAGGGCGGTCGCCCGGCGGTGACCCACTTCCGGGTTCGGGAGCGGTGGCCTGGCGCCGAGCTCCTGGACGCCGCGCTCGAGACCGGCCGGACCCACCAGATCCGCGTGCACCTCGCCCACCTGGGACATCCGGTGGTGGGCGATGACCTCTATGGGGCGGGGTGGGAACGAGGGATCGGTGGGCGGAATCGGGTCTGGGCCCGGTTCCTCGCGAAGCGCGTTTCGCGGCAGTTCCTGCATGCCCGAGAGCTGGCGTTCACGCACCCGATCTCCGGCGACGAGATGCGGTTCGAGTCCCCCCTTCCGGCGGACCTGGCCGCGGCCGCCGAGTGGGCGAGGACCGCCCAACCATGACCTTCGCTGAGCAGGACCGGACCGGGCCGAAGACGAACCCCCTCCTGCGGAGGGTGGGGATTGCCAATATTGTAGGTCTGGAAGGCCGAATCCTGTGGTCGCGCCCGGGGCGCGACGGGATCTTCCGGCACGTCACGATCCCCAACGCATCCACGAGGGCATGACGGAGCTCGATCCGAAGCTCACCTTCGACTCGTTCGTGGTCGGACCCGCGAACCGGCTCGCCACCGCCGCCGCCCGTCGGACGGCGGAGTCCCCCGGTACGGCCTACAACCCCCTCTTCATCTACTCGGCTTCGGGCCTGGGCAAGTCCCACATCATGCACGCCATGGCCCAGCACGCCCAGGTGGGGCACCCGTCGGCCAAGGTGCGCTACCAGACCACCGAGGGGTACCTGGACGAACTGGCCAAAGCCCTGAGCCAGGGCAGCAGGGACGCCCTGCGCTCCGAATACCAGAGCCTGGACATCCTCCTCCTGGACGACGTTCAGTTCCTCACCGGCCATTCGGAGGCCCAGGAGATGCTGCTCCGGGCCCTGGACGCCATGACGGGCGAAGGAAAGCAGATCATCCTGGCCAGCGACCGTCCGCCTGCGGACATCAACGGTCTGGACGAGCGGCTGGTCTCGCGGTTCTCCGGTGGGCTCCTGGTGGATATCGCCCAGCCGGAATACGAGACGCGGGTGGCCATCGTCCGGCGAAAGGCCGAGCAACGGGGGGCTACGCTGGAGAAGGGGGTCGCCGAGGCCATCGCCCGGTTTCCGTTCCTGAACGTTCGTGAGTTGCAGGGGGGCCTGAACAAGATCCTCGCGATCCAGGAGCTGGAGGAGGCCCAGGTCACTGCGGACGAGGCCAGGGCGATCCTCGGCCCGGTGGACGGGCTGGGGGACGGGGCCGGGGGCGAGCAAGGGGATTCCGGAGCCGCCGAGGGCGAGTCGGCCGCTGACGCCTGGCGACGGTCTCTCCTGGCAGTGGCCGAAGAGTTCGAGTCCAAGGGGTATTCGGCCGCCCGTCTTCGCAAGTTGGTGGAGGGTGAGCAGCGGCCGGAGGACCTGGCCGGGCTCGAGGCCCGGTATCGAGCGCAAGTCGCCCGGCTGGAGGAGATCAAGAATCAACTCCACGCGGTGGGTGAGCCCTGGGCGGGGCCGGTGGGTCTCCTGGAGGATCCGGACCGTCTGGAGGAGGCCGAGGCCCTTCTGGCGGCCGCGTCCGAGCGCAAGCGGGGGTTCCCGGCCCTCGGGGAGGGGCCCGATCTCGACGACGTCGCCGAGTTGTTCCCCGCTCTGGCGGTGAAGGCGGCGAAGCAACTCATCGACGGCGGATCGCCGGACTACAATCCGGTGGTACTCGTCTCCCCGGACGGGCCCTACACGTTCCATTTGATGGAGGCCGCTGGCCGGTCCCTCCTGAAGAACTCCCCCGAGGCGACGGTGGCCCTGGTCTCGGTCCCCGAATTCGCCGAGGACTTCATCCGGGCCCTGGGGGAGGGAGTCGTCGGCGCGTGGCGGGAGCGTTGGTGGACGGTGGATTTGCTCATGGTCTCGGATTGCCAGGAGTTCGCCGCCACCGAGAGGGCCCAGAACGAGTTCTTCCAGCTCTTCGAAGCGATCTCGGCTCGTGGGGCGCGGATCTTCTTGAGTTGCGACCGGCGGCCATCTGCCCTGAAGGGGATCGACGACCGCTTGCGATCCCGATTCGAGGCGGGCCTGGTGGTGGATGCGGAGGAGAGCCCGGAGGGATTCACGCCCCCTGTCCGCTCCGATCCCGAAGAGGTCGGACACGCACCGGGGGATGCCCTCATTCAAGCGCTGGACGAGGTGATCGACCTGAGCTTCGGTGGGGCCCTGATCCCGGCCCTGGAACGACGCCCCGAAGGCGACGGCGATGTTGGGGGCCTGTTCTCCGAGGAGGTTTCGAACGCGACGGCCGTGGAGAACCGGCTCCCGAAGGAAGGACGCCGGTGGTTCCCGTCGCCCGAGACCGTGGTGTGGGAGTGGCCCGACCTGGATGAACTGTTGGCGGAGGTTGAGGACTGATGTCCATCGAAGGGTCTCTCGCCGACGTCGGGCTCGCCGACATCTGCCAGCTCCTCGCCCTGGGGCGAAAGACGGGCTGTTTGACCGTCACGGACCGGTCGAACTTCGGGTACCTGTATTTCGAGAAGGGACGCGTCATCCATGCCATGGTGCTGAGCCGCCCTGTGCGGCTTGGCGAGGTTCTGGTGAAGAACGGGGCCATCACCCCCGAGCAACTGACCGAAGCCATGGTCTCCCAGGCCCACGCCCCTTCCAACCGCTTGGGTCAGATCCTCCTGGAACGGGGGGACATCAGTGAGGAGGACCTGAAGCGCTTCATCACCATTCAGGTGGAGGAAGCCGTCTATTTCCTCTTCACCTGGGAGCAGGGCCAGTTCCATTTCGATCCGGATACCAGCCCGGACGAGGAGGACTCCATCCGGGTCTCCCTGAACATGGACAGCCTCCTGATGGAGGGTGCCCGGCGGGTGGACGAGTGGAGCGTCATCGAGAAGAAGATCCCCTCCCTCGACGTGGTCTTCGCCCTGGAGCGAGACCCTTCCGAGTCGGACGAGGAGGTCGAACTCTCCGCCGCCCAGGAGAAGGTGATCTCCCTCCTGGACGGCGAGCGATCCGTGCACGACCTGGTGGAGGATTCGGGGCTGGTTGAGTTCGATGTGGCCAAGGCGGTCTACGGGCTGATCCAGGCGGGGTTCGTTCGCCGGGTCGGAAAGCGTGCCCCGTCCGGAGATGGGACGGGCGCCGCGAGCGAGGTCCGGGCCGTCCACCACCAGCAGTTGGCGGAGGCGTTCTACCGTGCAGGCATGCTCGAGGATGCGGCCCGGGAGCTCGAGGCCGCGGTGGACCTGGACCCGAAGAACACCCGGGCTCGAGGCCGGCTGGCCGTGGTGCGCCTGAAGTCGGGGGACCTTGAGGGAGCCGTGCGGGACCTGGAGATCATGGAAGGCGCCGGGGCCAAGGGTCAGGCCATGCTTACCAACAAGGCCGTGGCGCTCCAGCGGGCCGGCCGGTTCGAGGAGGCCCTGGTCGCCGTCGACGCGGCGGAGAGGGCGGCCCCGGGGGATCCCCAGGTTCTTCTGACCCGGGGGATCATCGAACTCAAGGCCAAGGACCCCGCCGCGGCCTGGAAGACCTTCGAGGCGTTCAGGACCTCCCTGGGCGACGAGACCGCGCCGGCCATCTACTTCGCGTATGCGATCCTGGCCGCGGGCATGATCGGGGAGTTTCCCCTGGCTCTCGGGCTGGGAAGGGAGGGGCTCGCGGCCCACCCGGACCACGCCGCGATCCTCGTGAACATGGGATCCGTCCTGGATCGGGGGGACGAGACGGCCGCGGCCCGGTCTCTCTTCGAGCGGGCCGCGTCGCTGATCCCCTGTCCTCCCCAGGCCGAGAAGAACCTGGGAGACCTGGCCTATCGTGAGGGGGACCACGAGCGGGCCCGGGGCCACTACGAGAAGGCCATCAAGCTCTCCCCGAACCTGGGGGACGATGTCTACTTGAAGCTGGGGAATCTGGCCTACAACGACGGGGACACGGATTGGGCTCAACGCCTCTGGGGCCGGGCCCGGGAGCTCAATCCCCAGAACGAGGTCGTCAGGACCAACCTGGAGCTCCTGGCCTCGCTCGATTAGTGGTGCGTCCACTCCGCCCCTCGACGACTGGTCTCGCAGCTGCCGCGGTGCTCGCGGTCGCCCTCCTCACCATGCCCGGCGACCTGGCTTCTGGGCTCACTCCGGTTCCGGGCCCGATCCTGGTGACCGGCCCAACCCCGGTGGCTGGCCCGACCCGCGGTTCCAGCCTTCCTCGTTCGACGGCCCCCTCGGTCCAGGAACGGGGAGCGGTGGTGTTCGACACCCTGACCCTTCCCGGCCTGATCATCCTGCACTCTCCTGACGGTGCGCTCCGGGCCCGGCGCCTCGCCGAAGTCATGACCCCCCGGCCCGTCCTTCCGGCCCTTCCCGCCGGATATCCGCTGTCGGCGGAGATCTGGCTACCTCCGGACGAGGACGCGTTCGTAGCGCTCACCGGGGGAGCGCCGCCGGAATGGGGTGCCGCGGTGGCGATTCCCTCCCGGACCGCCATCGTCCTGCCCGGTTTTGCCACCCGACGTCTGCCACCGGACCAGCTCCGGCGCGTCCTGTTGCACGAGTGGGCCCACCTGGGCCTCCACGGATACCTGGGGGATCTCCGGGTGCCCCGTTGGTTCTCCGAAGGCTATGCCGAGTGGGCCTCGGGTGGATGGGAGTTCGAAGAGGGATGGAGACTCAGGGTGGCGATCGCGTTGAATCGGGCTCCGCCTCTGGATTCCCTCACGCTTGGTTGGCCTCGGGACCGGGCCTCGGCGGAGGTCGCCTATCTCCTCGCCGGATCGGCGGTGGCGTATCTCGCCCGGTCGGGTGGACCGGAGGGGCTCGCCCTCTTCCTGGAGCGGTGGAAGGAGACGGGAGGTTTCGAGCCAGCCCTGCGAAGAACCTACGGGGTGACCCTCGGCCAGTTCGAGGAGGATTGGGCGAAGCACGTGCGCCGGGAGTATGGTTGGCTGTTCGTCATCACCCGCTCGGTGCTGTTCTGGGCTATCCTGGCCACCGCCATCGGGGGCATGTTGTGGATCCGGCGAGGACGGAATCGGGAGCGCCTTGCCCGGCTGAGGGCCAGCGAACCCCCCGATTTGCCGGACTATTGGATGGCCCGAGAGCGAAAGTCCTCGCCGTTGTGGGACCAGTCCGTGACCCACACCACCTACGGGTCCGGCATCCGAATCGAGTGGCGTCAACCCGGGAGCGGGAACGCGCCGGGTGGAGAGCCCGATCCGACCATTGGGGGCAACCCCCCGGACTCCACGGAGGAGTAGGCGATGGCCAGGCGACTCATGGTCGTGGACGACGACGCCGACCTTCGATCGGTGATCGCCACGTTCCTGGAGGAGAAGGGATACGAGGTGGAGGAGGCGGGGGACGGCGCCGAGGCGCTCGGTCGGCTCTCCGCGTTCGAGCCCGATCTGATCCTGACCGACGTCCGGATGCCGGGGATGGACGGACTGGCGTTGCTCGGGGCAGTCAAGGAACGAGCGCCGGGAGTTGACGTCCTGGTTACCACGGGACACGGCGACATGGAGTCCGCGGTGGTGGCCATGCGGGAGGGCGCCCTGGACTACCTGGTCAAGCCGTTGGGCCTGAAGGACCTGGAGGCCCGGCTGGCTCAGGCGTTCAAGACTCGAGAGGCGTCCCACAAGGCGGGCCGGACTCCCGACGCCGATGACGGAGCCCCGCTGCGGCCCGGGAACGTGATCGGTCGGGACCCCCGGATGATCGAGGTGTTCAAGCTCATCGGGGTTCTGGCCCGAAATCGGGCCTCGGTGCTCATTCGCGGAGAAACGGGCACCGGAAAGGAAGTGGTCGCCCGGGCGATCCATGAGCATTCGGCCTACCGGGAGGACCCGTTCCTCGCCGTGAACTGCACGGCCCTGACGGCCACCCTGCTGGAGAGCGAGTTGTTCGGCCACGCCCGGGGGGCGTTCACCGGGGCGGTGGGGAGCCGGAAGGGCTACTTCGAACTGGCCGGCAGCGGGACCATCTTCCTGGACGAGATCGGGGACACCAGCCCCGAGTTCCAGGCCAAGCTCCTGCGGGTCCTTCAGGAGCGGACCTTCTATCCCGTCGGTGGGGAGCAGTCCCGAACCACCGAAGCCAGGGTCATCGCCGCCACCCATCAGCCGCTCGAGGAGTTGGTTCGGCGGGGCCGTTTCAGGGAGGACCTCCTCTACCGGTTGAAGGTCGTTGAGGTGGAGTTGCCACCGCTCCGGGATCGCCCCGGCGACATCCCGCTCCTGGCCGAGCACTTGCTCAGGGTCCGCCGGGCGGACCTGGGTGCGGGGCGCCTTACGGTGAGCCCTTCGGCCATGCGGCGTCTCGAGGCACACGATTGGCCGGGGAACGTGCGGGAGCTGGAGAATGCACTGACCCGAGCCGCCGTGTTGGCCCGCGGAGGCGTGATCGCCGAGGAGCATCTTCGGTTGTGGAGCCCTCCGGCCGTCGCCGCCTCAGGGCTCGGCGCCCCCGAGGTGCGTACCCTGGGGCAAGCCATCGCCGCCCATGTGCAGCGAACCCTCCGGGAGACCGCCGGGAACCGGAGCGAGGCCGCACGGATTTTGGCCATCTCGCGCTCCAGGCTGGCACGGCTGATCGAGAAGCACGGGCTGGACGTGCCCGGGGATTGAGTCGCGGCCACCCGGGGACCTTCCGCGGAACTCGTGGCGCGTCGGTGGGTTGGGAAGCGTGACGCATCACCAACCCACGTGCAGGGAGATCTTCGATGGCTTCCGACTCGGGCGGTCCCGGATACCTCGTCTTTGGTGCTTATGGAGGGATCGGCAGCGCGCTGGTCCGGGGCCTCGTGGCCTCCGGGGACCGGGTCGTCGTATCGGGGCGCGACCCTGAACGTCTTGAAGCCTTCGCCCGTGCCGAGGGCGTGCACCCCCTTACCGCGGATGCCACGGACTTCCAAGCCGTGGAGTCGGTCGTGGACGAGGCGAAGCAGCACCTCGGGGGCCTGTCCGGGGTGGCCAGTTGCGTCGGCAGCGTCGTCCTCCGGCCCGCCCACCTGACCCGACAGGACGACTGGGAAGAGGTCGTCGCGACCAATCTCACGTCGGCGTTCGCCGTGGTCCGGGCCGCGGCCGGAGCGATGATGCGTGACGGGGGTGGGTCCATCGTCCTCGTGAGCACCGCGGCGGCGCGGATAGGCCTCCCCAACCACGAGGCCATCGCCGCGGCCAAGGGAGGCATCGATGCCCTGGTCCGGTCGGCCGCCGCAACCTACGGACGGCAGGGGGTGCGCGTGAACGCGGTCGCCCCGGGCCTGGTGGACACTCCTCTTACGGCGCGGATCACCGGCAACGAAAAGGCGAGGGCGAGTTCGGAGGCCATGCATGCCCTCGGGCGTATCGGGAGCCCCGAGCAGGTGGCGGAGGCCATCCGCTGGCTTCTCTCGGACGCGGCGGATTGGGTCACGGGCCAGACTCTGGGCGTCGATGGGGGACTCGGCACGGTCCGAGCGGGATGAGCTCCGCCCCCCCGGCCCACGTCCTGGTCCTCGGCGATCAGCTCAACCGGTCCATCCCGCCGCTACGGGACGCAGAGCCGGGCCGGACACGGGTCGTCCTGATCGAGTCGGAGGGCCTCGCCCGGGAGCTCCCGCATCACAAGCAGAAGCTCGTCCTCGTCTTCTCCGCCATGCGCCACTTCGCCCGGGAGATGGAGGAGGCCGGGTTCGCCGTCGACTACTACCGTGGGGAGAGCTTCGCGGACGGTTTGGCCCGCCACCTGACGGCCCACCCCGGGGCGGTGATCGAGGTGGCGCGACCGGCGGATTTCGGCTACGAGGAGCGACTTCGCGAGGCGGCGGCGGAGGAGGGAGGCACGCTCCGCGTGGTGGAGAACGCCCTCTGGCTCACCAGTGAGGAGGAATTCGACGAGTGGGCCGAAGGACGAAAGTCCCTCCGGCTCGAGTATTTCTACCGGACGGTCCGGACCCGGCGCGGCTGGCTGGTGGATTCGGCGGGCGAACCGGTCGGGGGAAAGTGGAACTTCGACGCCGAGAACCGAGAGACACCGGAGCCGGGGCACGACTTTCCCGATCCCCCCCGCTTCCCCCCCGATGACCTGACCCGGAGCGTGATGGACGAGGTCCAGTCCCGCTTCCCGGACCACTTCGGCGACTTGGAGGGGTTCGCTTGGCCGGTCACTCGTGCCCGGGCCCTGGAGGCCCTCGAGGACTTCTGCGTCCACCGCCTCGTCCGCTTCGGTCCCTTCGAGGACGCCATGGTGTCCGGCGAGCCGGTGCTCTATCACAGCCTGCTCAGTGTCCCGATGAACCTGGGACTCCTCACCGCACGGGAGGTGTGCGAGAGGGTACTCGAGGCGTGGTCCGACCCGGACTCGGAGATCCCGATCCAGTCCGTCGAGGGTTTCCTCCGGCAGGTCCTCGGGTGGCGGGAGTTCATCCGCCATATGTACCGGCGGAGCATGCCCGAGATCCGGGAGGCGAACGGCCTGGAGCATCGGGCGCCCCTGCCGCCGGTGTACTGGGGCGGCGAGACGGGGATGCGGTGCATGGCCGAGACGGTGAGCCAGCTGCGGGCCACCGGGCACACCCACCACATCCAGCGCCTGATGGTGCTCGGGAATCTGGCCCTCGTGTCGGGCGTGGACCCCCGGGAGTTGAACGACTGGTTCCTGGGGTGCTACCTGGACGCCCTGGACTGGGTGGTCACCCCCAACGTCATGGGGATGAGCCAGTACGCCGACCTGGGGGGCTTCACCTCCAAGCCCTACGCCGCGAGCGGAAAATACGTGGACCGCATGAGCGACTACTGCGGTGGATGCCGGTACGATCCGCGCGAGACGGTCGGTGAGAACGCCTGCCCGCTGAACAGCCTCTACTGGGACTTCATCGACCGACACTCGGACCGGTTCGAGGGGCATCCTCGCATGGCCCTCATGGTGAGGAACTGGCAGCGCCGCGGGGAGGCCGATCGGGAAACGATCCGGGCCCGGGCCGCCGAGGTGAGCGAGGGGCTTCGGGAGGGTCGGATGTGAGGGCGAGCACTTTGGATGACGCCCAGGGTTTCTCCACGCGGCGCGGCGGTTGATCCGTGCCACCAGCGCAGGTAGGATTCTCACCATGAAGAACGACGTCAAAGGAACGGGATCCCCGGACCAGCCCTCGCTACGGTTCTCCCCTCGCAACGGGATCCTGGCCGCGGCCGGACTCCTGTCCATCGTCCTGGGCTATGTACTCCTCGCCCAGGGCTCGATCACCGCGGCGCCCCTCCTCCTGGTACTGGGCTACGTGGTTCTCCTGCCCCTGGCGATCATTCTCTGACCGCGGCGGACGCCGCCTCGTGTCGGGGTGGGCCACCGTCTCGTCGGGCGCCGGCCGGGTCTCATCCCAGCACCGTCCCGCTACTGTCCGGGTTCACCGCCCGGTTTCGCGAGTAGAATCCCAGGTCCAGAACCGCCCCGGTGGCAGGGCCGCGGATTCGCACCGGATCCCGGTCGTGGTCGTGCCCGGCCTCGCAGGCCGCAATCAACTCCGCCATCAGCTCACCGACCATCGGCGCGTTCTTGAACTGGTTCCCGCTCGTCCCCACCGCCAGGTAGAAGCCGTCCAGGCCGGAGCGGTCGTAGATGGGGATCCAGTCCTCGGTCACGTCGTAGAGGTCTGCGACCCCCTTGGGCCGGGACGGAATCGCGAGGTCCGGGATCCTGAGGGCCGCGCGGTACACCTGGGCCCGCCACCGCTCCGGCGTAACCTCCCGGTCGAACACGTCCGGGTCGTCCACCCACTCCGGAGCGTCGCACGCCGGGTCCAGTGAGCCCACCAGCATCATCCCGCCGGCCTCCTCCCTGCAGTAGACGCCCACGTCGTCGTCGGTGGCCACACGGGCGTACCCTTCCGGATGGGCGCCGGTGGGGAAGGGGAGGTAGTGGACTTCGCGCCGAAGAGCCCGGGTCGTGAGCGCCATCTCTCCCTCGATGCCGGCCATCCGGTTGATCACGAAGGAGTGGGGGCCGGCCGCGTTCACCACCACCGGCGCCCGAACCGTGGTGCCGTCCCCCAGAGTCACTCCGGATACCCGCTCCGACCGCGAGGCGGGGCCCGATCCCACGGGCCGCGCGGTCTCACGAAGGATCCCCGTCACCGCCGTATTGAAGCGGAACGCGGCTCCAGCGGACTCCGCGGCGCGCTGGAGATTGTGAGCCGCGAGCTGGGGATCGTTGACGTATCCCGCCCGGGGGAAGTAGACGGCTCCCAGAAGCGCGTGATCCGCGGGCTCGCCGAAGCGCTCGTCCCCGGGGAGGCGGGGAGGGGCGTAGGCCGTCGTGTCGAAGAAGGGGACGCGCTCCCCCAGCTCCTCCGCGCTCCAGGTCTCGAAGGGGATGGCCAGGGTCTCGTGGAACCCGAGGTGCCGCTCGTAGGTGTGGTCCCGGGTCCGGATCACCACCAGACCCGCCTCGATCAGGCGGGCCAGACCCCGCTCGTCCTCGGCGCCGAGGTAGGCTCCCCAACTCTTCCAACGCAGCGTGCTCTCCCACGCCAACGCAGTTCCGTCGAGGGTGGAGTAGTGGGTGCGGACGATGGCGCAGGAGTTCCCGGTGGAGCCGTAGCCGGCGGCCGGGAGCTTGTCTAGGCAGAGGACGCGCCGGCCCCGGCGCGCCAGCTCCAGGGTGGTCCCGGCTCCGAGGACGCCGGCGCCGATGACGATGGCGTCGAAGGTGTCTCGCATGGGTCCGATCGTGGGACGCCGGCGGGCCTCGCGCAACGCCCCCGGCTACCAGGCCGGGATCGTTGCTCTTATCTTAAGCCCCTTCGGGCGCTTAGCTCAGTTGGTCCAGAGCACCTGCCTTACAAGCAGGGGGTCACTGGTTCGAATCCAGTAGCGCCCATCGGATGTAACTCCAAGCCCCGCTCAGGACGCGGGCCCCCGGTCCTCCAGCCCTACACCGCAATTCGGAGCCAGTGGCTGATCCGGCGCTGCATCCCTTCGTAGCCCGGGAACAGCCGTTCGAGGTGCTCCACGTCCTCGATCCAGTCGCAAAGGCCCACCAGGATCAGGAAGTCCGGTAGCCCGAACAGCGACGACCAACCTCCGATGGTGAAGGAGACCTCCCCGTCCAGGGCGAAGCTGCGGTTGTTCTGGTTGTGCGAGCCCACGGACAGGAACATGGCGATCCGCTCCCGCTCCTCCGGCGGGAGGCTCTCGGCGTAGTCGACCAGGACCTCGTGGGTACGGGGTAGCAGGTCGTCCAGGCTGAAAGGCCGGTACTCGCCCTCCTGGACGGCCGCCACCTGTTTCGCCGCCTCCGCGAAGTAGACCAGGATGGATTGGGCGATGTCGTCCCGGGCGAGGAGTCCGTCCCACGCCTCCCGCGACGCGAACAGGTTGGCCTTGAGGTGCAGCTTGGGAAGCTGGTCGGGGTCGATGTCGCCGTTCGCGCCGTTCCCGTTCGTGATTCTCAGGGCCTCGATGCCCCGTTCGAGGTCCTCGATCACCTTCGGATGGAAGCCGTACAGGTCCCGGACCCACTCGTGCTCCCGGATCGTGGCCAGGAAAGCGTCGAGCTTGGTCGGGAGGTCCCCCACCGGGATGCGGGAGTTGTAGAGCCCCACTTTCAGCAGACCGCCCTGACGCTCGATGGCGTCTCCGAGCATCTCCTCGGCGATGACGAGACGGGCCAGGACCTCCTGCGCCCTGGACATCTGGGGGAATCCGGGAGCCGGCGCGTTCGCGATGGCGGGGGCGATGACGAGGGTGCGCCCGCCGCGGAGGGCGTGTCCGAGGAGCAGCGAGGCCCAGAACTGGGCGCCCCAGATCGAGTCCGGTGCTTTGATGACCGAGCCCGGGGGCATGAGGCTGTAGAGCGTCGCCTTGAAGACATTCACCGCCTTGAAGCGGAAGCCGGTCTGGTTGTGCAGCTGCATGTCCCAACCCCAGTCGCCCAGGGCCTCGATGCTGTCCGTCACCATGCGCCCGTAGTCGGGGGCCAGCTCCCGTGCCCGCAGCTCCCAGGGGATCTGGACGTCGGTGAGGCCCTGATTCAGAAGGAGCTGCCGGGCCGCGTCCTTGAGCGAAAGGGCCACGGGACCCTGGACCATCATGGACCGGTCCTCCCAGGCATTCCCCACGTAGTGCTCCCCCACCCCCAGGCCGGTGTAGATGGCCCGGCCGCGGTAGGGGTCGTCCTCGGAGACATCGAAGAAGGAAATCTTCCGGTGGTCCCGCATGATCACGTCGGGCAGTCCGATGAAGCGGGGAAAGATCTCCCGGGTCCAGAAGCTGGGGTCGGGCGGGTTCGTGATGTTGACGTGGACCTTCACCACGTTCCGGATCCACGCGTCCCCGAAGTGGAGCGCCTGGGACTGGAGCAGCCGGGAGTCCGCTACCGCCTCGCGCAGCGTGTTCTGCAGGGCCGCGACCGAGTCCTGCCAGGCCTGGAACTCGTCGGGCAGGTCCAGCTCGTGCCCGAGCGGGTCCTGGAGCAGGTCGAGCCAGAGCCAGCCCCGGTTGGCCTGGTAGAACATCTGGTCCAGGAAGACGAGGTACTGGGGGATCTTCCCCCTGTCGTCGTATGCGCGGACGCTGCGGATCAGGGCGGGGAGGTAGGCCTCCACGACCTGGCGGTAGCTCATCTCGTCCGGGTCGCCCTCGGAGTCGTAGCCCCGGAAATCGTGCACCCAGAGCACGTGGTAGTCCCGGGCCTCGGTGATCATGCGGGTGAGCTCGGACTGGAACTGCTCGTTCTCCACGTACCAGTGACGGTTGCCGCGGGTGAATCGCTGGCCGGTCACGGTCTCCACGAGCTCGTTCAACTCGGCCTGGCTGTCGTGCTGTTCCGGCCTGAGGGCGAGCTGGAAGGGGAGCCATACGAAGCGGGAATCCTCCCAGTCCGCGACGCTCTGTGCGCGGATTCCCTCCACGATCTCCAGGTACTGCTGGAACGCCCAGGTGGCGGCCTCGACCCGGCTGCGAACGAGGGCTCCGTGGCTGTTCAGCCACTCGTAGAACTCCGCCGACGCCGAGGCCCCCAGCCCGCGCGTGGAGTCCGACCTCTTCTTCTGGCCCAGCGCCTGGTTGTAGGGAACCAGCACCTGGCGGAAGACGGCGTCCCGCGCCTCGCGAGCCGCGAGCAGTCCCAGTGGTGTCGGATGGCCCGGGTCGATCCCGTTGGGCGCGGTCGCCACGGAGAAGAGGCGGTCGATGGCGTCGTGGAAGGCCCGCACCTCGGAGACCGGGTCGGTGGGCCGGCCTCCCGGGCCGGACGAGGCCATCAGATGGGCCCGGGTGCCCGCCATCTCGTCGACGAAGCGGTCCAGGGCCTCATCGGCGTCCCCGTCCCACTGATCCGTGAACGGCACCGTGAACCGCCGGATCCAGTGTGCGTGCTCGGTGGCCTCCTGGACGGCGTCAAGCAGGGCCGACTCAGGGACGAAGGGGATCGCCGGGGGCGTCGGATCCGAGAACTCGACGTAGTCCCGTCGGGGACGAGTTACGCCCACGAAGTCCTGGCCCACCGGAAGATGCAGGCCCACGGCGACCGAGTGCCCCCGGCCGGGGAGGTAGTCGATCCGCAGCGAGCCGCCGCCGGCCGCAATCCCGCCCCGCTTAATGGGGTGGATGAAGCTGACCAGGACGTCGCCCTCCCCGTCTCGGAGGTTGTAGTCGACACCCGCCGCCAATCGGAGGACCGGCGAGTGGAAGCTGAGCCGCAGGCCTCCGTCCATACCGGCCCCGGGCGTGGCGAAGGTGCCGCGGTACCCCATGTAGGCGTCTCCCAGCAGACCCAGGGCGCCGGTCATGGGGTTGAGGAGGTGGCGGTAGAGGCTGCCGTGTCCGTAGAGCACCGCCTGCGAGTCGTCCTTCCGATGCACACCGCCGGAGAACCCCGCGAACCAGCGCCAATCGGGAGGGGCGCCCATGGACGTCGTCATGCCGCCCCGGTTGGGCGGAACCGCCCGCTGGGCAGAGAGGGGGCCGGGGCTCGTCACCATGGTTCCGAAGAGAGCGACGAGCACCAGCGAGTCGAGGAATGGCCTTCCGCGCATCGTGACCTCCAGTGACCCACTATAGGCCTGAGTGCAGTATGCACGAAACCCGGCGAGAGTTCTCAGGGACGGCTGGAGATCGTCACTCGCAGCTTGCGGGGAGACAGTACCCGCTCTGTTGTTCCGTGTGTGCCAGAAACTGTGCCAGATTTCGCGAATACGTTCGGGTTAACGAGGTCTGGAGGTCGGGGAAGTTCGAAGGTCCGAGGACGTGCAAGTCCACCCATCCGAACCGGATAGATACAGTTGGAACCCGACAGGCCATGGGGAGCCTCCGAAGTTCTGACGGCCTTACACGCAGGGGGTCGCTGGTTCGAATCCAGCAGCGCCCATGGTGGGAACGCGAAGCCCCGCAGCCGGTTCGGCTGCGGGGCTTCTACGTCTCCCGGTCCAGACCCGGCTCCCCTACTCCAGCGGCTCCAACCGCACGGTGACCACGTAATCCTCCGGGTCGATGGGCTCCTCGGCGAGCGGATCCGGGCCCAGGGATAGGAGGGTCACACCCACCCCGGCCCAGCGAGCCGTCTGGGGGTCCACGCCGGTGTTCAGCAAGAGCGGCGAGGACGGATTTGGGGCCAGGCCGATTGAGAGGGCGACCTCGGCATTCCCCTGCCACACGCATGTCACGTCGGTCGGGCAGCGGGAGTCTTCATTGACATGGGTGAACGCGATCCCCAATGCGGTTCCCTCGATCGTGCGGCTTTCTCCGAAGGCGAGCGTGATCTCCACGGGCTCGGGGAGAGAGGGGATGTCCTCGTCTCCGGCGGTGGTCTGCCCGCAACCATACACGCCCATGGCTGCGATGAGGGTCAGGGAAATGATTCGCATGGGGTTCCTCCCGGTTCGGCACGCACGCGCTACCGCCGTCCTGCGGGAGCGCTCATCCGAATATACGCCGCGCGTGCCGGAGCATTGCCCGGATGGCGTTGCCCCGATGGTGTCGTCTCGGGGCCCACCACGGTGGAGTTGGATGTCGCGGGAAGGGGTGCGCCGAGGGGCTTCGGGCCCCAGAATGGACTCGATTCGTCCCCCGATCCAACACGCAATCTGGAGAACGATCTGATCGTGGACCCGACCCGCCAATCCGCAAGTGCCGCTGCACCCCCCCGGCGCGGCCTCGCCGTACTGATCGCTCTGTTCGGTGTCGCCTGGCTCCCTTGCCAGGCCCAGGCCCAGTTCGTCGTAGGCGGGATCGGGTTCTTCACGACCTGGGACTATACCGAGCCGGTTCTGGAAGCGGTGGTCGGAACGCCTCCTCTCGGCCCGTTCCGCGCTACCGTCATCACATCGTGGTCCACGACCCGGACCCTCCTGGAGCCCGTGATCATCCCCCAGGTGGGGGGAGAAGTGGCCCGGTTCCCCTGGGTCGTGGGGTTGGACCTGGGGGCGGTCTGGACGCATTGGACCGAGGACACGCTGGAACCCAACATCTCCATGAGGATCTTTTACCTGACCGACGGTCCATGGTTCGCCGTGCTGATCGGGTCGACGCCGCTGGAGGAGTGGCGGGGCAGCCTGGTCCTGAAGTTCAACCGAGCCCTCTGGTGGAGGAGTTGACTTGATGATACCGGTCTCCGGACGGTCCCCGATCCGCCTGCGGCTGCTCACGGTCCTTCTGGTCGTGGTGGCCGGGTGCCAGGCCGAGTACCCTCCGCCGCCCGAGTCTCGCCTCGAGCCTGTCACCGACGTCATCCACGGCGTGGAGATCGTGGATGGCTACCGCTGGCTGGAGGACCAGGACGCTCCTGAGACCCGGGCGTGGATCGATGCCCAGAACGCCTACGCCGAGAGGATCATCGGCGAATCACCCCTCCGGGATCGGATCCGGGCCCGCCTCCTGGAACTCCAGGACATCCCCGACGTGGGCTCCACCCGCCGTGCCGGGGAGTTCGAGTATTTCACCATGCGGCGTGCCGGCGAGGAGGCTCCCCGTATCTACCGCCGGCCCCATACGGAATCGGAGGAGGACCCGGAGGAGCCCAGCCTGGAAGGCGACTACGAGGTCGTCCTCGACCCCGTCGATGTCGATTCCACCTACCGCACCCTCCTTTCCATGGTGGATTTCTCTCCCGACGGCACGCTGATGTTGTACAGCATCCGGCAGGGGGGCGCGGACGAGCAGGAGTACCGGGTCCGGAACCTGGACACTGGCGAGGATCTCCCGGATCGGCTTCCCGATGCCCTCTACAGCGGCGTGGAGTTCGACGGGGAAGGGACCGGGTTCTACTACACCCACCGGTCCCGCACCGAGGGCCCGCGGATCCGCCACCACACCCTGGGATCGGATCCGGGAGACGATCCCGTCCTCTGGGGGGAGGCCTACGGCCCCACCGCCTTCATCGGCATGGACATCGTGGCGGACGGCCGGTACCGGGTCTTCACGGCCCAACACGGTTGGGTCCGCAACGAGATCTTCCTCCAGGACACCGGGGGACGGGGCGGCGTCCTCGGGCAAGGTGAGATTCGCCCGATCGTGGTGGACATCCCAGCCCATTTCGCCATCCGATACCGAGAAGGACGGTTCTATGTCCGCACGGATCTGGACGCACCCATGTACCGTCTCATGGTCTTCGAGCCGGAGCGGCCGGAATTGGCGGAGTGGGAGGAGCTGATCCCCGAAGCGGAGGACGTGCTCCAGTCCTACACCTTCATCGACGGCGACCTGTACGCCACGTACCTCCGGGACGTGAGCGATCACATCCGGGTCTTCGACGCTGACGGCAACCCCAGGGGCGAGTTGCAGTTACCTCCCTTCTCCTCGGCCGGGATCCGAGGGGCCGACGACGGTCTGGCCCGGCTTTCCGTGAGCGGCCGTCTCCGACCCTCACGGGCCTACGAGATCGACCTGGCCTCGGGGGAGAGGGTCCTCTCCGAGGAGCCCGAGGTGCCCTTCGACGGATCGGAATTCGAGGTTCGCCAGGTCTGGTACGAGTCCGCGGACGGCACCCGAGCCCCCATGTACGTGGCCCACCGCCGAGGCCTCGAGTTGGACGGCAGTCACCCGACGATCCTGAACGGGTACGGGGGCTTCAACGCGGCGATCAAGCCCGGCTTCTCCGCGATGGCGGCGGTCTGGCTCGAGCTGGGCGGTGTATATGCAGTGGCGACCCTGCGGGGCGGCAGCGAATACGGGGAGACCTGGCACCGGGGCGGCATGCTGGAGAACAAGCAGAACGTCTTCGACGACTTCATCGCCGCGGCCGAGCACCTGATTGCCGAGGGATACACGAGTCCGGACCACCTGGGCATCCAGGGGGGAAGCAACGGTGGGCTTCTGGTCGCCTCGGCCATGACCCAGCGGCCGGGTTTGTTCCGGGCCGTGCTCTGCACCTATCCGGACCTGGACATGATCCGGTTTCCGGAGTTCGTCGAGACCAACAACATGCCGGCCCTGCTGGAGTACGGGGACGCCACAGACCCTGGGATGTTCGAGAGCATTCGGCGGTACTCTCCCTACCAGGCGGTCAGGGACGGCGTGGAGTACCCCGCGGTGATGCTGGCAACCGGGGACCTGGACACCCGGGTGCCGCCCCTGCAGGCGCGGCGGATGACGGCCCGTCTTCAGGCCGCCACGGGGTCAGGGCTGCCGGTGATCCTCTCCTACGACCCCATGGGGGGACATGCGGCGGGGCGGGGTAGGCCCCTCAGCCTTCGCGTGGAGGATACGGCGAGGGAGCTTACGTTTCTTGCCCGGCAGCTGGGCGTCGCTGGGGGGGAATAGTCGAACGGCGAGTCTCGGCGAGCCAACTCCGGGCCGCGTCCATCTCACGGAAGACCATGACGTTCACGGGCAGTTCGGAGGTGAGGGCCTCGTACATGCGGGCCAACCCGAACTGCAGATCCGTGGACGCGACGATGGCGTTGCAGCTCTCCCCCTCGGGGCGGTTTCCCAGCACCCAGTGCACGAACTCCCTCACCTGGTCGGTGGACCATTCGATGGTGGAGTTTCGAAGGTCCCAGAGGTAGTTGGAGGGGAGAACCCCCTCACTCTCCGCATAGACCGCAGCCAGGGCACCTTCGAGATGGGATCGGGAGAGCTTGCCCGCAGCCGTGAACTCGATAACGCCGGCCATTGAATCCACTCTGGATGTGATGGCCATTGGGGACTCCTCCGTCAGATTGAACCAAACCCGTCCACGCTCCCCTCTTCCGATCGTTGGAGGGTCCGGGCGTATCCATCATTTACTCATCTTAATGCCAGGGACCCCCGAGGGCCACCTCTTCAAGGGGGACCCCCGCCGCCCCGGAGGGAGGCTTGAGGCCCAGAATCTGCGCCACCGTGGGCGCGAGATCGATGGTCTCGACCCTGCGACCCACGCGTCTAGGCTCCAGGTCCATTCCGACGAACATCAGGGGCACGAACGTGTCGTACCGCCAGGGGGACCCGTGGGTCGTGGCGACCGTCAGCCCGTCGAAATCGTTGATGAACCACTGGGGTTCGAATACGAGGTAGATGTCCCCCGAGCGGGAGGGGCTGTAGTTACGCAGTATCGAACGCATGACCGGCAGGTCGGGGGTCTCCCCCCGCCGGAGGGCCGTGCTCGAGACGGCGAGGGCGACTCCGGTAAGGAGCTCGATCTCCCGGGCCACGGCGCGCTCCACCTCGCCCTGGTCCAGCCCCAGCTCCCCGATCAGGCCCCGATTCAAGTACACGTATGGGTGGTCGTAGCCCAGGATTAGGGAGTCCGCCACGCCGAAGCGGCGCTTCAGGGACTGGATGGCCGGCTCCCGGTCCCAACTCCCGGGATCGACGTACCCGCCCGGAATCCCCAGGGACGCCAGATGGCCCGGGGCCTCCGGCCCGCCGTGGTCCGCCGAAAGCACGATGAGGGTGTTCTCGAGGCCTACCCGGGCGTCCACGTGGGCCAGGAGGTCGGCCAGGACCCGGTCCAAGCGACGCAGGTTGTCCTCGCTCTCCAAGCTGGACGGTCCAAAGAGGTGTCCCACGTAGTCGTTGGAAGAGAAGCTGACGGCCAGGTAATCGGTGACCTCGTCGGCCCCGAGCTCCTCACTGTCCATGAGGGTCTTGGCGAAGTCGAGGGTCAACTCGTCCCCCGCCGGGCTCACGGTGAGCAGGGTGGTGAAGTAGGGCCCGTCGGCAGGGCCGTAGGCGTGGGGGAAGGTCCGGCCGAATCCGGCCAGATCGACCTCCCAGTCCCGATCGTCCGCGTCCCCGAACAGGTATGTTTCCGGCTCACCCATCAAGCGCCATTCCGTGTCGCCGTAATCGCCTGGCAGTCCCCGCTCGTTCCACGCCACGACCCAGTCCGGGTAGGTGTCGTAGTAGTAGGTGCTGGAGACGAACTCCCCCGCTTGTTTGGAGAACCAGAACGCCTTTCCGGCGTGCCCCGCCAGGGACACGGCGCCCCGGTCCTTCACCGAGACCCCGAAGATCTTGGCCTTCCCGGCCGTCCCCACCGCCAGCTCGTCGCTCAGGGTGGAGACCATGATCGCCGAGGGCGAACGTCCTTCCGACGTGGCTGCGCGCTGGGTCGGATCGATCTCCGTATCGGGGTCCACGTCCGCTCCGGCGGAGACCAGGGTGTACCGGGGATCCTCGATGTTGTAGACCGTCCGCCCGAGTGCCTGGTCGAACCAGATGTTGCCGATCATGCCGTGGGCGGAGGGATAGGCGCCCGTCGCGAGGGTGGTGTGGCCGACGATGGTCTCGGTGTTCGCGTGGGGATGATGGGCGTCCAGAAACACGACCCCTCGATCCAGCAGGTACCGGAAGCCGCCCTCACCAAAACGATCCTCGTAGCGCAGGGGTAGATCTCCCCTCAACTGGTCCACGGTGATCTGCAGGACCAGGCGAGGCTTGGGCGCCGGGCCGGTCTCCGGAGCGCTGCAGCCGCCTGCCAGGCTGAGGGCCATCACACCAGCCGGGATCGCGATCCCTCGTCGGATTCCGCGCATGTTCACTGCTCCTATTCGGCTTGTCCCGGGCTGACCATGGGCAGTCCGGCGTTGGCCCAGGCCTCCATCCCACCGGTGATGTTCACCAGGTCCCGGTATCCGTGACGCAACATGAGACTGATGGCGGTGCTGGATCGATTCCCTGCCGCACACGTAACCGCGACCCGCTCGTCCGTTCCGAACGGGACTTCGGCCAGGCGGGAGGGGTGGTCGAGCTGGCGTGCCATGCTCGTGTAGGGCATGAAGCCGGCATCGCGGATATGCCCGGCGTGCCACTCATCGGCGGTGCGGACGTCCAGGACGGCCAATTCGCTGGTCGTGAGCTGTTCCTGAAGAGTGAAGACGTCCATCTGGTCCACGGTTCGGAGGGGTCGTCCCGCTCCCATCCACGCTCCGATCCCGCCCTCGAGATACCCGGCCACCGCCGCGTCCAGGCCGATGAAGGCCATTTCCCGGACGCACTGGCGGGCCTCCTGGTCGCTCTCGGAAAGCAGAATGATGGGCGTGTCGTCGGGTACGACCCATCCCACCCGCTGCTCGAACTCGGAGCTGCTGGCTTGAACGTTGATGGAGCCCGCCACGTGCCCGGCACCGAAGGCCGCGGAGCTTCGGGTGTCCACCAGCGCGTGGCCTTGTTCAAACAACTCCTGGACCCGGGACGGAGATAGGGGAGCGGCTTGGGGCTCACCCTTCGTGACCGCTCGCCGTCCCTGGTTCATCGCGACGATGTTGAGGATATTCGCGGGCTTCAGAAGCTGGGCATCGGACATGTGCTCGATGAAGCGCCCCCGGTCCTCGAATCCGAGGGCGGGATTGTATCGCCGCTCGTACCCTACGCTTGTGACAACCTTGCCACTGGTGACGCGGCCTCAGGTGGATCCGGCCAGGTGGCCGGGATAGACCTCCACGTGGTCCGGTAGCCCCAGGAAGCGGGGAATGCTCACGTCGAACAGGACGCCGGCGCCCTCCTCACCGCCCTGGGCCAGGTCGGGTCGGGCCACGTCCCCCACCATTACGAAATCTGCGGTGAGGACGCACCAGGGCTCTTCCCCCCGGCTGAAGTCGTACACCACCAGGTTGATCTGCTCGGGTCGATGTCCCGGAACGTGCATGATCTCCAAACCGACGCCGCCCATCCGCAGCATGTCCCCGTGCCCCACACGGGTCGCGGGATAGGCGATCTCCGCCAGCTCTGGGAGGATCAGCTCGGCGCCGGTGGCCTCCGCGAGGTTCCGGGCGCCGGACACATGATCGGCGTGGCTGTGGGAATCGATGACGTACCGGACACGAGATCCCTTCCGGTGGGCCGTATCCAGGTAGGGCTGAGGGTCCCAAAGGGGGTCGAAGACCGCGCACTCGCCGGATCCCTCACACCCGATCATATACGCCGCGCACCCCGTACGGTCGCGGACGATGGTCTCGAACCACATGGTCCCTCCTGGCGGTCTTGTCGTCAGCCGGCCTCTCGAGCCGGATCCCGGATCGGACCCAGAAGATAGGCCGGCCGGCATGGCACCGTCGAATCAGAGGCCCTCTGCGAAGGGAGATGGGCGCCCGCGTTCCCCCCGACTCCGGCCCGGCGCAACAATGTTCCCGGCCCGGCAATAAGTGTTCGAATCAGCACTGATGTGACGGTTAATTTGAAGTAATGCAAACACTTGTTTAACAACGATTTGGAAGATTGCTAAAAGCGCGGTCCCAAATCTGCCTTAATTCGGTCCATGTAGATCTGAGGCCAACGGCCGGGGTGGTCCCGTGGGGGGACCCCCCGGGGCCCACTCGAGGACGGATCATGAAGCGGACCACCCTGGCAGTCCTGACCGCGGTCACCCTCTCCACCGCGGGGGTACTCTCGTCCTGCGCCGACCGTTCGCCCACCGGTTCCAACAACCCGCCGCCTCAGACCTGGATCGATCCGGTGGCCCCGTCGGAGCCTCCGCCTCCCGAGCCGGCCTCCTGGATCGTGACCTTCAACGATCAGACCCAGGACCCCGTAGACGAGGCAACCCGGATCATCTCCGAGACCGGGGGTTCCCTCATCGCCACCTACCGCCACGCCATCAGTGGGTTCGTGGCCGAGATCCCCGACGCCGCCATCGCCGACCTCAGGAGTCGGCCCAACGTGGCGTCTGTGGAGCCGGACGGGGTCGTGTCCGCCATCGCGTTCGACATGGTGACCGAGTCAGCCGGAGCCTGGGGTCTCGATCGGATCGACCAGCGTGACCTGGGGCTGAGCGGGACCTACAACTTCAACACCGACGGATCAGGGGTGACCGTCTACGTGGTCGACTCAGGGATCCGTGAGACCCATTCGGAGTTCCAGATCCCCGGCGGCGGGAGCCGCGCCTGGCGCGGCCCGGAGACCGACTTCGTGACCACGGACCCGCAGGAGGGGTACGATTGCCAGGGTCACGGAACCCACGTTTCGGGGACCATCGGCGGGAACACCTACGGCGTGGCAAAGAACGTGGAGTTGGTGGGCGTCCGGGTCCTGGGCTGTGACGGGTACGGCTACTACTCGTGGATGATCGCCGCCATCGATTGGATTACGGCACGACATCAGGCGGGGCTTGGCCCCAGTGTCGTGAACATGAGCATCGGCGGCAGCGTCAGCTCCTCTCTCAACAACGCCATCGCCCAGTCGTCCGCGAAGGGAGTGGTCTACGCCGTGGCAGCCGGGAACAGCGGCGCCAACGCCTGCAACTACTCCCCGGCCAGCGCGCCTGAAGCCCTCACCGTGGCGGCCTCCACGTCAACCGACGGCCGGGCGTCCTTCTCGAACTACGGGGTCTGCACGGACGTCTTCGCCCCTGGGACCGGCATCAAGTCGTCGACCCACAACACCGACACGTCCACGGGCAGTTGGAGCGGGACCTCGATGGCGACACCCCACGTAGCCGGGGTCGCCGCCCTCTTCCTGGGTGAGACCCGCTGGGCCTCGTCCGAGGAGGTCGTGGACGCGATCACCACCGCCGCCACGCCCGGGAAGATCTCCGGCGCCAACACCAGTCCGAACCTCCTGCTGTACTCCTTCCCGGACGCTCCCGCGCCGCCTTCGGGAGCCGACGTCCGGGTGTCGGTATCGGAGTCCGCCGACCCCATCCGCCAGGACGGGCAGGTCGTCTATACGACCAGGCTGACGAACATCGGTCCCGAGTCCGCCGCCGCCTCGCGCCTGGAACAACTCCTGCCGACGTCCGCCTCGATCATCGGGGTCAACGCATCTCAGGGCAGTTGCAGCCCGGCTTCCGGCCGAGTCGACTGTGACCTCGCCCTCGTGCCCTCGGGAGCTTCGGTGACCGTGGAGGTGACCGTCGCCCCGTCGGAAAGCGGGTCGCTCAACACGCAGGTTGTCGGTTCTTCGGCCACGGCGGACCCCGACCCCTCGAACAACGCGGCCTCGGCTTCCACCAGAGTAGAGGCCCCGCCCTCGCCGATCGCGGTTTCCGGCGTGGATGCTGTGTCCATCAGCCCCTCGGGGAAATTCCAGATCGGCGCGGTGGACGTGGCCCTCGAGCCTGCCCGCGGGGGTGTTACGGTCTTCGGGGCCTGGTACAGGGACGGAGAGTCAAGCCCATTCCAGACGGCGCAGGCGATCTCGAGTTCCGATGGCGTCGCCACAATGTCGACCGGCAAGCTCCGCAACGTGTCATACCTGAACTTCTGTGTGACGAGGCTCTCCGGCTCCAGCGTGGAGGACGTCACGAGCTACCCGATCTGCGATCCGGACTTCGGGTCCACGCCTGACCCGGGGACCCAAGATCCGCCTACAGCCTCGGCACCTTCCAGCCTCACCGCGGTCTATTCCAGCAGGGGAGGAGGCCGCGTGGAACTCCAGTGGAGGCCCGGTGGCGGCAGTGATGTGGACGTCTATCGGGGCCTCTCGGAGGGCTCGCTGAACAAGATCGTGAGCACCAGCGACAACGGCCGCTACAACGACCGAGACGGAACGGAAATGGCCTACTATCAGGTCTGCGTATCGGGAAGCACCAGCGCGTGCTCAGAGGTCGTGCCGGTGCAATAGGGCCGCCCGACCAAGCAGTGGAACGGACCGTTGGGGGAGGGTCCGTGGCTCCGTCGGACATGGTCCGGCGGAGCCTTCTTCATCTGGGTCTGAGGCGTGTGCCGGCCGTGTCGGGCGGAGAGTTCCGCAGCGGCAGGAAGGGAACCGAGTCCCCCTCGGCCACGATCCAACCCTCGAACCGCTGGTAGCGCTGGACCAGCTCCTCTTCTCCGGTCCGGCGGTAGAAAAGCCCCTCGGTGGGGAGCAGGAACGTGTGCTCCGGGTCGCTGACCACCTCGGGGAATACCGCCCGTCCGCCGGCACCCTCGTAGGGCTCTGCGGTCCTGAACATCCACTCTGCCCACTGGAGGGTCGTATCCGCGGCGATGCGCAAGCGGCCGGTCAGCCAGGGGTCCTCCTCGTTCCGGTCCCGGGCGCAGAACCCCACGGTCCAACCGTTGTCGTCCGCGTCCTCGAACCGAAAGCGGTGGAGTTCGCCGAACAGGGGGTCGACGAAGTGGCCGGAGAAGTCCGCGTCCAGGGGGGGGTAGGTCCAGGAGTCATAGGAGCCCGTCAGGTCGGTCCTGCGAACTCGGCGGGCATAGCCGCTGCGCTCGATGTGACGCCGCCAGCTGAATCTCAAGAGGGAGTTGGATCCGCGCTGGCCCGGTGAGAACTCCGGCAACTCCACCGGCCCCACCGCCCCGATGGGGACGACCAGTTCAGCGGATGCCAGGTAGGTGGCGACCCCCACGGTGTCGATGGCTTGGCTGTACCGATCGGCCAGGCTGGCCCAGAGCCGCTTGGCCTCCCGGTCATCCTCCTCGAAACAGAGCTCCTCGGAGGCTTCGACCAGGAAGCCCGACAGGGCGATGGCCTGGGTCTCGATGGTGATACGGAAGCCCGATCGTGCCGCCGACTCGTAGGGGACCTGGGCCGACTTGAACCCCAGGCGACCCACATAGAAGCCTACGGCATCGTTGCCCAACCCTTCGGGGAAGGAGAACTCCCCGGCCGCATTGGTGAGGCGGGCGGAGAGACGCCGGGTCTCGCCCCAGAGCTCCACCGTTGCTCCTTCCACCGGAGCGCCTTCGGGGTCCACGACCACGCCCTGGAGCTGGCCGCTGAGGTCGTCCGGTCCCACCAGCGGGAGGCTCGCTACGGGAACGGCCAGGGCGAAGCCGATAAGGGTCGCCCAAGATCTGAAGATGGAGGCGGAGGTCATGCCGTTGGCGCGCTCTTGGGCGAAGGTGAACTCACCCAATCGAACACCTTGGTTCCCACCGGGGTTCCGCACCGAGGGGGGTGGGAGACCGGACCGTCCGTCAGTCGACGACCTCGACCCCGGTGAGGATGATGAAGCCGCCATCGGCCTTGAGCCGGACCCAGCGGTTGGTCTGGCCGCAGTCGGAGCACACGGCGAAGTGCTTGTCCACGATCTTGAGGACCGCGGTCTGAGCACAGTGCTCGCAATGGGCGCGCACGGTCTCGAATCGTTCGTCCTCGAGTCCGCTCCGCGCCAGCCGAACGGCCATGACCGTTCCGGAGACGCTACTGAGCGGACAGTCGGAGTGGAGGCACCCTTCTCCCATGTCCATACAGATGAGCTCTGCGCCACCGCCCATGGAGGCGTGGGTGCTGTGGGCGGGGGCCGGAGTGATGACGGTCCTCACCTCTCCGTCACACTTTGGACAGTAGATGCGGTCTGTTTCCATTGAATCATTCCTGGGCGAGCGGGCCGGTCGACCGGGGACAGTTCCACGTTTCTCAGGGTGGCGCAAGAGACGCGCCAGGTCAGAAGCGAATCCGACCCTGGAGCCCCAGCCGTCCACCCCCTGGGTCCACCGAAGGCGCGAGTTCGATCCACTCCGCTTCCCGGGCGGCGACCACCACCTTGGCGATGCCCCAGCCCCAGAACGCGCCGAACCAGACGTCGGAAGCCCAGTGGGCACCGGAGGTCAGGCGCTGATACATGACCGTGCCCGCGCCGGTCCAGATGGCTCCCCGGATCCAGGGGTTCTCCAGGTGGTGCGAGAGGATCCAGGCCACCTGAGTGATGGTGGAGGCGTGGCCCGAGGGAAACGAGGTCCCTCCACCGAAACTGAACGCGTAGGCCCCCTCTTCGTCCCTGGGCCGGCTTCGCCCCACGGCGTACCTGGCAACGTGTCGGGTGGCCGTCCCGATGAGCTGGGCAGTCACCAGCTCCTGGAGGATCAGCGACGCCTTGCTCTGCCCGGTGGCACCGGCCACAGCCCATCCCACGGTCATGAGGACGGTAGGAGCTCCCACGTTGCCCAGCGGTTCGAGGAACTCCCCGACATCCTCGATCGCCTTGGGGATCGGTCGATCCCTCCCGTCCTGCACCATCCTGTCGATCTGCTCGTCGAACGCGAAGAGCGCGGCGCCGACTCCGACGATGCCCACCAGGGTCCTCGCGTCGTCGGAGCCCATGTTCGCAGGGGCTATCAAGACCGACCACGTGTCAGAGAGAATCGCTGATCCCGCGCCCCCGAGGCGGGAGACGGTGGAGCGCTCCGCCAGGCTGTCCGGAGAGGCCTGTTGGCCAGCGACCGCTCCCGGGGCGCTTCCGAGAACCCCGATCGCCGCAGAGAGCACGACGCCCACGACGACACGCGCCGGGGTCACCGGCTTCGATTCGCCCCCGATCGCGGCAAGAGTCGGCAGGTCTGTAGGCTCGGACGGCATCATGGATGGAACGTTCAATTCGGTACTCGCGCCTGCAAGGCCCAGGGTTGACGCTGGACGGCGATTCCGTCGATCCTCCAGTGCGCCAGGATTTCCGAACGCCGGTCCGAGGGGCCGGCGTCTTCATCCGCGGGAGGAACCTTGAAGGGACGGACCCGGACCACGACCTCGGTGAAGGTCAGACGCATTTCCCCGGATGGGGACTCGCGTCGATCGGATCGCGTGGTGGCCGAGGAACCCCTGGAGATTCGGGTGGAGGGATCCGGGGAGGGGACGGCTACGGCGGTGTCGGTCACGATGCGGACGCCCGGCCACGACTTCGAGCTGGCCGCCGGCTTCCTGGCCGGGGAAGGGCTGCTTCGGTCCCGCAAGGACCTGAAGGAGATCACCTACTGCCAGGACGGAGAGGTTCAGGAGTACAACGTGGTCAGCGTGCGGTACGGCGACCCCGAGCCGCCGGAGGTGGACCGATTGGAGCGCCACTTCTACACCAGTTCGTCCTGCGGAGTGTGCGGGAAGGCGTCTCTCGAGTCCGTGGAGGCTCTGGGGTGTGTGGCCCTCCCGTTGGGCGCCCCGGATCTCGACCCATCGATCCTCGCCTCCCTCCCGGACCGGATGCGCCCCGCGCAGCCCGTCTTCCAACGGACGGGCGGAATCCATGCCGCCGCGCTCTTCGAGCCCGGTGGGGCGCTCCTGCTGGCCCGGGAGGACGTGGGCCGGCACAACGCAGTCGACAAGGTGGTGGGGGCTCGTCTCCTGGCTGGGGAGGAAGTCGGCAACGCCGAATGCGTCCTCGTGGTCAGTGGACGGGTGTCCTTCGAAATCGTCCAGAAGGCCGCCATGGCCGGGATCCCCGCCCTGGTGGCCGTGGGGGCTCCCACCAGTCTGGCCGTGGACCTGGCCAACAGATTCCGGATCACCCTGGTGGGCTTCGCCCGGGCGGGGTCCCTCAATGTCTACGCGGACGCGGGGAGGATCGGCGGTGTCTGAGCGGAAGAGCCTCGGAATCCTCCTCGCCGGTGGCGGGAGCCGCCGTTTTGGGGAACCCAAGGCCGGGGTGGGCTATGAGGGTCGACCCCTTGCCGAGATCGCCCTGGGGAAGCTCGCCGACGTCCTGCCTCGGGTCGGGATCGTGGCCGCGACGCCGGGGACGGTTCCCGGATGGCGTCCCCCGGATGGCGTTGAGGTCCGGGGGGATGATCCTCCAGGGGTTGGGCCCCTCGGCGGTATCTGTGCCGCCCTGTCCTGGGCGCGCGAACTGGGTGCACCAGGAGTCCTCGCGCTTCCGGTGGACACGCCGCTGGTGCCGCCCGACCTCCTGGCCCGGATTCTCGAGTTGGCCGAGGTGGAGGGACCGTTCGCCGGAGCGGTGGTACCCCGGAGCCTGGGTCCCCAGGGCTGCGAGCCCCTCTGCGCCTGGTACGGTGCTGACCTGCTGCACTCCGTTCAGTTGGGTATTCGGCAGGGGATCCGGGCTCCGGTCCGCCTCCTGGGGCGCTGCTCGGTTCGATGGGTGTCCCTGGCCGAGGTCTCTCGCTTCGGAGATCCCGAGATCGTCTTCCACAACTTGAACCGGCCGGCGGATCTCCCGGGCCCGCTGGGGCGTTGAGGGGATGGGCGTCCCAACCGTCTGCGTGGTCGGCCGGAAGAACTCCGGCAAGACGTTGATTACGATCCAGCTTATCGCGGAGCTCGGTCGCCGAGGCCATCGGGTCATGAGCGCAAAGCACGGCCACGGCTTCGAGTTGGACCGCCCGGGCACGGATTCGTGGGGCCACCGACACCACGGAGGTGCTCGGCGCATTGCCCTCGTGGGGCCCGATTCCATGGCGGTCATGGGATCCTGGGACGACCACGGGGAGCCTCCCCTCGACGAGGTCGTGGAACGGTTCCTTTCCGATGCCGAAGTCGTGGTCGCCGAGGGGTTCAAGACGGCGCCGTTTCCCCGCATCGAGGTCTTTCGGACCGATCTCCATGACACCCCGCTGTTCGAGGACCCGTCCCCGGGAGCCGGCCGGTGGATCGGGGTGGTGGCCAGCGGGCCGGTCGGCAACGCTCCCTGTCCGGTCTTCAGCATGGACGACGCCGAGGTGGTTCCGCGTCTCGCCGACCTGGTGGAACAGGAGCTGATGCTCAGACCCGCCGGAGCCGATCCCGTCGGCCGACCCCACGGACGGGAGGAGGTCGAGTGAGTCCGCCCGAGACCTCGACCCGGTCCGGGAGGCCGTCGCCCCCCGACCCGGGCACACCTGCCGGCCATGCGATTCCCCGGCTTTTCGAGGCATATGGCGATCGGCTCTACCAGTTGGGCCTTCAGAACTGTGGGACCCGGGCCGAGGCCCAGGACCTGGTTCAGGAGACCATGATCCAGGCCCTCGGGAGCTGGGAGTCCTTCGAGGGACGGTCCCGCCCATCCACGTGGCTGTTTCGCATCGCCCTCCGCACCTGCCGGCGCATGCATCGGCGCCGGTCGGGGGAGCCGGAGCGGTTCGAATCACTGGACCATCTTTCCGCCCGCCCCGTACAGGCGGGGGTAGCACCCACCGACCTCGCCCATGTCATGCCCGAGGCGGCCTTGGATCGGCGGGAACTGGCCAGGGGGTTGGACGCCGCGCTGGCCCGAATCCCCGACGATTTCCGTATGGCCGTCGTTCTCAAGGACATCGCCGACTTTTCCCTGGAGGAGGTGGCGGCGATTCTCGACATTCCCACGGCGACGGCGAAGACACGAGTACACCGGGGCCGAGTGCGCTTGAGGGACGCCCTTGAAGTCGACGGAGTCTACCCGCCTCTCCCCCCCGGCACGGCCCCCCGCCAGGTCTGTTTGGATCTCTTGACGGCCAAGCTGGAGGCCATGGACCGGGGGGTGCCGTTCCCGCTTCCCCACGGGGAGGTCTGTGACCGGTGCGCTTCCCTTTTCCGCGACCTCGATTTGAACTCGGAGGTCTGTGCGTCGCTTCGCCAGGGCGCCCTTCCCGAGTCGTTCCGCTCCGGCCTCATGGAGCGACTCGGGGCCTCCTGATCGTCCCCCTCGGATCAGGTTTAAGGACGCCACATCTAGCCGCGGGAACCTCCGCATCGCACTTTGCCACTAAGGAAATGGAGGGTGTGTGCCGAGACCGGTTCCCGGGCCGTGCTCACGCTGACGAACCGTCCGCTTCCAGAACGAATGACAGCCTAGGGATCCGGGGCCGAGGTTACGAGCTCGAGGCGCGTTTCCCCCACGCCCGGACCGAGCCGCCGGCCCTCAACCGGCAGGAGTTCCATGTCCACTGCGACCCTGCCCACGAGGGGGGAATCCGCCACCCCGAAGTGGGCCAAGGTGATCGACCACACCCGGTGCATCGGGTGCCACGCCTGCACGACGGCCTGCAAGTCCGAGAACAGCGTACCCCTGGGAGTGACCCGGACCTACGTGAAGTACGTGGACGTGGGCCGATTCCCCTCGGCCCGGCGGGCCTTCCAGGTGACGCGATGCAACCAGTGCGAAGACGCGCCGTGCGTGACCGCTTGTCCGACCGCGGCGATGCACAAGCGACCCGACGGCATCGTGGATTTCGACAAGTCGATCTGCATTGGGTGCAAGGCGTGCATCGCGGCGTGCCCCTACGACGCCATCTTCATCAACCCCGACGACCACTCGGCGGAGAAATGCAATTTCTGCGCGCACCGACTGGATGTGGGACTGGAGCCGGCGTGCGTGGTGGTCTGCCCCACCGAAGCCCTCCTGGTGGGGGACATGAACGACCCCCTCTCCAGGCTCTCCGGCTACATCGACAGGGACGCGGTCTCGGTTCGGAAGCCGGAGAAGGAGACCCGACCCAAGCTCTTCTATAAGGGGGCTCACCAGGCCACACTGGATCCCCTGGCCGCCGACCGACCCGATGGCGGGCTCTTCATGTGGAGCGAACAGCCCCGGGTTTCACACGGCGTCACCGCGGGACATCCCGAGCACGCAAACTCCTCTGCGGCTGCGGTGGTGGCGTACGACGTCCCGCATCGGGCGCCCTGGGACTTCAGGGTCAGCCTCTACACGTGGACGAAGTCCATCGCCGCAGGCGCCTACCTCATTCCTGTCTTCCTGCTCCTTGCCGGGGCCCTTGGGTGGGACAGCCCGCTGTGGCGCTTTTCCGCTCCCGTGATGGCCGGCGCGTTCCTCGGGCTGACCGGGGCCCTGCTCATCTGGGATCTGGAGCACCCAACGCGGTTCTACTACCTGCTGATCAAGCCTCAGTTCAGGAGTTGGCTGGTTCGCGGCGGGATGATCATCGGGGGCTATGGGGCGCTGCTGTTCGTCCACTTCGTGGCCAATTTCGTGGACCTCGGACCGGTGCAACGGATCCTCGTCTACGCTGGCGTCCCGTTGGCCGTCATGACCAGCATCTACACCGCCTTCCTGTTCGCTCAGGCCAAGGCCCGGGACCTCTGGCAGAGCCCGCTGCTGCCGCCCCACCTGTTCGTCCAGACGGTGATGGCCGGCGCGGGAGCGATGATCCCAGTGGCGGCGGTGCAGGAGCCCGGGACGGTGACCCTCCTGGCCTGGCTGTTCGCGGGTGCGAGCCTTGTGCACCTCCTCATGGTCCTTGGGGAGGCCACCATGACCCACGGGACCGCACATGCCCATCTCGCCCTGCGGGAGATGACCCGGGGTCGTTATGCCCTCTTCTTCTGGGCCAGCATGGTGATGGGAGCGGTGGGGCTGGTCGCACCATGGTCGCCGATCGGAGGGGCCCTGGTGGGCCTCGTCGGTCTACTCGCGTTCGAGCACGCCTACGTCCAGGCGGGCCAGTCCGTGCCCCTGGCGTAAGGAGACTCCAATGAACTCCAACGAACTCAACAAGCGCGTTTCCGCCGCCCGTGAAGCGATAGAGTCCCGGGGCGAGACCTTCTACCCGGGCCCGAGCCGGATCCACCTGGCCGCCTTCCCACCGAAAGAGCGCTGGAACGACTGGGTCGAGCTGGACTCGAAAGCATGGCCGGAGCGGGTGGAGAAGCGCTACATGCTGGTCCCCACGACCTGCTTCAACTGTGAGTCGGCATGCGGCCTACTGGCCTACGTAGACAGGGACTCCCTTCAGGTCAGCAAGTTCGAGGGGAATCCTGAGCACCCCGGCTCCCGGGGCAGGAACTGTGGGAAGGGCCCGGCCACCATCAACCAGATCACCGACCCAGATCGGATCTTGTATCCCCTGAAGCGGGTGGGGGAGCGGGGTGAGGGGAAGTGGGAGCGGTGCTCCTGGGAGGAACCCCTGGATCTCCTGGCCGATCGGATCCGGGCCCTGATCCGGGAAGGCCGTCACGACGAGTTCTTCTTCCACGTGGGCCGCCACGGCGAAGACGGCTTCACCGAGCGGATGATCGCCCACTGGGGGGTGGACGGGCACAACTCCCATACCAACATCTGCTCGTCGGGGGCCAGAACCGGATACCATTTCTGGATGGGTATGGACCGCCCCAGCCCGGACCACGAGAACGCCCGTCTCATCCTGCTGGTCAGCAGCCACCTGGAGTCGGGGCACTACTTCAACCCCCACGCCCAGCGGATCATCGAAGGCAAGCAGAACGGCGCGAAACTCGTCGTTCTGGATACCCGCCTCTCCAACACCGCGACCCACGCCGATCACTGGCTGTCCCCCCGTCCCGGGTCCGAAGCGGCCATCCTACTGGCCGTGGCCAACCACCTGATCCAGAACGGACTGTATGACCGGGAGTTCGTGAGGAAATGGTGGAACTGGCAGGAATACCTGGAGGCCCAGCACCCCGACGAACCCGCGACCTTCGAGGTCTTTGAGCGGGAGTTGAAGGGTATCTATGCGTCCTACACCTTCGAGTTCGCCGAAGCCGAGTCCGGCGTGGACGCCGGCACCCTGCTCCAGGTGGCCGAACTGGTGGCCGGGGCGGGAACCCGTCTGGCCACCCACAACTGGCGGAGCGCCGCGGCGGGGAACCTGGGGGGATGGCAGGTACCAAGGACCCTCCTTCTCCTGAATGCCCTCACCGGGTCTATCGCGACACCCGGCGGCATGTTCCCGAACGCCTGGAACAAGTTCGTTCCCCGGCCCATCCACCTTCCCAAGCATCCGAAGGTGTGGAACGAGTTGAATTGGCCCCGGGAATTCCCTCTGTCGATGATGGAGATGTCCTTCCTCCTTCCCCACCTCATCAAGGAGGGCAGGGGGCGTCTGGACACCTACATCACACGGGTGTACAACCCGGTCTGGACCAACCCCGACGGGTTCTCATGGTTGGAGATGCTCTCCGATCCCGAGAAGGTTGGACTCCACGTGGCCCTGACTCCGACCTGGAACGAGTCGGCCTACTTCGCCGACTACATCCTGCCCATGGGGCACTCCTCGGAGCGCCACGACACCAACTCCTACGAGCAGTACGACGGACAGTACGTGTCGTTCCGGCAGCCGGTGCTCCGGGCGGCCCGGGAACGCCTGGGCGAAGAGGTGACCGATACCCGGGACGTGAACCCCGGGGAGGTCTGGGAAGAGAACGAGTTCTGGATCGACCTGACCTGGCGCATCGATCCCGATGGGTCCATGGGGATACGGTCCTTCTTCGAGTCCAGGAAGGATCCGGGCGAGAAGATCACAGTGGACGAGTACTACGGCTGGATGTTCGAGAACTCCCTCCCGGGGCTCCCCGAAACGGCTGCGGCGGAAGGACTGACGCCTCTGGAGTACATGCGGCGGTACGGGGCTTTCGAGGTGCGGAAGAAGGTGGGCCAGGTCTTCGCCCAGCCGGTGCCCCAGGACGAGATGGACGACGTCCGGGTGGATCGACTGGGGCGGGCCTTCACCCGGGCTCCCAAGCCGGCGAATCCCAATGTCGTTCCGTTCCCCCCGGTGGAGGGAGATGCCGAGGGCCGGCGCAGGGCCGGGATCGAAGTGGACGGAGAGCTTCTGCGGGGATTTCCCACGCCCTCGGGGCGCCTGGAGTTCTGGTCCAGCACGTTGGCGGAATGGGGGTGGCCCGAGTTGGCGCTGCCCACCTACGTGAAGAGCCACGTGCATCCGCAGAACATGGACCGGGACCAGATGGTTCTCCTGTCCACCTTCCGGCTGCCCGTCCAGATCCATACCCGCTCCGCGAACGCCAAGTGGCTGGACGAGATCGCCCATACCAATCCCCTTTGGGTCCACCCCGACGATGCCGCGAAGATGGGCGGAGTCAGGACCGGTGACCTGATGCGGGTGGAGACGGGGATCGGGTACTTCGTTCTGAAGGCGTGGGTCACCGAGGGGATCCGGCCGGGGGTGGTGGCGTGCTCCCACCACATGGGGCGCTGGAAGCTCCACGAGGAGGGTCAGCGAATCGGGATGGCCACGGCGTCCCTGGACCGGGACGGCCCCACATGGTCTTTGAAGCAACTGAAGGGGGGCGGGGCCTTTCGATCTTCGGATCCGGACACCTCCCGGGTCTGGTGGTCGGACGTGGGCGTACATCAGAACCTGACCCACGAGGTGCATCCCGATCCGATCTCCGGGATGCACTGCTGGCACCAGGCGGTCCGGGTGCGGCGGGCCGAGCCGGGCGACCGCTACGGGGACATCTCCGTGGATACCGACAAGGCGCACCAGGTCTACAGGGAGTGGATGGCCCGGACCCGCTCGGCGGATCAGGTGTCTCCGGACGGAACCCGGAGGCCCTACTGGCTCCTCCGGCCGGTGCGGCCCGAGCGGGAGGCCTATCGCCTACCGGAGCAGAAGGAGCCGAAGGCACGGCCCGAGCCTGCTCCGGAACCCGCGGGAGCTGGGGATTGACCATGCCCGGCACCCTCGTCGACCACGCGGAACTCATCCGAGCGCTGGGCGTCCTGCTGGACGAACCCGCCGGGGAACACGGGGCGGTGGCCCGGGCCGTGGGTCTCCCCGCCGCTCCGGAGTCCGGGGCGTTCGCTCGGCTGTTCGTGCTGAACCTCTATCCCTACGCGTCGGTGCAGGTGGGCGACGAGGGTATGATGGGGGGAGAGGCCCGGGATCGGGTCGCAGGCTTCTGGCGGGCCGTGGGTCTCACCCCCCCGCCCGAGCCCGACCACCTGGGGGCGCTCCTGGGGCTGTGGGCGGCCCTCGAGGAGGGGGCCGGCAGCGGGAACGAGGCCGAGCGAGTCATGCAGAGACAGGCCGTGGACGCCCTGCTCTGGGAGCACCTACTCCCCTGGGCGCCGGCCTACCTGGCCCGGGCCCGGGAACTCGGCGATCCCTATTATGCTGGATGGGCCGGCATCCTGCTGGAACTCCTGGAGGAGAGGGCCGGGCCCGTGACCGAAAGGATGGCGTCGGGAGAGGCGAAATCGGCTTCCCTCCCGCTCCACCTCCGCGCCGCGCCGGGACTGCCCGATCCCAGGACCCCCGTCCGGGGGGCGGGCGAGCGGTTCATGGACGCGCTCCTTGCTCCGGTTCGCAGTGGGATGATCCTGACCCGACTCGATCTGCTTCGAGCGGGAAGGCAGTTGGGCCTCGGGGTCCGGGTCGGGGAGCGCAAGTACACGTTGCGGGCCTTGTTTGGACAGGACCCCCAAGCCACCCTGGGCTGGCTATCGGAGGAGGCCGAGGCGTGGGCCCGCCGGCACGGAAACCAAGAGGCGGCGTTCGGGCCGATCGCCCGCTACTGGCGGGATAGGGCGCAGCAGACGGCTGCGCTTCTGAGTGAGTTAGCGTCGTCGGAAGCGGCGAGCGAATGGGCGGAGCCATCGACGGCTTCCGCGACGAAAGGAGAGGGTAGGGATGCTTGACACAGAGAAGATGACCGAGGACCGCATCAGGGAGATCATCCGCGAGGAGATCGAGCGCGCCTTCAAGAAGGATCCAGCCAAGAAGAAGGCCATGCTCATCGCGTCCAAGGGGACGCTGGATTGGGCCTATCCGCCCTTGATCCTCGCGACGGCAGCAGCGGCGGCCGGGGTGGAAACCTCCATCTTCTTCACCTTCTACGGGCTGAACATCATCCACAAGGACTTCCAGAAGAAGCTGAAGGTGTCACCCGTGGCGAACCCAGGAATGCCCATGCCCATGCCCATGCCGGACATCGTCACCGCGCTTCCGGGCATGACGTCGTTCGCCACGGGGATGATGAAGGGGATGTTCAGCAAGAAGGGTGTGGCCTCCATCGGCGAACTCCTCGACGTGGCCATCGAATCCGAGGTCAAACTCATCGCCTGCCAGATGACCATGGACGTGTTCGGATACACCCAGGACGAGTTTATCGACGGCGTGGAGTTCGGCGGGGCTGCCGCTGCCCTCTCGAGCGCCCGCAAGTCTCACATCACGCTGTTCATCTGACGGCGTAGGAACCGAAGGGGAGTGAAGATGGCGAATTACACCGAAGACAAGGTCCTGGACGCCCGGGGGCTGCTGTGTCCCATGCCGGTGGTGAAGGCAGGCAAGGAGATGCGGGGCATGGCCGAGGGAGAGATCCTCAAGATCATCGCCACCGACAGGGGCGCCATCGCCGACTTCCCGGCATGGGCGGAGGACACCGAGAACGAGCTTCTGGAATGGAGCGAGGACGCAGACGGGAGTCTCGTCTTCTACATCAGGAAAGGGGAGGACTGACCCATGATCTTCAAGCAATTCCGTTACGAGCCGCTCAACCAGGCCTCGTACCTCATCGGGTGTGCCCGGGCCAAGGAGTGCCTCATCGTCGATCCCATCGACGACCTGGGGGTGGATTTCTACATCCTGGAGGCTGCAGACCTGAACCAGACCATCGTCGGGGTGCTCGAGACGCATCTCCATGCGGACTACGTCTCTTGCGCTCGTGACCTGGCCGAGGCCAACGGATGTCCCCACTACGTCTACAAGACGGCACCGGCCAATTACGAGTTCACCCCCATCGAGGACAATCAGGTCATCCAGGTGGGCGAGGTGAAAGTGACGGCCCTGTTCACCCCGGGGCACACCCCTGAGCACACGTGCTACCTGGTCACCGATGGTGCCCGGACCGACGAACCGTGGGCGGTCTTGACCGGGGACTCGCTGTTCGTCGGAGACGTGGGACGTCCCGATCTGCTGGTCGGCGACCAGGCCCTGGACGTCATGGACGAAGGGGAGCGAGCGGAGACCCAGTTCAAGTCCATTCGGGACCGGCTCTTCACGCTCCCCGACCATGTGGAGGTGTTTCCGAACCATTATGGAGGTTCGGCCTGTGGCGGCGTAAACATGAGTGGCAAAGCGAGTTCGACGATTTACTTCGAAAAGAAGTTCAACCTTGCCATGGCCCAGCCCGATGCGGCCCACTTCGCCGATTTCGTCAAGGAGACCGCCAAGCCGCTCCCTGACAACTACGGTCGCATCAAGTCCTACAACCTGGGCCTGATCGAGAAGGACGAGATCAAAGAGGCCGCCGTATGACCCCCCAGGAAGTGAGGGAGGCCCAGGAGGCCGGAGCGGCGGTCATCGACCTCAGGACTCCGGGGCGGTTCGCTCCGGAGCACCTGGAGGGGGCCATCAACCTCCAGTTCAACCGGGCCGACCTGGTGGATCGGGCCGAGTTGGTCCTCCCGGAGGACCTCCCCTTGATCATCCATGGCGAGCCCGAGGCCATCGGCCGGGTCGCGGGCAAGCTCCTCGAGGACGGGGGCTTCACCGTACTCGGGGTCCTGGCGGGCGGTCTCAAGGCCTGGAAGGAAGCCGGTCTCCCAGTGGTCCAGTTGGACACGCTGGACGTGGACACGCTCCACGAGCGGTTGTCCGAATACCACGTCGTGGATTCCAGGGACGGATTCGAGTTCAAGTACGGCCACGTGCCCGGCTCGTCCATCCTCTCCTGGACGGAAGCCTGGGAGAAGGCGTCGGGTTTCCAGGATCCCGGGAAGCCTGTCGCAGTAATCTGCGGAGACGAGGTGCGCAGCTCCCTGGTCGCGTCCATCCTCGCCCGCCTCGGTCATCGGCCCGCCCTGGTCACGGGTGGGATGGTGGACTGGCTGGACCGCGAGTATCCCCTGGAGAAGGGGATGGGCTGAGCCTTGTCCCCGTCCACGAATCCGGGCCGGGCCGGCCCCCGCGCCCAGCGGTTCTCCATCCGAGACGTAGTCGCTGGCGCCAGTGTCGGCCTGGTCCTGATCCCACAATCCATGGCGTACGCGGACCTGGCCGGGTTGCCGGCTCATTACGGGTTGTACGCGTCCGCGCTCCCACCCCTCGCGGCGGCCTTCTTCGCCTCCTCGCCCTACCTCCAGACCGGTCCTGTGGCGCTTACGGCGCTGCTCACCCTGGGGGCCCTGACGCCGTTGGCGGCGGTGGGATCTCCGGAGTACATCGGCCTGGCCGCGCTGCTCGCTCTGGTGGTGGGGCTCGCACGGGTCCTGGTGGGTGTCCTGAAGGCAGGCGGCGTGGCCTACATGATGTCCCAGCCCGTGCTCATGGGGTTCACGGCAGGGGCGGCGATCTTGATTCTGTCCTCCCAGGTGCCTGCAGCCGTGGGCCTGTCGGCCATGGCCCCGCCCGGCGGCGTCTTGCAGCGGGCCGGCTGGTCCCTGGCCCACGTGGGGGACTGGGAGCTGGCCGCCGTCGTGTTGACGGTGGGGACACTGGGGATCATCTCCCTGGGCCGCCGGATCCACCCGCTGGTGCCGGGGGTGCTGATCGCCACGGTAGCCGCTCTGCTCTATTCCACTTTGGCGGGGTACGGAGGCGCGGTGGTGGGCGAGGTTCCGGCGGGGCTGCCGTCTCTCAGGGTGGGCCAGCCCTGGAGAGCGCTCCCGGTACTGGTCGTGCCGGGTGTGGTCATCGCCCTGGTGGGGTTCGCCGAGGCGGCTTCCATCTCCCGGACGTTCGCCGCCCAGGACCGCTTCCGCTGGGACCCGCATCGCGAGTTCGTCAGCCAGGGAATCGCGAACCTGGCCAGTGGGCTCTCCGGCGGATTCCCCGTGGGCGGGTCGTTCTCCCGGAGCAGTATCAACCGGATCGCCGGAGCCCGGACCCGGTGGAGCGGAGCGGTGACGGGGCTCATGGTCGTGGCCTTCCTCCCTTTCGCCTCGGTACTGGCGCCCCTGCCGCGTGCGGTCCTATCCGCCATCATCGTCGCGGCGGTCTTCAGGTTGGTCCGCCTCCGGGCGATGGTTGAGCTCTGGCCTCTTTCCAAGCCCCAGACTGCCACGGCGTGGACCACCTTCGGGCTCACGCTTCTGCTCGCCCCCCGCGTGGATCAGGCGATCCTGGTGGGCGTCCTGCTCTCCCTCGGGATCCACGCATGGCGGGAGATGAGCCCCCGCTGCGAGTCGTGGGTGGACGGCGACGTCCTCCACATCCGTCCTCAGGGGGTACTCTGGTTCGGCTCCGCGGCGGCCCTCGAGGAGGAGTTGTTGGCCTTGCTTCCCCTGGGCGACGGCCCGAATTCAGTGCAGCTCCACCTGCGGGGTCTGGGCCGGATCGACCTCTCCGGCGCCCTGGGCCTTCTGCAGATCGTGGAAGACGCGGAGGCGGCCGGGGTGACGGTGCAGTTCAGAGAGGTCCCATCCCACGCGGAGCGGATCATGGGACGGGTCTTCCGGCACGGGGCTCCCCTGACCTCGACCGATCCCCGGCCGGTGCCCCGTGGGGACCTGGAGGACCCCGACGAGGCCCAAGAATCCCCTTCCTAGGTCATAGGAGACGAGCCCAGCTCGGGATGACGGCGGGCGAAGTCCACCAGCACGTCCAGATACTCCAGTAGGGGAGGGGGCTCGATCCCCGAGCCGGCCAGGTGGGCGGTGGCCCGTCGTGTGTCGTAATCGGTGGGGTGGACGAAGTAGTCCACCGAGGCCGCCGGTATGCCCGTCCAGCGGGCCAGTCCCGGGATCCGAGCCAGCGCCATCGAGGCGAGAGTCCGGGGCAGGGGGACCCGCAGGATCTCTTTGCCCGCGGCGGCCCCGATGGCCGCTACGATTTGCTGGATGGTCGGTGGACCCGGGTCGGCCAGTTGATAGCTGAGGGCCGCCGGGGCGCCTGGCTCGGCCTCGGCCGTCCGGGCCGAGAGGTGGGCGATGGCACGGGCCACGAAATCGCGGGGAACCACGTTGAGGTGGTGCTTCCGCGGATCGCCCACGACCGGGACCACCGCGAGGGGCCCCTGCTTCAGAACCCAGCGAATGAAGAAGTACGGGCCGTCGAACTTGTCGGTCCTGCCATCGCAGGAATCCCCGACCACGACGGACGGACGGTAGATGGTGACCCCAAGGCCGGCCTCCGCCCTCCGGCGAACCTCCACCTCCGCTTGGTGCTTGGAGGCCTCGTAGGCGTTGTTGAACACCTGGCCCTCCTCCAGCTGGTCCTCCCGGAATTTGCCGGGATACCGACCGCTCACGTAGCAGGTGCTCACGAAGTGGAATCTGCGAAGGGCGGGGCAGCGCTCGGCGAACTCGAGGACGTTCCGGGTCCCGGCCACGTTGACCTCTCTCGCCAGGGACGCCGCTACCCCGAGGTCGTAGACCGCGGCCAGGTGGAAGATCAGGCTTACGTCCCGAACCAACGGAGCATCCAAGCCCATTCCCAACCCCGGGTCCGTGATGTCGCCTTCCGCCAGTCCGATACGTGAAGCCAGGTGGCGGTCGGATCGAGAGAGCGCCGCCACGGCGGCCCGCGCCTGGGGGAGGTAGCGCGACTGGACCAGGCAGACGGCTCGGGTGCCGGGATGTCGTCGCAGCACCTCGGGGAGGACCCGTCGTCCCAGGAATCCGGGAAAGCCAGTAAAGAGAATCGTGTCCATAGGATCGCTTCGAGCGCCGCTCGGTCGGGGATTCCGAAGTCTAGGAGGGCGGGGCGGCAGGTTCCAGTTGGGCTGCTGGTGGGGTGGCCCGGCCCCCGAGTATGTTGCCGGCGACCCGAGTCACGGAGGCTGCGGCTTGAGCCACGCATCAGCGAGGGAATCCGACCAGTCCGGTCCCGCGCCCGCCCCTGGAAGGGGTCCGGGACGGGCCGCCCTCGCACTGGTGCTAATCGCCGTGGCCGTGCTGGGGGCCACGGCGGTGGTCGGGGCCACCGGCGGAAGGGCCGTGGGCCGCCTCCAGCAGAGGGCCGAGACCGTCATCGAGCCGGCCTCCGAGATCGGGACTCGCCTGGCCGCCCTCCACGCCAGGGAGATGGTTGCCTTGCAGACGTTTCTCCTCACGGGAAGCCCCAGTGATCGGCTCCGTTATGGGGAGGCCCTGACCCGGTCGCAGGCGACGGAGGATTCCATGGGGACCCTCGCAGAGTCCCTCGGAACGCAGGTGGAGGAGGCGTTCTTCTTCATGGGCGACGCCGCCTTCCGGTGGCGCAGCCAGGCCCGTCCGGTGCTGGCCGAAGAGGTGTCCCGTGAGGCGTTCGTCGCGGACCTCGCAAACCAACGTAGTCTCTTCTCCGCCCTCCAGAACGAGACCCTCGGCTTGGAGGCGGCCATCGCCGACCAGGCCAGCGCGGTCCGGGACCTGATCGCCGCGGAGCAGGGGCGGCAACGGATCGCCACCCTCGTCCTCTCCGGGCTGGCTCTTCTGGCGGCCCTTGGACTTGCCGCGGTGGCCCTCCACCTGCAGTCGCTGGCCAGGGATATGGCCCGTCGGCGTCGGGACGCCGCCCGGGCCCGGGCGGAGACGTCCGCGGTTCTGGATGCCACGGCGGACGGCGTGCTGGGTTTGGACCGGAGTGGTCGATGCACATTCATCAACCGGGCAGCCGCTGGGCTCCTGGGAGTGGACCCTCGGGGGTCTCTGGGCCGAGAGGCGAGCGACCTCATCCGGGGGGAGGGGGTGGGTGTGGTGCTCTCGGTCCTCGGATCCGAAAAACCGGCGGCAGGACCCCATGAGGTGGTCGTCCAGGATCGGAACGGGGGGACCTTCCCGGCCCGCCTCACCTCACACGCGGTACCTGGCGGCGGGTCCTCCCTCGCTCGCGTCATCACCATCGCCGATATGACGCGGGAGCGACGGGCGGCCGACGAGTTGCGCCGAGCGGTCTCGGCCCGGGAGCGGGTCCTGGCCGTCGTGTCCCATGACCTCCGCAACCCCCTCGGGACGGTGCAGGCGGCCTCGGAACTTCTCATAGAGCTGGATCTGCCCCCGCACAAGGTGGAGGAGCAGCTCCGGATCATCCACCGAAGTGCTGAGCGCATGGCGGGGCTGATCCGGGACCTCCTCGACGTGTCCGTCATGGAATCCGGTGGTTTTTCGGTGCGTCGCGGGACCGTCGATCTGGAATGCCTCCTCTCCGACCTGGTCGGAGAGAGTCAGGGGTTGGTCCGAGATCGAGGAGCGCCCCTCGAGATCGAGGTGGCGGTGGAGGCCAGGGCGCTCTCATTCCAGGGAGATGCCGACCGCCTTCTCCAGGCGCTACTCAACCTGGTGGGGAACGCCTTCAAGTTCTCGCCGCCGGGCAGCAGGGTCCGGGTGTGCGCGTCCGTGGACTCGGAAGAGGGCCACCGAAGCCTTCGCGTCACCGTGGACGACCAGGGACCGGGGGTGCCCGAGGCTCTTCGGGACACCCTCTTCGAGCCCTTCCGCCAGGGCGAAGTCGGGGACGCGAGGGGGGCGGGCCTGGGGTTGGCCATCGTCCGTGGCATCGTCGCTGCCCATGGGGGCTCCGTGGGGGCGGCCGATACCCCTGGCGGCGGCGCTCGCTTCGTGGTCAGCCTTCCCCTTGGCCCGATGCCTCTTGATCCCGTCGCCAATCCAGGAGCAGGCTGACTCGATTCGTGGTCAGGTCCGACACCCCCATCCGGACCAGCAGGGTCGCCTCTGCCGGATCATCCACCGTCCAGCACGCCAGGGGAATGCCGGCCTCATGAGCCCGCACGGACACCTGGGGTCGCTCCAGTAGAATTCTCCGGTCGGGGTCCAGGACGTCCCCCTCTCTCGCTGCACAGAGATCCAGGGCCTCGAGTACGTCCTGGGATCGGGAGACCACGAAGCCCACCCGGATCTCCGGGAACGCCGATCGGATCCACACGAGGGGCTCCCAGTCCAGGGAGATGAGGACCGTTCGAGCCGCCATACCCCGAGTCAGCACAGCTTCAGCCACCCTCTCAGCCAGGGGTAGGGGTACTGGGCCCTTCAACTCGGGAAAGACCGTGCCCTCCCAATCCGTCGCTTCGACGATGAGGTCCAGGGCCTGGCCCAGGGTGGGAATCCCCTCCCCGACGTGGGCCTCCGAAAACCACTGCCCGGCATCCAGGACCTGGAGATCCGCCAGAGCGGTTTCTCGGATCGCGCCTCCGACGCCAGCGGTTCGGTCCAGAGTGTCGTCGTGGAACAGGACCGGAGCTCCGTCCGCGCTGGGCTGCAGGTCGAACTCCACTCCGTCGGCTCCCGCCCGGATGGCGGCACCGATGGACGCCAGGGTGTTCTCCGGCGCGATATCCGAGAAGCCGCGGTGGGCGATGATCCGCGGTTGCCGCCCGACGGGGATCAGGAGGTGGGCTCGTCGGCCGGGGTCTCCCGACCCGCCGTGAGGCTCCGGTCGAACTCCGACACCTCTTCGAGACGGCGTTGGCTGCCTTCCAGGTGCTCCACCTGTTGCTCCAGCAGGGCGACGCGCCGCTCGAGAATGCTGACGATCTCTTCGGATCCTCGGGTCTCGAAGAACCGACCCAGGGCCTCAACCGTGGGCTTCAGCGCGAAGCGCGCGGTGAGTCCGATCACGGGGATGAGAACGATGGAGATCCCCATGATCGCCGAAACGAGGGATACCAGGTTGACGGGTGCGACTTGCATTGTGACCAGCCCGGAAGAAAGGGACGAGAAGCGGAATCCAGATTCGATTCTCCTCCATCCTTAACGCCGACCCCGGGGACTGCAAGGAGCAAGCAAACTTCTCACCGGCGCTGGGCGTCCAAGTTCTCGAGGGCCTCCAGGGAATGCTCCCGGAAACTTCTGGCCGGGGATCTCGTAGGGGGCGGCGGGACGACGTGACGAGTCGTCGTCTCCACTTTCCGGACAGTGAGCCGAACGGAGCGAGGGGATCATGAGGAGATTGGTCGGAGCTGCGGTGTTGTTGGGGGCGAGTGTGGCGGTGAGTTCCGCGATCTACGGGGATGTGCTCGGTAAGGTGTTCGGACACCAGCCTCGCCACGTCATCCATCTGAACCATGGCCTGTCCGGCGATGCCGCCGAGGCTCTGTCGGAGGCTCTCGCCGAACTCGAAGGGTTGGAGGGCCTGGTGGACCTTCAGTCTCTGGAAGCTCTGGAGGCACTGGAATCCCTGGAAGCCCTCGAGGCTCTGGAGGGGCTGGAGTCTCTCAGGGGGCTCGAGGGGATGGATATCGAGATTCGCCGGGAGAAGGTGCGGGAGATCCGGCACGTCCTCCGGGAGGCGGCTTCGAACGCGCCCGCCGGGCCCCAGGAGCGGTTCCAATGGAGCGGAACCGTGGCTGAGGGCGGGCAGGTAGAGGTCCTGGGAGTGAATGGCTCCATTACCGCGGAAGGTCACGACGGTGCCGAGGTCGTGGTCGAGGCGGTCAAGTCCGGTCGCCGCCAGGCCCCGGAGACGGTTCGCATCGACGTGGTCGAGCACTCCGGCGGGGTTACCGTGTGCGCCGTGTACCCGGGCGAAGGCAACGTCTGCGCCCCCGGTGGTGGGAAGATGAACGTAAAGGACAGCGACGTGAGTGTGGAGTTCGTGATCCGGGTCCCGGCCTCCATGGACTTCATTGGGAAGACCGTGAACGGGAGCGTCCGGGGTGAGGGTCTCCCCGGGGACGCTCGGGTCACGACGGTGAACGGGAACATCGGAGTCCACGCGGCGGGGTGGGTGGCAGCCCAGACCGTGAACGGTGGGATCGACGTCGCCATGGGTAGCGCACCGGAAGGCGACCTCGAGCTCTCGACCGTGAACGGCGACATCAGCCTGGAGCTTCCCTCCGCGTTCGACGCGGACATCGATGCCCGCTGGCTCAACGGAGGGATCGACTCGGAGTTCCAGGTGGAGCTCCTCGGCCGCCCCCGGGCTCGTCGCGCGACGGCCACCCTGGGAGCCGGCGGACCGGATCTGGCCATCGAGACGGTGAACGGGACCATCCGCCTGAGCCGAGGGAACTGATCTTCCGTGGCTCGGTGTGGTCCGGCTGGCCTACCCACAGGTGATGACAGGCGCCTGGAACTTCTTCTGTTGGAGGCAGTGAGATGAACGTCGGTAGCGTGCTACACTCCGTCCTCGCCCTGGGGGCGGTGGTTTCGATCACCGGGGTTGCGGAGCTCTCGGGCCAGGAATCGACTCGGATCTCAGGAGACCGAGTCGCGGTCTACAACCTGGCCGGTGAAGTGGAGATCGTGCGCGGGGGGGGGTCGGATGTGGTCGTGACCGTTTCCAGGGGTGGGGACGACGCCGAGCGACTGACGGTCGAAACCGGGAGGATCGATGGCCGGGAGACCCTGCGGGTCGTCTATCCCGACGACCAGATCGTCTACCGTGAGATGGGCAGGGGCTCCTCCACGGAATTGCGGGTGAGGGACGACGGGACATTCGGTAACGGAGGGGATCGGGTCCGGATTCGCGGTTCCGGGGACGGGCTCGAAGCCTGGGCGGACCTCCGCATCGAGGTGCCCGAGGGCACCGACCTGGCCGTCTACGTGGCCGTGGGACACGTCCAGGCCGCAGAGGTCCGGGGTGACCTTCTCCTCGATACCCACAGCGGTCGAGTGGACGCCCGGGATATCGTGGGCGACCTCATGATCGACACCGGTTCTGGAGCCGTCGAGGTGGACGGCGTGGAAGGGAGCGTGAGCGTCGACACGGGCTCCGGCCGGGTCACGGTGAACAATGCCAGCGGGACGGCTCTGGAGGTGGATACCGGATCGGGGTCCGTCCGGGGTGAGGAACTCGTGTTCGATCGTGTCGGGGTGGACACCGGGTCCGGGTCGATCCGCCTGGAGCGGGTGAGCGCCAGGGACCTGAGCCTGGACACCGGGTCGGGGTCGGTGGATTTGGAGTTGATGACGGACGTGGATCGGCTGGAGGTCGATACGGGCTCGGGCAGCGTTACCGTCCGAATCCCGGATTCCCTCGGTGCGGAGGTCGAGTTGGACACCGGTTCGGGCGGCATCGACCTGGGTGTCGATCTCTCGTCCGCTCGCGTAAGGCGGGACCGCGCCACCGGCCAGATCGGGGACGGACAGGGGACCATCAAGCTCGACACCGGCTCGGGCGGGATCCGGCTGATTCGGAACTGATCCCGGCGGTCCCTGGCAGCCGGTCCTCGGTAGGGGCCGGGCTCAATCCCCGATCGCGGGGAATTCGAGCCAGGATCGGCTGCCGCCGTCAGCGCAAGGTTCCAGCCCGGCTCGTCCCCAGAGCTTCTCCATTTCGGCCTGCACCAGTTCCATGCGTCGGCCAGCACCGGCCTCGCCGCTCGACGGGTCAGGCGCGCTGGATCCTTCCACCGGGTGGCCGCTTCCGTTTCGGCCATTGTCCTCGACCATGATGCGCACCGCCTCGGGTGGCGTCTCCCAGCGGATCTTGATCTCGGGACGCCGGTCGGCGGGGACTCCCTTCACCGCGTCCGAAATGAGGATGGAGAACACGTCCACCAGGATCTTGGGGTGGGCGTGAACGGTAGGGAGTCCCGGCTCGACACTGACCCGGACGTTACGCTCCGTGAGCCGGTCCGCCAGCCGATCTAGCGACCGCTGGACCACATCCTTCAGGTTCACCGGCTGAAGGGACGGGGGTACTTTCCCAGCCGATTCGGTCTGCTCGGGCTCGACTGGAGCGGGTTGGGGCTGCTCGGAAGCCTTGGGGGCGACGGGGGGATCGCCCCCTCCAGCCTCGACCGAGGCTCCGTTCCGGTCCAAGGCTCCGTTCCCGTCTGGGGCCCCCGCTCGGGCCAGGAAGACGGAGATCTGAGCGGCCACCCCCCGACTGAGGCGGATCGCCCGGTCCTCCGGGCGCCCCGGTTCCCGACCCGCCAACCCCAGCACCCCCACGACCCGACCGTCCACCCTCAGAGGAGCCACGATCTCCGCTCCGATCCCTAGACGGGCGTACACGCCCGGATCGACTCCGTCCAAGGGGGTCGCCACATCCACGGCGACAAGCTGGTTGGCGGCGACCGCGAGGCCGGCGCCGGTCCCCTCCAGGGGGAGGCTCTCGGGGACCGGGGAGACTGCCCCCGGCGCGACCGTGGAGAGCATTCGCAGGTGGTCGCCCGCAGCGTCCAGCAGTCCGGCATAGCCCAGGGGCATCCCCGTGGCCTGGCAGAGTTGAGGGAGGATGGCCGCAACGGCGGATCTGGGGTCCGGCGCCCCGAGGAGCGCTGCCGAGGCCCTGTAGAGGGTCTCCAACTCCTCCTTCTGCTCCGCGAGCAGCCGTCTGGATTCGAGGGCCCGGCTCACGTCGGAGAGAACTCCATCCACTCCGATGAGGGCCCCGTCCGGACTCCGCACGGCCGCGAGGCGCGATTCTGCCCATCGGACCTCGCCGTCCGTCCGGGTCACCGCGTAGCTGAGTCTGCACACCTCCCCCGGCCCCGCAGCCTCGAGCGCCCTGGACATGCTCTCCCAGCCCTCCGGCATGAGCAGAGGAGGCCAACTCGCCTCATCGGTAAGGAGCCGGTCCGGCGTCACCCCCAAGACGGGTTCCACGGCCGCCGAAACCCGGGTGAGGCGCGGTCCCGGGAGTTCGAGAGAGAATACGACCTCGCTCAGCCTGTCGAGGAGGAGCCGGACGTGCTCGGCCCCCAGGTCCGCCTGATCGATGGCCTGGATCGCTTTGCCCCGATCTGCGACAGACCGCTCGGCCATGGCGAGTCGGATATTGAGGACACCCACGTCCACGGGCTTCGTCACGTAGTCGTCCGCCCCCGCTTCGAGGACCTCGGCAAGGGCGTCGGGGTGGTCTTTGCCGGTAATCATCAGGATCACGCAGCGGTCGCCTCGCGGGGCGGCCCGGATCCGGCGGCACAGCTCGAGGCCGGTCACACCGGGGAGCACCCAGTCGAGCAACACCAGGCCCGGGTCCCGGGCCTGGTACTCCTCCCAGGCACTCTCGGCGTCCTCGCAAGCGGTGACCACGTGGCCGCGCGTCCGGAGAATCTCCGAGAACAGCCAGCGTTCCCCTGCATTGTCTTCCACGACGAGAACGTGGAGTCCTCCGTCAGGCATCGGTCGATCTCCGTTCGCCGGCGTGTCCTTCCATTTCAAATATGTGACCATCGGGTGGAATACCACCAGAAAACTTGCACTCGACCCACCAGCTTGTATCCTCAGGATCCCACCACGTTCCCCGTCGAGGACCCGCTCGGGCGGCTCCCTGACGGAACCAGACCTCGGGCGAACAGCGTGCGATGAAGAGCCAGGGCGAGAGCTTCCGATTCACCCACGAGGTGGAGGTCCGCTTCAAGGACATCGATGTGGGAGGGCACGCCCACCACTCCCACGCCTTGGTATATGTGGAAGAGGCCCGGGCCGCCTACTGGAGAGCGGTGGCGGGGAGGTCGTCACTGGATGAGGTGGACTATATCCTGGCTGAGGCCTCCCTACGATATCGGCAGAGGATCCTCTACCCGGACCGCCTTCGGGTCGGGGTCCGGGTGTCGGTCCTGGGCAAGAAGCACTTCGAGATGAACTACGAGGTGCGAAGCGGAGAGGGGGACCTTCTCGTCACCGCCACCACCACCCAGGTCATGTACGATTATGGGGCGGGTCGAACCAAGGCCGTTCCCGAGGAGGTCCGTTCCCGGATCGAGGCCTGGGACGGTCCGTTCGTACGGGGCTCGTAAAACCCCGGTGGCGGCGCCGGAGCAACGTGCTCCCGGCCCGGTAAGCGCTGGGAAAACGCAGCGTACTTCTCATCGGGCACCGGAGAGTCTTGTGCCCGGTATGTCACATGATTGCTAGAGGGAGGGAACCACTCGCCCGATTCCTAGTACTTTCCACATGCAGTTCGGATAGGCTGCTACCTCGTTCATCGGGTGCTTGACCGGTACGAGACGACGCCAGTAGGTTTCGCGGTTCTTTCTTGGCCATGCTTCCCGGCGAGTCCGGGAATGGTGCGTTCGAATAGAGAAGACAGGTCCGGAGGGCCGGACTGTTAGTTCATCAGGGCAACCCAGGGAGCAGACACCAATGCTGGGACGAATCAACTCGGGGATTGTGCTCGCCGTAGGCCTGCTGCTTGCGGCACCGCTCATTTCCACCGACCATGCCACCGCCGGCCAGGAAACTTCCGGGCGATTCCGGGTTCTCGTACCCCGATTCGAGCGGCAGAATGACGCGGACAAGAACTTCGGCAAGGACATCGCGAAGGAGCTGCGGGACCAGATCAACGATCTGGCGACCCATCGGCCCATCGACGAGGATGAGCTGAAGGACGCCCTCAAGAAGTACGACATCAAAGAGGACGACCTGAATTGCATCCGGGCCCGCCAGTTGGCGAACCTCATCAACGTCAAGGTCGTGGTCTGCGGCACCTACACGCCGGAAGGCGGCGACAAGCAGTTCCGTGTTTCCACCTCCTTCGTGACCGTGGAGACGGGCGAGACCTTCGAGGTCCCGACCTTCCTCGGCGTCCGTAAGCAGGAGAAGGAGGCCGCCCGTCAGATCGCCGGAGCCTTCGAGCGGCTCGCTCAGCAGACCCGGGCCATGCAGTTCTGTGCGGACTATGCCCAGAGCGAGCAGTGGGACAACGCCCTCACCAACTGTGACGAGGCCATCGCCCTGAACCCAGCGGCGACCAGCGCCCGGATGGTCAGGGCCGGGGTCTTCCGGCAGACCGATCGCCTGGACGAGTCCCTCGCGGAGTATGAGGAAGTCCTGAAGATCGACCCCATGAACGAGACGGCCCTCCAGGCTGCCGGGTACGTCGCGGCCCAGTTGGGGCAGGACGACAAGGCGCGGGACTACTACGCGGACTACCTCGAGTTGGATCCGCTGAACTCCGCGGTCCGCATGCGGGTCGCGTACGATCTGGCCAAGGCCGGTGATCCGTCCGGAGCCCTGGTTCTCCTGGACGAGGGCATCGAGCTGGAGCCGGATAACGTGGACCTGTGGGAGCAGTACGGGAACTTCGCCTTCGCCGCCGGCACCCAGTTGATGGCGGCCTCCGGTCAGGCCCAGGACGCCGAGTTGCCGCCCGAGGTCGAGGATTACTACCGGAAGGCCATCGACGCGTACCAGCGCGTGTTTGCGGTGGCCGGTTCGGAGATGGAAGTCTCCCAGCTCCGGAACATCGTCGCCATGTATGCGCAGCTCGGTGAGCTGGACGAGGCCATCCGCTTCGGTGAGGAAGCCCTCGTGGCGCACCCCAACGAGGCCTCTCTCTGGTCCACCTACGCCAACGCCCAGCAGCAGGCCGGGAATCTCGATGAGGCGATCGCCGCTCTCGAGAAGGTGAAGGAGAACGATCCGGACGCGGCGAACGTTTCTGCCCGTCAGGGTAAGTGGCTCATGGACGCCGGGCGGGTCGACGAGGCCATTCCCGTCCTTCACGAGGCGGTGGAGCGGGGAGAGCAGACCGCAGACGCCATGGCTCGCCTGGTCCTGGGGGATGCCCACTCGAAGGGGATCCAGCAGAACCGGTTCGACTACGCCATCCGGGGATTGAACCAGGCCCAGACCTTCGATGTGTCGCCGGAGATGCAGTCGCAGCTCAACTTCTGGAACGGGTACGCCCTCTACAAGAAGGGGGAGGCCGAGCAGCGGCCCCAGACGCTGGAATCTGCCCGGGCCACCCTGCCCATGTTCCAGGAGGCTCGGCGCCTCTTCCAGGGTGCAAGCAGCTATGCGGCCTCACAGCCGTCCATCAACCTGCAGCAGTTCCTGGACGCGGTGACGCAGTACGTCGAGATCCAGGAGGCGATCATCAAGCGAGGGTAGGTCCCTCGGGTTCCAGGGTTGCCCAAACCCCCAGGGCGCCGGAGGCCAGCACGGTCTCCGGCGCCCTGTTTCGTTTTACGCTCCCCAGTAGTCCTGCTCAGGGGACCCCCGTGTGACCGGGCCGGCAAACACCGCTCGGCCCGGGTCCGTCCGTTCGTCCGCACCCCCCCCAGGCCGCCCGAGAACGGAGTGGGGAGCGGTGGGGGATGCCAATAATTGGCAAAAATCGGGCTGCCGAAGAGAACCCGAAGATCCGAATTCCGGCTTCCTGCGGTTGCTCTTAATGCATGGCGCGCATGCATTTAGGACGCTCCGGGACCCGCTGCTCCCCACGCTGGAACCGTCGGAATATTTGCTCAGAATAGTCTTGCGGCCCAACCAGAGGCTCCATATCTTGGCTTTGATTCACCACAATTCACCACTTTTCCCCACCCAAGACCACGTTGAGCGGATTCCTGGGGCGGTTCGAATACCAGCTGGACGCAAAGGGCCGGGTGGCCCTTCCGGCTCCCTTCCGGAGGGAGGCGGGAGACGGCCGGTTCGTGCTGCTCCAGTGGGAACCCACCCACCTTTCGCTCTATCCGGAGTCCACGTGGAACGAGGTGCAGGCGAGGTTGGTGGATTTCCGGCGCGGAGACCGGGCGGGCCAGCAGTTCGTTCGTAAGATCCTCTCCAACGCCATCGAGGTCACGCCGGACAAGCAGGGCAGGATTCTCATCCCGGCCTGGCTCCAGGCCGGAGCCGCACTGGAGGGCGCCGTCCTTCTGGTCGGCCAGCTCAACCAGGTCGAGATCTGGAACCCGGACCGCTTCGCCGCCGCCACCGAAGGGGACGACGCGGACCTGGGCGACATCTCACAAAGGCTCTTCCTGTGAGGATCGATCGGCGCCATGCCCGCGACTGAGACCGGCCCTCGGCCCGATTACCACGCTCCCGTCATGGTAGAGGAGGTCCTCGGCTTCCTCCTGCCCGCCCCGGGCCCCGTCCTTGACGGAACGGTGGGAGGCGGCGGGCACGCTCGGGCCCTCCTCGAGGCGGACCCGTCGGTGGAACTCATCGGGGTGGACCGGGACCCCGAGGCGCTCGAGGCCGCGGCGGCGGTTCTCGCTCCCTTCGCCCACCGGGTGCGCTTCGTTCGGGCCGAGTTCCAGGACGCCGTTGCGGCGGCCCGGCTTCCATCGCCCGCCCTCGGAGGGGTCCTCCTCGATCTGGGCGTCAGCTCCAGGCAGTTGGACGAGGATCGACGAGGCTTCGCATTCCGCCCCGGCGTACCGCTCGACATGCGCATGGCGGGCTCGGACGCCTCCCAGCGATCGGCAGCCGACTTCCTCGCTAGTGAGAGTGAGCAGGAGTTGGGTCGGATCTTCCGGGACTACGGGGAGGAGCCGAGGTGGCGTCGGCTGGCCGGAGCAGTGGTGAGGGCCCGAGAGGCCGGCCGGCCCCTCGAGACCTCGGACGATCTGGTGGCCGCCCTCACCCGGGCCCTGGACCGTTCTCCCAAGAGCCATGAAAAGGCGAGGGTGTTCCAGGCCCTGCGGATCGCGGTCAACGGAGAACTGGAGGGACTGGCGGAGGCACTTCCCCGATTGCGCGACGCCCTTCTTCCCCAAGGCACGTTCGCCGTCATCGCCTACCACTCCCTGGAGGACCGTATGGTGAAGTCCGCCTTCCGGGAGTGGTCGAGGGACTGCGTCTGCCCGCCCCAGATGCCCGTGTGTCGCTGCCGGGGGAAGGCCCTGGGCAGCGCTCTGACCCGCAAGCCCATACGCCCCTCCGAAGAAGAGGTCGCGGCGAATCCTCGTTCCCGCAGCGCCCTCTTGCGGGCCTGGAGGAAGGCCGCATGAGGCGCCCGGGTGGTTCCACCGTGGTCACGCTCGGCGTGGCGCTCCTCCTGGGATCGCTGAGTCTGGTCATGTGGAGGCAGGCCCGGGCCATGGAGACCCTGGCGGAGACCGACGCGCTCCAGCGTGAGCAATCCCTGGCCCGGGCTGAGAGCGAGGAGTTGAGGCGGCGCATCCAGGTCCTGGAGAGCCGGGGTCGGGTCGTCCCGGCCGCGAGCAGCCGCTTGGGGATGGAGATCGCACCCGGGACCATCCTCCTCGTCACGGAGTCGCTCCAATGACCATGCGTCCGAGCCGGGGTCCGAACCTCACGCTCCGTCGCCGGGTCCTCCTCGGTGTCTGGCTCGTCGCGGGTGTGGTGCTCCTGGCCCGGGCCGGGCAGATCCAGATCTTCCAGGCGGACAAGTGGCGCTCCATGGCGGACCGGCAGCAGCGGTCCTCCGAGACCGTCCCGGCCCCGCGAGGCGCGGTGCTGGACCGAGATGGGGTCCAGCTGGCGGTGAGCCACGAGACCTTCACGGTGGGCGTCGCGCCCCGTGAGATCCTGGATCGGGACGCGGCCGTTCGCGCGCTCGTGGATGTCCTCGACCTGACCTCCCGGGAGGCCCGTCGCCTCACCGATCCCGCCCGGAGGTGGGCGCCCGTACGGGGTCGCTTCAGCGCAGAGGTCCGGGAGGCTCTCTCGGTAGTCCAGGGCGTCTACGTCACTCGGGGGCTGGACCGTTTCTACCCCCACGAGGCGGTGGCGAGAGGGGTTCTGGGCCGGGTGATGGACGGGGTGGGAGCCGGCGGCGTGGAACAGGAGTTCGACGCCATGCTGCAGGGTGTGGACGGGCGCACCGTGCTCGCGCGGGACAGTCGCGGACGCCGCCTTCCCGGCCAGAGCTGGATTGTCGAGGAACCCCAGTCCGGGGGACAGGTCGTCCTCACCATCGACCTGGAACTGCAGGAGATCGCCGAGGAAGCCTTGGCGGAGGCCATCGACGATACGCAGGCCCGGGGGGGAACGGTCCTGGTCACGGACCCGCGGACCGGCGAGATCATGGCCATGGCCTCGGTCCGGGACGGGTCGGCCAAGTCCCTCGCCGCCATCAACACGCCCTATGAGCCGGGATCCACACTCAAGCCCTTCACGGTCGCGGCCCTCCTGGAACATGAGATCGCCACCCTGGCGGACTCGGTGGACACCGGGAACGGCTACTGGCAGGTGGCGGGAAGGGCTCTCCGTGACGTCCACGCCTCGGGGAAGATCACCCTGGCCGACGCCCTCCGCGAGTCCTCCAACGTGGGGATCGCGAAGATCGCGCAGGGGCTGACCCCCGCCCAGCAGTTCGAGAGCCTCCGGGATCTGGGTTTCGGGATGGCCACGGGACTCAGGCTCCCGGGCGAGGCGTCCGGGGTGCTCCGCTACCCGGAGGACTGGAGCAGCCAGTCTCCGGCCTCCCTGGCCATCGGATACGAGGTCTCCGTCACGCCGCTCCAGATGGCCATGGCCTATGGAGCCCTGGCGAACGGCGGATACTTGATGGAGCCCCGCATCATCAAGGAGACCCGGGACGGGAATGGACGCGTGGTGGAGCGGTTCGAGCCCCGGGCGGTACGTAAGGTCTTCGATGGTTGGCTCACCCGGACCATCAACAACGTCCTGGTGGACGTGGTCGAGGACGGGACCGGCACGGCCGCTCGCCTGGCGAACTTCGACGTCGCGGGAAAGAGCGGGACCTCCCGGGTTTCGGGGGCGGACGGCAGGTACGTGAAGGGGGCCTACTTCTCGTCTTTCGTGGGCTTCTTCCCCGCCGAAGACCCGCAGCTTGTCGTGTTCGTGCTCCTGGAACAGCCCCAGGGGAAGGAATACTACGGAGGCGCCATCGCGGCGCCGGTCACTCGAGCGACCCTGGAAGCCATCCTCGCTGCCCGGCGGCCTCCCCTGGACCGGAACGCTCTGGCCCACCTGGCCACGGCGCCCAAGCGGTCTGGGAGCCTCCGTCCCGTCGATGCGCCCCGTGCAGGCGGGCCCGCACCGGTGCGCTTCGCCACCCTCTCCCTGGGTGGGCCGAGCTCGTCGCCCTCCCGGGAGGGGGGCAGCGCACGCACGATGGAGACTGTGCGGGCCAGCCAGGCGCTTCCCCTGGCCGACCTCTCGGGACTCTCCCTCCGGGAAGCGGTGCGGCGGCTGCACGCGAGAGGGCTTCGTGTAACCTGGGACGGCGGCGATCGCGTAAAGAGCAGCCTCCCGCGATGGGGCACACCGGTGGCGGCGGGCGACACGGTCCACTTGCTGGTGCGAAGGGGAGACGATGGCTGAGTCGGTCTCCCTCTCCGTTGTCGCCGAGGTCCTCCGGGACGCGGGCCTTCTGACCCGCTCGGGGGACTTCTCGACTTCGTTGGTTTCCGGTGTCAGCCAGGATTCCCGGGCCGTGTCCCCAGGAGACCTCTTCCTGGCGTGGCGCGGTACCGAGGTCGATGCGCACCAGTTCCTCGGTCAGGCCGAGGTGGCCGGCGCCGTGGCGGCGGTCGTCGAGCGAGAGGTGGAGGGCGTCTCCATCCCACAGTTGGTGGTTTCGAACGGAAGGGCGGCGGCGGCGGTGGTGGCCGATCTCCTGGCTGACTCCCCGTGGCGAGGGATGTTCGTGGCTGCCGTCACCGGGACCAACGGGAAAACCACCACCGCTCTCGTGGCTCGTCAGCTGCTCCAGCGGATCGGTTCCAGCGCGGCTGTGGGCACCCTCGGGTTGATCGGACCCGACGGTGCCGTGCGGCCCGGGACCGAGGCGCTGACGACCCCGGGTCCGGTGCAGGTGAGCGGCTGGTTGCGAGGGCTGGCGGATCAGGGTGTGACTCACGTGGTGATGGAAGCCTCGTCTCACGCTCTTGAGCAGAAGCGGCTCGACGGCGTTCGCTTCGACGTCGCCGTGTTCACCAACCTCACCCAGGATCATCTGGACTACCACGGTGACTTGCAGGCGTACCTGGCCGCCAAAGGTCACCTGGTGGATCTCCTGAAGCCCTCGGGCCTCCTGGTGCTGAACTCGGACGACCCGGCGTGGGAGGGCCTCACGCGGACCGCCCCCCGGACCATCTCCTTCGGGCGGGCCCAGAGCGCCGACCTGCGGATCACCGAAGAGCGGCACGAGGCGTCGGGCTCCAGCTTCACGCTGACTTGGGAGCACGTCTCGGCCACCGTCCGCCTGCCCCTGCCGGGCGCCTTCAACGTGGAAAACGCGGTGGCAGCCGCGGCGGTGGGGCTGGAGGCCGGGATGTCCATCCAGGAGGTCGCCGAGGCGTTGGGACAGGTGGCCCAGGTGCCGGGCAGGCTGGAGCGGGTGATGGAACACCCCTTCACCGTCATCGTCGATTTCGCCCACACCCCCGGCGCCCTGGACCGGGTCCTGGCCACCGTGCGCTCCCTCACCCACCGTCGGCTCATCGTGGTCTTCGGGGCCGGCGGGGATCGGGACCGGACCAAGCGCCCGCGCATGGCCGCAGCCGCATCCCGCCACGCCGACCTGGTGGTCATGACCTCCGACAACCCTCGGACCGAGGACCCGGAGCTGATCCTCGACGATGTGGTCGCGGGCATCGGCGATGTGAAGTGGACGCGCATCGCCGATCGCCGCCGGGCGATCCGGTACGCCCTGGACGAGGCCGGTACCGGAGACGTGGTTCTTCTGGCCGGGAAGGGTCACGAGACCTATCAGGTGGTGGGAACCGAGAAGCGGCCCTTCGAGGAGCGCAGCATCGTCGCCGACTGGGCTCGGGAGCGGGGGGCCGCATGAGTCACGCTTTCCAGTGGACCGATGCGGCGGTTCGGGCCGCCCTGTCCCTGCCACGCCCCTCGGGGGACACGGATTGGCCCGTCTTCTCCCAGATCTCGACGGATACCCGCGGGCTCCAGCCGGGGGCGCTGTTCGTGGCTCTGGTCGGGGACCGATTCGACGCCCACGAGTTCGTCGACGTCGCCGTGGACGCCGGTGCCGCGGGCCTGGTCGTATCCGGGCCGGTGGATGTCCCTGACGGCGTGGCGGTCTATCGGGTACGCGACACCCTGGTGGCCCTGGGGGACCTCGCCCGCTTCAGGCGCCGGACCCTGGGGGCACGGGTGGTAGGCGTCACGGGATCCTCGGGGAAGACCACCACCAAGGAGTTCATCCGCGCCGCCCTGGAGTCCACACTCCGAACCCACGCCACGACGGGGAACCTGAACAACCGGGTCGGCCTCCCTCTGACCATCCTGGGGGCTCCTCAGGACGTAGAGGCACTGGTTCTGGAGATGGGCACCAGCGAGCCGGGAGAGATTGCCGCTCTCGCCGCCATCGCTGAGCCCGACGTGGGTGTGATCTCCACGGTGGGCCAGGCCCACCTGGAGGGTCTCGGCTCGTTGGAGGGAGTCTTCGCCGAGAAGCTGGCCCTCCTGGAGGCCCTTCCCTCCGAAGGCCTGGCCGTGGTGGGGGATCGCCCCAGGACCCTGCCGGTCCGGGCCCGGGCGAAGGCCGATCGGGTGAGGGTGGCGGGGTGGAGCCCTCTGGCGGATCCCGACCTCCGGCCCCTCGAGCCCCAGAGCGACGAGGCCGGACGGTACACCTTCTCCTGGAAGTCGAGCAGGATCCGGATGGCGGTTCCCGGTCGACATGCGGTACAGAGCGCGCTGCTCGCGGCTGCCGTGGCCCTGGAGTTGGGCGTGCCCTCCACCGCCGCAGCCGTGGGAATGGCCTCGGTCGAACCGCCGTCCCTCAGGGGCGAGGTTCGCAGGATCGGCCGGCTCGTCGTCCTGGCCGACTGCTACAACGCCAACCCCCAGAGCGTGCGAGCCGGGCTGGAGCTCCTGTCCGAACTCCCGGCGCCGCACCGACGGATCGCGTTCCTGGGATCCATGCTGGAACTCGGGGACCAGGAGGACGCTCTCCACGCGGAGCTGCTCCAGGAGGCCCTTCGCAGGCCCCTGGACGTGATCGTGGCAACCGGGGTGTTCGCCCGGGTAGCCCCGGCGCTGGAGGAAGAGGCCGAGGGGCGACTCCTGGTGGAGGAGGATCCTCTGAAAGCCTTCGCGAACCTCCGCCCCCACCTCAGGGGAGACGAGATCCTCCTGCTCAAGGGGTCCCGGGGCGTGGCGCTCGAGCGGCTGATCCCCCTTCTCGAAGAGGCTTTCGGAGCACCGGCGGTCACCGGGGGAGGGAACTGATGCTCTTTCACTTCCTTCCCCAGTTCTCCGACGTCCACATCATCTTCAACCTCTTCCGCTACCTGACCTTCCGGGCTGCGGGGGCGGTTGTGACCGCGCTCCTGCTGAGCTTCCTGCTCGGTCCCGGCACGATCCGATGGCTCGCTCGGCTCCGCGTGGGCCAGGTGGTGCGGGATGTCGGGCCGGAAACACATCTCCGCAAAGCCGGAACGCCGACCATGGGAGGGGCTCTCATCGTCATGGCGGCGACCCTCTCCACGCTTCTCTGGGCGGACCTCACCAACTGGTACACCGTGTTGGCGGTCCTCTCCCTCCTCTGGATGGGAGCGCTGGGCTTCCTGGACGACTACCTGAAGGTGGTCCAGGGGCGGACGGACGGGCTGGTGGGGCGCTACAAGATGGTGGGCCAGCTCACCTTCGGCGTGGCCCTCGGGGTCTTCCTGATCCTGAAGCCCATTTCCCCGTTCCCGGCGACATGGACCTCGGTTCCGTTCTTCGCGGACGTGGCGGCGGTCTTCTGGCCCCCGGCCTACGTGGCCTTCGTGGCCCTGGTGGTGTCGGGAACGAGCAACGCGGTGAACCTCACCGACGGACTGGACGGGCTGGCTTCGGGACTGAGCGCCCTGTCCATCGCCACGTTCGGTGTCTTCGCCTACCTGATCGGCCGGGTGGACTGGTCCCAGTACCTCGGGCTCTTCCATCTGCCGGGTAGCGGGGAGTTGGCTGTCTTCACCATGGCCCTCACCGGGGCGGCCATCGGCTTCCTCTGGTTCAACGCCCACCCGGCCGAGGTGTTCATGGGCGACACCGGCTCCCTCGCCCTCGGGGGCGCCCTGGGTGTCGTGGCCATTCTGCTCAAGACGGAATTCCTGCTGGTGATCGTCGGTGGCGTGTTCGTCATGGAAGCCGCCTCGGTCATCCTGCAGACCGGCTACTTCAAGTACACGGCCCGCCGGTTCGGCCAGGGCCGGCGGATCTTCAGGATGGCCCCGGTTCACCACCATTTCGAGAAGCTGGGATGGGCGGAGAGCAAGGTGGTCATCCGCTTTTGGATCCTCGGAGTCCTGTTCGCGATGATCGGCTTCAGCACGCTGAAGATCCGGTGACCGGGACCTATGCGAGGCGAGAAGAGCAAAGGGGCCGGAGGGTGGGACCCCGTCAGGGACCTGGAAGGAATGCGGGTATCGATCCTGGGCCTGGGAGCGAGCGGCGAGGCCGCCGCGCACCTGGTCCTGAACAAGGGAGGACAAGTCTATGTCTCGGATCTGCGTACTGAAGCCCCAGCTGCAGTTGGTGCAGCCGACCTCCGAGCCCTGGGAGCCCAGGTCGACCTGGGAGGGCACGACCTGGAGCGAATCGCGGCGTCGGATCTCGTCGTGGTCAGTCCAGGAATCCCCCCGGACGCTCCGGTGCTCCGCGCGCTCCGAGGAGCCGGCCGAAGCTGGGTCTCCGAGCCTGAACTCGCCTTTCGGTTCTTCCGCAGTCCACTGATCGCAGTGACCGGGACGAACGGGAAGACCACGACCGCCGTCCTCACGGCCCACCTGCTCCGCTCAGCGGGGATGACGGTGGGTCTCGGAGGGAATATCGGCGGTGGCCTGGGCCCGCCGGCTTCCACGCTGGCAACGGCCGAGCCCGCCCCGGACTGGTTGGTGGTGGAGGTCTCCTCCTTCCAACTGGCGGACATCCGCCGGTTCCGTCCCGACATCGGGATTCTCACGAACCTGGCTCCGGACCACCTGGATCGATACCCGGGGCTCGAGGCCTACTACGCCGACAAAGCCAATCTCTTCCGCAACGCGACCGAGGACTCCAAGTGGGTGCTCAACGGCGATCAGCCGGAGGTCGCAGCATTGGCCGGAGACGCGGTGGGGGATCGGTTCTGGGTGAGCCTGGAAGGCGCCAGGGTTCCGGGCGCCTGGCTCTCCGACGAGGGCGAGCTGGTGCAGGACCTCGGCGGAGGGCACGGGCCACTGCTGCCCAGAAGCGAGGTCCCGCTCCTGGGGCGGCACAACGTCGCCAATGCCCTCTTCGCCGCCGTAGCGGCGGAGTTGGCCGGAGCGGGCCTGGAGCCCGTCCGCCGGGGGCTGCGGAGTGCGCCTTCCATCGCCCACCGCATGGAGCCCGTGGGGGAGCGGGACGGGGTTCTGTGGATCAACGACTCGAAGGCGACCAACGTAGCCGCCGCGGCCAGCGCGCTGCACAGCCTGGACCGAGACGTGGTCGTCCTCCTGGGCGGCAAGGACAAGGGCGAGGACCTGGAGCCCCTGGCTCGAGCGATGGAGGGACGGGTCCGTCTCGCCGTCCTCTACGGCGCGGCCCGAGACCGCTTCGCCCGGGACCTGAAGACCGAGGTGCCTCTCACGCCGCTCGGGGCGAGCGCTTCCGGGCCCTGGCCGAGGGGAGGGGCTGATGGCTCGGGTCCTTGAGCTCGCCGAGCCCCGGCGCTCCCCGTTCCCGGAGGCCGGGCTGGCCTGGGGATGGGAGATCCCGACCCTGACCGCCCTCACCCTCCTGATCCTCTCGTTCGGCCTGGTGACCCTCTATTCGGCCTCGGCCTTCCAGGCCCAGAGGGCCGGTCTGCCGGACACCTATTTCGTCCTCCGGCAGGCGACCGGCGGCACCCTGGGCCTCATGGCCATGGTGCTCTGCGCCCGCATGCCCTACCAGGTCTGGAAGAGCTTGGCCTGGCCCCTCCTGGGCCTGACC